>NZ_JBMMMZ010000011.1:124700-359122 GCF_049725035.1 Streptomyces sp. XH2 | reverse complement strand
AGGGCCAGTAACCGTCAGGCCCAGGGGCGTACGTACGCTGGGGCCCGCCGGCCGGCATCGCGCCGGTCGGCGGGCCCCTGGCGTTTCAGCAGACGGGCTCTGCTTCCCCGTCCGACTTCGCGCGGGCGAACTGCGTGCGGTGCAGCTCCTCGTAGCGTCCGCCTGCGGCCAGCAGCTCGCTGTGGGTGCCGCGTTCGACGACCCGGCCGTCCTCGACGACGAGGATGAGGTCGGCGGCCCGCACCGTGGACAGCCGGTGGGCGATCACCACGGCGGTGCGGCCCTCCAGGGCTTCGGCCAGCGCCTCCTGGACGGCGGCCTCGGAGGTCGAGTCGAGGTGGGCGGTCGCCTCGTCCAGGATGACGACGCGCTGGCGGGCCAGCAGCAGGCGGGCGATGGTCAGCCGCTGCCGCTCGCCGCCGGAGAGCCGGTAGCCGCGCTCGCCGACGACCGTGTCCAGCCCGTCGGGCAGGGCGGCCACCAGGCCGTCCAGGCGGGAGCGCCGCAGCGCGTCCCAGATCTCGTCCTCCGCGGCGTCCGGCCGGGCGATGAGGAGGTTGGCGCGGACCGTGTCGTGGAAGAGGTGCCCGTCCTGGGTGACCATGCCGAGGGTCTCGCGGATGGAGTCGGCGCTCAGGTCGCGCACGTCGACCCCGCCGAGGCGTACGGTTCCGGCGTCGGCGTCGTACAGCCGCGGCAGCAGCTGGGCGATGGTGGACTTCCCCGCGCCGGAGGAGCCCACGAGGGCGACCATGCGGCCGGGTTCGGCGCGGAAGGAGACGCCGTGCAGGACCTCGGTGCCGCCGCGGGTGTCCAGTCCGGCGACCTCCTCCAGGGAGGCGAGGGAGACCTTGTCGGCGGACGGGTAGCCGAACCGCACGTCGTCGAACTCGACGGAGACCGGCCCGTCGGGCACCCGCCGCGCGCCCGGCTTCTCGGCGATCAGCGGCTTCAGGTCGAGGACTTCGAAGACGCGCTCGAAGCTGACGAGGGCGCTCATCACCTCGACGCGGGCACCGGCCAGCGCGGTGAGCGGGGCGTAGAGGCGGGTGAGGAGGAGGGCGAGCGCGACGACGGCTCCCGGCTCCAGCCGGTCGTGGAGCGCGTAGAAGCCGCCGAGGCCGTAGACGAGGGCCAGGGCGAGCGCGGAGACGAGGGTGAGGGCGGTGACGAACGACGACTGGGCCATGGCGGTGCGGACGCCGATGTCGCGCACCGCGCGGGCACGGGCGGCGAACTCGGCGGACTCGTCCGCGGGCCGGCCGAAGAGCTTGACGAGGGTGGCGCCCGGCGCGGAGAACCGCTCGGTCATCCGGCTGCTCATCGCGGCGTTGTGCGCGGCCGCCTCGCGCTGCAGCCCGGCCATGCGCGCGCCCATCCGGCGGGCGGGCACGACGAACACCGGCAGCAGGACGAGCGCGAGCAGTGTGATCTGCCAGGAGATGCTGAGCATCACGCCGAGCGTCAGGACGAGAGTGACGATGTTGGCGGCGACGCCGGACAGGGTGTTGCTGAAGGCCCGCTGGGCGCCGATCACGTCGTTGTTGAGGCGGCTGACGAGCGCGCCCGTACGGGTGCGGGTGAAGAAGGCGACCGGCATCCGCTGGACGTGGTCGAAGACCGCGGTCCGCAGGTCGAGGATGAGGCCTTCGCCGAGGGTCGCCGACAGCCAGCGGGTCAGCAGCCCCAGGCCGGCCTCCGCGACGGCGAGCACGGCGATGAGCAGGGCGAGCCGGACGACGGCCCCGGTGTCGTCGCCGTGCACGATCGCCTCGACGACGCGCCCGGCCAGGATCGGCGTCGCCACCGCGAGCAGCGCCATGACCACGCTCAGCAACAGGAATTGCGCCAGCTTCCGCCGGTGCGGCCGTGCGAACGCGGCGATGCGGCGCAGGGTGGCCCGGGAGAGAGGCCGCCTGCCCTGTTCGGCGTTCATCGCGCTGTGCAGCGAGTGCCACGCCGTGACTTCCATGCTCATGGGGCTCTCCTCCGGAGACGTCGGTACAGCTGCACGCTAGGACCTCAACCAAACTTGAGATCAAGCGTGGCACCCGGCGGCCGGAGAGGCGAGGAACTCCCGGCCTAGCCGCCCAGCAGCTGTGTCCTGGCCAGGTCGCGGTAGAGCGCGTCGTGCGTCATCAGCTCGGCGTGGCTGCCGACCGCCCGGACGCGGCCCGCCTCCATCACCACGATCCGCTCCGCGGTGGTCACGGTCGACAGCCGGTGGGCGACCACCAGGACGGTCGTGTGCCGGGCGGTGTCGGCGATCGTGTCGCGCAGCGCGGCCTCGTTGGCGGCGTCCAGCTGGGACGTGGCCTCGTCCAGGAGGAGCAGCCCGGGGCGGCGCAGCAGGGCGCGGGCGATCGCCACGCGCTGCCGCTCGCCGCCGGAGAGGCGGCTGCCGCGGTGGCCGACGTCGGTGTCCAGGCCGTCGGGCAGGCGGTGCGCGAGCAGGTCCAGGCGGGCCAGGCGCAGGACGCGGGCGAGTTCCTCGTCGCCGGCTCCGGGGAGGCCCAGGGTGAGGTTGTCGCGCAGGGTGCCGGCGAGGACGGGGACGTCCTGCTCGACGTAGCCGATGGACGCGCGGAGCCGGGTGAGCGGCCAGTGCCGTACGTCTACGCCGTCCAGGAGCACGCGGCCGCAGTCCTGTTCGTAGAAGCGCTCGATGAGGGAGAAGACCGTGGTCTTGCCCGCGCCGGACGGGCCGACGAACGCGGTCAGGCCGCGGGCGGGGACGGTGAAGGAGACCTCGTGGTGGACGCGGGGCAGCCCGGGGCGGTAGGCGAAGCTCACCCGGTCGAAGGACACGCTGAGGGGCTCTCGCGTGACGTCTTCCGTCGCGTCGTCCTCCTGCTCCTCCGTCTCCAGCTCTTCGGCCTGCGCGATGCGGACCGCTGCCGCGGCCCCGATCTGGACCTGCCCGACGCCTTCGACCAGTTGCCCGATGCGCGGGGCGAGGGCGAAGAGGTAGAGCAGGAAGGCGACGAGGGTGGAGACGTCCGTCGCGCCGGAGGTGACGCGCGCGCCGCCCACGCCGAGCACCACGAGGAAGCAGATCTGGACGACCACCGCCGACGTCGTCGCCGACACGGCCTCCCAGGCGGCCGCCCGTATCCCGGTGCGCCGGGCGCGTTCGGCCTCCCGGAGCAGCGCCGCCGCCTCCTGCCGCTCGGCGCCGGACGCCTTGACGGTGCGGAAGGCGCCCAGCACCCGCTCCAGCGCCGCCCCGATGCGCCCCACCGCCTCCTGGGTGCCGTGCGTGGCGCGGCCGATCCGCGGGGCCACGACCGCCACGACGACCCCGACGAAGGCGACCACGGCGAGGGTGACGCCCAGCAGGACGGCGTCGAGCAGCCCCATCATGACGACCGTCGCCGCGGTGACCAGGGTGCCGGTGACCGCCGCCGACACCGCCTGGGGCGCGGTCTGGCGCAGCAGTGTCGTGTCGGACGTGACGCGGGCGATGAGGTCGCCCGGTTCGGAGCCCTCCACGACGGGCACGCGCAGCCGCAGGAGGCGGTCGGTCAGCCGGCGCCTGGCGGTGCAGACGAGGGATTCGGCCGACCACTGCAGGACGTAGTACCCGAGCCCGGCGAGGGCCGCTCCGGCCACGACCAGCAGGCTGAGCACGAGCACGGGGCCGGCGGCCGGCGTGCCGTGGCCCATGTCGTCCATCACGCGCTTGGCCGCCAGGGGCTGGGCCAGGCCCATGACGCTGCCGACGAGCCCCAGGGCGACGCCCGCGGCCATGCGCCACCGCTGCGGGCGCAGGTGGCCCAGCAGGGCCCGCTGCCCCCGCCACGACCGGTCCGGGCCGCTTTCCGGTGCGCCGTCCGGCGTGGGGGCGGGAGGGCCGGTCCGGGGCGTGTCCACGGAAGGTGCCGCGGTCATCGGCTCACTCCACGGTGAAGAAGCGCTGGAAGTAGTCGGCCGGGGCGCCTTCGCCGACGAGGACCCCTTCGGCCTCCACCCAGGCGTGCGCGGCGAACGGCGGGCGGTTGCGCACGCCGACGCACCAGGTCGGCCAGTGGCCGTACCAGCGGCAGAGCAGCACGGTGGCCAGGGAGCGGGGCAGGCATCCCTTGTGCCCTCCGGCGGCGAGGCTCACGGCGAGCACCGTCCGCCGCGCCGTGCTCGCCTCGGCGAGCGTCGCGGGACGGGCACCGCGCCGCAGCCTCGTGAGGACGGCGCGGATCCGGGCGGGCGGCTGGGTCGCCAGCAGGTGGGCGCAGCCCACGGCCAGCCGGGCCGTGCAGCGCCGGCCCAGGGGGATCGAGCGGGGGTGGTAGGGAATCGCTTCCGGTGTCGACATCGGCGTGCCTCCAGATCGGCAGGGCGTCCTACGGGGTGAGCAGTCCTGCCGCGCGCAGCTCGCTGATGATGCGGCGGACGTCCTCCCCGGCGAGTGCGGCGTCGACGCCGTCGAACCGTGCCGTGAGGAGCTCGGCCGCGCGCTCCGGGCCGTGCCCCTCCAGCACCGTCTGCAGGACGAGGGCGGCCGTCGGGTTGAGCGTCCAGTACTCGGCGCTCTCCTGGTCGAGCAGCGCCATGCCGTACTCGGTCTCGGTCAGCAGGACGCCGGGCTTGAGTGATGGCACCGGTTCACGCCTTTCGGTCGGCCGCGGGCAGGGGCGTCATCTCCCGCGAGCGAAGCCACACTTCGCAGGCGATGGTGGGGTGGAGCCGGTAGCTCTCGGTCTCCGCGGACAGGGCGCGGCGGCACCAGTCGTGCAGCACCTTCCCGTCGGCCAGACCGAGCCGGACCAGCCGGGAGTCCTCGCACAGGGCCAGCAGCGACCGGCGGTGGCGGCGCAGCCCCGCCTCCTCCTCGAAGGTCGCGTTGGCCTTGGTGCTGCGGGTGCGGCTGGCCTCGGGCACGACGCCGCGCATGGCTTCGACGATGAGCGGCTTGTACCGCCAGGGGGTGATGCGCTCCTCGGTGCGGACGGCGAGGGCCGCCTCGATGACGGGGGCGTCGTAGTAGGGCGCGGAGACCGCGATGCCCAGGGGCGCGGACATCTGCCCGATGTGGCGCACCCATTGGGAGATGCCGTCCATGGCGACCAGTTCGCGGTGTTCGCCGCGGTCCCGGCCCCGGGCCCCGGCGGGGGTCCGGCGGGTGCGGATCACTTCCCGTGCCGCGGCGACCGCGTCGGGCGTGGCCCACGGCGGCATCCGGGGCGGTACGGCCCAGTCGAGCAGCGGCTCCTCCACGGGGGCGGCGGGCCCGGTCAGGTCGCGGGCGAGGCGGTCGAGCCAGGCCCCGTAGGACCTGCGGTCCAGGAGCCGGCTCAGCACCGCCCGCCGGGACCAGCGGTATTTGGCGGCGTAGCCCCGTATCGCGTGCAGCGCGACGAAGGGGTGGTTGAGCAGCAGCGTGTGCAGCCGGGCGGGCGTGCCGGCCAGGAGTTCGTCGCCGCCCAGGCCGGTGAGGTGGAGGCCGGACCCGCGGGCAGCGGCCATTTCGATGATGCCCATGCGGCGGTTGCGGTCGACCGTGATGATGCTGGGGGTGTCGAGGACGTCCCGGAGGGTGTCGATGCCGTCGAACGTCATCGCCACTTCGCGGGCGGGTACGACGTGGTGCTCCACGCTCCCCAGCGCCCGCACGGTGCGTTCGGCCCAGTACACGTCGTCGCCGGCCTCGTCGTGGATGGCGGCGGTGTAGGCGACGACCTTGGCGCCGCCGCGGGCCGCCGTGCAGCACACCGCCGTCGAATCCAGGCCGCCCAGGTCGGACGACACCAGGTCGCGCCCGCGGGTGCGCACGGCGACCGACTCGGCGAGGGCTTCCTTGAGGCGGGCGGCGCCCGCGGCGAGCGGGACGACGGGGTCGGGCGGTGACCACCACCGGGTGGTGCGGGCCCGCCCGGCGGCGTCGAGCGTCAGGCGGTGGCCGCCGGGCACGGGGTGCACACCCCGCCACAGCGGATCGCCGTGCCACGGGTACGGCACGCCCGAGGCGAGCATTTCGAGGGCGATGCGGCGCTCGTCGAGGCCGGCTCCCACCAGTTCGGCGAGCACGTCGGCCCGGTCGGACGCCACGCTCACCGGTCCGCCGGGCGTCGTGGCCTCGGCGTGGAACACGCGTCGCAGGGTGACGACACCGCCCTGCACCCGGACCCGCCCGGGGCAGGAGGCGATCAGGTGGAAGCTGCCGGCCCGGCCGGCGAGGCGGTCCAGCTCCGGCGGAGAGGCGGTGCCGGCCGCGGCGGCGGCCGCCCGTTCGGCGTCGGCCGCCGGGACGGCGTGCTCCCCGATCACCACGACCCGCGCGTCGCGGTGCGCGCCCGTCACGGCCGTCTCCGGGTCCCACCGGCCCACGATCCAGGGCCGTCCGGAGGCGTGGAGGAGACGGCGGGTGGCGAAGGAGAGGGCCTTCGCGGCGGGGACGGCCGCCGCGGCGGTGTCGGGCAGGACGACGAACCAGGCGGGCACGGACTGGAGCGACAGGGACTGATCCATGGGGGGCACGGCCTTCCGTCGGCGGGGTCCGGGACAGAAGAAGCGGGTGGCGGCCGGAGACCGCCACCCGCTCTCAGGTCAGAGGACCTGCTTGCCGCCCAGGATGTCCTTCGGGCCGTTGTCCTTGATGCCCGTCACCTTGCGGAAGCTGCCGGCCTTGGCGAGGGTGGGACGCTCGTACGTCATGACCATTCTCCTTCTTCTGGATGGGGACGATGGTGCGTACTACAGGCGCCTGATGCGGACTCCACTGATTTCCGTAGGAAACCTGAGCGGTGGAGCCGCGGCACCCACCGTAAGTACGACAAGCACATCGCCACAACGCCTCCAGCGCGGCCATGGGGTTGCGCCGGGGGCGCTCCACTCCGCCCCGCACCCGGCGCACAACCCCTCACGCCACCTGCGAAAACGGAAAAATCCGTGAGGAGAATCGTTAATCTTTAGGGGGTGGATCACGCCCCCTGCGCCGGTTCCGCCCCGTGCCACACCGTGGTCACGTTGCAGAATTCCTTGATCCCGTGGCCCGAGAGCTCACGTCCGTATCCCGAACGCTTGACTCCGCCGAACGGGAATGCGGGATGCGAGGCGGTCATGCCGTTGAAGAAGACGCCCCCGGCCTCGATGTCCCGTGCGAAGCGTTCCTGTTCCGCCGCATCCGTGGTCCACACGTTCGAACTCAGCCCGAAGGGGGTGTCGTTGGCCAGCTCGACGGCCTCGTCCACGCCTCCAACGCGGTAGACGGTCGCCACCGGGCCGAACGCCTCTTCGCGGTGGATGCGCATGTCGGGCGTGATGCCGGTGAGGACCGTCGGCTCGTAGAACCACCCCTGCGGCAGGCCCTTAGGCCGCTGCCCCCCGCACAGGGCCGTCGCGCCCCGCCGTACCGCGTCGTCCACGAGCTCTTCGAGGTCGGCGCGGCCCTGTTCGCTGGCCAGGGGGCCGACGTCGGTGGTGTCGGCCATGGGGTCGCCGACGGTGAGACCGGCCATGCGGGCGGTGAACCGTTCGACGAAGGCGTCGTGGACGTCCGCGTGGACGATGAAGCGCTTGGCGGCGATGCAGGACTGGCCGTTGTTCTGGACGCGGGCGGTGACCGCGGTCCGCACGGCGCGTTCGAGGTCGGCCGACGGCATCACCACGAACGGGTCGCTGCCGCCCAGTTCGAGGACGGTCTTCTTCACCTCGTCACCGGCGATCGCGGCGACCGACCGGCCGGCGGGCTCGCTGCCGGTGAGGGTCGCCGCCGCGACCCTGGGGTCGCGGAGGACGCCCTCGACGGCCCGCGAGCCGACGAGAAGGGTCTGGAAGCAGCCGTCGGGAAAGCCCGCGCGGCGGAAGAGGTCGCCGAGGTAGAGGGCGGTCTGCGGCACGTTCGACGCGTGCTTGAGCAGCCCGACGTTGCCCGCCATGAGGGCGGGGGCGGCGAAGCGGACGACCTGCCAGAGGGGGAAGTTCCACGGCATGACGGCCAGGACCACGCCCAGCGGCCGGTAGCGGACGCGGGCGAGCGCGGCCCCGGAGTCGGCGACCTCGGCCTGCGGCGGGTGCTCGTCGGCCAGCAGCTCCGCGGCGTGCGCGGCGTACCAGCGCATGGCCTTGACGCACTTGGCCGCCTCCGCGCGGGCGGCGGCCAGCGGCTTGCCCATCTCGGTGGTCATGGTGCGGGCGACGGACTCCTGGTCCTCCTCCAGCAGGTCCGCGGCCCGGTTCAGCAGCCGCGCGCGTTCGGAGAGGTCCGTGGTGCGGTAGTCCCGGAACGCCGCCGCCGCGGCGGCCAGCCGCTGCTCGATCTCCTCGGCTCCCAGTTCCTCGAACGTCCTGAGCGTCTCGCCGTTCGCGGGGTTCACCGTTGCGATGGGCATGGGGTGCCTTCCTCGTGTTCGATGCCTCGGCCTGTGTGCGCCTCTCGGGGCCCGGCCCCGTCCGTCCTGTACCACGCCGCCCACGGGTCAACCCGGCGGCGGGAGCCTTTGACCCGTCCGGTGAGGGCCCGCCCAGTGGCACGTACGGGTGCGGGGCAGTGGTACGGGGGCGCCGGTCGGCGGTGCAGGCAGTGGTACGGGGGCGCGCCGGTCAGCGGCGCGGGCGCACCGAGGACGGGGCCTCACCCCGTACGGCGGTCCGCGGCGTCGTCCGTGACGCGCGGCTGGCCGGGCAGCATCCGCACCGTGTCCTGCACGGCACCGCCCCGGGCACCGGCGTCCGCAGCGCTCCCCGCCTCGGCGCCCGCTTCCGCCGCCGGGTACGGGCACGGCAGCACCCGCGTGCGGTACAGCCAGGCCACGGCGCCCCCCGAGACCAGTCCGAAGAGCAGACAGCACACCCACGGCAGCCACGCCCGCCCGGTGCGCTCGCCGACGTCCATCACCCAGCCGATCATGGCGTTCCCGCCGGCCGCCGTCGCCCCGGACAGCACGTAGAACAGACCGAAATACGTACCGGTCAGCCGCTCGCTGCCGAACCTCGGGATCAGCCCCAGCACCGGCGGGTAGGCGACCATGCCGCCGAAGTACAGCAGCAGTGAGGCGGAGATCATGACGAGGAGCCGCGGCACCACGTCCCCGGCGCCCTTCGGAGGAGACGCGTCGCACACGAGCAGCGGCGGCACGAAGCCGAGCCCTATGACGGCGATGCCCGCCCCCACCCAGCGCATGCCTCCCCCGCGCTGCTCCAGGCTCCGGGTGATCCGGAACTGGAACAGCAGGTTGGCGACCGCCCCGGCGCTCAGCAGCACGGCCTCGGCCCCGCCCCAGCCCGACACGTGCTGCGCACCGTGGGGCAGCAGCATGTACAGCTGGTTCTCCATGATGAACATGCCGGTGGTGGCGAAGGCGAAGCACAGGAAGCGGCGGTTGCCGAGCACTTCCCGCAGCTCCCGCACGATGGGGTCGTGGCCGGCGGTGACCTCGCGCGCCGGGAGCACGAACGCCTGGGCGACGGTCAGCGCGGCGAAGAGCCCGGCCGCGGCGAGGGCGCAGATCCGGAAGTCGGTCAGGTACAGCACGCTGCCGGCGAGCAGCCCGACGAGCGAGCCGATCGTGGCGAAGACGTTGAGCAGGGCGAACGCCTCGGCCTTGCGCTCGCCCGACTCGTGGGAGACGTAGGAGCGCACGGCCGGGTAGAAGAGCGCGGCGGCGAGTCCGCTGATTCCGGAGGCGGCGAGCAGCAGGGGCAGCGAGTTGCCGAAGGAGAAGAGCGTGAAGCCCACGGTCCGCAGGGCGCACCCGGCGATGATGACGACGCGCGGGCCGAGCCGGTCGGCCGCGGTGCCGCCGATGATGTACATGCCCTGCTGGCTGAGGTTGCGGACTCCGAGGACCAGCCCGACGACGGCCGCCGACATTCCGAGATCATGCCCGATATAGGTCGCCAGAAAGGGAATCAGCAGATAGAAACCGGCATCGATGCCGCACTGGTTGATGAATAGCAATCGCAATGCGAGAGGGCACTCGCGGACCGCCCGAAGAGTTCTCATGCGCGTCCCTGCAGTCAGCCCGAGCGAGGGGACAGCTCGGGCCCCGGCCCCGGTCAGGGGCCGGGGTTCCCCGGCGATCGGGCCGACTCCGCCCGGCAGTCACCGGCCGCGCCCGGAAGGGTACTCAGCGGATACGTTAGCAAAGCCGACCTCTTATCAACAGGGTGAGATTCCGGGCATCTGTGGCTCCTGGAGCACACCTGCACAAGGGAATTGCGCCCGGTTCTCTCTTCGAGAGCTGGAACTCTCGTGCCCCGTTATTGCGTTCATGCGGCGGCGCGGCGCGCAGAGGGGACGATGCGGTGCGATGAACGCCGCTGCCGGGCCACCCGCCATGCGGCTCCACCGGGCCGCGCGGGCATTCCCCCGGAAGGGTGAAAACCGCGACTGAATTCCCGTCACCAGAACACGGTTTCTCCGCCGAATCCATTCTTCAGACCACAGCCCGCCCGAAGATGCCGAAAGGCCCGCGTGCCGCGGGCGACTTCGCGACGATGGCCGTATGAACGACCGGAACTTCTTGGAGCGCACCAAGCAGTTCGCGCTCTACCTGGCCGAGCTCCAGACGGTCCTCGACCCGGAGTCATACGCCCTGCTGCTGCGGATCCTGAAGGGCTTCAACGAGGCGATCGTCCACCGGGAGAACGGGGTCGACATTCCCTTCTCCCCGCGCGAAAGGGAGTTGCTCACACCTGAGTTCGGCCGGGCGCTCACCAGACTCGCCGGATACCTCGGGCCGCACGGCATGCACGTCGTCGTCGGCACCCACGGCTCTCCCCCACCACCCGCCGAACATGACCGGAGCGAGGTCGACGCCATCGCCCGCGCGAGCGGCATGAACCCGTAGCGGCCCCGCCCATCGTCTACAGTCGCCACCGCTCCCCCGAAAGTCCCCGCAGTCCCCCCGCGTCCGCCGTCGCATCAGGGAGGCCACCCCTCGTGCCCGCTCAGTCCGCCGCCGCCCTGGCGGTCAACCCGCTCGACGCCTCCTCGCTGCTGTCCGCCTTCGGCGCGCTCGGCATCGCCGTGGTGATGTTCGCCGAGACCGGCCTGCTGATCGGCTTCTTCCTGCCCGGGGACTCCCTGCTGTTCACCGCCGGCCTGCTGGCCCGCAGCGGGGCCCACTCCGGACCGCACCTGGACCTCGTGCAGGTCCTGGCCGCGTCCGTGGCCGGCGCCCTGGGCGGTGCCCAGGCCGGCTACGCCCTCGGGCGGCGCGGCGGGCGGGCGCTCCTCACCCGCTCCCGCAGCCGCAAGCTGCACGAGGGCGCCGAGCGCGCCGAGGAGCTGCTCGGCCGCTACGGGCACGCCCGCGCCATCGTGCTGGCCCGCTTCGTCCCCGTGGTGCGCACGGTCCTCAACCCCCTCGCCGGGGCCCTGGGCGTCGCACCGCGCACCTTCACGCTCTGGCAGGTGGCCGGCGGCCTGGTGTGGACGGTGGGCCTCGTCCTCGCCGGCTACGGCCTGGGCTCGGCCGTACCGCACGTGGACCACTACCTGCTGCCCGTCGTGGGCGCCGTCGTCGCCCTGTCCCTGCTGCCGGTCGCCCTCGAACTGCTGCGCGGCCGCAGGCGCCGCGCCGCCGTCACGCCGGAGCCGCGTCCCGGGGAGCTCCGTTCTCCGGAGGGTCATTC
This sequence comes from Streptomyces sp. XH2, assembly GCF_049725035.1. Classification (NCBI taxonomy): domain Bacteria; kingdom Bacillati; phylum Actinomycetota; class Actinomycetes; order Kitasatosporales; family Streptomycetaceae; genus Streptomyces; species Streptomyces sp. XH2. The sequence goes on along the minus strand of NZ_JBMMMZ010000011.1, from coordinate 347,548 downwards.
TCCGGAGGGCCGTCCTGCTCCCGCGCCCAGCGCCGGGCAAGAGCCGTGAAGGCCCGCGCCGCCGCACTCTGGTAGGCGGCCTCCCGGCGCAGCAGCGTGACGGTGCGCGCGGGCAGCGGCGGATCGACCGGTACGGGAAGCAGGTGCGCGGGCCCGCGGGTGATGGCGTCGGGCAGCACGGTGGCGAGTGCGCTCCTGCCGACGATCTCGGTGAGCGCGTTGATGGAGTTGGCCTCGACGGCGATCCGCGGCGTGACACCGTGCCCGGCGAGGTAGGCGTCGATGTGGCGGCGCGTCGCGAAGTCGCCGCTCAGCAGGGCGAGCGGATGGCCGGCCAGTTCGCCGGCCGGCAGCGCGGTGCCGCGGCCCGCGCACGCGTGGCCGGGACCGACGACGAGGCCGAGCGTCTCGGTGAACAGGTCGGTACCGGCGACCCCCGGCAGGTGCGTGCCGCTGAAGGCGATGCCCAGGTCCAGTTCGTCGGCCAGGAGGCCGGATTCGATGCGGTCCTGCGGCAGCTCGCGGAGGTCGAGGGCGATCCCGGCGTGCCGGGCGTGGAAGTCCGCCACGAGCGGCCCGATCAGGTACGCCGTGAACGTCGGGGTCACGGCAAGCCGCAGCGTCCCGCGCGAGAGGTCCTGCACGTCCAGCACGGCGCGTTCCCCCGCCGCCAGGTCCTGCAGGGCGCGCCGGGCGTAACGCGTGTACACCTCGCCGGCGTCGGTGAGGCGCACGGTGCGCCCGGAGCGGTCGAGCAGCTGGACCCGCAGGGACCGCTCCAGCTGCTTGATCTGCTGGGACAGCGTCGGCTGCGAGATGTGCAGGGCCTCCGCGGCGCGGGTGAAGTTCGCGTGCTCGGCGACGGCGAGCAGATAGCGGAGGTGGCGCAGTTCCATGCGCGCCACTATAGGCAGCCATAGACCACGTCGATGGCTGCCCCGGGGGGCTCCCGCAGCCGCCTATGTACGGGGCCGGTCAGCTCTGCCCGATGCCCTCGAACCAGGTGGCGCCGCCCTCCACGGCGTGCTTGATGCGCCGGACCGCGAACTCCTGCAGGGGCGGGAGGGCGTCCGGCTCGAACCAGCCGACCTCCAGGGACTCGTCGTCGTTGACGCACGCCTCGCCGCCCACGGCCCGGCACAGGAAGCAGACGTCCATGTACTGGCACTGGTCGCCGTTGGGGTAGGTGACGGGGGCGAGCGCCTCGACCACCAGGACGCGCTCCGCCACGCAGTGGACGGCGGTCTCCTCGTACACCTCGCGCACGATGGCGGAAGCGGGCTGCTCACCGGGGTCGGGGATGCCTCCGATGATCGCCCATTCGCCGCTGTCCGAGCGGCGGCCGAGCAGCACGCGGCCCTCGGGGTCGAGGACGACGGCGCTCACGCCGGGGATCCACAGGAGCTGCTGACCCGCGGTGGCGCGGAGGTCTCGGATGAAATCGGGGGTGGGCATGGCAGGAGCCTAGTGGTCCGGGAGGGCCGGGCGTTCACCCAGGTGGCGGCAGGGGCGGCGGGAAAAGCCCAGGTCAGGCGGGTGCCTTGCGGCCGGGGGCGAGCCGCAGGGCCCGCCGGATCACCCGTACGGCGGATTCCGCGTCGTCGACCGTGACCGTGAACGTACGGCCGTCGCCGAGGCGGAGCACGAAGCCCTCGCCGCGGCGCACGACGACGGCGGTGCCCTTCTCGGGCCGCCACCGGTAGCCCCAGCCGCCCCACTGACGCGGCGTGACGCGCGGGGCGAAGTCCGCATCGACCACGTGGGACAGCGGGATGCGGGTGCGCGGCACGCCGATGTGCCCGCAGCGCACCTCCAGCGCCTCCATGTCGACCCGTACGGCCACATGGACGAACGCGAGGGTGCCGTAGAGCATCAGCAGCCCGGCCGCGACGCAGCCGACGACCGCCATGACGAGAGGGGCCAGACCTGAGGTCCATGCGCTGTCCACGGCCAGTTCGACGCCGAGTGCCAGGCAGGCGGCGCCGGCCGCGGCAAGCAGCCACTGGACGCGGTTGGTCGCGCGACCGGTCCAGACGGCGAGGTCCGCGGCGCCGTCGGCCGGGGAAGGGGGTCCGGCCGCGCCCGTGTTCTCGTCGCCCTCGTGGCCCTGCGGGCCCGTGGAATGGTCCCTCATACCAGGCAGCCTACTCACCTTCCGCCACCACGGCAGGGGTGATGCACGGACCGCACCGGATCGGGTGGCCGGAAGGGCCCGGCGGCCGGCTCAGGGGCGTACGGCGGCGGCCTCGACGAGGGAGCGGCCCTCGGGGTAGGTCAGGGAGGCCGGGTCGATGCTGCCCTCGCGGCCGCTGAGCAGCACCGTCAGACGACCGGACGGCGCGGCGCCGGGGTCGGGCGCGGCGCCGATGCGGCGCAGCGTCTGGGCGGCGACGGCCTCCGCCGAGCCGTACAGGGTCAGGCGCGGGACCGCCGGCGACAGCAGGGGCTGGACCGCCGCGCGGATACGCTCCGCAACGAGCTCGTAATGGGTGCAGCCCAGGACCACGCTCCTCACATTGCGGGGCGTGAGGGCGGCCGCGGCGGCGACCGCGGCGTCCACGGCCGCGGAGTCGGCGTACTGGACGGCGTCCGCGAGGCCGGGGCAGGGCACCTCCGTGACCTCGACGCCGGCTGCGAAGTCCCGGATCAGGCCGCGCTGGTACGGGCTGCCGGTGGTGCCCGGGGTCGCCCAGATGGCGACGGGGCCACCGGCGGCCGCGGCGGGCTTGATCGCGGGCACGGTGCCGATCACCGGGATCGCCGGCTCCAGCTCCGCCCTTATCGCCGCGAGCGCGTGCACGGACGCCGTGTTGCAGGCGACGATCAGCGCGTCGGGGGCGAGGGCGGCCGCGGACCGGGCGCACTCCAGGGCGTGCGCGACGATGTCCTCGGAGGTACGGGGGCCCCACGGCATGCCGTCGGGGTCGGAGGAGAGGACCAGATCGGCGTCCGGTCGCAGCCGGTGCACGGCGGCGGCCGCCGCGAGCAGCCCGTTGCCGGAGTCCATGAGCGCGATCTTCACCCGGTCACTCTAATGGATGGACGGAAACGGCGGCCCCGGCGGGCGGGCGCGTTCGCTCCGCTTCCTGCAAAGACCCCCGATCAGCCGCCCCGCGTGGGGCAGACTGCGACGGGTGAGCGCGCTGACTTGGATCACTGTGGGTTCCCTGGCCGCGTGGCTGTGGCTGCTGCTGGGCCAGGGCTTCTTCTGGCGTACGGACGTACGGCTGCCCGAGCGCAGGCCACCCGCGGCCTGGCCGCCGGTGGCGATCGTCGTCCCCGCCCGCGACGAGGCGGAGGTGCTGCCGTCGAGCCTGCCGTCCCTGCTCGCGCAGGACTACCCGGGGAAGGCGGAGGTCTTCCTCGTGGACGACGGCAGCACCGACGGCACCGGGGAGCTGGCCCGCGCCCTGGCGGCCGAGCACGGCGGACTGCCGCTGACCGTCGCCTCCCCGGGCGAGCCCGGGCCGGGCTGGACGGGCAAGCTGTGGGCCGTGCGGCACGGCATGGCGCTCGCCCGGGCCCGCACCGACGCCACGTACCTGCTGCTCACCGACGCCGACATCGCCCACCGGCCGGACAGCCTGCGCGAGCTCGTCGCGGCGGCCGAGTCGGCAGGCCTGGACCTCGTGTCACAGATGGCCCGGCTGCGCGTGGCGACCGTGTGGGAGCGGCTGATCGTCCCCGCCTTCGTCTACTTCTTCGCGCAGCTCTACCCCTTCCGCCGGATCAACCGGCCGGGCGCGCGGACCACGGCCGCCGCGGGCGGCTGCGTCCTCCTGCGACGCGACGCCGCCGAGCGGGCGGGCGTCCCCGACAGCATCCGGCAGGCCGTGATCGACGACGTGACCCTCTCCCGGGCGGTGCGCCGCACGGGCGGGCGGATCTGGCTGGGCCTCGCGGACCGCGTGGACAGCGTCCGGCCGTACCCGGGCCTGGGCATGCTGTGGCGGATGGTCTCGCGCAGCGCCTACGCCCAGCTACGCCACAACCCGCTGCTCCTGGCCGGGACGGTCGCCGGGCTGGCGGTGGTCTACCTGGCACCGCCGGTCGCCGTGGTGGCGGGCGCCCTGACGGGCGGGGCCGTCGCCCTGGCCGCGGGAGCCGCCGCCTGGGCGATCATGGCCGGGACGTACCTGCCGATGCTGCGCTACTACCGGCAGCCGCTCCTCCTGGCGCCGCTGCTGCCGTTCACGGCCCTGCTCTACCTGCTGATGACCGTGGACTCCGCGGTCCAGCACTACCGGGGCCGGGGCGCGGCCTGGAAGGGGCGGACGTACGCCCGCCCCGAGGCCGCGCCCTGAGCGGCCCGGGCGGTCACTTGCGGCCCGGCGTCCAGTTCATGCCCCAGCCGTACGCGCGGTCGAGGGTGCGCTGCGGGCTGACGCCGCGGTCGGGCACGAGGTAGCGGGCCTCGCGCTGGACGACGAGGTCGCCGCCGTTGTTGGTGATGAGGGCCAGCGCGCAGACGTTGGAGAGCACGGTGCACTCGTCGAGCGAGAAGTCGACGGGCGCGCCGTGCTGCGGCTGCAGCGTGACCGTGGCGTGCAGGCCGGCGAAGCTCCGGGCGCCCTCGTAGATCGTCACGAAGACGAGGATGCGCCGGAAGTCGTTGATGTGGTCCAGGTTGACCGTGAGGTTCTCGCCCGCGGCCACCGCCCCGGTGCGGTCGTCGCCGTCGAGGTGGATGAACGGCGGCCGGTGCAGGGAACCGAAGGAGTTGCCCAGCGCCTGCACCACGCCCTTGGTGCCGTCGCGCAGCTCGAAGAGGCAGCCGAGGTCGAGGTCCAGGTCGGAGTGCATGGCCATGGCCTTGCCGAACTTGTGGCCCCAGCCCTTGAACGACTTGCGCACCTCCCAGTTGAGGTTGACGCGCAGCGCCCCGGACGTGCCGCCCTGCTTGGTGAGGGAGACGGTGGGCGCCTCCTTGGTGAGCGTGACCTTCGTCAGGCGCACGGGCTGGGGCGCGGGCGGCGCGGCGGGCGGGGGCGGGGCGACCGGCGGCACCGGCGGCGCAGCGGGCGCCTGGGCGGGCGGCGCCGGTATGGCGGCCGGGGCGGGAGCGGCGAGGGGCGCGGCCGGGGCGGGGACGGACTGCGGCTCGTCCACCGTGATGCCGAAGTCGGTCGCCAGGCCCTCCAGGCCGCTGCTGTAGCCCTGGCCCACCGCCCGGAACTTCCACTCGCCCTGGCGGCGGTAGAGCTCGCCGAGGACGAACGCCGTCTCGACGGTGGCGTCCGTGCTGTCGAAGCGCGCGAGCTCCGTGCCGCCGGCCGCGTCGGTGACCCGGATGTACAGCCCCGGCACCTGCCCGAAGCTCCCGCCGTCGGCCGAGGCGGCCAGCACCACGGTCTCCACGGACGGCTCCACCGCGGCGAGGTCCACGGCGAGGGTGTCGGTCGTCGTGCCGGCGCCGGACGGCCGCTTCCCCTCGTGACGGACCGCGCCCGAGGGGTGCACGGCCTGGTTGTAGAAGACGAAGTCCGCGTCCGAGCGGACTCTGCCGCCCGCGAGCAGCAGGGCGGAGGCGTCGACGTCCGGCACCCCGGGGGCCGCGCTCCAGCCCAGCTCCACCCGCACCGCCGGCGCCGGAATCCGGACGTTGGCACCCTTCAGCATCCCCATGCTCCACCCCTATGGACGGTCTCTTGCTTGTGGGGGACAACGTATCGCGACCTTCGTTTGTCCCTGCTTGGCATGGATTGGGGAAGTGCGGGGTCCTGTGTCCTTGCCCTTGGCCGTGACTTCGGCCTCGGCCCGGTGTCAGGACGAGCCGGTCGCCGCCTTGGGCGGGTCGGGCCGGGCAGGGGCCACCGGGTGGCCCGCCGTGGGTGCCACTGGCTTCTCCGGCTTCTCGGGCTTCTCGGGCTTCTCCGCCGTCGGCGCCACGGGCTTCTCGGGCTTCTCCACCGGCGGCTTCACCGGTTTCTCCGGTTTGTCGGCCGTCGGCGCCACCGGCCTCTCAGGCTTCTCGGTCGGCGGCGCCACGGGCTTGTGGGTCGTGGGCGCCACGGGTTTCGTGGGGGCCTCCGGCTTCGCCGACGTCGGCGTCACCGGCTTCGGCGCCGTGGGCGGCGCGACGGGCCGCGTCGCTGTGGCGGCCGGCGCGCTCGGCCGGGGCGGCGTGGTGCGCGGAGCGCCGGGCGTGGTGCTGCCGTGCGACGGCTTCTGGGAGGACGCGCCCGACCCCGGGGGCTCCGTCGTCGGCCGGCCCTGGGCCGAAAAGCCGCCTGACGGCTCGCCGGATCCGCTGGATCCGCCGGAGGACGCTCCCGGGCCGGAAGAGCCGGCGCCGGTCGGGCCGGATCCGGACGAACCGGCCGACGGCTCCGAGGACTTCCCCGAGGACGATCCCTTGTCCTTGGGGTCCTTGGGGTCCTTGGAATCCTTGGGGTCCGGCGTCCCCGTGGATCCCGTGGCACCCGGCGAACCCGCAGAGCCCGCAGGCGTCTTCGGCGGATCCCAGTGGAAGGGCTTGCTGTCCTTGCTCCCGTCGCTTCCCACGCCGCGGTCGAAGGCCTTGTCGCCCTGGAAGGGGTCGACGAGGGGGATCTGCTTGACCGGTCCCTGTTCCTTCGTACGGGCCTTGATGACGGTCACCTCCGTGGCGGTGAACGATTCCCAGCGGGTGCCCGTGTAACTCGCCGCCTTCGTGTCGACGGCCTGGTCCGGCTCCTGGAGCGGGTTGCCGCAGTTGCACTTGACGGCCGGCCCCATGAAGTTGTCCACGAGGACGAGCACGCCCTTCTGCAGCACCGACAGGTACTCGCTGGCCTCGCCGTCGCGGAAGTCGTGGTTCTTGACGAGCGTGTCGAACTCCAGGCTCGTCTCGGTGAGTCCGTTGATGTACTCGCCGATCCTGCCCTCGTCGATGTTCTTCACCGCGGCCCACGCCCTGGCCTTCTCGGGGTCCTCGGTGAGCTGCTTGATCAGTGACGCCTTGTCGCAGTGCGTGGCGCCCTGGAGCCCGCCGAACGTGCCCCGGGCGTCCCCCGCCCGCTCCCCGCCGCCGCGCACAGCGGAACGGACGCCGCGAAGATCGGTGTCCGGGTGTTCGACGAACGGGAACGCCCCCATCTCACCCACGGCTTCCAGGACGAGTTGAACGGATTTCTTGCCGCCGGACCCGCACCCGGCCAGGCTCGCGCCGCCGATCAGCGCAGGCACGGTGAGGAGCGCGACGAGCCGGAGCCGACGGCGCCGCGCGGACGGTTTCTGCTGTGTTCCCCGGAACGGATTGGCCACCAGCCGCATCTGCACTCCCCCGAAAGCCGGTCAGTTCATTCCTTCGTCGTCTTCCTTCGGCCCTTCGGCTTCTTTCAGCCCTTCGGCCGTCTTCAGTGCGTCGCGCATTTCGTCACCCAGCCGCCGTTGCACGTGCCCGGGTTCCTCGTCGGTTCGGTCGTGGGGTAGGTGGGAGAGGTGGGGTAGTCCGTGGCGTGCCCGGACGGGGAGGGGCGGGGATCCTCCGAGCTCCCGGGGCCGCCGGATTCGTCCGGCTGCTGGGATTCTCCGGGCTGCACGGTGCCCGTGGAGCCGCCGTCCGGCTGCTTCCCGCTGTCCCCGGGACCTCCCGCCGACAGCACCCCCGCGACGGTGCCGCCCGCGATGAGCAGCAGCGCCAGCAGCGGCCCCAGGTAGACGGGCCAGCCGCGGCGCGGCGGCGGTGCGGTGCCGGGGACCGGGCTCCGGACCGGCAGCGGCAAGGGGGCCTGCACCGCCCCGTGGCCGGCCATCGGATACCCCGTGGACGATCCGGCCGAGCCGACCGAGCCGGCCGGGCCCCTGACCGCCGCGCCGGCTGTGCTCGTCGGCGCTCCGGGCACCCCGCCCGCGCCGGGCATCCCGGCCATCCCCGGCGGGCCCGGAGGCGGCGGGCTGCCGTACGACGGGGCCGGGTAGCCGGATCCGGTGGTGGGGGCCGGCGGGGGCGGCGGGGTGGGCGTGGAGGCCGCGGTGGGCACGTATCCGGCGGGCTCGGGCCTGCTCCAGTCGGGCTGGGTGAGCAGCTGACCGGAGGCGACGGCGTCCAGCAGGCGCTGTGCTTCGGTCGAGCCCATGCGGGTCTGCGGGTCCTTGCGGAGCAGTCCTTCGAGGAGCGGGGCGAGCGGCCCGGCGCGCCGGGGCGTGGGCGGGTCGTCCTGGACGACGGCCTGCAGCGTGCTGAGCGCCGACGTGCGGCGGAAGGGCGAGACGCCCTCGACGGCCGAGTAGAGCGTGGCGCCCAGGGACCACAGGTCGGAGGGGGTGCCGGGCCGTTCGCCGAGGGCGCGCTCGGGCGCGAGGTAGTCGGGCGAGCCGACGAGGTCGCCGGTGCGGGTGAGCGTGCCGGAGCCCTCCACCAGGGCGATCCCGAAGTCCGTCAGCACGACGCGGCCGCCGGGCTCCAGCAGGACGTTGGCGGGCTTGACGTCGCGGTGCAGGACGCCGCAGGAGTGCGCGCTGCGCAGCGCCTGCAGCACCATGGAGCCGACCTTGGCGGCCTCCTTGGGGCTGAGCACGCCCTCGTGCTGCAGGATCTCGGCGAGCGACCGGCCGCGGACGAACTCCATGACGATCCAGGGGCGGCCCTCCTGCTCGACCACGTCGTGGACCGTGATGACGTTGGGGTGGCTGATGCGGGCGGCGGCGCGGGCCTCCTGCTTCAGGCGCGCGTAGAGGGTGCGGACGTCCTGCTCGCGCATGTGGTCGGGGGCCCGGACCTCCTTGGCCGCGACCTCCCGGTCGAGGAGCTCGTCGACGGCGCGCCAGACCACGCCCATGCCGCCGCTGCCCAGCTGGTCGATGAGCCGGTACCGGCCGGCCAGTAACGGGTGCCGCTGCTGCTCGCCGTCCATGTGCCGTGCGCCCCCTTCCCCGTACGCACGGCACCCCGGACCGTGCGCGTTTTCGGGCCACACCGGCTGGGACGAGCCGGGTGCGTGCGGCGTTCCCGGTTCCGCTGCCGGCCGGGGAGGCACGCGGCGCACGGTGCGGCGCACCGGCGTGAGCTCAGGCGCGCACCTCCGGGGTGCGGCTCACCTTGCGCCCGAGCGCGGCCGCTGCGCGGGCGAAGGCGACGGCGTCGTGGACGGCCGCCCCGCCGGGGTCGTTGTTGAAGTAGGCGTAGACGTGGGCCCGGCCGGGCCACGTGCCGGCGATGCGCGCGGCCCAGCTCGCCAGCGCGGTCCGGCCGTAGCGCGGCCAGGGCCGGGCCCGTCCGCTGTGGAAGCGCACGTATCCCCAGGAGGCCGTCCGCCACAGCGGGGTGACGGGGCGTGAGCCGTGGTCGGCCCAGCACAGGGCGGCGCCGTGGCCGCGCAGGACGGCCTGCACCTCGTCGGTCCACCAGGAGTCGTGGCGGGGCTCGACGGCCACGCGGACGCCGTCGGGGAAGCAGCCGAGGGCGGTGTCCAGGAGGGCGGGGTCGGCGCGCAGGGTGGGCGGCAGCTGGAGGAGGACGGGGCCGAGCCGGGAGCCCAGCCCGGCGGCGTGGCGCATCAGCCGCGCGACCGGCTCCTCGGGGTCGCGCAGCCGCTTGATGTGGGTCAGGTAGCGGCTCGCCTTGACGGCCATGACGAAGTCGGCGGGCGTGCGGTCGTGCCAGTCGGCGAAGGTCCCCGGCGGCGGCAGCCGGTAGAAGGCGTTGTTGTTCTCGACGGTCGCGAACTGCCGCGCGTACTCCTCCAGCCACAGGCGCTGCGGGCAGCCGTCCGGGTAGAGGACGCCGCGCCAGTCCTTGTACTGCCAGCCCGAGGTTCCGACGTGGAGAGGCATGCGTCTTCCCTGCCCCGGCCGGGCGGGGGCGTCACGGGCGGCCCGCGAGGAACGCCGGATCGGCGGCGGTGCGGGACGCCGGCCGGGGATCGCGGGGGCGTGCGGCCCGCTGCGGTTGACTGGGGGCATGGACGAGGCTGCCTGCATCTTCTGTGAGATCGCCGCGGACGGCTCCGCGGGGCACCGGGTCTTCGAGGACGCGACGGCGGTCGCCTTCCTGGACGCCCGGCCGCTCTTCCCCGGCCACGTGCTGGTGGTGCCCCGGCGGCACGCCGAGACGCTCACCGACCTGTCCGCGGACGAGGTGGGGCCGTTCTTCGCCCGGGTGCAGCGGATCGCGGGGGCCGTGGAGCGCGCGATGGGCGCCGCCGGGTCGTTCGTGGCCGCGAACAACCGGGTGAGCCAGTCGGTGCCGCATTTCCACGTGCACGTGGTGCCGCGCAACCGCAAGGACGGCCTGCGGGGCTTCTTCTGGCCGCGGGGGCGCTACGCCTCGGACGAGGAGGCGGCGGAGGTGGCGGCACGGGTCCGTGCGGCGCTCGCGGCGGACCCCGGGGACGCGGGGCCCGTGCCCTGACGCGGACGAGCAGCGGACGCGGACGATCGCCTGACATGGACGAGCGGCGGGAATCTGACCATATTGGAGGTATGGCTTCCCTCGTTCTCCGGAGCGCCGTCCCCGGGAGAAGAGGTGGATCATGAGATTCCGCGACCGCGTGGACGCCGGGCGCCGCCTGGCCGAGCGGCTGGGCCACCTGCGCGCCGAGGACCCCGTCGTCCTGGGCCTGCCGCGCGGCGGCGTCCCCGTGGCCTACGAGGTCGCGCGGGCGCTCGGCGCCCCCATGGACGTGGTGCTCGTGCGCAAGCTCGGGGTGCCCTTCCACGAGGAGCTGGGGTTCGGCGCGATCGGCGAGGGCGGGGTGCGCGTCGTGCACAGCGACATCATCCGTATGGGCCGTGTGGAGGAGGACGACCTCGCCGAGATCCAGCGGCGCGAGGAGGCGAACCTGGCCCGCCAGGCCGAGCGGTTCCGCGGCGGCCGCCCGCGGATCCCCCTGAAGGGCCGCACGGCGATCGTCGTCGACGACGGCATCGCCACCGGCGCCACGGCGTCGGCCGCCTGCCAGGTGGTGCGGGCCCAGGAGGCGGCCCGCGTGGTGCTCGCCGAGCCGGTGGCGCCGCCGGACGCGGCGCAGGCGCTCCGCGCGGAGGTGGACGAGCTGGTCTGTCTCAGCACGCCGGAGGTCTTCTTCGCGGTCGGCGAGTGGTACCAGGACTTCTCCCAGACCCCGGACGAGGAAGTCATCGACCTGCTGGAGCGCAACAGGGCGGCAAGGACGGATCCCGGAGGTGTGCGATGACCACGGAGAAGATCGTCGAGAGCCCCATCGACATGGAGTTCCGCGAGGCCGGCGCGCTGACCCAGGCGGCGGTGCGGCTGCACATGCACGACGGCACGGACTTCACCGCCGTCGGGACGACCAACCGCAACCCCGCCGACCCCTCCCAGCAGCGCGTCGGCGAGGAGGTCGCGGCGGCGCGGGCGCTGCGCGACCTGTCCGAGCAGCTGCTCGACAAGGCGGGGATGGACATCGAGGAGGCCACGCACGTCACGACACGGCTCAACCACTGACCGGGCCCGCGGCCGCCGGGCGCGGCGGCGTGCCCGTGACCGTACGGGCCGGCCTGCCACTCGTGCCGGCCCGTAGGGTCACCGGTCAGATCTCGATGCCGTCGGCCACCCTTGAGGACGGTACGCAGAGCATCCCGTCGAAGGCGTCGGCGACCGGTACGTGCAGGTAGGCGCCCTGCAGCCGGGTCCGGTCGGGGCTGCCTGCGCCCTTGGGCGCCCGGCGCAGCCCGGCGAGGCCGATGGCGCCGGCCGGCAGGGCGCCGGCGAAGGCGGCCTCGATGCTGCCCCGCTCGGGCGGCTCCAGCTCCGTGTCGTCGACGGTGAAGCCGAACCGGGCGTTCTCGTCGAGCGGCATCTCCGCCGTGCGCCCGCCGGCGCTCGTCACGCCGAGGACGAAGTAGTCGTCGCCCAGGGCGCGGTGGAGGTAGTGGCCCATGGGCAGCGTCGCCTCGGCCCCGTCGAAGGAGACGGGCTCCTTCTGGAGGTGGGCGTTGTGGGCCATGAGCACGACGCGGGCGTCCGGCGCGGCGTGTTCCAGGTGCCACAGCACGGACCCGGCCATGAAGGTCTCCCGGGCCGAGGTGTCGACGGTGAGTCCGCCGCCGGAGAAGAGACGGGCCATGGCACGGAGGGTGTGGTCCGCATGGGCCGCGGCTTCCAGGCGCCGGAGGGCGACCTCGTACGCGTACCGGCCGGTACGGGCCACCTGCAGGGGCTCGGTGGCGCGGAAGCGGATGAGGAGGCGGGCGAGGGCGGCCGTGAGGGCGTCCTGCTCGGCGGCGGCCAGGCGGCCCCACGCGGGAGCCGCCGCGGCCGCGGACCGGGCGGCGAACCGCGCGGCGATCGCAAGGGCGGTCTCGGCGAGCGGCAGCGCTCCGGGGTCGGCGTCGCCGAGGTGATCGGCGACCGGGCGGAGCGCGGGCAGGAGGGAGCCGCCCGCCGCCGGGATGTCGACGCCGGTGAAGGCCACGGGCCGGGTCGCGGTGCGGTTGTGGAGGCGGAGGGCGCGCAGCAGCTCCTGCGCGCCCATGGGGAGGTCCGCCGAGGTGAACCGGGCGAGGTCGCCGTCCCGGCCGGCGCCCCGGCCCCAGGCGTCGAGGGCGAGGGCCTCGCTGAACCCGTACTCGAAGGCGAGGACGGTGAAGCCGCAGCGCTCGACGAGGAACCGCAGGAGGCGCCGGCGTGCTAGGCCGAATTCGTGGATGAAGTGCGAGCTCTCGCCGATGCCGACGACCCGGGCGTCGCCGATGAGGGCGCGCAGCGGCTCCAGGTCGTCGAGCGGTGCGCCGGGGTCGAGGGTGGGCAGGGTGGTGGCGTGGTCGCGCAGCCAGTGCGCGAAAAGGTCATGGCCGGAAGGCTGAACAGGCATGCTGAAGGCTCGTCTCTCGGGGTGCGGTGCACAGGTGCGGAAGCGCCCCTGTGCAGGGGTGTGCGGCTTCCCGAGGGAGCGTCAGCGGAAGAGGGTGCCCGGAACCATGATCGAAGGCTAACCGGCGCCGTGGACCGCGGGCAAAGGGTTTATTGCGGCGCGGTCCGCTCACCGGCCGCTGCCGGTTCCTCCGCCGGAAGGCTGTCCATGAAAGAGCTCACCGAGAAGACGGCCCGCCCCGGCCCGGGCGGCCCGTAGCCGGGGGGCGAGGCCAGTCCGTACTCCTCCAGGGTCGCGCGGTACACCTCCAGCAGCCGTACGTGGTACTCCAGCGGGGCGCCCTCGGGGTTCAGCCGGCCCAGGGGCGTGGTCGGTTCGGGGCACCAGGTGGTGAACCGCGGGACGATGCCGTGGGACATGAAGAACCGCAGCCCCTCCGCGGTGGACGCGATCGCCTCGTCGACCGTGGCGAATCCGTCCGGGGCCGCCATCTCCACGCCGGCGACGAAGTTGGGGATGACGTTGCGGGCGCCGAAGACGTCGGCGGAGTCGAGGATCCGCCGGTGCCACTCGGCGCGGCCCACGTAGCGCTCCTTGCCCGGGCAGTAGAGCTGGAAGAGCCGCTCGTTCCACACCTCGAAGTTGGGGTGGTAGATGCGGATGCCGTAGTCGTGGAAGCGCTGCACGTCGGCCTTGGGGAGGGCCTGTGCGACGACCTTGCCGATCCAGCGGCCCGGGAAGCGCTCCTCGATGGCCTGGGCGTAGCGGCCGTAGAAGTCGGCCTCGCCGAGCCCCGCGACCTTCGAGGTGATGGCTCCGCCGGTCAGGGTGTACGCCTGCGAGGCCCGGCCGGTGTCGTACCGGTCGATGATCTCCAGCGCCTCCAGCACCTCCTCGACCGGCTTGACGCCGGTGTAGGGGCGCCCGGCGGCCTTGTGCTGGCGCCAGTTGTGGTTGATGTCGCAGTACTGGCACTCCTCCTTGGCGCCGAAGTACTGGCACACGCGGAAGACGGTCAGGTAGACGAGGTAGCCCCACTGGATGGTGGGGGCGACCTCCATGACGGACTTCCCGTTCGAGAGGGTCTGCCGGTAGTAGTCGGGCATCGGCGGCAGCCCGACGTCCGAGATCCGCCGCCCGTCGAGGTAGAGGCCCAGCGCCCCGTCCTCGCCCGCCCGGACGCGGTAGGGCGAGGCGGGGTTGACGCGGACGGAGACGACCGTGCGGCGCAGCTCGTAGGGGCCGCCCGTCAGCACGATCTCCTCGGGCGGGCGGCGCAGGGCGGCGGCGCCGAGCTCGGGGAGGGTGCGGTGGTCGAAGGAGAAGATGAAGTACGACTTGGGCTTGATCCCGCCGGACGCCTCGTTGGCGGTGTCGCTGAGCGCGGAGTCGTCGAAGGCCATGCCGCCGCGCAGCAGGTCCTCTTTGAGGACGGCTTCCCGCGGGATGTGCGGGAACCGTTCCATCAGGCCTTCGATCAGGTGGGTACGGCCGGTCATGTGCGGTGCTCCCCCTTCGTGCGCTGCGGGCGGGGTTCGCCCGTGATCACTGACGCTAGTCCCGCGCGGTGCGGGGGATTCAGCCGGGTCCGCCGTTCCGGGGCTGTACCGTCCTCGGATGGAATGCTGCGAAACGATCACCCTGTGTGAAGGGACTGTCCGGATAACGGACGAGTTAACCGGATCTCCGCCCGCCTGCACATACTCGAACATCCCGATCTCGCATGATGGACAGGCACGACCATGAGCCGGACAGACATAACCTCTCCCCCGCAGACGGAGGGCGCCCCGACGCAGGGGTCGCCGCTCTCGAACGGGCTCAAGCAGCGCCACCTGTCGATGATCGCCCTCGGCGGCGTCATCGGCGCGGGCCTCTTCGTGGGCTCCGGTGCCGGCATCGCCGCCGCCGGCCCGTCGATCGTGCTCGCGTACGCGGTCTCCGGACTGCTCGTGATGTTCGTGATGCGGATGCTCGGCGAGATGTCCGCCGCGAACCCCGCCTCCGGGTCCTTCTCCGTCCACGCCGACCGGGCGATCGGCCCGTGGGCCGGCTTCACGGCGGGCTGGATGTTCTGGACCCTGCTGGTCGTGGGCGTGGCGATCGAGGCGATCGGCGCGGCCCACATCGTGCAGGGCTGGCTCCCGGGCACCCCGTCGTGGATGTGGGTGCTGGTCTTCATGGCGCTGTTCTGCGGCAGCAACCTGGCCGCGGTCTCGAACTTCGGTGAGTTCGAGTTCTGGTTCGCCGCCCTGAAGATCGGCGCCATCGGGCTCTTCCTGGTCCTGGGCGCGCTCGCCGTCCTCGGCGTCCTGCCCGGCAACGACTCCCCCGGCGCCGCGCACCTGCTGCACGACGGCGGCTTCCTGCCCACGGGCGTGAACGGCCTGCTGATCGGCCTGCTGGCCTCGCTCGCCGCCTACGGCGGCCTGGAGACGGTGACCATCGCGGCCGCCGAGGCGAAGGACCCCGTGCGCGGCGTGGCCAAGGCCGTGAAGACGACGATGTGGCGGATCGGCATCGTCTACGTCGGCTCGATGCTGATGATCGTCACGCTGATCCCGTGGAACGACGAGAGCGTCACGGAGAGCGGCCCGTACGCGGCCGTCCTCGACCGCCTCGGCGTCCCCGGCGGCGGGCAGATCATGAACGTGGTCGTCCTGATCGCCCTGCTGTCGGCCATGAACGCCAACATCTACGGCTCCTCGCGCATGGCCTACTCGCTGGTCTCCCGCGGCCAGGGCCCCAAGGCGCTGGGCAAGGTCTCCGGCGGGGTGCCGCGCCGCGCGGTGCTCGCGTCGTCCGCCTTCGGCTTCTTCGCCGTCCTCCTGTCGTACTGGTACCCCACCACGGTCTTCGCCTGGCTCCTGAACATGGTCGGCGGCGTCGTGCTGGTGGTGTGGGGCTTCATCGCCGCCTCCCAGCTGGTGCTGCGCCGCCGCCTGGAGCGCGAGGAGCCCGGCAAGCTGGTCGTGCGGATGTGGGCCTTCCCGTACCTGACCTGGCTGACGCTGGCCGGGGTGATCGGGGCGCTGGTGCTGATGCTGCTGGAGGACGACACCCGCGTGCAGCTGTACTCGACCGGTGGCCTGGCGCTGGCCCTGGCCGTGGTCGGGTACGTGCAGCAGCGCCGCGCCTCCGCGAAGCGCTGACGCTCGGCACACCCGGTATCCGGCGAAGGCCGGTTCCCTCATCGAGGGAACCGGCCTTCGCCGTACGTACGGGGCTCATGGCCTGCCCGGCGGGCCCCTCCGGGCTGTGCCCGGTCCGGCACCGCCGGTCAGCTGCGCCGTGGCGCGCCACCGCTGCGGCGGGAGAGCGCTGCCCGCCGCAACGGCGAGGGATCCTAGGAGGCGGCGGCAGCCGCTTCACGCTCGCGCTCCTGCGCGGGGATCACGGGCTCGGCGACGTCCGCGCCGGTGAGCACCGGGTCCGGGCCCGGCAGGCCCGCGCGGTGCGCCCGGACACCGGCCCGCACCGCCCAGAAGTAGAAGCCCAGGGCCGACAGCCCGACCAGAGCGGTGTCGAGGCCGCCCGGGATCACGCCGTGGCCGCCGAACTCCTTGCTGCCGAGGGCGGACAGCAGGGACAGCCACAGCAGGAACCCGACCATCCACCAGGCCGGCGCGAACTGGCGGCGCAGGTTCTCGCCCCGGCGGCGCAGCACGACCGCGGCGATGGGAACCGAGAGCAGGGTGAGCAGGGTCACCTTGCCGGTGTTGGGCCACTTCGACCAGTACAGGGCGCAGGCCGCGAAGGCGAAGATCAGCGGGCAGAGGACCTTGGCGGCGGGCAGCCGGAAGGGGCGGGGCAGCTCCGGCTTGGTCTGCCGGAAGACGCCGACGGCGATGGGACCCATGAGGTAGGAGACGACCATCGCGGCGGAAACGACGCTGGCCAGGGCCTCCCAGCTGTGGCCGATGGTCAGCAACAGGAGGACGGAGAAGCCCAGGTTGAGCCACATGGCGGGGCGGGCGACGCCGTAACGGGGGTGCACCTCGGCGATCTTCTTGGGGAAGAAGCCGGTGTCGGCCAGGTTCTGCGCCAGGTAGGCGGAGGAGGCGACGTTGCCGATGTTGGCGCCGTTGGGCGAGATGAAGGCGCCGAACTGGAGCATGGTGACGACCCAGTGCAGCATCAGCAGCTTGGCGAGGTCGGCGAAGGGCGAGGCGAAGTTGATGCCGCTCCAGCCGCCGGCCTCGGCGAGACTCGCAGGGGGGACCGCGCCGAGGAAGGCGACCTGGAGGGCCAGGTAGATGACCAGGCCGAGGGAGAGCGCGCCGACGAGGGCAAGCGGGATGGCCCGGCCGGGGTTCTTGGCGTTGCCGCCGAGGTTGACGACGGCCTGGAAGCCGTTGAAGGCGAAGACGACGCCGGAGGCGGTGACGGCGGTGAGGACGGCGGACCAGCCGTTGGGGGCGAAGCCGCCGTGCGCGGTGAAGTTGTCCGTGTGGAAGCCGGAGGCTATGAGCGCACCGACGGCGAGGACCGGGATGGCGAACTTGACCAGGGTCAGCAGGTTGTTGGCGCGCGCCAGCAGCTCGACCGACCAGTAGCAGGCCAGCCACAGGGCGACGGTCAGGAACAGGGCCGTCGCGATGCCGGTGCCGGTCAGGCTGCCGTCGGCGACCAGCCCGCGGGCCCAGCCGAAGCTCCACGACGACATGTACTGGGTGCCCGCGATGGCCTCGATCGGGATCAGCGAGGCGGTCGCGATCCACACGGCCCAGCCCGTGATGAAGCCGAGCACCGGGCCGTGCGAGATGGAGCCGAACCGGGCCATCGCGCCGGGCAGCGGGTAGGCGGCGCCGACCTCCGCGTACGACATGGCGATCATGCCGATGAAGATCGCGCCGATCACCCAGGCGACCAGCGCGGCCGGGCCCGCGACCTGCGCCGCCTGACCGGCTCCGAAGAGCCAGCCGGAGCCGAAAATGGACCCCAGCCCGATCATGATCAGGGCGAAGAGGCTGAGGCCTTTTCGATTGGCCGCGCTCAGATCCACGACGTGCATTCCGTTCTGCCGGAGACAAAGTCTGCGGGCAGCACGGTGCGCCTCATCGGCCGTCCGGCTGCCCTGCCTGCGTCGGCTCGCGCCGACGGGTACTCCGTCTTCCGGGCCGGGCGGGAAATGCGGCAGGGAATTCGATCAGCAGTGGTCCGATCTCGCCTGCGACGAGATCACCGAGGGCGCAAATTACGACGCCGGTCATGCTACGGCAACGGACGGATCCACTCCAATCGCCTTGATCGGAAACTTATTTCCAAAATAATTCCTGCATTTCGGCGCCGCGGCACGGTGACGAGTCCCGGTCAACTGCTCCTTGCGCCGCGGGGACTTCGGACCGCCGCTCGCTTGTGATCACCGGGCGGAAGATCCACAAGGTCCGGAAGGCCCGGCGTACGGGAGCCGCGCGGGTGGAGATGTCACAGGTACCTCGATGAACGGTGAGGTCCGCATCCGTTTGCCGGGGCCCGTCCGGCACGTCTCGGCCCGGGGGAACGTCAGCCGTGCCGGCGGCGCCCGGCGGTGAGCGCGGGCACGCCGGTGACGGTCGACGAACCGGTCGACGGCCTCTACGCCGACGACCCGCCCGCCTCCGCCCGTGTGTCCGTGGCCGACCGCGCGGGCGCCCTTCCGCACCCTGCTCTCGCGGCGGGCCGTCCTGGTCGTGCTCGGCAACGCCACGACCGTGGCCCGGTTCGAGCCGCTGTGGACGTCGGCAGGCGGTGGCGGCCGTACAGGGCCGCGGACGCGGGCGACGCCTCCGTGCGGAGCCGTCCCGTGGTCGGCCGGGCCGCCGCCTCCTCCGCCCAGAACTCCTGGTCCGCACGGTACGTGCGGCTGGCCTCGTAGGCCCGGTCCGGCCCGGGTGTTCCCGTTGCGCGAAGAAGGTGACAGTCTCCGGGCGGCCCCCGGCGGGCACCCCGTCATGCCCCGCGTGCCGTGTCACGATGGCCGGGCGGCATCCGGCTGCCCGCGGGGAAGATCCCGGCGCCCTCCGGCGTCGGGGCCTCGCACCGGCCTTTCCCCCGTACGTGACAGGAGTGGAGCCCCGCATGCCCAGCAATCCCACCCCCACGGCCACCGCTCACATCGGCGTCACCGGACTCGCCGTCATGGGCAGCAATCTCGCCCGGAACTTCGCCCGGCACGGCCACACCGTCGCCGTCCACAACCGCACGTACGCCAGGACCGAGGCGCTGATCGGCGAGCACGGCCACGAGGGGGACTTCGTCCCCGCGGAGAGCGCCGAGGCATTCGTCGCCGCGCTCCAGAAGCCCCGGCGCATCGTCATCATGGTCAAGGCCGGCGACCCCACCGACGCCGTCATCAAGGAGTTCGCCGCCCTCCTCGAACCCGGGGACGTGCTCATCGACGGCGGCAACGCCCACTTCAACGACACCCGGCGCCGCGAGAAGCAACTCCGCGAGAAGGGCATCCACTTCGTCGGCACCGGCATCTCCGGCGGCGAGGAAGGCGCCCTCAACGGGCCCAGCATCATGCCCGGCGGGTCGGCCGAGTCCTACGAGTCCCTCGGCCCGCTCCTCGAATCCATCGCGGCCGAGGCCCCCGACGGCACCCCCTGCTGCACCCACATCGGCCCCGACGGCGCCGGACACTTCGTCAAGATGGTCCACAACGGCATCGAATACGCCGACATGCAGCTCATCGCCGAGGCCTACGACCTGCTGCGCCACGTCGCGGGGTACGAGCCGCAGCGGATCGCGGAGACCTTCCGCACCTGGAACACCGGCCGGCTGGACTCGTACCTCATCGAGATCACCGCCGAGGTGCTGGCGCACACCGACGCCGCCACCGGCCGCCCGTTCGTGGACGTCGTGGCCGACGGCGCCGAGCAGAAGGGCACCGGCCGCTGGACCGTGCAGACCGCCCTCGACCTGGGCATCCCCGTCTCCGGCATCGCCGAGGCCGTGTTCGCCCGGTCCGTTTCCGGCCACGCGGACCTGCGCGGCGCCGCGCGCGAACTCCCGGGCCCCGGGCGGGAACCCCTCGCCCCGGCCGAGGCCGGGGAGTTCGCCTCCCTGGTCGAGGAGGCGCTGTACGCGTCGAAGGTCGTCTCGTACGCCCAGGGCTGGAACATGATCACTGCGGCGAGCGCCGAGTACGGGTGGGACATCGACCTCGGGGCCGTCGCCGCCATCTGGCGCGGCGGCTGCATCATCCGGGCCGCGTTCCTCGACCGCATCCGCGCCGCGTTCGCCGCCGACCCGCAACTGCCCACGCTGCTCGCCGACAAGGGGTTCGCCGCGGAGGTCGGCAAGGCGCAGGACGCCTGGCGCTCGGTGGTCGCCACCGCGGTCGGCCGGGGCGTGCCCACGCCGGGGTTCTCGGCGGCCCTCGCGTACTACGACGCGCTGCGCGCCGAGCGGTTGCCGGCCGCCCTGACGCAGGGGCAGCGCGACTTCTTCGGTGCGCACACCTACCGGCGCGCCGACCGCGAGGGCTCGTTCCACACGTTGTGGGGCGGGGACCGCAGCGAGGTGCAGACCGGCTGAAACTGCCCTGTCCTTACCGCGCGTACGGCCGTCCGCGCGGCCGTGCACCCTTCCGTCCGGGCAGCTCCGCACGGTGGCGGCGGGTGTACAGCGCGATACCCCCGGATGGCCGTACGTACGGATGTGTCCGACCTTGACGGTTCTGTCCTGACCTGCGTCTTTGCAGGTCAGAGAAGCGTTAGTGCGGACCGGGGCATGGACCGGGCGAGGGGCGTGGGCTTAACTTATGCGCTATGACCTCCCCCCGCAGCACCTACGGCGGCGGCTACTACGCCTCGTCGTCGTTCCCGGACACCCCGATTTACGACAGCCTCGTCGCCGAGCGGGGCACCCCGCAGATCGCCCCGATCCGCGTGTCGTCCCCGTACGACGGCGGCGGCAGCAACCTGCCCGCGCTCCCCGCGCTGCCGTCCGGCCCCTCGGCCGGCTCCGCGGCCCCGGCTCCGCAGGCGCCGTACGGCGCCCAGGGCGGCGCGCCGTACGGGTATCCCGCGCCCGGCCCGCAGCAGCCCGCCGGGCTGCAGCAGGCGGCCGCCCCGTACATCCCGCAGCAGACGCCGCAGCGCGCCTACCCGGGACCGGGCCCGCAGCAGTACCAGCAGCAGCGGCCCGGGGCGGCCCCGGCAGGCCAGGCGGGTCCCGCCGGATACGACGCCATGCGCCCGGTCGCACCCCGCCCGGCGGCGGGGCAGTACGAGGACCCGTACAACCGCCAGTATCCGAATCAGGGGGGTTACTGACCGTCTGTCCGTTGTGCTGGGGGTCCCGCTACGGCGGGCAGGGGTACTCGTTCAACCGCCCGGCCGGGGTGGCAAGATGACCGCATGTCCACGTCGCCCACGCTGACCGCGCTGCACTTCTACCCCGTCAAGTCACTGGCGGGGTGCACCGTCCCGGAGGCGGCCGTCGAGCCGTGGGGCCTGGCCGGCGACCGGCGGTGGATGGTGGCGGACGCCGACGGGATGATGATCACCCAACGGCAGCAGCCGAGGCTCGCCCTGGCCTCGGCCCGCCCACTCGCGGGCGGCGGCGTCCTGCTCGACGCGCCCGGGGCCGAACCGCTCGACGTCGCCGTGCCCTCCCTCGCGGAAGCGGAGGGCACGGTCACGGTGCAGGTGTTCCGGGACAAGATCGAGGCGGTCCCGGCGGGGGACGCCGCCGACGCATGGGTCAGCGCACATCTCGGGACCACGGCCCGCCTCTTCCACATGGACGAGCCCGCGAGCCGCCGCCCTATCGATCCCGAATTCTCCCTCCCCGGCGAGACCGTGAGCTTCGCCGACGGCTATCCGCTGCTGGTGACCACCCTCGCCTCGCTCGACGCCCTCAACGCGCTCGTCGCGCAGGGCGACCTCCCCGGCGAGGGCCCGCTCCCCATGAACCGCTTCCGGCCGAACGCCGTGGTCGGCGGCACCGAGCCCTGGGCCGAGGACGGCTGGAGGCGCGTGCGGATCGGCGAGGTGACGTTCCGGGCGGTCAAGGACTGCGGCCGGTGCGTGGTCACCACCACCGACCAGACCACCGCCGAGCGCGGCAAGGAACCCCTGCGCACGCTCGCCCGGCACCACCGCATCGGCAGCAAGGCCGTGTTCGGCAAGAACCTCATCCCCGAGCACACCGGGACCCTGCGCGTGGGCGACACCGTCGAGATCCTCGGCTGAGCAGCGCGCCCTCGCCCTTCTCCGCTCTTCCCTCGCCCTTCTCCGCTCTTCCCTCGCTCTTCTCCGGATTTCCCTCACCCTTATCCGGATTTCCGTCACTCTTCTCCCTCCGCGCCCTCACTCCCCTCCCCCCCGGCTCCCTCGCTCCCCTCCCCCGCCGCACGCCACCCGTCAACGCGCTGCCGCGAACGGCATCCGGAGGGGGTGATTTTGCTCTCTCCGCCGTCTTCCTCCGCATGCGGTGCCCTGTGTGAGGTATTTACGGACCCGGAAGGGGGTGAGCATGGTGCGCGCTACGGCACTCGCATGGCGATGGCGGCGCAATCCCCTGCGTCGCCGGACCGACGTCCTGGAGTCCTGGGTGGGACTGGTCGCCGTGGTGCTCATGCTGCTCGCGGGCCCGGTCACCGGCTGGGTGACGGGATCCCTCGCCCACGAGGCCCTGCGGCACACGGTCCACGAACAGCACCGGCACCGCCATCTGGTGACGGCAACGACGCTGCGCGCCCTGCGCGGCGGACCGGCCGAGACCGACCGCGAGGCCACGGCCGGCCGGGAGGGACACCATCGGGTGGTCGCCCGCTGGCCCGGACCGGACGGCAAGGAGCGCTCCGGTGTGGTCGCCGTACGCCATGCCACGCGCCCGGGGCAGCCGTTCCCGCTGTGGACGGACGACCGGGGACGGCTCTCGGGCCGGCCCATGGACCACGACACGGCCGCCGTCCACGCCGGTCTGGCGGGCACCGGGGCGGCCATGGTCGCCTGCGGCCTGCTGGAGGCGGTGCGCCGGCTGGTCGTATGGCGGCTCATGCAGCGGCGGTACGCCCACTGGGACCGCGCGTGGCAACGGGCCGGGCAGACCTGGGGCCGGGCGGACGCGGGCAGCTGACCGGTCAACTCCCGGGGCCTGCGCGCGCTACGGTGGCTCCGGTGGCCGGTCCGGTACGCACCGGTCCCGGGTGGACGCACGCACGAGGTGGGGGCAGAGCAGCACCATGGCACAGGGCTCGGTCCAGGTGACGCACACCGGCACGGCGCGATGGCGGCGGCGCACGGGCGAGTACGAC
The DNA here is from genome assembly GCF_049725035.1 of Streptomyces sp. XH2. Classification (NCBI taxonomy): domain Bacteria; kingdom Bacillati; phylum Actinomycetota; class Actinomycetes; order Kitasatosporales; family Streptomycetaceae; genus Streptomyces; species Streptomyces sp. XH2. The sequence continues at coordinate 324,544 of NZ_JBMMMZ010000011.1, read as the reverse complement.
TCCCTCGCCTCGGCCCTGGAAGCGGCGGCCGACGGGGACGTGCTGTCCGTCGCGCCCGGCACCTACCGGGAGAACCTGGTCGTCACGCGCGCGGTCACGCTGCGCGGCGCGGAGGGTTCGCGCGGCAGCGTGCGCATCGCTCCCCCTGATGGAGTCGCCCTGACCGTACGGGCCTCCGCCGCGCTGCAGGACCTGCACGTCGAGGGGCACGACGCGGCGGCGCCCGCGCTCGTCGTCGAGGACGGCGCCCCGGAGCTGTCCGGCCTGCGCATCGTGACCCGCTCCGCGGTGGGCATCGAGGTGCGCGGCGGCTCGCGTCCGACGGTGCGTCAGTGCACGGTCGACAATGCGGGCGGCGTCGGCATCAGCGTGCTGGACGGTGCGGGGGGCGTGTTCGAGGAGTGCGAGGTGGTGGCCGCCGGCCAGTCGGGGATCGCGGTCCACGGCGGGGCGCATCCGCGCCTGGAGCGCTGCCGGGTGCACCACGCGTCGGGCGCGGGGCTCTCGCTCACGGGCGAGGGCAGTTCGCTGGAGGCGGTGGGCTGCGAGGTGTACGAGGTGCGGGGCGCCGGGGTGCAGGTGGCCTCCAGAGCCGCGGGCCGGCTGACCGACTGCCGGGTGCACCGCACGTCCGGGGACGGCGTGACGCTGGACACCGACGCCGTGCTCTCCCTCGTCGACTGCGACATCCACGACGTTCCGGAGAACGGGGTGGACCTGCGCTCCCGTTCGGTGCTGTCGATGACGCGCTCGGCGATCCGCAGGTTCGGGCGCAACGGCCTGTCCGTCTGGGATCCGGGCACGCGCGTCGACGCCGACCTGTGCGAGATCCACGACAGCAAGGGCGACTATCCGGCGGTCTGGATCAGTGACGGGGCGACCGCCTCCCTCGGCTCCTGCCGCGTGCACGACGTCCCGGACGCCCTGTTCGTGCTGGACCGCGGTTCCCACGTCGACGTGGTGGACAGCGACCTCTCCCAGGTCCGCAACACGGCGGTGTCGGTGAGCGACGGCGCGTCGGCCCAGCTGGCCGGGTGCCGGATCCGCGAGACGGGCACGGGCGCCTGGTTCCGCGACCACGGCAGCGGCGGCTCGATGGCGGGCTGCACCATCGACGCCGCGGCGACGGGCGTCATCGTCACCAAGGGCGCCGATCCCGCCATCGAGCAGTGCACGGTGAGTTCGCCGGTGGAGGCCGGCTTCTACGTGTCGGCGGGCGGCCGCGGCACGTTCCACGAGTGCCGGGTGACGGGCAGCGGCGGCTACGGCTTCCACGTCATCGACGGCTGCCGCTCGACGCTCACCCGCTGCCGCACCGAGCGCTGCGAGCGCGGCGGTTACGAGTTCGCCGAGGCCGGCCCCGTCAGCGAGGGCTGTACGAGCGACGAGGCGGTGACGTCGACGGCCGTGGCCGCGCTGCCCTCCGGGGGCGGCGCGGGCACGGCGCCGGTGACGACGGCCGTCCCGCGGACGGTGCTGAAGCCGGTGGCCGTGCCGGTGCAGCGCTCGGCCGAGGAGGCGCCGCCCGCGCCCGCCGCCCGGCCCGGGGCGCGCGCCTCGGTGACCGTGCTGCAGGAACTGGACGCGCTGGTGGGCCTGGAGAGCGTCAAGAAGGAGGTCCGCGCCCTCACCGACATGATCGAGGTCGGGCGGCGCCGGCAGGAGGCGGGGCTGAAGGCCGCCTCGGTGCGCCGGCACCTGGTGTTCACGGGCTCGCCCGGCACGGGCAAGACGACGGTGGCCCGGCTCTACGGCGAGATCCTCGCCTCGCTCGGCGTGCTGGAGCGCGGCCATCTGGTCGAGGTGTCGCGCGTGGACCTGGTGGGCGAGCACATCGGCTCGACGGCCATCCGCACCCAGGAGGCCTTCGACCGGGCCCGCGGGGGCGTGCTGTTCATCGACGAGGCGTACGCGCTCGCCCCGGAGGACTCGGGGCGCGACTTCGGCCGGGAGGCCATCGACACCCTGGTGAAGCTGATGGAGGACCACCGCGACGAGGTCGTGGTGATCGTCGCCGGCTACACCGACGAGATGGAACGCTTCCTGACCGTCAATCCGGGCGTGGCCTCGCGCTTCTCACGCACCATCACCTTCGGTGACTACGGCCCGGAGGAGCTGCTGCGCATCGTGCAGCAGCAGGCGGACGAACACGAGTACCGGATCGGGGCGGGGGCGTCGGAGGCCCTGCTCCAGTACTTCCGCGACATCCCGAGGGGGCCCGCGTTCGGCAACGGCCGTACGGCGCGGCAGACCTTCGAGGCGATGGTCGAGCGGCACGCGGGCCGGGTCGCGCAGCTGGCCGACCCGAGCACCGACGACCTCACCCTGCTCTACGCCGACGATCTGCCGGCGCTGCCCTGAGGGGGCACGGGCATCCAGGCGGCGAGGCGCGCGAGCAGGGCCGCGCGGGTCCGGGCGAACTCGGGGTCGGACTGGTACTGGGAGTGGCCCAGGATGCCCGCGGGCAGCGGGTGTTCGGGGGTCCGGCCGTAGGCGAGGGGGTCCTTGAGGGGGCCGCGGTCGACGGCGGCGGTGCCGGCGCTGTCACCGGGGAGGCCGACGGGGCCGCCGATGGGGTCGGTGAGCCGCCACAGGTTGCACCAGCAGTGGACGTCGTCGTGGAGGGCGGCGAGCTTCACGGGGCCGAAGTAGGCGGGGAACCAGCGGCCGTAGAGCCGCTCCAGGGGTGAGCCGTAGGTGAGCAGGGCGACGCGGCTGCGCGTGGCGGCGGGCAGCTGCCAGACGGCGGCCGCGGCGAGGACGCTGCCCTGGGAGTGGCCGGAGATGACGAGGCGGCCGCCGGTGCGCTCGGTCCAGGTGCGCATCCGCCAGGTGAGGTCGGGAACCGCGCGCTCGGCGTAGCAGGGCGGGGCGAAGGGGTGGGCGGCGCGCGGCCAGAACGTGCCGACGTCCCAGAGGATGCCGACGGTGCGCCGGGCGGCGGGGTCGCGGTAGGCGCGGCGGCCCCAGGCGATCAGCAGGACGAAGCCGAGGCCGACGCACCACGAGCCGAGGGCCTGGGCGGTCTGGGCGACGTCCTCGACGGCGGCCGGGGTGCCCGCGGCGGCCCGGCCCGGGACGTCGTGGGTGCCCCAGGCGCCGGCCACCGCGCCGCCGCCGAGGAGGAGCGTGAGCGCGGCGACGGTGCCGAGCGCCCAGGGGGTGGCGTCGGTGAGGCCGGCGCGGGCGATGCTGCCGGCGATGGCGCGCGTGCGGGCCTGGTCGTACCGCTCGTCGGGATAGCCGTCGGGGACGGTGCGGCACAGGCGTTTGCGCAGGCGCAGGGTGCGGGCGGCCAGGACGAGGAGCAGCAGGAGCAGGACGGAGAAGAGCGGCGGGATCACGGACGCCTGCCAGGTGAGCAGCACCGGCGGGCCGCCGATCGGGCCGTCGCCCATGCCGGGGGTGGCCGGGCCGTCGAGCCAGTCCGCGACGCGGTGGGCGACGCCCGCGGTCATGACGCCGCCGAGGGCGCAGGCGAGCGTGGCGACGGCGGGGCCGGCGAGCCCGCCCAGCGGGGTCCGCTCGACGGGGGCGGCGCGGTGGAGCCTGCGGGCGGCGAGCGCGAGGAGGAGGACGAGGGCGCCCTGCCCGAGGGCGATGAGGCCGAAGACGCGGTCGCCGGGGAGCATGCCGTGGGACTGCCAGCCGGGGCGGTCCCAGGCGGCGTAGACGGCGGAGAGCAGGAGCAGGCCGAGCGCGGTGAAGGGCAGGGCGGCGACGGTGAGGCGGTCGGCCGTGTGGTCGGGGGTGCTCTCGCTGCGGCCCCTGCGGGCGACGGTGTGGACGACGAACAGGGCGGAGGCGGCCAGGACGGCGCCGAGGACCCGGCCCAGGGCGTCGAGGGCGGGGCTGCCGCCCGGTGCGCGGTCGTGGTGGGAGGCGGCCTGGACGAGGAAGGCGGCGACGGTGAGCAGGGCCGCGGCGGTGTGGGCGGCGCGCAGCCGGGCGACGATGCGCCGCCCGTACCAGAAGCCGGGCAGGCACAGGGCGGGGCGCCTGCGGGCCTCGTGGCCGTCCTCTTCGGTGCCGGGGCGGGCGGGCGGCTGGGTCTCGTACGCGCTCCAGGTGCGGCGGGAGAGGAGCCACAGCAGGCCGGTCACGGCGGCCGGCACGGCGGCGGCGAGGGCGAGCCGGCGGCCCGGCGGGCTCCACCAGCCGCCCCGGCCGGCCGACATGAAGCCGAGCCACGCCTTGCCCGAGGAGCAGGCGGGCGTGCCCGCGCACTGCCAGGCCGTCAGGTCGAGGGCCACTTCACAGGCGGCGGCGGTGAGGAGGACGGTGAGGGTGAGGGCGACGAGGCGCACCAGCAGGCCGTAGGCCCGCGTGGTCGTGGTGCGGCCTTCGGAGGTGGGGCGCATCCAGTGGGCGAGGTTGATGACCATGAAGGGCAGGAGCACCAGCCAGAGGGCGCGGGAGCCGTCGCCGGAGGTGAGGTTGGACCACACGTAGGCCTCGCGGACGGGCTCGCGGCGGTGGTCGCCGGGGCGGTCCTCGGCGTCGAGGTCGCCCGCGCGGCGGTGGATGCCCGCGACGGCGTCGCCCGTGACGCGCACGGTGCGCGGATCGCCCAGCATGGCCTGCGGGGTGGTGCCCCCGACGCCGTGCACGAGCAGCTCCAGGGCGAGCCCGGGGGCTCCCGCGGGCGCGGGCGGTTCCGTCTTCTTCGTCTGGGGTCGTTCGTCCGCTGCCACCGTGTGCCCCCGGTCCCGGTGTGTCGTACCGTCAACCAGCATGGTGCCAGGGGCCGCTGACAGTGCGGGGCACCGTCGGCAGGATAGGCCCGTTCGTGATCCGGCCGAACGAAGACGATCGTTGCGGCGTGCCGCGTGGGAGGATGAGCGCGCACGACTGCCGGCGGCTGACCGGAAAGGACGGGCCGGGTGAGCGACAACCAGAATCTCCTGGCGGAGCAGCGGCGTGCGCTGATCCTCGACGAGGTCAGGAGGCGCGGTGGGGTTCGGGTCAACGAACTGACGCGGAGGCTCAATGTCTCGGACATGACGGTCCGCCGGGATCTGGACGCGCTGGCCCGGCTGGGCGTGGTGGAGAAGGTGCACGGCGGGGCGGTGCCGGTGGCGGAGGCCACGGCGCACGAGCCGGGCTTCGAGGCGAAGTCGGCGCTGGAACTGGCCGCCAAGGAGGACATCGCGCGGGCGGCGGTGCCGATGGCGCCGCCGGGCAGTGCGATAGCGCTGGCGGGCGGGACGACCGTGTTCGCGCTGGCGCAGCGGCTGGTGGACGTCCCCGATCTGACGGTGGTGACGAACTCGGTGCGGGCGGCCGACGTCTTCCACAGCTCCCAGCGGCCGGTGACGGCGGCGGGGCCGTCGGCGCGGCCGGGGGCGGCCACGGTGGTGCTGACGGGCGGGGTGCGCACGCCCTCGGACACGCTGGTGGGGCCGGTCGCGGACGCGGCGATCCGCTCGCTCCACTTCGACGTCCTGTTCATCGGGGTGCACGGCATATCCGCGGAGGCGGGGCTGTCGACGCCGAATCTGGCGGAGGCGGAGACCAACCGGCACTTCGTGCGGTCGGCCCGGCGTGTGGTGGTCCTTGCGGACCACACCAAGTGGGGGACGGTGGGGCTGAGTTCGTTCGCGGCGCTGGATGAGGTGGACGCGCTGGTCACGGACGCGGGGCTGCCGGAGGCGGCGCGGCGGGAGATCGCCGAGCGGCTGCCGGAGCTGGTGGTGGCCGACGCCTCCGGCCCGGAGTCCGGTGCGGGCTGACAGCGCGTCAGTCCGGCCAGTGCCCGGTGGCCAGGAAGGTGGTGACGGCCCCGGCGTACGGGCCGATGTCCAGGCCCTGTCCGGCGAGCCAGGCGTCGGAGTAGTACGTGTCGAGGTAGCGCTCGCCGGGGTCGCAGATGAGGGTGACGATGCTGCCCTTCGTGCCGTTGCCGGCCATCTCCGCGACGATCTTCAGTGCGCTCCACAGGCCGGTGCCGGTGGAGCCGCCCGCCTTGCGGCCGATGGCCTCGTCGAGCGCGCGCACGGCCGCGATGCTCGCGGCGTCGGGCACCTTCATCATCCGGTCGATCACGCCCGGCATGAAGCTGGGCTCCATGCGCGGCCGGCCGATGCCCTCGATCCGCGAGCCGCGCTCGCCCGTCGCCGTGGGGTCGTGGTCGCGCCAGCCGTCGAAGAAGCAGGAGTACTCGGGGTCGGCGACGCAGATGCGGGTGTCGTACTGCATGTAGCGCACGTAGCGGGCGATGGTGGCGGAGGTGCCGCCGGTGCCCGCGGTGGCGACGATCCAGGCGGGCACGGGGTGGCGTTCGCTGCGGAGCTGGGTGAAGACGGATTCCGCGATGTTGTTGTTGCCGCGCCAGTCGGTGGCCCGTTCGGCGTAGGTGAACTGGTCCATGTAGTGGCCGCCGGAGCGTTCGGCGAGGGCCGCCGCCTCCGCGTACATCTTGCGGGGGTCGTCGACGAAGTGGCACCGGCCGCCGTGGAACTCGATGAGGCGGCACTTCTCGCGGCTGGTGGTGCTGGGCATGACCGCGATGAAGGGCACGCCGATCAGGCTCGCGAAGTACGCCTCGGAGACCGCGGTGGAGCCGCTGGAGGCCTCGACGACCGGGGCCTCGGGGCGGATCCAGCCGTTGCACAGGCCGTGCAGGAAGAGCGAGCGGGCGAGGCGGTGCTTGAGACTGCCCGTGGGGTGCGTGGACTCGTCCTTGAGGTAGAGGTCGATGCCCCATTCCTCGGGCAGCGGGAAGCGCAGCAGGTGGGTGTCGGCCGAGCGGTTCGCGTCGGCCTGGACCTTGCGGACCGCTTCGCTCAGCCAGGCGCGGTAGGCCGGGTCGCTGCGGTCGACGTCGGTGGTGTGCACGCCGCCTCTCCCGTTCCATCCGGGCCCATGCGGAGCACTCGGACGTTTCGATCATAAATGGGCACTGGTGCGTGGGCCCCCTCACGGGCAGACTGCGCACGAGGCACACGAATCGGCCGGGGAGGCGGTTGGCGTGGCGGAGCCGGAGTTCCAGGAGCCGGAGTTCACTGCGACCGGGGTGCGGATCGAGCGGTCCCTCCGCTCGCTCACCCGGGCGGGCCAGGTGAAGATCAAGGACGGCAGGCTGGAGCTGCTCACCAGCTACGGCCGGGAGATCGACAGCGCTCCACTGGGGGCGGTCCACGCGAGCAAGCCGTGGTTCGCCGGCCGGGACCGCGCCCGGGCGACGGTGAACGGCACGCGCTACGTCCTGACGCTGGGCCGGCTGGAGGATCCCTCGGGGTCCGGGGAGACCACGGGGGAAGCGGCCGTCCGGCGGTTCCTGGAGGCCGTGCGCTCCGGACGCGGCGGTGACGCCAGGGGCTGACGGTGCAGAAGTTGCGCGTCCGGCTGCTGGAGCCGACCCTTGACTCGTACCAGCATCACTGAGGGTTCGCGGACGGTTACGCTCTGGATGAGTAGCCGCCGCGCGGCTCGGCAGCCACCGCCGCCGGCCCGGCCCCAGCGCGTGCCAGAACGCGTTCCTGAATCAGGCTAGCCCTACTTCTTTCCAGGGAGTCGCAGCCGTGATCAGCCGACCGAACAAGCACTGCACCGTAGAGCTCCAGGCTCTTCCGCCGCGGATCGGCCAGGTCCGCAGAATCGTATCTGCGCAATTGCGGTACTGGAATCTCGATCCACTCATCGACCCCGCGGCGCTGTGCGTCACCGAGCTCCTCACGAACGTGCACCAGCATGCCGAACCGGACAAGCGCTGCACTGTCGAGATCGACCTCGTGCTGGACCGGCTCACCGTCTCGGTCCGCGACCACGACCCGCGGCTGCCCCGGCTCGCCGACGCCGACACCGGCAGCACGCACGGCCGCGGCCTCGCCCTGATCGCGGCGGTCAGCGACAGCTGGGGGGTGCAGGAGCGCCACGACGGCGGCAAGATCGTCTGGTTCTCGCTGCCCGTCCCGGAACACGCGGCCGCCGCCCGGCAGACCCGCGACGACCGGACGACGGTCACCCTCGAACAGCCCGCCCCGGCCCTGCCGCCCCTGGAGGAGCCCTCCTTCGAGCGGCCCGCCCCCGCCCGCCGGGCGGCCGTGGTGCTCGACCGCTCCCCCGCCCGCTCCGCCGTTCCCGGCTGACCGGACGGGGGTTGCCACCGTCGGGGACGGCTGCGCCGCGGGACTCGCGCGGCGCGCCGGGTCACGACCGGCCGGTCCGGCACCGCCGGACTGCGCCGTGGAGCTTGCTCGCGGTAGCGGCGGGGGGGGGGTCGTGCCGACGCGTGGACACGGCCACGGGCGGACCGTCCTGGTCATCGCTGCCGCCACGGCACCAACCCTCCGCCGCAACGGCGAGCAACGACCGTCGCGGAACCCGGCGGCGCCCGGCCGGCGTCAAGGCCGCCCGGCAGCCGTGGAAACCCCGGCGGCACGCGCCGTGCTCACGCCGGACCGCGCTTGCCGGGCGCCCCGAAGTGCTCCTCCAGGACGGAGACGCACCGCCAGTACTCGTCCTCGTCGATGTCGCCGGCGGCGAACCGGCGGCCGAGGACGGTCAGCGGGGAGTGCTCGGCACGCGCCTGGCGCTGATGCCAGGGGGCGCGGCCGCCGCGCCACACGGTGCGGCGCAGGACGGTGACGACGCCGATGACGACGGCCGCCCAGACGAGCGGGAAGAACAGGATCCACGGGCCGGGACCGCCGTCGGCCAGGGCATGGGCGAGGGTGCTCATGAGAGCTCGCCTCCTCGGTGGTGAAAGGGAAGGCGGCGGTTTGCCGCCCACCACCGAGCCTCCTCGCCGAGGCCCTCCGGGTCGTCGTACGGCCGGCTGCAGTGCCGCTGCGGCGCGGGGAGTACGCGGGGGTCGAGCCCGTACTCCGCGGCGCGGCGCGCGGTCCGCCGCGAGCGGTTGCGGCCGGCTCGTCCGTCCGGGTCAGCCCAGGACCGTCAGCGGGTCGTCCAGGACGGGCTGCCAGGCCGCTTCGGCCGCGCCGATGAGGCTGTTGAAGTCGAGCGTGCAGGGCAGGATCGGCACGCTGCCGCTGCGCCCCCACAGGCTGCGGTCGGCGACGACGGCGCGCAGCCGCTCGGGGTCGGCGTCCAGCAGGGCGCGGTGGAGCCCGCCGAGGATGATGCGGTCGGGATTGAGGATGTTGACGAGGCCCGCGAGGCCGAGGCCGAGCCGGTCGACGATGAGCTCGGCGGCGGCGCGCACGGCCGGGTCGGCGTACTCCGTACGGAGCAGGTCGCGGGCCTGCTGCAGCAGGGACACCTCGGGGCCCGGGGTGCGGCCGGCCGCGGTGAGGAAGGCGAGCGGGTCGGTCTCGACGTCCAGGCAGCCGCGGCTGCCGCAGTGGCAGGGCAGGCCGGCCGGGTTGACGGTGAGGTGGCCGACCTCCAGGGCGAGACCGGAACTGCCGCTGTGCAGGCGGCCGTCGAGGACGAGCGCCCCGCCGACGCCGCGGTGGCCCGTGGCCACGCAGAGCAGGTGGCGGGCGCCGCGGCCGGCGCCGTGCCGGTGCTCGGCGAGCGCCGCGAGGTTGACGTCGTTGCCGGTGACGCCGGTGGCGGGGCCCTCGCCGGGGCCGGGAACCCCGGCCTTGGCCAGGGCTTCGGTGAACAGCCGGCGGACCGGTGCCCCGGCGGGCCAGGAGAGGTGCAGCGGATTGAGGGCCGTGCCGTCCGGTTCGGCGACGGCCGAGGGGACGGCGAGACCCGCGCCCAGGCAGCGGCGGCCGGTCTCGCGCAGCAGGCCGGCGCCCGCCTCGACGACGGCGTCGATGATGTGCGACGGGTCGGCGGGGACGGTCATGCAGCCGGGCGCGGTGGCGACCATCCGCCCGCCGAGGCCGACGAGGGCGGCGCGGAAGCCGTCGGCGTGGATCTGGGCGGCGAGCACCACGGGGCCGCCGGGCGCGACGGAGAGCCGGTGCGAGGGGCGGCCCTGGGAGCCGGCGGCCGCGGGGCGGGCGTCGACGGTGATCAGTCCGAGGGCCTCCAACTCGGCGGCGACGGCACCGGCGGTCGCGCGCGTCACCCCGAGTTCGGCGGTGAGCACGGCGCGCGTGGGGGCGCGGCCGGTGTGTACGAGCTCCAGGGCCGGGCCGAGGGCGCCGCGGCCCCGCTCCAAACGTGTTGTCCGAGTCTGGGTCACCCCCCTATTGTGACTTTGTGCCGACACTAAACAAAATACGGACGGCTCTTCTGGGCGACACACGGACGGTCCTTCCGGGCGAACGGCGCCCGGACCGGGGCAGTCCCGCCCTCCGCCGGCTCCGTATCGCCCTCACCCTGTTCTTCGCCCTCGACGGATTCCTGTTCGCCGGCTGGGTGGTCCGGATCCCCGCCATCAAGGAGCAGACCGGCGCGTCCGCGGGCGCGCTGGGACTCGCGCTGCTCGGCGTGTCGGCGGGAGCCGTGGCCACCATGGTGCTGACCGGCCGGCTGTGCCGCCGGTTCGGGAGCCACGTGGTGACGGTCGTCGCCGGCGTGCTGATGTCCGCGGGGATCGCGCTCCCTCCCCTGACCCACTCGGCGACGGCCCTCGGCCTGGTGCTGCTCGTCTTCGGTGCCGCCTACGGCGGCATCAACGTCGCCATGAACAGCGCGGCCGTCGACCTCGTCGCGGCGCTGCGCAGGCCCGTGATGCCGAGCTTCCACGCCGCGTTCAGCCTCGGCGGGATGCTCGGCGCGGGACTGGGCGGCCTGGTCGCGGGGCACCTCTCCCCCACCCGGCACCTGCTGCTCCTGACCCTGGCCGGGCTCGCCGTCACCGCGGTCGCGGGGCGCGCGCTCCTGGCGCACCCCGCGCCGCGGGCCGAGCGGCCCGCGCCCGCACCGGCGGCGGACGGGGGCAGTCCGCGCCGCGGCAGCCGGACGGTCGCCCTCTTCGGGGTGATCGCCCTGTGCACGGCCTACGGGGAAGGAGCCCTCGCCGACTGGGGCGCGCTGCACCTGCAGCAGGACCTCGGGGTCCACGCGGGCGTCGCGGCCGCCGGCTACTCCGTCTTCGCGCTGGCCATGACCCTCGGCCGGCTCAGCGGCACGTTCCTCCTCGAACGCCTCGGCCAGACCACGGCGTTGGTCGCGGGCGGGGCGGCGGCCGCGGGCGGCATGCTGCTCGGGGCGCTGGCGCCCACGGTGTGGGCGGCGCTCGCGGGCTTCGCCGTCACGGGTCTGGGCCTGGCCAACATCTTCCCCGTCGCCGTCGGGCGCGCCGGCGAACTGGGCGGCCCCGGCGGCGTGGCCGCGGCCTCCACCTTCGGCTACGGCGGGATGCTGCTCGGGCCGCCGGTCATCGGGCTCCTGGCCGACGCCTCGTCCCTGCCCGTCGCCCTGACCACCGTCGCGGGCCTCGCGGCCGTGGCGGCGGCGATCGCCTACGCCACCCGCCGCACGGTCTCCGGTCCGCGCTGACCTGCTGCTCCGCCTGCCGCGCGGCGGCGTTGTCAGTGGCGGCTGACACAATCCGGGGGCGTGGACGGAAGGGGTGGGCCATGAGAGCCGAGCAGGAGGACTGGCGCTGCGGCGGGGTGCGCTGGGGGGCCGCCGGGCCGGCCCTCGTCTGGCTGCATCCCGCGCACGGGGAGCGCAGCACTCCGCTGTCCGCGGGGCGGCCGGTCGCCTTCACGACGGGGGCCGCGCGGCGGTGCGTGGGGGTCCGCAGGGGCGGGCGGCGCACCCCGTGTCCCGTGGGTGCGGAGCCCGCGGCCTCGGCGGTGTCGGCGCAGTGCGCGGAGTGCGCGCGGCTCGACCGCTCGCACTCGGTCGCGGCCGACACCGCTCTCGACGACCCGCGCCCGTACGACGTGTACCTGGCCTGGTCCGTGCCCGGCGCGGTGAAGGTCGGGATCACCGCCGCCGAGCGCGAGGGCGTCCGCCTGCTCGAACAGGCCGCGCTGTCCTACGCCCTGCTGGGGCGCGGGCCGCTGATGGCCGCGCGCCGTGCGGAGGCCGTGCTCGGCGCGGCGCTGTCGGTGCCCGACCGCATCCCGTACGCAGCCAAGCGGGCCGCCCGCTGCCCCGCGCCGTCCCAGGAGCTCCGGACGGCCGAGCTGGCGGGCCTGCACGCGCAGGCGTGCGGACTGGCCACGCTGCCGGAGTCGCTGACGGTGCTGCCCTTCGCCCCGGTGCACCACGACGCTGCCTTCCACCTCGACCGGCTGCGGCCGGGCTGCGGGACGGTCGTCCTTGCTCCGGGGCGCACCGTAGCGGGCACGGTCGCCGCCGTGGCCGGGCCCGACCTGTATCTGGACGCGGCGGACGGGCGGCAGCTGCTGGTGGACGCACGGCGGCTGGCCGGGTGGGCGCTCGCGGCCGCGCCGCCGGGGGTGGAAACCACCGCGGAAGTGCTGATACCCCCGCCCGCGACCGCCGGTCCCGAGGCGCTGTTCTGATCCGCCGCGGCATACGGCGGGGGGTTCAGCCCAGCCATCCGGGGCGGACGAGCCCGCTCTCGTAGGCGAGGACGACGAGCTGTGCCCGGTCGCGGGCGCCCAGCTTGACCATGGCGCGGCTGACGTGGGTCTTGGCTGTCAGAGGGCTGACGACGAGCCGCCGCGCGATCTCCTCGTTGGACAGGCCGATGCCGACCAGTGTCATCACCTCGCGTTCGCGGTCGGTCAGCTCCGCGAGGCCGGGCGCCTCGGCCGGTTCCTCGGAGCGCGCGGCGAACTCGGCGATGAGGCGGCGGGTCACGCTCGGCGAGAGCAGGGCGTCGCCGTGGACCACGGCCCGCACCGCGCGCAGCAGCTCCTCCGGTTCGGTGTCCTTGACCAGGAAGCCCGAGGCGCCGGAGCGGATGGCCTCGAAGACGTACTCGTCCAGCTCGAAGGTGGTGAGCATGATGACCTTCACGTCCGCCAGGGCCGGGTCCGCCGTGATCCGGCGGGTGGCGGCGAGGCCGTCGAGGACGGGCATGCGGATGTCCATGAGGACGGTGTCGGGCCGCAGTTCGCGGACGAGCGCGAGGGCCTCCTCGCCGTCGGCGGCCTCGCCGGCGACGGTGATGTCGGGCTGGGCGTCCAGCAGGGCCCGGAAGCCTGCGCGGACGAGCATCTGGTCGTCCGCGAGCACCACACGGATCCCGGTCATTGCGTCTCCTTCATCCGTCGCCGTTGCGCCACGGCATCTCCCTGCGCGAGGAAGTGAGGGGCAGCCGGGCCCGTACGCGGAAGCCTCCGTCCGGGCGGGCGCCCGCCTCGGCGGTGCCGCCCAGGGCCGCGGCCCGCTCGCGCATGCCCACCAGGCCGTTCCCGCCGCCGGAATCCGTGCCGGAGAGGGCGGGTCCCGCGTCGTCGACGGTCAGTTCGAGGGCGTCGGGCCCGTAGTGCAGCCGGACCTCGGCCGTGCGGGAGCCGGAGTGGCGGACGATGTCGGTGAGGGCTTCCTGGACGATGCGGAAGGCCGCGAGGTCGGTGCCGGGCGGCAGGTCCGTCCGCGGGCCCTCGGTCGTGACGCGCACGTCGAGTCCCGCGCCGGCGGCCTGCCGGGTCAGCTCCTGCAGCCGGCCGAGGCCCGGGGCCGAGGAGCGGGGCGCCTCACCGGGCGTGCGGAGGGTGTCGAGGACCTGGCGGACCTCGCCGCGCGCCGCCGGCGGCCGCCGCTTCGGCGGGGCGCGGTGGGCGCGCCTACTCCACCGGGAGCAGGCGCCGGCCCCACCGCGCGGGACGGCGCCGCGGAGGAGCTACCGGTCGACGGTGGAGAGCACGCGGCGGGCCACCGGGTGGGTCCGGACGATCTCCGCGAGCGTCGTCTGGCCCCGGGTGATCCGGGTGAAGGCGTGCCACGCGGGGCGGAAGCCGGTGAGCGCGGCGTGCATCATGCCGGGGCGGCGTTCGAAGAAGGTGAGCATGCGGCGTCCGACGCCCATCTCCACGCCCAGCCCGGCCTTGATGGCGAACGCGTAGTTCAGGGCCTGCCGGCGGGCGTCGACCGCGTCCTGCGCCTCGCCGATGCGCACCGCCCACTCGCCGGCCAGGCGGCCCGAGCGCAGGGCGAAGGAGATGCCCTCGCGGGTCCACGGCTCCAGCAGCCCCGCGGCGTCGCCGCAGACGATGACGCGGCCGCGGGAGAGCGGGGAGTCGTCCGAGCGGCAGCGGGTGAGGTGGCCGGAGGAGATGCTGGGCTCGAAGCCCGCGAGGCCGAGGCGGGCGATGAAGTCCTCCAGGTACCGCTTGGTGCCGGAGCCGTCGCCGCGCGCCGAGATCACTCCCACCGTGAGGGTGTCGCCCTTGGGGAAGACCCAGCCGTAACTGCCGGGGATCGGGCCCCAGTCGATGAGCACGCGCCCGGCCCAGTCCTCCGCGACCGTCGGGGGCACGGGGATCTCGGCCTCCAGACCGAGGTCGACCTGGGCGAGCTTCACCCCCACGTGTGCTCCTATGCGGCCGGCGCTGCCGTCGGCCCCGACGACCGCGCGGGCGAGGACGGTCTCGCCGCCGGCGAGCACGACGGCGACCGTGCGCCGGTCGGGCACGGCCGGGCCGTGCTGCTCCACGCGCGCCACGGCCACGCCCGTGCGCACCTCGGCGCCGGCGTCCTTGGCGGCCTCCACCAGGGCGGCGTCGAACTCGGGCCGGTTGATGAGGCCGAACAGCATCCGCTTGGAGCGGCGCGTGCGCGTCAGCTTGCCGTTCAGCGAGAAGGTGACCGCGTGGACGCGGTCACGGAGCGGCAGTTCGAAGCCGGGCGGCAGGGCGTCCCGCGAGGGGCCGATGATGCCGCCGCCGCACGTCTTGTACCGCGGCAGTTCGGCCTTCTCCAGGAGCAGCACCCGGCGGCCCGCGGAGGCGGCGGCGTGGGCGGCGGAGGCCCCGGCGGGCCCTGCGCCCACCACCACGACGTCCCACACCGGCTCCCGGTCCCCGCCCGCGTCCCGCCCCGCGCCCTGGGCTGCGTTGTCGCTGCTCACCTGTGCTTCTACTCCCGCTCCGTCACCGGTTTCGGCTGTCTGCCGCATCCTACGGCCAGCCCTCCGCGGCCCCGCCACGGGAAGCCCGTGGGTGCTGCGAACGGCGGGCGTGGGAGGATCGACGGCACAATCGCCCATTCGTACGGATACAACGCCGCGTCCACAAGGAGCGTTCCATGGAAGCGTCCTCGCACCACCAGGCCGGGCCGGTCCCGGCCGAGCTGGCGGCCACCGTCGCCTCGCTGCAGTCCCGCGCCCGCACCGAGCTGGCCGAGCTGGTGGCCTTCCGGTCGGTGGCGGACGAGGCGCAGTTCCCGAAGAGCGAGTGCGAGGCCGCCGCGAACTGGGTGGCGGACGCGCTGCGCGCCGAGGGCTTCCAGGACGTCGCCCTGCTCGACACCCCCGACGGCACGCAGTCCGTCTACGGCTATCTCCCGGGTCCCGCCGGCGCCCCCACCGTCCTGCTCTACGCGCACTACGACGTGCAGCCGCCGCTGGACGAGGCCGCCTGGATCTCGCCTCCGTTCGAGCTGACCGAGCGCGACGGCCGCTGGTACGGGCGCGGCGCGGCCGACTGCAAGGGCGGCGTGGTCCTGCACCTGACGGCGCTGCGCGCGCTCAAGGAGCACGGCGGCGTGCCGGTGAACGTGAAGATGATCGTCGAGGGTTCCGAGGAGCAGGGCACCGGCGGCCTGGAGCGCTACGCCACGGCGCACCCGGAGCTGCTGGCCGCCGACAGCATCGTCATCGGCGACGCCGGCAACTTCCGCGTGGGCCTGCCGACCGCCACCGCCACGCTGCGCGGCATGACGCTCGTCCGCGTCCGGGTGGACACGCTGGAGGGCAATCTGCACTCGGGGCAGTTCGGCGGCGCGGCGCCCGACGCGCTGGCGGCGCTGATCCGCGTGCTCGACTCGCTGCGCGCCGAGGACGGTTCGACGACGGTCGCCGGCCTGGAGGCCGAGGCGGCGGCGAGCTGGGAGGGCATGCAGTACCCGGAGGAGGACTTCCGCAAGGACGCCAAGGTCCTGGACGGCGTGGAGCTGATCGGCTCCGGCACGGTCGCCGACCGGCTGTGGGCGCGCCCGGCGGTCACGGTCCTGGGCATCGACTGCCCGCCGGTCGTCGGGGCCACCCCCTCGGTGCACGCGGGCGCCCGGGCGCTGATCAGCCTGCGCGTGCCGCCGGGCACGGACGCCACCGCGGCGACCAAGCTGCTCGCCGAGCACCTGAAGGCGGCGGCCCCGTGGGGCGCGCGCGTCGCGGTGGAGCAGGTCGGCCAGGGCCAGGCGTTCCGCGCGGACACCGGCAGCCCCGCCTACACGGCCATGGCCGACGCCATGCGCATCGCCTACCCGGGCCAGGAGATGCAGATCTCCGGCATGGGCGGCTCGATCCCGCTGTGCAACACCCTCACCGCGCTGTACCCGGAGGCGGAGATCCTGCTGATCGGGCTGAGCGAGCCGGAGGCGCAGATCCACGCGGTGAACGAGAGCGTCTCGCCGGAGGAACTGGAGCGGCTCTCCCTGGCGGAGGCCCTGTTCCTGGGCAACTACGCGGCGGGCAAGCGCTAGCCCCTCCCGGTCGGGGTGCGGCGGGACGGGCCCCGCTCGGGCCGGCGGGCGTTCCGCCGGCCCCTCGGCGCGGTGGCTTGCCGCGGTTGAGGCGGGCGACCTCTTCCGCCGCACCACGCGGGCCGGCAACGAAGCGGGGCCGGAACCGCGGCCCGAGCGGGGGCAGGAGCCGCGGCCGGGGCCGCAGCCCGAGCGGGCCCGGATCCTGCGCCGGGCCCCGCCGTCACCCGACGGGGACCCCCGCCTCCAGGTTCAGCGGCCGTCCCTGCTCGCGGGCCCGCAGGGCCCACCGCAGCCTGCTCAGCCGTACGGGCGGCAGCAGGGCCGCCGCCTCGCCCTCGGTGACGAAGCGCCAGCCGCGCAGTTCGGCGCCGGGCAGCAGGAGCCGGCGGGCGTCGGCCCCGGCCAGCCGCCCGCCGTCGAAGAGGAAGCGCAGGCCGCCGTAGCCCGGCGGCTTGGGCGGCTCCCAGTCGACGACCAGCAGGCGGGGCACGGCGGGGAGTTCGATGCCGATCTCCTCGGCCACCTCGCGCATCCCGGCGCGGGCGGGCGCCTCGCCCGGCTCCACGACCCCGCCGGGGAACTCCCAGCCCGGCTTGTAGGTGGGGTCGACCAGCAGGACCCGGTCCTCCTCGTCGAAGAGCAGCACCCCGGCGGCGAGCGTCTCGGCGGTCGGCTCCGGGGTCTGCACGATCTGGCACGCCCCGGCGGCGCCGCTGCGGACGGCGTCCGCGACCCGCCCGGCCACCTCACGCGGCGTCAGACGGCTCGTCTCGACCGCGTACGCGTCGGCGCGGAGCCACGACAGCGCCTCGCGGTACGGGGCGATGTGGTCGAGCGCCCACCGGCGGACGGACTCGCTGCGCTCGGGATCGTCCTCGAACTCCTCGCGCCCGGCGATCCGTTCGCGCAGGATCGTTTCGTCGGCATCCAGCAGCACGTGTCGCACCGGGATGCGGCGGGCGGCGAGCCCACCGAAGATCTCGTCCCGGTACTCCTGGCGCAGCAGCGTCATGGGGACGACGAGCACCCCGCCGACCTCGGCGAGCAGGGCGGCGGCCGCGTCCACGACCAGCCGCCGCCAGACCGGCAGGTCCTGGTAGTCGCCGACCTCGCCCATTCTCTTGGGCGGCACCAGGTGCTTCAGCGCTCCGCCGATCACCTCGGGGTCGTAGAGGGTGCTGTCCGGGATCAGCTCGGTCAGTTCCCTGGCCGTACTGGTCTTCCCCGCACTGAACGCGCCGTTCAGCCAGACGATCACGGTTCCCCCTTCTCCGTAGCCCCCTGTGAAGTGCCCGGAACACCTTGCCATGGAAACGCTTGTGAGGGGCACGGTGCCGGGGCTCCCTGCGGGTGCGCCCATCGCCGCAGGGGCACGTACTGCCACTGTCCGGCGCGCTCTACGCCGGGCCGGGCTCCCGCGCCGCCCACAGCCCGAACTCCTGCGCCGCCGCGGCCGCGGCCCCCACGAGGCCCGCGTCGGAACCGAGTTCGGCGGGCAGCACCTCGACGCCGGAGGCGAAGGAGAGCGTCGCGTAGTCGCGCAGGCGCTCGCGCAGCGGAGCGAAGAGCACTTCGCCCGCGCCCGCCACGCCGCCACCTATGACGGCGACCTCGATCTCGACCAGCGTCGCGGTCGCGGCGATGCCCGCGGCCAGCGCCTGCGCGGCTCGCTCGAACGAGGCGCGTGCCACGGCGTCCCCCGCCCCGGCCGCCGCCGCGACGGCCGCGGCGCTCCGGTCGCCGTCCGGCCCCGGCAGCCAGCCGGCCTCGAGCGCGCGCCGGGCGATGTTGGGGCCGCTGGCGATGCGCTCGACGCAGCCGCGGGCGCCGCAGGGGCAGTCGTCCCCGTCGAGGTCGACACTGATGTGCCCGATGTGACCGGCGTTGCCGGTGGGACCGGGGTGCAGCTTGCCGCCCAGCACCAGCCCGCCGCCCACCCCGGTGGACACCACCATGCACAGGGCGTTCGCGCGCCCCCGGGCGGCGCCCTGCCAGTGCTCGGCCGCGGTCATCGCCACGCCGTCGCCGACGAGCACCACCGGCAGCCCGCCCACTCGCCGCGTCACCTCGCCGACCAGGGGATAGTCCCGCCACCCCGGGACGTTGACGGGACTGACGGTCCCCCGGGAGGCGTCCACCGGACCCGCGCTGCCGATGCCGACGGCCCGCACGCGCGACCACTGCGCCGCACTCCGGAGCTCGTCGATCACCGCCGCCACCGCGCCCATCACCGTGGCCCCGTCCTCGCGCGCCGGCGTCGGCCGCTGCGCGCGGGACAGCAGCCGGCCGCGGTCGTCCACCAGCGCGCCCGCGATCTTGGTGCCGCCGATGTCGAGGGCTGCGACAAGATCGGCGAAGTCGGTGCGCATGGGGACGATCTCTCCTGGCCGGGCGGGGGTTCAGGCTTTGCGGACGCCAGTCTGTCCGCATCTGACAACGTTGTCTAGGCTCTATGCTCGACGTCACCCCGCACGCCCCCGGTAAGGACGAGCCCGTGCCGAGCAGCGCCCAGCCCACCCGCAGTCCCTCGCCCCGCTACGGCGCCCGCCCGACGATGAAGGACGTGGCGGCCCGCGCGGGCGTCGGCCTCAAGACCGTCTCCCGGGTGGTGAACGGCGAGCCGGGCGTCACCGCGGACACCGAGCGGCGCGTCCAGGACGCCATCACCGCGCTGGGCTTCCGGCGCAACGACAGCGCCCGCATCCTCCGCAAGGGCCGCACCGCCTCCGTCGGACTCGTCCTCGAAGACCTCGCCGACCCCTTCTACGCCCCTCTCAACCGGGCCGTCGAGGAAGTCGCCCGCGCCCACGGCGCCCTGCTCATCAACGGCTCCAGCGCGGAGGACCCGGAGCGCGAACGGGAGCTCGCACTGGCCTTCTGCGCCCGCCGGGTCGACGGCCTCATCGTCATCCCGGCCGGCGACGACCACCGCTACCTCGCACCCGAGATCGCGGCCGGCATCGCCACGGTCTTCGTCGACCGGCCCGCCGGCCGGATGGACGCCGACGCCGTCCTCTCCGACAGCTTCGGCGGCGCCCGCGAGGGCGTGGCCCACCTCGCCGCCCACGGCCACCACCGCATCGGCTTCATCGGCGACCGCCCCCGCATCCACACCGCCGCGGAGCGGCTGCGCGGCTACCGCGCGGCCATGGCGGACGCGGGCCTGCCCGTGGACGAGTCCTGGGTGTCCCTGGGCCCCACGGAGCCGGGGCGCGTCCGCGCGGAGACGGAACGGATGCTGGCCGGCCCACGGCCGGTGACGGCGCTGTTCACGGGCAACAACCGGGTGACGGCCACGGCCGTACGCGTCCTCGCCCGCGCACCCCGCCCGGTCGCCCTGGTGGGCTTCGACGACCTCGAACTCGCCGACCTGCTCTCCCCCGCGGTCACCGTGATCGCCCAGGACGCGGCCCGGCTGGGCCGCACGGCCGCCGAACTGCTCTTCCGCCGCCTGGACGGCGCGTCCGAACCGCCGCAGCGGGTGGTGCTGCCCACGCGCCTGATCGTGCGCGGCTCGGGCGAACTCCGGGCCTGACGGCCGGTCACCGGGACGCGATGCCGCCGCCCGGGACGGCACCGCCGGGACCGCCGGCGCCCCGCCCCGTACCCCGCCTCCGCCTCCGCCTCAGCGCCCCGCCAACCCTGCCAACCCCTCCCGCCCCAGCCCCGTCAAAGCCGCGACCTCCCCCTCGTCCACCGCACCGCAATCCATCCCCCGCAGCAGATACCCGCTCAGCGCCCGCGCCGTGGCGGGCTCGTCCAGCACGTCACCACCGGCCCGGTTCACATATGCGTCCAGACGGGCCGCCGCACTCCCCAGCCCCTCCCGGTAGAACGCGTACACCGCCGCGTACCGCGTCGGCAGGTGCCCGGGATGCATGTCCCAGCCCTGGTAGTACGCCCGCGCCAGCGACCGCCGCACCAGGCCGAAGTGCAGCCGCCACGCCGCGTGCACCTGGGACGCCGAGCCCACCGGCAGCACGTTCGTCGACCCGTCCGACACCCGCACCCCCGTTCCCGCGGCCGCCACCTGCATCACGGCCTTCGCGTGGTCGGCCACCGGATGGTCCAGCGCCTGGTACGCCGCACCGACCCCGCACGACGCGCTGTAGTCGAACGTCCCGTAGTGCAGCGAGTTGACCCGCCCCGCCCCCGCGTCGATCATCCGCGCCACCGTGGCACGGCCGTCCGCCCCGAGGACCGCCTGCGTGGTCTCGATCTGTATCTCGAAGCGGATGCGGCCCGGCTCCAGCCCTCGCGCCTTCTCGAACTCCCCCACGAGTTCGGCCATGGCCGCGACCTGCTCCGCGTAACTCACCTTGGGCAGCGTGAGCATCAGCCCCGCGGGCAGCCCGCCGGCGTCCATCAGCCCGGTCAGGAAGATGTCCAGGGTACGGATCCCCCGCTCCCGGACAGCGGCCTCCAGGCACTTCATGCGCATGCCCACGAAAGGCGGCGCCGCACCACCCGCACCACCCGCACCCCCGCCCATCGCGGCCACGAGCCCCGCCGCCCGCACCGCCGCCGCGTCCTCCTCCTCATCGGGCCGCGGCCCGTACCCGTCCTCGAAGTCGATGCGGAGGTCCTCGACCGGCTCCCGCAGCAACTTGGCGCGCACCCGCTCGTAAACCGGCACGGCGAGCTCCTCGGGAAGCCCTAGCACCGCTCCGAACGAGGAAGCGTCGGGCGCGTGCTCGTCGAGCGCGTCCAGTGCCTGATCGCCCCAGAACCGCACCGTGTCCGCGGCGAAGACGTCGGCGGGGACGTACACGGTGTGGACGGGCTGCCGCGTGCCGGGGTCGCCGGGGTAGCGGCGCGCGAGGTGGGCGTCGACATCGGCGAGAGAAGCGCCGATACGTTCCTTCACCGCCCCCGTCAAGGTCGTCGCAACCGGCTGCCGCTGTCCCATGGCTGGCCCACCTCCACGTTTCCGCTGCACGGAACCGACCGTCCGCGCGGGCGAAGCTATCGACGCCGCCGGGACAGGTCAACAGGCAGGCCCCCGCACGCAGCAGCGTGCGGGGGCCTGCCCGAAAGGCGACCGCGGACCGGGTCAGCCCTTGCGCGTCTTGACCTCGTCGGTCAGCTGCGGGACGACCTCGAAGAGGTCGCCGACCACGCCGTAGTCGACCAGGTCGAAGATCGGGGCCTCGGCGTCCTTGTTGATGGCCACGATCGTCTTCGAGGTCTGCATGCCGGCCCGGTGCTGGATGGCACCGGAGATGCCCGCCGCGATGTAGAGCTGCGGGGAGACCGACTTGCCGGTCTGGCCGACCTGGTTGGTGTGCGGGTACCAGCCGGCGTCCACCGCGGCGCGGGAGGCACCGACGGCCGCGCCGAGCGAGTCGGCCAGGGCCTCGATGATCGAGAAGTTCTCGGCGCCGTTGACGCCGCGGCCGCCGGAGACCACGATCGCGGCCTCGGTCAGCTCGGGGCGGCCCGTCGACTCGCGCGGGGTGCGGGAGACGACCTTGGTGCCGGTGGACTTCTCGCCGAAGGAGACGGCGAGCTGCTCGACCGTGCCGGCGGCCGGGGCGGCCTCCGGGGCGGCGGAGTTGGGCTTGACGGTGATGACCGGGGTGCCCTTGGTGACGCGGGACTTGGTGGAGTACGAGGCCGCGAAGACGGACTGCGTGGCCACCGGGCCCTCGTCGCCGGCCTCCAGGTCGACGGCGTCGGTGATGATGCCGGAGCCGATGCGGACCGCGAGGCGGGCCGCGATCTCCTTGCCCTCCGCGGAGGACGGGACGAGCACGGCGGCCGGCGAGACGGCCTCGACCGCGGCCTGCAGCGCGTCGACCTTCGGTGCGACCAGGTAGTCGGCGAACTCGGCGGCGTCGGCCGTGAGGACCTTCACCGCGCCGTACTCGGCCAGCGTCGCGGCGGCGGCGTCCGCACCGGCACCCAGGTGCACGGCGACGGGCTCGCCGATGCGGCGGGCGAGGGTGAGCAGTTCGAGGGTGGGCTTGCGGACGGCGCCGTCCACGTGGTCGACGTAGACGAGGACTTCAGCCATGGCGTTGCTCCTGCGGAAAAAGTGGGGCGGGTGACGGTTCGTACGGGATCAGAGAGCTCAGATGAACTTCTGGCCCGCGAGGAACTCGGCGAGCTGCTTGCCGCCCTCGCCCTCGTCCTTGACGACGGTGCCGGCCGTGCGGGCCGGGCGCTCCGCGGCCTCGTCGACCTTGGTCCAGGCGCCCTCCAGGCCGACCTCCTCGGCCTCGAGGCCGAGGTCGGAGAGGTCCAGGGACTCGACCGGCTTCTTCTTGGCCGCCATGATGCCCTTGAAGGACGGGTAGCGGGCCTCGCCGGACTGGTCGGTCACGGAGACGACGGCCGGGAGGGAGGCCTCCAGCTGCTCGCTGGCGGCGTCGCCGTCGCGGCGGCCGGTCACCTTGCCGTCCTCGACCTTGACCTCGGAGAGCAGGGTGACCTGCGGGACGCCGAGGCGCTCGGCGAGCATCGCCGGGACGACGCCCATGCCACCGTCGGTGGAGGCCATGCCGGAGACGACGAGGTCGTAGCCGACGTGCTCCAGGGCCTTGGCCAGCACCAGCGAGGTGCCGAGCGCGTCGGTGCCGTGCAGGTCGTCGTCCTCGACGTGGACGGCCTTGTCCGCACCCATCGACAGCGCCTTGCGGAGCGCGTCCTTGGCGTCCTCGGGGCCGACGGTCAGGACCGTGATCTCCGCGTCGTCGTCGGCCGCCTCCTTGATCTGCAGCGCCTGCTCGACCGCGTACTCGTCGAGCTCCGAGAGCAGGCCGTCCACGTCGTCGCGGTCGACGGTCAGGTCTTCGGCGAAGTGCCGGTCGCCGGTGGCGTCGGGCACGTACTTCACAGTGACAACGATCCTCAAGCTCACGCCGGCTCTCCTACTGCATCGTCTCTTCGTAGCTGCCTTGGCAGGCAGCATAGGCGCCTTGTGGGGCGGATTCCGCCCGTTGCGGGCCGCGCCTCGAACGGAATGTTACTCGTCAGTACAGCGACCCGTTCACCCGGACGCAAGGCCGGTCGGCTGTGATCTGTCCAACGCGGGAAACGCGGGACGTCTCGGCCCCGCAGACCGTTGAGACGTCTCGGTCCCGCAGACCTTGGGACGCCTCGGTCCCGCAGACCTTGAGACGTCTCAGTCCCGCAGACCGTTGAAGCGCCCCTGGTGGTAGACGAGCGGGCGCCCCGCCCCGGCGGAGTCGCCCGCGACGACCTCGGCGAGGACGACCCGGTGGTCCCCGGCGGGCACCCGGGCCACCACGCGGCACACCAGCCACGCGAGGACGCCGTCCAGCAGCGGTACGCCCTCCGGCCCGGGGCGCCAGCTCGTGGGCGGGGCGAAGCGGTCGGCGCCGCTGCGCGCGAAGGTCCCGGCCAGCTCCCTCTGGTGCTCGCCGAGTATGTGCACGCCGACGTGCTCGGCCTCCGCGAGGACGGGCCAGCTGGACGAGCCGGTGCCCACGCCGAAAGAGACGAGGGGCGGCTCGGCGGCGACGGACGTGAGCGAAGTGGCCGTGAAGCCGACCGGGCGCGCACCCTGCGCGGTGATCACGGCGACGCCGGCGGCGTGCCTGCGGAAGACGGAGCGCAGCAGTTCAGGAGTGGCGAGGGAGGTGCCGAGCCCGGGCATGGCCGTCATGGAACTGTCCTTCTGCTGGTGGGTCGAGCCGGTCTGTACGGTCATCGCGGGCATCGCCGGCGCGGGCGGCCCTGGCCACATCACGTCACACTGACGATTCGCGATGCGAAGCGTCAAGGCCGGCCCGGAAGATGGGAGGGGGATCACGGGGCGGGCCGGAGGAACGGGATTCCCGCGGCCGGTCACACCGCCGCCCCGAGCGCCGCGATGACGTCCGCCTTGCGGGGCTGTCCGGCGGCGCGGCGCACGATGCGGCCGGCGGCGTCGAGGACGAGGACGGTCGGCGTCGCGGTGATGTCCAGGGCCCGGACGAGCGCGAGGTGCGCCTCGGCGTCGACCTCGACGTGCGCGACCCCCTCGACCATGCCCGCGACCTGCTCCAGGGTCCGTCTCGTGGCCCGGCAGGGCTGGCAGAAGGCGCTGGAGAACTGGACGAGCGTGGCCCGCGCCCCGAGCTCCCCGCCGATGTCGGCGGCCCCCAGCCGCAGCCCGTCGTCGCCCTCGCGCACCCTCGGTCCCTCTTTCCGTCTCGTCTTCTCCGCGGGTTCTACGGGCCTCGCGGGCCCCCGCATCCACCGGTGCAGCACCGCGCGGCCCGGAGAAAATTCCTCGTTCCCGGCGCCGACGTGATGAGGATCTCCCGGCCGCCGGGCCGTCCTCGCTGGCACCCGGGCCGGGCATTCGGGCACGATCTGGCAGAAGCCGAACCCTACGGCCGCGTAACTCAGCCCGGGAGACCCCCTCCTCCCCAGGCCCGGAAGGATCCTCCCCCGATGGCAGAGCTCGTCTACCCCCCGGTGATCGGTGTCGCCCGCACCATGTTCAAGGCGCTCGACCTGCGCTTCGACATCCAGGGCACCGAGAACGTCCCCGCGCGGGGCGGGGCGGTCCTGGTGAGCAACCACATCGGCTACCTCGACTTCATCTTCTGCGGGCTGGCCGCCCGCCCCGCCAAGCGGCTGGTGCGGTTCATGGCCAAGGAGTCCGTGTTCCGGCACAAGGTGTCGGGGCCGCTGATGCGGGCGATGAAGCACATCCCCGTGGACCGCGCGGCCGGCATGGACGCCTACAAGCACGCGCTGTCCGCACTGCGCTCCGGCGAGATCATCGGGGTGTTCCCGGAGGCGACGATCTCGCAGTCGTTCACGCTGAAGAACTTCAAGTCCGGCGCGGCGCGGCTCGCCCAGGAGGCCGGGGTGCCGCTGCTGCCGATGGCGCTGTGGGGCACGCAGCGGCTGTGGACCAAGGGCCACAAGCGCGACCTGGGCCGCAACCACGTGCCGATCTCGATACGGGTCGGCGAGCCGATGACCCCCGAGGCCGGCGAGCACCCGGACACCCTCAGCGACCGCCTGCGCTCGCGCGTCCAGGAGCTCCTGGAGACGGCGCAGCGCGCCTACCCGGTGCGGCCGAAGGACGCGGACGACACCTGGTGGATCCCGGCGCACCTCGGCGGCACGGCGCCCTCGCCGGATCTGGCGGCGGCGATGGACCGGCGCCGCTAGAGCGGCACCCGGTCACAGCCGCCGGGGCGCACCCGGACACGGCAAGGGGCGCCCGGCCGCACACGCGGCCGGGCGCCCTTTCGCCTTCGCCGGGGGCCGCTGCTACTGCCGGCCCATCTCCTCGGCCAGGGCCGCCGCGAACGCGTCGACGTCGCCCTCGGTGGTGTCGAAGGAGCACATCCAGCGGACGTCGCCGGCCGCCTCGTCCCAGAAGTAGAAGCGGTAGCGCTTCTGCAGGCGCTCGCTCACGTCGTGCGGGAGCCGGGCGAAGACGGCGTTGGACTGCACCGGGTGCAGGATCTCCACGCCCTCGACGGCCCGTACGCGCTCGGCCAGGCGCGCGGCCATGGCGTTGGCGTGCGAGGCGCTGCGCAGCCACAGGTCGCCGCTGAGCAGGGCCTCGAACTGGGCCGAGACGAAGCGCATCTTGGACGCGAGCTGCATGGACATCTTGCGCAGGTGCTTCATCGCCCGCACCGCGTCCGGGTTGAGGACGACGACGCACTCGCCGAAGACCAGGCCGTTCTTGGTGCCGCCGAAGGAGAGCAGGTCCACTCCGGCGTCGGTGGTGAAGGCCCGCAGGGGGACGCCCAGGGTGGCCGCGGCGTTGGCGATCCGCGAGCCGTCCAGGTGGACCTTCATGCCCCGCTCGTGGGCGTGGTCGCAGATCTCGCGGATCTCCTCGGGCGTGTAGCACGTGCCCAGCTCGGTGGTCTGCGTGATCGAGACGACCTGCGGCTGCGCCCGGTGCTCGTCGTCCCAGCCGAAGGCCTCGCGGTCGATGAGCTCCGGGGTGAGCTTGCCGTGCTCGGTGGGCACGTGCAGCAGCTTCAGCCCGCCGACGCGCTCGGGCGCCCCGCACTCGTCGACGTTGATGTGCGCGGAGGAGGCGCAGATCACCGCGCCCCAGCGCTCGGTCGCGGCCTGGAGGGCGACGACGTTGGCGCCCGTGCCGTTGAAGACCGGGAACGCCTCGGCGGTGGGGCCGAAGTGCCCCCGCATCACGTCCTGGAGGTGGGCGGTGTAGTCGTCCTCGCCGTAGGCGACCTGGTGCCCGCCGTTGGCGACGGCGAGCGCCACGAGGATCTCGGGGTGGGCGCCCGCGTAGTTGTCGCTGGCGAAGCCGCGCACCTCGGGGTCGTGGCGGCGTATGGCGTCGGTCGCTGCCGACGGGGTCGTGCTCACGCTTGCGGAGTCAGCCACAGACGGGTTCCGTTCACTTCCTGGGCGGGCTTCTCCCAGACGCCGACGATCGCCTCGGCGAGGTCCTTGACGTCGGTGAAGCCCGCGAACTTCGCGTTCGGGCGCTCGGCGCGCATGGCGTCGTGCACCAGTGCCTTGACGATCAGAATGGTGGCCGCGGCCGGCGGCGCCCCCTCGCCCCCCGCCTTGCGGAAGGAGTCGGCGAGCGCGAGCGTCCACGCCTCGGCGGCGGCCTTGGAGGCGGAGTACGCGGCGTTGCCCGCGGTGGGCTTGCTGGCGCCCGCGGCGCTGACCAGCACGAAGCGGCCGTTGCCGCTGCGCTGGAGGGCCGGCTCGAAGGCGAGCGAAGTGTGCTGCACAGTGCGGATGAGCAGCTTCTCGAGCAGTTCCCAGTCGGCGAGGTCGGTCTCGGCGAAGGTCGCCGAGCCGCGCCAGCCGCCCACCAGGTGGACCAGGCCGTCGACGCGGCCGAACTCCTTCTCGGTGCGGTCCACCCAGCTGCGGGTGGCCTCCAGGTCGAGGAGGTCGACGGTGTCACCGGTGACCGTGGCGCCGCCGTGGGCGTAGCGGGCGGCGTCGACGGCCTCCGCGAGGCGGGCCGCGTCCGCATCGGCGGCGACGACCGTCGCCCCGGCCTCGGCCAGGCGCAGCAGGGTGGCGCGGCCGGCGGGGCCGGCGGCACCCGCCACTGCCACGACGGCACCGTCCAGCGGGCCGTTGCCGTTGGTGGGAGTGCTCATGGTCGTCTCCTTCGTCTGCTCGCTCACGCGGCCACCCGCTCGGCCTTCGCCGCGGTGATCCCCTTGGTCGAGGCGATCACGTGACGCAGCTTCTTGGCAAGCGCCTCGTAGAACATGCTGAGCGGGAACTCGTCCGGGAGCACGTCGTCCACGAGCTTGCGGGGCGGCTGGGTGAGGTCGAGGGCCTCGGGGCCCTTGGCCCAGACGGAGCCGGGGTGCGGGGGGAGGTAGGAGGAGACCAGCTCGTAGGCGGCGAGCCAGTGGACCAGCTTGGGGCGGTCGATGCCGTCGCGGTAGAGCTTCTCGATCTCGCCGCAGAGCTGGTTGGTGATCTGCGGGGCGCGGTCCCAGTCGATGTGGAGGGTGTTGTCCGTCCAGCGTACGACGTCGTGGCGGTGGAGGTACGCGAAGAGGAGCTGGCCGCCGAGGCCGTCGTAGTTGCGGACGCGGTCGCCGGTGACCGGGAAGCGGAACATCCGGTCGAAGAGGACGGCGTACTGCACGTCGCGGCCGTGGGCGTTGCCCTCGGCCTCCAGCTTCACGGCCTCCTTGAAGGCGGTGAGGTCGCAGCGGAGCTCCTCCAGGCCGTACATCCAGAACGGCTGCCGCTGCTTGATCATGAAGGGGTCGAAGGGCAGGTCGCCGTGGCTGTGGGTGCGGTCGTGGACCATGTCCCACAGGACGAAGGCCTGCTCACAGCGGTGCTGGTCGCCGATCATGGCCTGGATGTCGGCGGGGAGCTCCAGGCCGAGGGCGGCGACGGCCGCCTCGGTGACGCGGCGGAAGCGGGCCGCCTCGCGGTCGCAGAAGATGCCGCCCCAGGTGAAGCGCTCGGGGGCCTCGCGGACGGCGATGGTCTCCGGGAAGAGGACGGCGGAGTTGGTGTCGTAGCCCGCGGTGAAGTCCTCGAAGGTGATGCCGAGGAAGAGCGGGTTGTCGTAGCGGGTGCGCTCCAGCTCGGCCAGCCACTCGGGCCAGACGACGCGCAGGACGACGGCCTCGAGGTTGCGGTCGGGGTTGCCGTTCTGCGTGTACATCGGGAAGACGACGAGGTGCTGGAGGCCGTCGGCGCGCCGGGCGGCGGGCTGGAAGGCCAGGAGCGAGTCCAGGAAGTCGGGCACGCCGAAGCCGGCCTCCGCCCAGCGGCGCAGGTCGGCCACGAGGGCCTCGTGGTACGCGGCGTCGTGCGGGACGAGCGGCGAGAGCCGCTCGACGGCCGTGACGACGCGGTCCAGCTGGGCCCGGACGGCCTCGCCCGGTGGCGCGTCCTCCGCGGTGAAGTCGATGGAGCCGTCCTGGGACTGCCACGGCCGGATTGTTTCCACGGCGTCCTTGAGCTCGGCCCACGCGGGGTGATCGATCACCGGCTCGGCGGTCGATTCGTCGGCCCGTATCGCCGTGGACGCAAGGATTTCCGTCATGGCTGCTCCTCCTCGGGAGAACTTGGCGTTAAGACACCGTATCCGTGCGCGCTTCTCCTGCTCAAGAGGGGAGGCCACAAATTATCCTGCCGACCCCCAGGTCAGGCCGCCGTTTTTCCTGCAGGCCTCCGCCATATGTGTTCCCGGATCCACAATTCCGACACATTAGCCCCAGCAGTCCCGTGCACTGTCCTAGTCGAGTTCCAGCCATTCCGGGTCGTCCCGACGGCCCCGGGGCCCGCCCTCCCACGTCCTCCGGGCCTACCCGCGCGCCGCCGGTGAATTCACGAAGGCGCAACAGTCTTCCGGTATTCGGACGGTCGGTGGCCTGACCTGGACAGACCGATGATCACGCTGCCAGTCTCGCGCCATGCCCGTCGCCCACCGGCCCACGCGCCGCACCGCCACCCAGGCCACGCCCTCCGCAGCCCGCCGCACGGCCCCGGTCGCCGCCTGCCTCGCCGTCCTCCTCGCGGCCGCCGCCGGCTGCGCTCCCCAGGACGACAGCGGCTCCGGCTCCTCGAAGTCCTCCGCGGCGCCGCCCGCCGCGGCCGCGTGCACGAAGGGGAAGCTGGCCACGCAGGTCCCCGGCAAGCTGACCATGGGCACCGACAAGCCCGCCTACGCGCCCTGGTTCGAAGGCGACGACCCCTCGAACGGCAAGGGCTTCGAGTCGGCCGTCGCCTACGCCCTGGCCGAGCGGCTCGGGTACGACCGGGCCGACGTGGTCTGGCAGACCGTGCCCTTCAACACCGCCGTCGCCCCCGGCGCCAAGAAGTTCGACGTCGACCTCAACCAGATCTCCGTCAGCGACGAGCGCCGCCGCGCCGTCGACTTCTCCTCCGGCTACTACGACGTCCGCCAGGCCGTCGTCGCCCTGAAGGACTCCCCCGCCGCGAAGGCCGGGAGCGCTGCCGACCTCAAGCACGCGAAGCTCGGCGCCCAGGTCGGCACGACCAGCCTCGACGTCATCAACGACGTCATCGAGCCCGGCGAACGGCCCGCCGTCTTCCAGAAGAACGACTACGCCAAGACGGCGCTCAAGAACGGCCAGGTCGAGGCGATCGTCGTGGACCTGCCGACCGCCTTCTACATCACCTCCGCCGAGATCCAGGACGCCAGGATCGTCGGCCAGTTCGAGGCCGGGGGCGGCAAGCCCGAGCAGTTCGGTCTCGTCCTCGACAAGGGCAGCCGCCTCACCCCGTGCGTCAGCGGCGCCGTCGACTCCCTCCGCAAGGACGGCACGCTCGCCCGGCTGGAGAAGCAGTGGCTCTCCGAGGCCGCCGACGTGCCGGTGCTGAAGTGAGCGCCGGAGAAGCGGCCGCCGGGCCCGGGGACGCCGTGCCGTCCCTGGTGAAGGACGCCGCCCAGGACACCTACACCCCCTCCGCACGCCGCCTCGAACGGGAGCGCTTCAAACGGACCCGGGCGCGCCGCGCCACGGCCGTCGCCGCCTGCAGCACCCTGGTCACGGGCGCCGTCCTGTTCCTGGCCGTCGTCAACTCCCCCGGCTGGCCGCGCACCCGTGAAACGTTTCTGAACGGGCACTACGCGCGCGAGGCGCTGCCCAAGGTCCTGGAAGGCCTGTGGCTGAACCTCCGCCTGCTGGTCGTGTGCGGAGCGGCCGTGCTCGTCCTCGGCCTGCTGATCGCCGTCGCCCGCACGCTGCGCGGCCCGGTCTTCTTCCCGCTGCGCGCGCTCGCCACCGCCTACACCGACTTCTTCCGCGGGCTACCCCTGGTGATCTGCCTGCTGATGGTCGTCTTCGGCGTCCCGGCGCTGCGGCTCCAGGGGGTGACGACCGACCCGGTGCTGCTGGGCGGGACGGCGCTGGTACTGACCTACTCGGCGTACGTCGCCGAGGTCTTCCGCGCGGGCATCGAGTCCGTGCACCCCAGCCAGCGCGCCGCCGCCCGCTCGCTGGGCCTCAGCGCCCGGCAGACCCTGCGGTTCGTCATCCTCCCGCAGGCCGTGCGCAGGGTCGTGCCGCCGCTCCTGAACGACCTGGTCTCGCTGCAGAAGGACACCGGGCTCGTCTCGATCGCCGGCGCGGTGGACGCCGTCTACGCGGCCCAGATCCTTTCGAGCAAGAGCTTCAACTACACGCCGTACGTGGTCGCCGGGCTCATCTTCGTCGCCCTCACCATCCCCATGACCCGCTTCACCGACTGGGTCACGGCACGGACGGACCGCCGGCGGGCACAGGGAGGGATCGTATGAGCACGCAGCCCGTGCTGCGCCTCGAATCGGTGCGCAAGACCTTCGGCGGCACGGTCGTGCTGCGCGACGTGGACCTGGAGGTCGCCCCGCACACGGTGACCGCCCTCATCGGCGCCTCCGGCTCCGGCAAGTCGACGCTGCTGCGCTGCGCGAACCTGCTGGAGGAGATCGACGACGGGGCGATCCTGCTCGACGGCGAGGACATCACCGACCCGCGCGTCGACCCGGACACCGTCCGCCGCCGCATCGGCGTCGTCTTCCAGGCGTACAACCTCTTCCCGCACATGACCGTGCTCGACAACATCACGCTGGCCCCGCGACGGGTGCACGGCGTACCCCGCGCGGAGGCCGAGGAACGGGCCCGGGAGCTGCTGGAGCGGCTCGGCCTGGGCGGCAAGGCGGGCGAGTACCCCGACCGGCTCAGCGGCGGTCAGCAGCAGCGCGTGGCGATCGTCCGGGCGCTCGCGGGCCGGCCGCGGCTGCTGCTCCTGGACGAGGTCACGGCGGCCCTCGACCCCGAGCTGGTCGGCGAGGTCCTGGGCGTCGTGCGGGACCTCAAGGAGGACGGCATGACGATGGTCCTGGCCACACACGAGATGGGCTTCGCCAGGGACGTCGCCGACCAGGTGTGCTTCCTGGACGGCGGGGTCGTGCTGGAGCGCGGCACCCCCGAGGAGGTCTTCGGCCAGCCCCGCGAGGAACGCACCAGGAGGTTCCTGCGGCGGATCGTGGAGGCGGGCCGGCTCTGACGGCGCGCCGGTGACGAAGTAGCCGGTGACGAAGTAGCCGGTGACGAAGTAGCCGGTGACGAAGTAAGGGGCGCTGTCCATAGGACAGCGCCCCTTACCGTCTCGTCAGTCCCCTGATCGCGTCGTCAGACCAGTTCCTTGATCAGCAGCTCGAACTCCAGGTCGTCGCGCTGCGGGATGCCGAAGCGCTCGTCCCCGTACGGGAACGGGCTCATCCGCCCGGTGCGCCGGTATCCCCGGCGCTCGTACCAGGCGATCAGCTCGTCGCGCTGCTTGATGACGGTCATGTGCATCTCGGTGGCGCCCCACTCGGCACGGACCAGCCGCTCGGCCTCCGCGATGACCACCTTGCCGAGCCCGCCGCCCTGCATCTCCGGGCTGACGGCGAACATCCCGAAGTACGCGTGGGCACCGCGGTGTTCGAGCTGGCAGCAGGCCACTATCCGGCCGCCCCGCTCGACCACCAGCAGCCGGCTCGCCGGGTCCGTCACCACGGCCTCGACGCCCTCGGGGTCGGTGCGCTGGCCGTCCAGCAGGTCCGCCTCGGTCGTCCAGCCGGCGCGGCTCGCGTCACCGCGGTAGGCCGACTCGACGAGCTCCACGAGAACGGGCACGTCATCGGTGGTCGCGTCCCGGAAGCTCGTCTCGGTGCTGGTGGTGGTGTCCATCGTGTTCCTGGGGTCCTCTCCGTACGGCGGTTCCGGCTCCACGTGAACACTAACCCGGCCCCGGCGCGCGGCTGCCGCCCGCTTGCGCGCCCCTGACGTGCCACCGCGCGTGCGCGGGCGCACATCCATCCACCCGGTCCCCCTCATGTGCGCCCATGCGCCCCCATGTGCACTCGTCGCCCGGGGAATCAACCGGAGGTGGGTCTGCGCGTCCGGGGAGGTGTGCCGTGCACGGACCGCCGCTGATCGGCTGGCTGCTGGTGGCGCTGTGCGCCGCGACGGGCGCGTACTGCCTGGTGCGCCTCCACGCGGGCCCGGGAGGGGAGCGCCGGGCCGTCGGGAGCGACGCCCTCATGGGGCTCGGCATGGCCGCCATGGCCGTTCCGGCCACGGTCCTGGACACGCGGCCGTGGGGCGCCCTGCTGTTCGCCGTCGTCTTCGGGGCCGCCGGGGTGCACACGCTGGTGGCCGTCGCCCGGAGCCGCCTGGACACTCCTCACCTCCACCACGCCGTGGGCGCGTTCGCCATGGTCTACATGGCGCTGGCGATGGCCGGCGGCCCCGTGGGCGGAGGGAGCGTGCACGCGGGCACGACCGCACACGCCGCGGCGGCGCACGAGCCGGCCGGCACCCCGCTGCTGACGGGGCTGCTGCTGGTGTACTTCGCCGTGTACGTGGTCCGCACGGTGGCCGTCCTCGTCCCCGTCACCGTCGCCTCGGGGCAGCTCACGTGGCCGGGCCGGCCGGACCTCACGCACGCCTGCCGGCTGTCCATGGGCATCGGCATGCTGGCCATGCTGCTGACGCTCTGAGCGCGCGCCCCGGCCGCCCGTGGCATGCGTCACTTCGCGAACGGGACCGTACCCCTGCCCGCGCCGCCGCTCATAGGCTGACGGCCATGATGGTCCCGCTCGCGCTGCTGGTCCTCGGCGCACTGGTCGCGGCGCTGGCGCCGCGTGTGCTGACGCGCTCCGACTGGCCCGACCGCGAACCGGTCGTGGCGCTGTGGGTGTGGCAGTGCGCGGTGGCGGCCGTGCTGCTGTGCTGTCTGCTCGCCATGGCGCTGAGCGCCGCCGCGGCCTGGGAGGCCGTGCGCGGGCACGTCTTCGCCGCCGCGCCGCACGGTGTGGTCGAGGCGTACGCCCTCACCGCCTACGCCGCCTGGGCCGCTCCGCTGGCCCTGACGCTGGCGAGCGGCGCCGCGTGGACGGCGTGGATGCTGAGCCGCGAGATCCGCTGGGCGCGCGCCCGGCGCCGCAAGCGCCACGCGGAGCTGCTGGTGCGCTCCCCTCTGCTGCCCGGCGAGGAGCCCGGCGAGGACCGGCTCGTGGTCCTGGAGGGCGACCGCCCGGACGCCTGGTGGCTGCCCGGCGGCCCGGCACCCCAGCTGGTGATCACGACGGGTGCGCTGCGCCGCCTCAAGGGCTCGCAGCTGGATGCGGTGCTGGCCCACGAGCAGGGGCACGCCCGGGCCCGGCACCACTGGCTGCTGCACGTCTCCTCGGCGCTCGCCAACGGCTTCCCGCAGGTGCCGGTGTTCGCGGCGTTCCGCGACCAGGTGCACCACCTGGTGGAGCTGGCGGCGGACGATGCCGCGTCGCGCCGCTTCGGCCGGCTGACGACCGCCCTGGCCCTGGTGGAGCTGAACGAGGACCGCGGGGTGTTCGGGCCGTGCCCGTCCCGGCTGTCCCAGGTGCCGACGCGAGTGCAGCGGCTGCTGGCCCCCGCGCCCCGGCTGACGGCCGCGCGGCGGCTGCGGCTGACGGCGGTGGCGTCCCTGGTGCCGGCGGTCCCGCTGCTGGTCACGTTCATGCCGGGCCTGAGCGCACTGAGCCGGTCCGGCTCGTAAGCGCGGCGCGGCCGGATCGCCGGGGACGGGCGGTCGTTGCGAACGAGTAGCCCTGCCGGCGCACCATGGGCCACGATCACCCCATGCACGCCCCGCCGCGGCCTTCGCCCGCACTCCCCCGCTCCCCTTCCCGCACGTCCGCCCGGCCGGTGGCGCTCCGCACCGGCCTCGTCCTCGCCGCCGTGTTCGGCGTGCTGCTGGCCCTGGTGGCCTGCGCGTGGGAGCCGCTCGTCTCGCTCGACCGGCACGTCGCGGACGGGCTGCACCCCGTGGCCGTGGAGCACCGCGGCTGGACGCGGTGCGTGCGTGTGCTCTCCGACTGGCTGTGGGACCCCTGGACGATGCGCGCCGCCCTGGCCGTCGCCGCGCTGTGGCTCGCACGGCGGCGCGACTGGCTGCTCTGCGCCTGGATCGCCGGCACGTCGGCCCTGGGCACCGCGCTCCAGCAGGGGCTCAAAGCGGCGGTGGGACGGGCCCGTCCGAGCTGGCCGGACCCGGTGGCGACCGCGCACTACGCGGCGTTCCCCTCGGGGCACGCCCTGACGGCGACGGTCGCCTGCGGGCTCCTCGTGTGGCTCCTGTGGCGGCACGGCGTCCGGGCGGCGGGGCTGCGGGCCGCTCTGGCGGCCGGCGCGGTGTCGGTACTCGGGGTCGGCTTCACCCGGCTGTACCTGGGGGTCCACTGGCTGTCGGACGTCGTGGGCGGATGGCTGCTGGGCGGAGCGCTGGTGGCGGTCTCCGCGGGGTTGTTCGGCACGCTGACGGGCAGGCGGGCGGAGGGGGCGGGAACGGGTGGCGCAGTGCGGCCGTGAGCCGATTCGCGGTCTGCGGCCACCATGCCCTGCCCCCGTGCGACGCTGGCCTCTCTGACATCAAGCCGGCTTCTCCTGCATCAAGCCGGCTTCTCCGACAGCGATCAATGAGCCCGCCGTCCGCTCGCACGGACGGGGGCGAGGGGGCGTCATGACGGTCAAGGGTGTGCTCTTCGACTTCTCCGGCACGCTGTTCCGGGTCGAGTCGGCCGTGTCGTGGCTGACCGCGGCGCTGGAGCGGACGGGCGTACTGATGGGTGAGACCGACGTGGCCGGGGCCGCCCGGCAGTTGGAGGAGGCGGGCGCGCTCCCGGGCGGAACGCCGCCGCGCTCCGTACCGCCGCACCTGACCGGGGCGTGGGCCGCGCGCGACCGCAGCGCGGAGGAGCACCGTGCCGCGTACACCGGGCTGGCGCGCGAGGTGCCGCTGCCCCGGCCCGAGGTCTACGACGCGCTGTACGAGCGCCACATGGAGCCGGCCGCCTGGCGCCCGTACGCCGATGCGGCCGGTGTCCTCGGTGAACTGCGGCAGCGCGGTGTGCGAACGGCCGTGGTCAGCAACGTCGGCTGGGATCTGCGGCCGGTGTTCCTGGCGCACGGCCTCGACACATGGGTGGACGCCTATGTCCTGTCCTTCGAGCACGGCGTGCAGAAGCCCGATCCACGGCTGTTCCTGGCGGCCTGTCAGGCGCTCGGATTGGCTCCCGGGGAAGTGCTGATGGTGGGGGACGACCGCCGGGCCGACGGTGGCGCCGCAGCGCTGGGCTGTGCGGTGCATCTGGTGGACCATCTGCCCGTCGAGGAGCGGCCGGCGGGCCTGCGGCCGGTGCTCGGACTGGCCGGCTGACGGCCGCCGGCAGGCTTGCCGGCGAAGCCTGCTGCTGATGACGTCCCCGTAGCCGTATGAGCCCGCCACGCTGGTCTGGGCGGTCCCCCGCGCCGCCCAGGCCAGCCGGCACACCGGAGTCGTACCACGCCGGGGGCGGGCAGGACGGCCGGACAGCCCCTGAGTATATTGGCCCGGAGCCAGTCAACGCAGGAGTTATGGAATGTCCCCGCGCAGCGCGTCGGCCAACGAGGAGATGCGCCGCCGTTCCCGTGAGCGGCTGCTCCGGGCGACGGTCGAGCTCATCGGTGAACGCGGGTACGAGGCGACGACGCTCGCCGACATCGCCGACCGGGCGGGCACGGCGCGCGGCCTCGTCTCGTACTACTTCCCGGGCAAGCGGCAGTTGCTGCAGTCCGCGGTGCACCGTGTGATGCACTTGGAGCTCGAGGCCGGCCTGGAGCGCGCCCCGTGCGCCCGGGACGGCCGCGAGCGCCTCGCCCGCGCGATCGACGCGATCCTCGGGCTCGCGCGGGACCGGCCGCTGCTGATGCGCACCCACATGGCCGGAATCCTCCAGGCGGAAGGATTCATCCAGTGTCCCGAGCAGCAGCGCCTCGCGCACCTGCTGCACGACACGGTGGCGGCCTACGGCTCCCCCGACCCCGACACGGACTACCCGCTGCTGCGCGCGCTGCTGATGGGCGCGGTCGTGGCGGTCCTGCTGCCGGGCGCCCCCATGCCGTTCGAACGCCTGCGCGCGGAGCTGTTCCAGCGCTACGGGCTCGACTGGGAGCTGGGCGTCCCGCCCGGCCCCGAGCCGCCGCCCGCGGGCACCTGAGCCGCGGCCCCGCCCCGTCCGGCCCTCCCGAACCGGCCACGCCCGCCTGTCGCCCTGCCGTCCCGCGCCCCCCGGTGCGATCCTGGAGGGACCTGCGGGACACCTGCGGAGATCCGCGGAAAGGGGCCCACCGTGCTTCGCATCGCCGTCGTCGGGTCGGGGCCGAGCGGGGTCTACACCGCTCAGGCCCTGGTGCAGCAGCAGGACGTCCCCGGCGTGACGGTGGACGTGCTGGACCGGCTGCCCTGCCCGTACGGGCTGGTGCGCTACGGCGTCGCGCCCGACCACGAGAAGATCAAGTCGCTGCAGAACAACCTGCGGGCCGCCATGGAGCACCCGGGCATCCACTTCTTCGGCAACGTCCCGGTGGGCGACGGCCCCCGCGGCCTCGCGCCGCGCAGGCTGCTGGAGCTGTACCACGCGGTGGTCTACTGCGTCGGGGCCGCGACCGACCGGCGTCTCGGCATCCCCGGCGAGGACCTGCCCGGCAGCTTCTCGGCCACGGAGTTCGTCTCCTGGTACAGCGCCCATCCGGACGCGGCGCCGGACGGGTTCGTGCTGGGCGCGCGCTCCGCGGTCGTCATCGGCGTGGGGAACGTCGCCGTCGACGTGGCCCGCGTGCTGGGGCGCGGCCCCGGCGAGCTGCACCACACCGACGTGCCGGACGCCGCCCTGGGCGCGCTCGCGGAGAGCCGGGTGACGGACATCCACATGGTCGGCCGGCGCGGGCCGTCGCAGGCGAAGTTCACCACGAAGGAGCTGCGCGAGCTGGGCGCACTGCCGGGCGCGGAGCCGCTCGTACGGGCCGGGGAGGCGGCGCTCGACCCCGCATGGGCCGACCCCGGCGGGCTGCCCGCGGCGGGGCGGCGCAACGTCGAGGTCCTGCGCGACTGGGCCGGACGCCCTCCGGCGGACCGGCCACGCCGCATCCACCTGCGGTTCTTCCTCCGGCCCGTCGCCCTGCTCGGCGATGGGGCGGTGCGCGCCGTGCGCTTCGAGCGGACGGCCCCGGACGGTCGCGGAGGCATCGCCGGGACCGGTGAGTTCGAGGACGTCGAGGCGCAGTTGGTGCTGCGCTCGGTGGGTTACCGCGGTGTGCCGATCGCGGGCCTGCCGTTCGACGGCGAGCTGGGGACCGTGCCGCACGCGGAAGGCCGGGTGCTGCGGGACGGCGCACCGTCGCCCGGCGAGTACGTGGCGGGGTGGATCAAGCGCGGTCCGACGGGCGTGATCGGCACGAACCGCTCGTGCGCGAAGGAGACGGTGACGTCCCTGCTGGCCGACGCCGCGGCGCTCGCGGAGCGGACGCCCGCGACCGCCGAGGAGGCGCGGGCCGCCCTGCGGGCGGCGGGGCGGCAGCCCGTGGAGTGGCCGGGCTGGCTGGGCATCGAGGCCGCGGAGGCCGCTCTCGGCCGGCGGCTGGGGCGCGGGCCGGTGAAGATCCCGGACTGGGCAGGGCTGCTGTCCGCGGCGCGCGCCGGCGGCTGACGCCCCCCCCGGGCCGGAGTTTCCCGTCAGGGCGCGGCATCCAGGCGGGACGCCTGGAGCGACGCCGCCGTGAGGACGGAGTCGAGCAGCCCGGGGAACAGCTCTTCGAGGTCGTCGCGGCGCAGGGCGTTCATCTTGGCGGTGCCCCGGTAGATCTGCCGGACCACGCCGTTCTCGCGCAGCACGCGGAAGTGGTGGGTCGTCGTCGACTTGCTGACGGGGAGGTCGAAGACCGAGCAGTTCAACTCGCCCTCCTCCGCGGCGAGCTCACGCACGATCTGCAGGCGCATGGGGTCGGAGAGCGCGTGCAGCACGCCCTCCAGGTGGATGTCCGTGCGGTCGGGGTGCTCCAGGGTGCGGACGCCCGACGACGGCTGTTTCTGCGCTGACACGGCAGCTCCTCCAGGTGCGCCGGGAATCTCCACGACGCGCTCATTGTACGAGGACCCTCGTAGTTTGACATCTCTCGTAGTACGAGGGTTATCGTACGAGCAACCCGCCGTGGAGACCCCCGGCGCACCTGGAGGAGCCCGCTGTGACTGCCGTGACCGCCATGACCGCACTCTTCACTCCGTACGACCTGCGCTCGCTGACCATCCCCAACCGCGTCTGGATGGCCCCGATGTGCCAGTACAGCGCCGAGGCCTTCGGGCCGGGTGCCGGCGTCGCCCACGACTGGCACTTCACGCACTACGCCGCCCGCGCGACCGGCGGCGCGGGGCTGATCCTCGTGGAGGCGACCGCGGTCAGCCCCGAGGGCCGCATCAGCCCGGCCGACCTCGGGCTCTGGAACGACACCCAGGCCGGGGCGCTCCGCCGCATCGCCGCGTTCCTCAAGGAGCGCGGCACCGTGCCGGGCATCCAGCTCGGGCACGCCGGCCGCAAGGCGGCCACCGACCGGCCGTGGCGCGGCGGCGGGCCGGTGGGCCCGGACGAGGGCTGGCAGACGGTCGCCCCGAGCGCGCTGCCGTACGCACCGGGCCACCCCGTGCCCGAAGCGCTGACGGTGGAGCAGATCCAGCGGATCGTGCGGCAGTTCGCCGAGGCGGCGCAGCGCGCCCTGGCCGCCGGCTTCCAGGTCGTGGAGGTGCACGGCGCCCACGGCTACCTCATCCACGAGTTCCTGTCCCCGCTCAGCAACCGGCGCACCGACGCCTACGGGGGTTCGTTCGAGAACCGGGCGCGCTTCGCGCTGGAGGTCGTGGAAGCGGTGCGCGCGGTGTGGCCGGAGGAACTTCCGGTGTTCTTCCGGACGTCGGCGACGGACTGGATCGCGGAGAACCCCGAGGACGGGCGTGACGGCTGGACCGCCGACGACACCGTGCGCCTCGCGCGCGAGCTGCGGGTCCGCGGCGTGGACCTGATGGACGTCTCCACGGGCGGCATCACCTCCGGCATCCGCATCCCCACCGGCCCCGGCTACCAGGTCCCGTTCGCCCGCCGGGTCCGCGCGGAGGCGGGCCTGCCGACCGGCGCGGTCGGCCTGATCACCGAGCCGCAGCAGGCCGAGAAGATCCTCGCCGCCGGGGACGCCGACGCCGTCCTGCTCGGCCGCGAACTGCTCCGCGACCCGTACTGGCCCCACCGCGCGGCGGCCGCGCTCGGTGCGGCGAAGCGCATGCCCGACCAGTACGGCTGGGCCGTCTGAGACACAAGGGGCAGCCCTGGCGCGCGGGCCACACGTACGGCTGAATCCACCGGGCGGGAGCGGGCGGGCGTACGCGCTGCTCCCGCCCGGCCCGGCCGCCGGAGCCGGGATGCGGAAGCGACCCCTCCCTCGCGTACGATCCTAGACTTGCGCAACTGCCAGCAGTCTGTTTACAGGGAGGGGCGGCAGCTGTGGCTGCACGACCTTTGCACGAGATCGTCGAACCGGGCTGGGCGAAGGCCCTGGAACCGGTGTCCGGCCGGATCGCCGCCATGGGCGACTTCCTGCGCGCCGAGATCGCCGCGGGCCGCACGTACCTGCCGTCGGGCGCCAACGTGCTGCGCGCCTTCCAGCAGCCGTTCGACGACGTCCGGGTGCTGATCGTGGGTCAGGACCCGTACCCGACACCGGGGCACGCCGTCGGGCTGAGCTTCTCGGTGGCGCCCGAGGTACGCCCGCTGCCCGGCAGCCTGGAGAACATATACCGCGAGATGCACACCGACCTGGGGCTGCCGCGGCCGTCCAACGGCGACCTCACGCCGTGGACCCGGCAGGGCGTCCTGCTCCTCAACAGGGCGCTGACCACCGCCCCGCGCAAGCCCGCCGCACACCGCGGCAAGGGGTGGGAGGAGGTCACCGAGCAGGCGATCCGGGCGCTGGTCGAGCGGGGGCGCCCGCTGGTGGCGATCCTCTGGGGGCGCGACGCCCGCAATCTGCGGCCGCTGCTGGGGCAGGTGCCGTCCGTGGAGTCGGCGCACCCCTCCCCCATGTCGGCCGACCGCGGCTTCTTCGGCTCGCGGCCGTTCAGCCGCGCCAACGACCTGCTGGCGCGCCAGGGCGCGGCCCCGGTGGACTGGCAGCTTCCGTGATGTGCGCGGGCGCCCTTTCGGTGCGACCGGCCCGGTGAGCCCGGCGAACGGTCACGTCCTCGGCGTCGACTCCGGCGGCTCGGGGATCCGCGTCGCCCTGCGCGCGGTCCCGCGCGGCGGCCCGGACCTGACCTGGTCCTCCTCCGTCCCGGCCGCCGTCGGCGAGCAGGGCATCGATGCCCGGGACCTGCTCGGCCAGGTGCTGCCCGCGGCCCGGAGCCTGCTGGCGCGGGCCGGGGCGCAGCGCTGCGAGGCCGTCTGCGTGGGCGCCGCCGGCATGGTCTCGCTCGGGGCGGACCTGCACGCCGTCCTGCCCTCCGCCCTGCGCGAGGCCCTCGGCATGCGCAGGCTCTCTCTGGCCTCGGACGCCGTCACCGCCTACGCCGGCGCCCTGGGACAGCGGCCGGGAGCCGTCGTCGCCGCGGGCACCGGGCTGATCGCGGTGGGCACGGACCTGACCACGGAGGGCGGCTGGCGGCGCGCCGACGGCTGGGGCCATCTGCTCGGCGACTGCGGGAGCGGCGCGTGGATCGGCCGTGCCGGGCTGGAGGCGGCGATGCGGGCGTACGACGGGCGGGCCGGCGGTTCGCACGCCCTGCTGGAGCGGCTGCAGGCGGTCTTCGGCCCGCCGCCGGAGCTGCCCGCCGCCCTGTACCCCCGGGCGGACCGGCCCGCCGTCCTCGCCTCGTTCGCCCCGGAGGTGTCCCGGTGCGCCCCGGCCGACCCGGTGGCGGCGGGCATCCTGTGCCGGGCGGCACGGCACATCGCCGAGGCGGCCGCGGCGGTCTGCCCGCCGCCCCGGCCCGGCCGGGAAGCACTCCCGGCAGCAGCCGGCCGGCAGGCAGGTCTGGCGGATCCGGCCGACGAGGTGTATGGGACCGGCAATGCTTACGACGTGGCCGTTACCGGGGGCCTCCTCCGCATGGGCGACCCCCTGCTCGCACCCCTGCGCGAGGAGTTGCAGTTGCAACTCCCTCACGCACGTCCGGTCACCGCGGCGGGCGAGCCCCTGGACGGCGCATTGTGCGTGGCCGAAGCCCTGCTGACGGACGATCTGCTACTGCCGGCCGATCCGCCGATGCTCCGCGTCGTTTGCTGAACCACTCCCGACCGCGTCCGTACGCTTCTGCGATGAGCGTATTTTTGGGCGAATAAATCCGGACAGACGCCACCGGGACGCCCCCACCCGAACGGCCCAGCGCCTTGAACGACTAACATGCGGCGCCATGAGCTCCCCCACAGGGCCTGCGCCTGGCCTGCCTGTACGAATGCCGCGACCCCGTCAGCCCGGACGGCACCGGCGGCCGGAGCCGGCGGCCGCCCCCGCCGGCGCGCCGCCGCTGGTACTCGCCGTTCCGGGGGTCCCCGACACGGCGACGCGCCTCCTCGCCGAGGAGGTCCTCAGCATCGCGCGCTCCGAGCTTCCGGGCCTCGACGCCCGCATCGGCTACGTGGACGCCGACGGCGGCGCCGAGGGCTACCCGTCCCTCGAGTCCGTCCTCGCCTACGCCGCCGCGCAGCGCACCGCTCGCGCGAGCGAAGCCCGCGAAGCCGGTGCCGAGGACGGCGCCGCCGACGCCTGGGACCAGTGGCCCCCGGCCATCGTGGTGCCGCTCCTGGCCGGCCCCGACAACGCCCTCCTGCGCCGCGTCCGCCAGTCCGTCATGAGCAGCGGTTCCGCCGCCGAGCTCACCGACGCGCTCGGCCCGCACCCGCTGCTCGCCGAGGCTCTGCACGTCCGCCTGTCGGAGGCCGGCCTGGCCCGTGCCGACCGCGCGCGACTGTTCACAGTTGCAACGGCGGCGGACGGGATCATCCTGGCGACGGTCGGCGGCGAGGAGGCCGTGCAGGCCGCCGGGATCAGCGGCATGCTGCTCTCCGCCCGCCTCGCCGTGCCGGTCCTCGCGGCCGCTCTCGACGTCGACGGCGACATCGCGCGCGCGGCCGACCAGCTGCGCGGCTCCGGCTCGCGGAACCTGGCACTCGCCCCCGGCCTCATCGGCCCGGAGATCGCCGAGGGGGTCGCGGACGCCGCCGCCAAGGAGGCGGACTGCGCGGCGGCCGCGCCGCTCGGCGCCTACCCGGCGATCGGCAAGCTCGTCCTGGCCAAGTACGCGGAGGCACTGGGCATATCCGTGCAGCCGGCCCAGAGCCCGGCGCGCTGACCGTCCTCGCCGACTGCGTTTTCCGTACGGGTCCTGCGACCAGAGGGTGCCGTGACCGTCTGACCGCTCGACCCGCCCGTTTCCCGGAAGAGGGGCTCCTGCACTGCGGAGAGCCCCTCTCGGCATTCCCGGGCCCAGGGCTCGGGGCCTGGGCCCTGTTCCCGGGCCCAGGGCTCAGCGCCCCGGTCTCGGTGTCTTGAGGGCGGTGCCTCGGCTCAGTTGAAGATCACGCAGGATGCCGCCGGCACGGCGACCGTGCCGGCGAAGGCCGGTATGCCGGTGTCCGGGTCCACGGTGAACCACGAGACGTCGCCCGACCGCTCGTTCGCGGCGTACAGATACCGGCCCGACGGGTGCGGAGTCAGGTCCCGGGGCCAGACGCCCCCGCAGCCGACGACGTCGCGGAGCCCGAGGACGTCCCCCGATCCGTCGAGGGCGAGGACCGAGATGCTGTCGTGGCCCCGGTTGGCGATCCAGAGGAAGCGCCCGTCGGCGGAGACCACGGGCTCGGACGGATACGTCGGGACGCCCTCGCCGGGCGGCAGGACGCGCGTCTCGCCGAGGGGCGCAAGCGTTCCGTCCGCGCTGTTCCAGCGGCAGACGGTGACACTCGGCGCCAGCTCGTTCAGCACGTAGACGCGATCGGCTCCAGGAGCGAACGCCAGGTGCCGCGGGCCCGTGCCGGACCGCAGCCGGGTCTCGCCGTGGGGAC
The DNA here is from genome assembly GCF_049725035.1 of Streptomyces sp. XH2. NCBI lineage: Bacteria > Bacillati > Actinomycetota > Actinomycetes > Kitasatosporales > Streptomycetaceae > Streptomyces > Streptomyces sp. XH2. The sequence goes on along the minus strand of NZ_JBMMMZ010000011.1, from coordinate 280,758 downwards.
GCGGCAGGCCCGTCACCGGGTCGAGGGCGTACGTCCACACCGAGTCCGTGCCGAGGTCCGCGGCGAGGAGCACACGGCCCGAAGGGTCGGGCACGACGGCGTGGGCGTGCGGGCCCTTCTGCCGGTCCGCGACCGGGCCGCTGCCCCGGTGGGCGAGCACCGCCGCCGGGGCGCCGAGCCCGCCGCCCCGGCGGACGGGGAGGGCGCTGACGCTGCCCGAGCCGTAGTTGGCGGTGAACACGTGGGTGCCGGTGACGGCCAGGTGGGTGGGTGCGTCGCCCCGTACGGGCACCGCCTCGCCGAGCGGCCGTGGCCGGACGGGGTCGGCGAGGGAGAACGCCGCCACGGCGCCCTCGTCGGTCTCGCTCACCGCGTACAGCACGTCGGCCCCGGGCGAGAGCGCGAGGAAGGAGGGGTTCGCCACGGCGTCCGTGGAACCCAGGAGCTTCAGCGCGCCCGTGCCGGGGTCGGTCTCGGCGACCGTGACGCCCCGGCCGCCGGCCGCCGTGTACGACCCGATGTACGCGAGCCGCCCGCGCTGCCCGGCCTGTCCGCCGCTGACCGTCATGCCGCCCTCCCCGCCCCGAAGACTGTGATCCCGACGCTACACGGCACCACCGACATACCGGACGTCAGGCCTCCGCGAACACTCCGCGGGGACCGCTGCGCAGCGGCTCGGCCAGCGAGGACAGTGCGGCCTCCAGGTCGTGCAGATGGGCGAGCGCGGCCTCGGCGCCGGGGTGGTGGTGCGGGGCCGCCCCGGGGAGCACGGCTGCCGACCGGGTTTCCCCGCCGGGTGCGACGAGGCCGAGCAGCGCCGTCTCGACGCGCTGGCAGGCGGCGGTGAGCCGGGCGTCGTGCGAGGCGTCGGGGTCCGCGGCGACGGCCGCGAGGCCGCGTGCCTGCCGGGCGCAGTCGTCGAGGTGCAGCATGACCTGCCGCGCGCGCTCCTTGCGGGTGCGCAGCGGGCTGAGCGGGTGCAGCAGCGGGGCCAGGGAGACACGGACCCTGCCGAGGAGGAGTTCGAGCTCGGCGACGTGCGGCGCGGGGTCCGCGGACGCGTCGCCGGCCAGCCGTCGCGCCGAGTCCGCCGTGCAGTGCCGCACGGCGACCAGGGCGCGCCGGATCCAGGCGTCCGTGGCGGCGTGGGTGGTGACGGGCAGGACGAGCGCGACGGCGACGGCGGCGCCTGCGGCTCCGACCAGGGTCTGCTCGAAGCGCAGGGCGAGCAGCCCGGGGTGCAGGACGCCCAGCAGCCCGTAGAGGAGACCGGCCATGACGGTCACGAAGAACATCATCCAGCTGTACGAGGGGGCCGCGGTGTAGAAGATCCCGAAGACGCAGACGGCGACGAGGACGGCGGTGGGCCCGGGCGCGCCGTGCAGCGGGACGGCCACGAGGAGGCCGGCCGCGATGCCGGCAAGGGTGCCGATGACGCGGCGGAAGCCGCGGACGAGGGTCTCGCCGCGCGAGGCGGTGTTGACGAAGATCCACCAGGCGGTGCCCACGGCCCAGTACCAGCGCTCGTCGGAGACCAGCTGGCCGACGCCCAGGGCGACGGCGCAGGCGACGGTGTTCTGGAAGGCCAGGCGGGTGGTGGGGCGGGCGAGGCCGCGCCCGGCGAGCGGGGCCGGTCCGGCGGGCGGCGGGGTGCGGCGCTCGATGCACCACAGTCCGAAGCGCACCAGGCCGCAGGCCGCGAGGGCCATGATCACGGCAGCGTAGAGGTGGGGGAGCTGGGCGGGCACGGCGTGCAGGAACTGCGTGGCGAAGAACATCATGAAGCCGAAGATGCCGAGCGCCTGTCCGCGCGGTCCCCAGCGCCGGGCGTAGACCCCGCAGAACACGACGGCGAGGAACGCCGCGTCGCGCACCAGGGGCGTGCCGTGCAGGGCCGCCGCCAGGGCGAGCACGGGGAACCCGACGGCGGGCAGCAGCGCCGTGGTGACCACCTGGCGGCCCGGCGTCGCGTCACCGACGGTGAACATCGCGAGGAGCGCCGCGAGGCCTCCCGCGATGGAGGCGGACATCGGCAGGCCGGACAGCTCCACGACGGTGACCGCGAAGCCCACGCCGATGACGGCGCGGACGGCGGTCCGCAGCCGGAGCAGGCCCGGATCCGGAGCCACGAAGATCCTCTTCAGTGCTGCCGCCCCCTTCTCCCCGATTGTGGGTACGCGCGCGCACGCACGCGTACGGATGGTTTTCTGGTTTTCGGCATGCGCTTTTCGGCATGCGTTCCGGCATGACAAAGGCGCTGCGGGGGTCCGGCGCGGCTCCTTCGCCGCCCGGCGCAGCCCATCGCAACGCCATCGATGGGTAGAGGAAAACATCTGTGACCCCAGTGGCTCAACAGCGCGCCCGATGACTGGGCCATTGGTACAGTTACCGGCCGGAAACTCCGACCACGAGGAGGCCGATGGCCCATGGCCGTGGACGCACTGGACGCGAAGATCCTCCGGTTGCTGCTGGAGCAGCCGCGGACGAGCGTGCGCGAGTACGCGCGCGTGCTGGGCATCGCCCGCGGCACGCTGCAGGCCCGGCTGGACCGGCTGGAGCGCGAGGGGGTGATCACCGGTTCGGGACCGCGTCTGTCACCCGCCGCCCTGGGCCACCCCGTGCTGGCGTTCGTGCACATCGAGGTCACCCAGGGGCACCTGGACACGGTCGCCGAGGCGCTGGCGGAGGTCCCGGAGATCATGGAGGCCTTCTCGACCACCGGGGGCGGCGATCTCCTGGCCCGGGTGGTCGCGCGGGACGCGGCGCACCTGGAGGACGTGATCCAGGTGCTGGTCCGGACTCAGGGGGTGGTGCGCACCCGTACGGAGATGGTGCTGCGCGAGCGCGTGCCGTACCGGGTGCTGCCCCTGGTGGATTCCGTGGGACGCGCGGCGCAGCGGGGCGGGTGAGGGGCTGCCGGGCCGTCTGCAGCATGCTGGTCCGCATGAGCTTTTCGCGCCATTCCCGGAGCCCTGCGGTCATTTTCGATCTCGACGGAACGCTCGTGGACAGCGAACCGAATTACTACGAAGCGGGTCGCCGGGTGCTGGAGCAATACGGCGTGCCCGGATTCAGCTGGGAGGAGCACACCCGCTTCATCGGGATCGGCACCCGGGAGACGCTGGAGGTCCTCCGCCGCGAGTACGGCATCGAAGCGCCGGTCGACGAGCTCCTCGCCGCCAAGAACAGCGCCTATCTGGAGCTGGCCGGGGCGCACACGGAGGTGTTCCCGGAGATGCGCCGCTTCGTGGACCTGCTCCACGGGGCGGGCGTACCGCTCGCGGTGGCGTCGGGCTCCTCGCGGACGGCGATCGAGGCGGTGCTGGCCCGTACGGGGCTCGGCGGGCTGCTGACCACGCTGGTCTCGGCCGAGGAGGTCGAGCACGGCAAGCCCGAACCGGACGTGTTCCTGGAGGCCGCACGGCGGCTCGGGGCGGCGCCGGGCGACTGCGTGGTGGTCGAGGACGCCCCGCCCGGCGCCGAGGCGGCCCGGCGGGCGGGGATGGAGTGCGTGGCGGTGCCCTACGTGCCGGGGACCGCCGGCGATCCCGCTTTCGCGTCGGCGGGGCTGCTTTTCCCGGGCGGCCAGAAGGAATTCGACGCCCGGCGGGCCTACGAGTGGGTCACCGAAGGAAACTGAGGCGCCCCCAGGTTCTCGCCGTCAAGGAACCGGTGCGATTATCGGCTCGCTCGGCAATACGGGCGAGTCGCATCGCCCGGCTCAACACGCGAGGAACAGAGGCATACATGGAGCGATCCGGAAGACAGGTCCGCCGCTGGGGCGCGGCCGCGGTCGCATCGACCGCAGCGGTCGCCGTCGTGCTCCCGGCGACCACCGCCGAGGCCGCGAGCGGCCCGTCGGTCAGCGCCAAGGGCGCGTTCCTGCTCGACAGCGGCAAGAACAGCGGGCTGTGGGGCAAGGACGCCGACACCAGGCGGCAGATGGCCAGCACCACCAAGGTGATGACCGCGGTGACCGTCCTGGACACCAAGGGCGTGGACCTCGACAAGAAGGTCACCATCAAGCAGTCGTACCGCGACTACGTGGCCCGCCAGGGCGCGAGCACGGCCGATCTGCGCACGGGCGACAAGCTGACCGTGCGGCAGCTGCTGTACGGCCTGATGCTGCCCTCGGGCTGCGACGCCGCGTACGCGCTCGCGGACACCTTCGGCAGCGGCGGCACCGAGGCGGCGCGGACGGCGTCGTTCATCGCCAAGATGAACAAGAAGGCCGCCGGCCTGGGCCTGAAGAACACCAAGTACGACTCCTTCGACGGCATATCCCGGGCCGGGAACAACTACACGTCCCCGCGCGACTCGGCGCAGCTGGCCCGGCACGCACTGGGCAACAGCACGTTCCGGACGGTGGTCAAGGCGCAGGCGACCCGCCAGAAGGCGGCGAATGTCAACCGCACCTACTACTGGGACAACACCAACAAGCTGCTCGGGTCGTACAAGGGCGCCATCGGCATCAAGACCGGCACCGGCACGGCCGCCGGTGCCTGCCTGGTCTTCGCCGCCGAGCGGAACGGCCGGACGGTGGTCGGCGTCATCCTCAACGACGGCGCCGACCGCTACCCGGACGCCGTGAAGATGCTGGACTGGGCCTACCGGAGCAAGACCAGCGTGAAGCTCCGCCAGCTGCCGGAGTCGGCGCAGAAGGACTGACGGACCCGGCCCCGGCGGACCACGGCGGACCACGGCGGGCCCGCCGGCTCAGCCGAGGAACGTCAGCCGCACCTGGCGGTCGGGGTTGTCCCTGTTGGTGTCGACCAGGCACACCGACTGCCAGGTGCCCAGCTCCAGCCGCCCGCCGATGACCGGCAGGGTCGCGTGCGGGGGCACGAGGGCGGGCAGCACGTGGTCGCGCCCGTGGCCGCGGCTGCCGTGGCGGTGCCGCCAGCGGTCGTCCGCCGGGAGCAGGTCGTGGAGGGCGGCCAGCAGGTCCTCGTCGCTGCCGGAGCCGGTCTCCAGGACGGCCACGCCGGCCGTTGCGTGCGGGACGAAGACGTTGAGCAGCCCGTCGCGGCCGGCGGCCGCCTCGCGCAGGAACGCCTCGCAGTCGTGCGTGAGGTCGTACACCGTCTCCGCGGAACCGGTGGCGATGTCGAGGACGTGGGTGCGGAAGGAGCCATGGGTGTCTGCCATGGCTCCATTTTCGTACGCGGGAAGAGATCTCCCCTCCCCCGGGTTAGTAGAACCATGAACAATCCTGGGGTGCGTGAAACCGAGGTCGTGGTGATCGGCGCCGGGCAGGCGGGACTGTCCGCCGCCTACCACCTGCGCCGCGCGGGGTACGAGCCGGACCGGGACTTCGTCGTCCTGGACCGCTCCCCGCGCCCGGGCGGCGCCTGGCAGTTCCGCTGGCCGACACTCACCTACGGCAAGGTGCACGGCATGCACGCCCTGCCCGGCATGGAGCTGACCGGTGCGGACGACTCCCGGCCGTCGTCGGCCGTGATCGGCGGCTACTTCGCCGACTACGAGCGCGCCTTCGACCTGCGCGTGCACCGGCCCGTCGGCGTGCGCGCGGTGCGCGAGGGGCAGGACGGGCGGCTCATCGTCGAGAGCTCCGAGGGCCCGTGGTCGGCGCGGGCCCTGATCAACGCGACCGGCACCTGGGACCGGCCCTTCTGGCCCCGCTACCCCGGCCAAGCAGCCTTCCGCGGCCGTCAGCTGCACACCGCGCGCTATCCCGGCCCCCAGGCGTTCGCCGGGCAGCGCGTGGTGGTGGTCGGCGGCGGCACCTCCGCGGTGCAGCACCTGCTGGAGATCGCCGAGGTGGCCGCCGCGACGACGTGGGTCACGCGCAGACCGCCGGTCTTCCGCGAGGGCCCCTTCGACGAGGAGTGGGGCCGCGCCGCGGTCGCCCGCGTCGAGGAGAGGGTGCGCCAGGGGCTGCCGCCGCAGAGCGTCGTCTCGGTGACCGGGCTGCCGATGACGGAGGCCATGGAGCGGGCACGGGCGGCCGGCGTGCTGGTCCCGCGGCCCGTGTTCGACCGCGTGACCCCCACCGGTGTGGCGTGGGCCGACGGCAGCTCCGTCGACGCCGACGTCATCCTCTGGGCCACCGGCTTCCGGGCCGTCGTGGACCACCTCGCCCCGCTGAGACTGCGCGAGCCCGGCGGCGGCATCCGCCTGGAGGGCACCCGCGCGGCGCGCGACCCCCGCGTCCACCTCGTCGGCTACGGGCCGTCGGCGAGCACCATCGGGGCCAACCGGGCGGGCCGTGCGGCCGTACGGGAGATCCGCGCACTGCTCGGTTCTTCACAGCCGCTGGTCCCTGCGGCAGTATGAGGCCCTCCGGATGATCACCGCGGGAACGCCGGTGACGGGATCCGCCGTGCGGTGACGGCCGCCGCCCGGCGAGCGAGGAGGGGTCATGCGCGTCGGGCTGTTCGTGACCTGCGTCAACGACACCCTCTACCCGCACACCGGCCGGGCCGTCGTCACCCTCCTCGAACGGCTCGGCGTCCCGGTGGACTTCCCCGCGGAGCAGAGCTGCTGCGGTCAGCCCCTGTTCAACACCGGCTACCGGCACCGGACCGAACCCCTGCTGCACCGCTACGCCGCCGCCTTCCGCGACCACGACTACATCGTCACCCCTTCCGGTTCCTGCGCGGCCATGGTCCGCGACAACTACCCGCGGATCGCGGCGAAAGCCGCCGCCGAGGGCCGGGGCGGAGCGGTCCCCGAGGCCGTGACCGAGGCCGCGGCCAGGACCTACGAGCTGACGGAGTTCCTGGTCGACGTCCTCGGAGTGACCGACGTGGGCGCCTGCTATCCGCACACCGTCACCTACCACCCCACCTGTCACGGACTGCGGGTGCTCGGCCTCGGCGACCGGCCGCGCCGGCTCCTGGAGCACGTCGAGGGCCTGGAGCTGCGGGAGCTGCCGGGAGCCGAGGAGTGCTGCGGCTTCGGCGGCACCTTCGCCGTCAAGAACCCGGCCGTCTCCGCCGCCATGGGCGCCGACAAGGCCCGGGCCGTCACCGCGACCGGCGCCCGCGCCGTGTGCACCGTCGACAACTCCTGCCTCATGCACCTCGGCGGGATCCTCGCCCGTGAGGGCTCGCCGGTCCGCCCCGTGCACATCGCCGAAATCCTGGCCCGGACCAAGGACGACCCGGTGCGTCCGCACGGCACGGCCCGCGGGGGAGGCGCCCGGTGACCGGCACCTACCTGGGGATGCCGTCCTTCCCGCGCGCCGCCGAGACCTCGACGCGTGACGGGCGGCTCCGCGCCAACCTCCGCCGCGCCACCCGCACCATCCGCGCCAAGCGCGACCGCGCCGTCGCGGCACTGGACGACTGGGCGCGGCTGCGCGCCGCCGGAGCCGCGGTCAAGGACCGGACCCTGCGCCACCTCGACCACTACCTCGTCCAGCTCGAGGAGTCCGTGACCCGGGCCGGCGGCACCGTCCACTGGGCGGCCGACGCCGCCGAGGCCAACCGGATCGTCACCGATCTGGTGCTGGCCACCGGCGAGCGCGAGGTGGTCAAGGTCAAGTCGATGGCCACCCAGGAGACCGGTCTCAACGGAGCCCTCGCGGCGGCCGGTATCCGGGCGTACGAGACCGATCTCGCCGAGCTCATCGTGCAGCTGGGCGACGACCTGCCCTCGCACATCCTGGTGCCCGCCATCCACCGCAACCGGTCGGAGATCCGCGACATCTTCCGCAGCCGTATGGCGGACTGGGGCCTCCCGGCGCCCGAAGGGCTCACCGACACTCCCGCCGATCTCGCCGAGGCGGCGAGGCGGCACCTGCGCGAGAAGTTCCTCCGGGCGAAGGTGGCCGTTTCGGGGGCCAACTTCGCGGTGGCGGAGACCGGCACGCTCGTGGTGGTCGAGTCCGAGGGCAACGGGCGTATGTGTCTCACCCTTCCGGAGACCCTGATCTCGGTGGTCGGCATCGAGAAGGTCGTGCCCACCTGGCGCGACCTGGAGATCTTCCTGCAGCTGCTGCCGCGCTCGTCGACGGCGGAGCGCATGAACCCGTACACCTCGATGTGGACGGGCACCACCGACGGCGACGGCCCGCGCGCCTTCCACCTGGTCCTCCTCGACAACGGCCGCACCGACACCCTTGCCGACACGATCGGCCGCCGGGCACTGCGCTGCATCCGCTGCTCGGCCTGCCTGAACGTCTGCCCCGTGTACGAGCGGGCCGGGGGCCATGCGTACGGCTCGCCGTACCCGGGGCCGATCGGGGCCGTGCTCACGCCCCAGCTCCGCGGCCTCGCCTCGCCCCTGGAGGAGTCGCTGCCGTTCGCCTCCTCTCTGTGCGGCGCCTGCTTCGAGGCGTGCCCGGTGGCCATCGACATCCCCGAAATCCTGGTCCACCTGCGGGAGCGGGTCGCCGAAGGAGGACCGGTGACGGTCCGGGGCACTCGCACCGTCATCAGGCCCGCGAAGCGGCACGGCGCCGAGCGCGCCGTGATGCGGGCCGCGGGCTGGGCGTTCGACCACCCCCGCGCGCTGCGCCGCGGCCAGCGGCTGCTGGCCCGCACCCGCGGCCTCCATCCCCGGCGGCTCCCCGGTCCGGGCCGCGCCTGGTCGGACACCCGCGACCTGCCGGACATCCCGCCCGAGTCGTTCCGCGACTGGTGGGCCCGCACCCGAGGCGGCACCGGCCGTACAGGAGGCACCTCTTGACCGGCGATTCCGGCAGGGAACGGATCCTCGGCCGGGTTAGGCGGGCGCTTTGCGACGTGCCGGCGGCGGAGCAGCCGGCCGATCACCCCGTGCCGCGCGACTACGCGGACCAGCACGGCGAGCGCTCGCACGACGCGACCGTCGGCCTCCTCGCGGAGAACCTGGCGGACTACCGCGCCCTCGTCCACCGCACGGACGCGCCGGGACTTCCCGCGCTCCTCGCCCGTCTGCTCCGCGAACGCGGCGCCCGCCGGGTGGCCGTGCCGGAGGGGCTTCCGGCCGGCTGGCTCGCCGGAGAGCCTGCCGAACTCGTCGTCGACTCCCCTGATCTGACGGCACATGACCTCGACTCCGCCGACAGCGTCGTGACCGGCTGCGCGCTGGCGATCGCCGAGACCGGGACGGTCGTGCTCGACGCGGGGCCGGACCAGGGGAGCCGCCGCCTCACGCTCGTGCCGGACCACCACATCTGCGTGGTGCGGACCGGCGACCAGGTCGTGGACTCCGTCCCGCAGGCCGTCCGGCGGCTGTCCCCGGCACGGCCCCTGACCTGGATCTCGGGACCGTCGGCGACGAGCGACATCGAGCTGGAGCGGGTCGAGGGCGTGCACGGGCCGCGCACCCTGGAAGTGATCCTCGTGACGGGCGACCCTCGCGAGCTGTGAGCAGTTTTCCATGGGCGCGACACTATGCCCGGTGCGATCGCCGGTGCGGCGGGCTGTCCACAACCCCTGTCATATGAACTGCCCGGTGGGAGGAGTCGAGTTGAAGCTGCCCCTGCACGACGTCACGGTCGTCGCCCTCGAACAGGCCGTGGCCGCCCCGTTCGCGACCCGCCAGCTCGCCGACCTCGGCGCGCGCGTGATCAAGGTCGAGAGGCCGGAGCGCGGGGACTTCGCCCGTGACTACGACCGCAGGACCAAGGGGCTCTCCGCCTATTTCGTCTGGGTCAACCGCGGGAAGGAGAGCGTCGCCCTCGACCTCAAGGCCGGGGAGGACCGCGCCCTGCTCGACCGGCTCCTGGCCCGCGCCGACGTGTTCGTCCAGAACCTGGCCCCCGGGGCGGCAGGACGGCTGGGCCTCGGGAGCGACGTGCTGCGCGCCCGGCACCCCCGCCTGATCACCTGCGACGTCTCGGGATACGGCGCAGAGGGTCCGTACCGCGACAAGAAGGCCTACGACCTGCTGGTGCAGTGCGAGACCGGGCTGGTCTCGCTCACCGGGGACGCCGGCGCCCCGGCCCGCCCCGGGATCTCCATAGCCGACATCGCGGGTGGCATGTACGCCTACACCGGCATCCTCACCGCCCTCTACGAACGGGAGCGCACCGGCGAGGGCACGGCCCTGTCGATCTCGCTCTTCGACGCGCTCGCGGAGTGGATGGGGCAGCCGTACTTCGCGGAGGCCTACGGCGGCGCTCCGCTCACCCGCAGCGGGGCACGCCACCCGTCCATCTCCCCGTACGGGCACTACCGCTGCGGCGACGGCGAGCAGGTGTTCCTGAGCGTGCAGAACGACCGGGAGTGGACGGCCCTGTGCGAACAGGTGCTGCGGCGGCCCGACCTGGTCCGCGACCCCCGCTTCGCGGACAACCCGCTGCGCCGGTCGCACGACGACGAACTCACCGCCGTCATCGAGGAGCGGTTCGCCCCGCACACGGCGGACGGGGTGGCCGCCCTGCTCGACGGGGCGGGGATCGCGAACGCCCGGCTGCGGACGGTGGCCGGTTTCACGGCCCATCCGCAGCTCGCGGCGCGTGACCGCTGGCGCGAGTTCGGCTCCCCCGCCGGTCCGCTGCGCGGGCTGCTCCCGCCGGTCGAGGTGCGGGGCCGGGAGGCCGCGATGCGGGCGGTGCCGGCGCTGGGGGAGCACACGGACGCCGTCCGCGCCGAGTTCGCCGCACCGGACGGCACGGCGGCGACGGTCTCCGAACCCGGGGAGGAGCGGAAGCCGACGGGCTAACCGGTCCGGTCGAGCGGCCGCTTCGCGGTCTCCGGGAGGATCACGTAGACGCACGCGGACACGACGCAGAGCCCGGCGACGTACCAGGGGAACGCCCCCGGGTGGCCCGCGTCCTTGAACCAGGTGCCGAGGTAGGGCGCGGTGCCTCCGAAGAGTGCCACGGTCAGCGAGTAGGGAAAGCCGATCCCCGCGGCCCGCACCCGCGCGGGGAAGACCTCGGCGTTCACGGCAGCGGCGATCGAGGTGTAGCCGGTGAGCAGCACCATGCCCGCGCACTGCACGAGCAGCAGCGACGCGAAGGAGCTGCCGATCGCGCGCAGCAGGGGGACGGCCAGGACGGCGAACCCCGCTGCGAAGCCGATCAGCAAGGGCTTGCGGCCCACGCGGTCCGACAGCAGTCCGCCGAGGGGCTGCAGCGCGGCGAAGAAGGCCAGCGAGATCGTTCCGGCCGCGAGCGCATCGCCCTTGCTGATGCCGGCGTTCATCTGGGCGTAGGTCGGCAGGTAAGTGGTCCAGGTGTAGTAGGCCAGCGTGCCGCCGGCGGTGATGCCGCAGATCAGCAGGGACTGCCGCGGGTGGCGGCGCAGCGCCTCGAAGACGGCCGGGCGCTCGGACGCCTTGCCGGGCACGTCGTGCGTCTCTTGCGCACCCTGCCGGATCCAGAAGCCTGCCAGGCTGATGAGCGCGCCGAGGAGGAACGGCACGCGCCAGCCCCAGTCCCCCATCTGGCCTTCGGTGAGGAGGTGGGCGAGCAGGGCGGCCGTGCCCGAGGCGAGTAGCTGGCCGATGGTGGTGGACACGTACTGGAAGCTGGAGAACAGCCCTCTGCGTCCCGGGCCCGCGGATTCCACGAGAAACGTCGTGGATGCGGCGAACTCCCCTCCGACCGAGAGCCCTTGGACCAGCCGGGCGACCACGAGGACCACCGGAGCGAGGATGCCCGTGGCGGCGTAGGTGGGGGTGACGGCGAGGAGCAGGCTTCCGGCGCCCATCAGCAGGATGGTGACGGTGAGGGCCGCCCGCCTGCCGCGCCGGTCGGCGACCGCCCCCATGAGCAGGCCGCCGACGGGGCGCATGAAGAAGCCGACCGCGAAGACGGCGAAGGCCGAGAGCAGCGGCACGAGGGAGTCGCCGGAGCCCTTGGGGAAGACCTGGTCGGCGAAGTAGACCGCCAGGAAGGAGTAGGCGTACCAGTCGTACCACTCCGCGGCGTTGCCGACGGACGCCGCGGCGAGCTGGCGCAGGGAAGAACGGGGCGGGGGTGGGGAGGCGTACGGGGCTCGTTCACGGCCGGTCCCGCGGGTGGTCATGCCGCCGTCGGCGGGCCCGGACAGTGGCTCGGATTGCGTCATGATCCCTTGGATCCCCCCGGCGACGACCCCGCACACCCGTACGAACCTCTTCATGGACCGGGTTTCACGCGCCGACATCACGCGCCGGCCGTCACGCGCCCTTCGTCCCGGCGCACGAGCGCGGCGTAGTGCCCGTCCCCCGCGAGGAGTTCCTCGTGGGTGCCGCGCTCGGTGACCCGCCCTCCGTCGAGGACGACGATCTCATCGGCGTTGCGGACGGTGGAGAGGCGGTGGGCGATGGTGATGGTGGTCCGGCCGGCGGAGAGGGTGTCGATGGCTTGCTGGACGGCGTGTTCGGTGCGGGTGTCCAGGGCGCTGGTGGCCTCGTCGAGGATGAGGACGGGAGGGTCGCGCAGGATGGTGCGGGCGATGGCCAGGCGCTGTTTCTCGCCGCCGGAGAAGCGGTAGCCCCGCTCGCCGACGAGGGTGTCGTATCCGTCGGGGAGGGTGTCGATGTGGTCGTGGATCTGTGCGGCGCGGGCCGCCGACCTGATTTCCTCGTCCGTCGCGTCGGGTTTGGCGAAGCGGAGGTTGTCGGCGACGGAGGCGTGGAAGAGGTAGGTCTCCTGGGAGACCACTCCGACCGCCCTGGCGAGGGTGTCGAAGTCGAGGTCGCGGACGTCGACGCCGTCGATCAGGACGCGGCCGCCGGTGACGTCGTAGAGCCTGGGGACGAGGTAGCTGAGGGTGCTCTTGCCGGAGCCGGTCGGCCCGACGACGGCGAGGCTGCCGCCCGCCGGCACGGTCAGGTCGATCCCGCTGAGCGTGGGGGCCGCGGGCTCGCGCGAGCCCGGTGCGTCGTAGGCGAAGGCCACCTCCTCGAAGCGCACTTCGCCCCGCACCTTCTCCAGCCGGACCGGCTTCTCCGGCTCGGCGATGTCCACCGGCAGGTCGAGGTATTCGAAGATGCGCTGGAAGAGCGCCATGGAGGTCTGCATCTGCACGCCCGTGGACAGCAGGCTGACGGCGGGCCGGAACATGCCCTGCTGCAGGGAGACGAAGGCCACCAGCGTGCCGGTGGAGATGCCCGGGCCGCCCGTCTGCAGGGCGACGCCCGCGGCCCAGTAGATGACGGCGGGCATGGCGGCCATGACGACGCCGATGGTCGACATGCGCCAGCGCCCGGCCATGTTCGCCCGCACTTCGAGGCCGACGAGCCGCTCGGACTCCTTGCTGAAGGCCTGGGTCAGGGAGTCGGAACGGCCCATCGTGCGGCCGAGGAGGATGCCGCTGACGGAGAGCGACTCGGTGACCATCGCGGCCATGACGGCCATCTGCTTCTGCCGCTGCGAGGTGATCCTCTTGCGCTCGCGGCCCACACGGCGGCTGATCGCGACGAACACCGGCAGCAGGAGCAGCGAGACGACGGTCAGCCGCCAGTCGAGGGCCAGCATCGCGACCACCGTGGCGATGACGCTGGTGAGGTTGGAGACGAGCGAGGTGGCCGTGGAGGTGACGGTGGCCTGCATGCCGCCGATGTCGTTGGCGATGCGGGACTGCACCTCCCCGGTGCGGGTCCGGGTGAAGAACGCGAGCGGCATGCGCTGGAGGCGGTCGTAGACGGCGGCGCGCAGGTCGTGCATGACGCGCTGGCCGACCGTCGTGGAGAGCAGGGTCTGCAGGACGCCGAAGACGCTGTTGACGACCGCGGAGACGATCATGCCGAGCGCGAGGAGGGTCAGCAGTCCCGTGCGCCCCTGGGGGAGCGCGGTGTCGAGGATCTCGCGCAGCATGAACGGCGAGGCGACGGAGACGAGCGAGGAGGCGGCGACGAGGAGGCCGACGAGGGCGAGCCGGCCGCGGTAGGGGCGGAAGAGCCGGAGGATGCGCCGGACCTGGGCGGGCTGCTCGGGGTCGGCGGGCGGTGGGGTCCAGTGCTGTTCGTCGTGGTGCATGGGCTCCTGGATTTCGGAGACGACAGGGACGGTTTCCGAGCTTAGCTCACTGTTACCTAAGCTCACAATGAATATTGCCCTGGTAACCTTGCGATCATGACCGCCCCCGACCCGTCCGGACAGCTCGCCGAGCAGCTTCTGCGGCTCACCCGCAGGCTCCACCGGGCCCAGAAGCGCTATCTGGACCCGGTCGGGATCACGCCTGCCCAGTCCCGGCTGCTGCGCACCGTCGCGCACTGCGACCACCCGCCCCGGATGGCCGACCTGGCCCAGCGCCTGGAGGTCGTGCCGCGGGCCGTCACCACTCTCGTCGACGCCCTGGAGACCGGCGGCTCGGTGCGCCGGGTGCCCGATCCCTCCAACCGCCGGGTCATCCGGATCGAGCTGACCGACGAGGGCCGCAGGGTCCTGCGGACGCTCAGGGAGGCCCGCCGCGCCGCCGTGGAGGACGTCCTGGCGCCCCTCTCCGCCGCGCAGCGCGATCAGCTGGGAAGCCTCCTGGACGAGCTGATGGCCGGCCCGGGCCCCTCGCACTGACGCACGGACCGGGCGGGCGCAGCCCCGTGGGAGCGCCTCGCGCCCGCCCGGCAGGACGGTCAGGGCCATCAGCAGGAGCGGCTGTCCTCCGTCAGTTCGCCCTGTTCGGTGGCCAGGGTCCGGTCATAGCAGGCGCCGGGCCCGAGGAGGCGGTAGCGCTCGCGCGAGACACCGGTCGCGTGCCGCTGCTCACGGGGGACGTTCTGGTTGTACGCGGCGTCACCCGTGTAGGTGTCGTCGAGCCGCGACCAGTCGATCCTCTTCCCTGCGCGGAGCGTGACGCTGTCGGAACGGTCGCCCATGGTCATCACGGTGCGCAGCCGGTCACCGGAGCCGATGGAGATCTCGCCGTCCATGCTGTAGACGCGATGGGCGCTGGTCGTGACGGCGGGTCCCCGGCCGGACACGGTGACGTTCTCGTCGTCCGTCCAGCGGGCCCTGAGCCCGTCCTTCGACTCGCCGTCGGTCCAGCGGTGGGTGGAGGCGGCGGCGACCTTGCGGGTCACCGTGGTCGCCACCCTCCCGTGCGAGGTGTCGACGTAGCCCGCGACCGTCAGCAAGTGCCCGCCGTCGGCCTTCAGCGTGTGCTCGGTGCCGGGCTCGTAAGCGGCCTTGTTCGCGGGCGCGCCGGTCGTGTGCGCGGTGAGCGCTCCGGTGACGCTGCTCGCCTCGGCGTCCTGCCACACCAGGACGTTCGTGGGGGTGCTCCAGCCGCTCTGGCCCTCGGGCACTCCGGTCACCGAGATCGCGATCCGGTGCGGCTTGCCGTCGTTGAGCTGCCCGGCGAAGGGCGTCAGGTCGTACTCCAGGGGCCGCACGTCGAAGGCGCGCGGCCCGGGGATGACGTACCACAGGAAGGGGTTGGACCAACCGCCCGTCCATACCGTGGGGAAGGGCGCGGCGATGCCGGCGAGTTTGCCGTCCACGGACACCTGGACCTCGCGGTACGGGCCGTCCTTGGCCTTGCACGAGTACGGCGCCGCGTCCGGCACCGTCAGGTACCAGAACTCCTCGCAGCCACCGCCCGAGCCCGTCGCGTACACCTCTGCCACGATCCGCTCACTGTTGCGCGGCGTGGTCAGCATGCCTTCGTAGGACGTACCGACGTTGTGCGCGCTGTCGAGAGTGAGGACTTTGTCCGGCGTCTGTGCCGGCCGGGCCCGTCCCTCGGCGGCGTAGAAGGTCAGGGTCGCCTTGACCTTGATGACGCCGGTGTAGGTCTCGTTCACCAGGTTGCCGATGAGCATCTCGACGGGCTGCCGCTCCCGGAAGGTGGCCGAGTAGCGGGTGACGTCCTTCTCCACGTGCCAGGTGATGCCTTCGGGCGAGGGCTCCGGGGTGGAGGTGCGCAGGACTTCCACCCTGCCGACCTGCAGGTAGCCGAGGCGGTCGTACTGCCGTCCGGCGACGGCGCCGTCGAGCCGCAGGACGACCTTGTTCCAGCGGTCGCCGCAGCCCTTGGGCGGCAGGTACGTGCTCTTGTAGGGCGTGTAGTCGCGGAATTCGGTGTCGGCGAGCGTCACCGTGCAGGACTTGGTGTCCGGCGTGGCGACGGGCGGGCCGGCGGTGACCGGGTCGTGCCAGTCGGTGCCGAACTCGGTCGGCGGGCCCGCGGCCAGGGCGGGGCCCGCTCCCAGCGCCAGGCCGGCGGCCGCGGCGCACACTGCCAGGAACAGTCGTCTCATGGGGCAGGAGTGAAGCGCTTCGCACTGCAGTGCGCCAGGGCCCCTTTTGGCCTGGCTCGGCACCAGTGCGCGAAAACCAGTTGAATGCGGCACTCCAGTGGCGCGAACCTTTCACAGCTCCCTGCCGGCCCGCCCAACCCCCTGGGATGTCATGCAGATTCGCGACCTTCCGTACTCCGATCCCGGCCGGCCCGACACGAGGTCGGGACCGCGCCTCCTGCTCTGGCTCGGACGGAACCAGCCGGCGGGCCAGGCCAAGGCCCTGGTGTGGGGCGTGGTGCACATGGCCGCCGTGGCCGTGCTGCCGGTGGCCCTCGGCATCGCCGTCCAGGCCGTGGTGGACCGCTCGGGAGCCCGGCTGGCGCTGGCGGGCGGGCTGATGGTGCTGCTGGGCGTGCTCATAGCGCTGGGCGACACGATGCTGCACCGAGCGGCGATCACCAACTGGATCACGGCCGCCGCCCGGCTGCAGCAGCTTCTGGCCCGCAAGACGGCCGAGTTGGGTGCCACGCTGACCCGCCAGGTCGCCGCCGGAGAGGTCGTGGCGGTGTCGACGGGCGACGTCGAGAAGATCGGCTGGTTCGTGGAGGCCCTCTCGCGCTTCGCCTCCGCGCTGTTCACCACGCTCGCCGTGTGCGTGGCCCTCGTGATCTACCAGCCCGCCCTGGGCACGCTGATCGCACTCGCGGTGCCGGCGCTGGTCCTGGCCGTGCTGCCCCTGCTGCCGCCGGCGACGAAGCGGGCCGACGAGCAGCGGGAGAAGGCGGGTTACGCCACGGAGCTGGCCTCCGACACCGTGGCCGGGCTGCGCGTGCTGCGCGGCATCGGCGGCGAGGACCTGTTCCTGGACCGCTACCGGCGCGCCTCCCAGGAGGTGCGCCGGGCAGCCGTGCGCAGCGCCCGGATGTGGGCGCTGATCGCGGCCGTCCAGGTGCTGCTGCCGGGCCTGCTGCTGATCGCGGTGGTCGGGTACGGGGTGGGGCTGGTGGAGGACGGCCGGGTCGGCGTCGGTGAACTGGTCACCGTCTACGGCGTGGTGACGTTCCTCCTCTTCCCGCTGCGGGTGTTCGAGGAGATCGCCATGGCGTACTCCTTCTCCCGCCCTTCGGCGGCGCGCGCGGCCCGTGTGCTGTCCTTGACCCGCACGGCCCGCCCGGATGCGGGTGAAGGGCCTGCAGCCGCACCGGCAGGGGATCTGTACGACCCGGAGAGCGGGCTGTCGGCCCCGGCGGGACGGCTGACCGCGGTGGTGTGCGGCGATCCGGACGTGGCGGGCAGGCTGGCCGACCGGCTGGGCGGGCACGCCTCGGCCGGTTCCGAGGGGGCGCCCTCGGCGCTGCTCGGCGGTGTCGCACTTGACGATCTGCCGCTGGAGGCGGCCCGTACCGCGGTGCTCGTCCAGGACAAGGACCCGGTGCTGCTGTCGGGGACGCTCGCCGAGCTGCTGGACGTGCCCGGCTCGGGTGCCGTAACCGCCGGAGCCGCTCTGGCCGCGGCGCAGTGCGACGACGTGCTGACCGCTCTGGCGCAGGCCTCTCCGGACGCCTCCGGCGACCCGGTGCGGACGCGGATCACCGAGCGGGGCCGCTCGTTGTCGGGAGGGCAGCGGCAGCGGCTGGCGCTGGCCCGGTCGCTGGTGACGGACCCGCAGGTGCTGGTGCTCGACGAGCCCACGTCGGCGGTCGACTCGCACACGGAGGCGCGGATCGCCGACGGGTTGCGAGCGCTGCGGCAGGGCCGTACGACGGTGGTGTTCTCCTCCAGCCCGCTGCTGCTCGACCGGGCGGACCGCGTGGTGTTCGTGCGGGAGGGCCGCGCCGTGGCGGTGGGCACGCACCGCGGGCTGCTGCGCGACGACCCGGCGTACCGCGCCGTGGTCACGCGGGAGACGGATGCCGTGCCGGCGGCGGCCGGAGCGAGGGACCCGGAGCTCTCCGAGCCCGGCAGGAGCGAACAGATCGAGGAGTCGGCATGATCGGTGTGGCACCTCCCGCGCACGACCCCGCGGCGCCGGAGTCGGCGACCACGCTCCCGGTCGCCGGGCCCTCGACCGTACGGGCCTACGTGCGCGAGCTGCTCCGCAGACACCGGAGGGCGTTCGTGCTGCTGGTGACGGTGAACGCCGTCGCCGTCACCGCTTCCATGACCGGTCCCTACCTGCTGGGCGGGATGGTCGAGGAGCTGGCGGCCGGGGCGGAGGACGTCCGCCTGGGGCGCACGCTCTCGCTGTTCGCCGTCGCCCTGGCCGTGCAGGCCGTGTTCGTGCACATGGTGCGGCTGCGCGGGTCGGTGCTCGGCGAGGAGATCCTCGCGGACCTGCGCGAGGACTTCCTCGTGCGGTCGGTGGGGCTGCCGCCGGGCATCCTGGAACGGGCCGGCACCGGTGACCTGCTGTCGCGGATCACCACCGACATCGACCGGCTGGCCAACGCCATGCGCGAGGCCGTGCCCCAGCTGGCGATCGGCTTCGTGTGGGCGGCGCTGCTCCTGGGGGCACTGGCGGTGACGGCGCCACCGCTCGCGCTGTGCGTGCTGGTCGCGGTCCCGGTGCTCGTCATCGGCTGCCGCTGGTACTTCCGCCGGGCGCCCGCCGCCTACCGTTCGGAGGCCGCGGGGTACGCGGCCGTGGCGGCGTCGCTCACCGAGACCGTGGACGCCGGGCGGACCGTCGAGGCGCACCGGCTGGGCGAGCGCCGCGTGGCGCTGTCCGACCGGCGGATCGCCGAGTGGACCGGGTGGGAGCGGTACACGCTGTGGCTGCGGTCGATCCTCTTCCCGGTGATCAACGCGACCCACTCGCTGGTCTTCGGCTCCGTGCTGATCATCGGCGGTGTCTTCGTGCTGCAGGGCTGGGTGTCGGTGGGGCAGCTCACGACGGGCGCGCTGTTCGCGCAGATGCTCGTCGAGCCGGTCGGCCTGATCCTGCGCTGGTACGACGAGCTGCAGATCGCGCAGGTGTCGCTCGCCCGGCTGGTGGGGGTGCGCGAGATCGGGACGGGGGACGCGGACGACGGCACGGACCCGAAGGGCCGGGAGGTGCGGGCCGACGAGGTGCGGTTCGGCTACCTGGCGGGCAACGACGTCCTGCACGGCGTCTCCCTGGCGGTCCGACCGGGGAGCCGGGTGGCGCTCGTCGGGCCGTCCGGCGCGGGGAAGTCGACGCTGGGCCGGCTGCTGGCCGGCATCTACGCGCCGCGCTCGGGCGCGGTGACGCTCGGCGGCGCGGAGCTCGCACGGATGCCGGCGGAGCGGGTGCGCCGCCACGTGGCCCTCGTCAATCAGGAGCACCACGTCTTCGTGGGGTCGCTGCGCGACAACCTGCTCCTCGCCCGGACGGACGCCGGGGACGGCGAGCTGTGGGCCGCTCTCGGCGCGGTGGACGCCGACGGCTGGGCGCGGGCGCTCGCGTCCGGCCTGGACACCGCGGTGGGCTCGGGCGGGCTCGCGCTCACCCCGGCCCAGGCCCAGCAGGTCGCGCTGGCGCGGCTCGTGCTCGCCGATCCGCACACGCTGGTGCTGGACGAGGCGACTTCGCTGCTGGACCCGCGCGCGGCCCGGCACCTGGAGCGCTCGCTGGCGACGGTCCTGGAGGGCCGTACGGTGGTGGCCATCGCGCACCGGCTGCACACCGCCCATGACGCGGACGTGATCGCGGTGGCCGAGGACGGCCGGATCTCCGAGCTGGGCAGCCACGACGAGCTGGTCGCGGCCGGCGGCACGTACGCGGCGCTGTGGCGCTCCTGGCACCGGTAGCCTCCCGCCGGGCGGGCCGGGGCGCCCCTGGTCAGATGAACTCCAGGGCCCCGAGCCCGCCCAGGCCGCCGAGCACGAGGAACGCCGGCATGAGGACCTTGAGCTCCACCCAGCTGCCCGCCCGGAAGCGCATGGCCTTCGGCGGTCCGACCGGGTACCAGCGCTTGCGGCCGACGGGTATGGGCCACAGGATCGGGCAGCCGGAGACGGTCAGTGCGTCGCCGATGTCGTGCACGAGGGCGCCGAGGACGATCGGCAGGCCCAGCCACAGGTACTCCTGGCCGGGGCCGGAGAAGAGCCAGCCGGCGCCGTTGCCCGGCTCGTTCAGGACGCCGGCCAGTATCCAGGCGCTGGTGGCCCCGAGGAGCCACACCAGGACGTCGCTGGAGGTGCGGGCCGCGCGCCACAGGAGGCCTTCGACCGCGAGAACGAGGTGGACGAAGAGGATGCCCAGCACGGCCCAGCGACCGCCGGTGACCGCCAGCGCCGACGTGCCCGCGCCTATGAGGACGGCCCACAGCCAGGTGTGGGTGAGCGTGCGGTGCCCGCCGTTGCGGCGCGGGTCGCCGTGCCCGCGGGTGGCCTTGTAGACGGAGTGGGACAGCTTGTCGATGACCCCGCACAGCGCGCGGGACACCGGGCCGAAGGCGCGCGATATCGTCGCGGACTTGTGGTCGAGGTCGGGGGCGAGTGCCGCTCCGGCGCAGACCAGGGCGCCGACCACGAGCACCGGCCAGGGCATCGGCTCGCCGGCGGCCGACATCGCCGCCCCCACTCCCAGCCAAGCGGCCGCTCCTGAGAGCGAGTGCGCCGGTCCCATCATGGTCGTTCCCACTTCCTCGTGCCGGACGGCGTGCGCTGTTCTGACGCCGGGTCGGCGACTCAGCGTAGCGCCCGGATGATCACCATTGGACCGGCCGGTTCCCTGATCCGGTCCGGGGCCAGGCAGTATGGAGGGGTGACCCTTATCGATCAGATGCCGAGCCATGCCGAACCCGATGCCCTCTTCGAAGCCTTCTCGACCTGGGCCGAGGAGCGGGGCATCTCGCTGTACCCCGCGCAGGAGGAGGCGCTGATCGAGGTGGTCTCCGGGGCGAACGTGATCCTTTCGACCCCCACCGGCTCCGGCAAGAGCCTCGTCGCGGCCGGTGCGCACTTCACCGCGCTCGCCAACGACCAGGTGACCTTCTACACCGCGCCCATCAAGGCGCTGGTGTCGGAGAAGTTCTTCGACCTGTGCAAGATCTTCGGCACGGAGAACGTCGGCATGCTGACGGGCGACGCCTCGGTCAACGCCGACGCGCCCATCATCTGCTGCACCGCCGAGGTGCTCGCCTCCATCGCGCTGCGGGACGGCAGGGACGCCGACATCGGCCAGGTCGTGATGGACGAGTTCCACTTCTATGCGGAGCCGGACCGGGGCTGGGCGTGGCAGATCCCGCTGCTGGAGCTGCCCCAGGCGCAGTTCATCCTGATGTCGGCGACTCTGGGCGATGTGTCCCGATTCGAGGAGGATCTGACCCGGCGCACGGGGCGTCCCACCGCCGTGGTCCGCTCGGCGACCCGGCCTGTGCCGCTGTCCTACGAGTACCGGTCGACTCCGCTCACCGACACCCTCACCGAGCTGCTGCAGACGCACCAGGCGCCCGTCTACATCGTGCACTTCACGCAGGCCGCGGCCGTGGAGCGGGCGCAGGCGCTGATGAGCATCAACATGTGCTCGCGCGAGGAGAAGGACGAGATCGCCAAGCTGATCGGCAATTTCCGCTTCACCACCAAGTTCGGCCGGAACCTCTCGCGCTACGTCCGGCACGGCATCGGCGTGCACCACGCGGGCATGCTGCCCAAGTACCGCCGCCTGGTGGAACGGCTGGCGCAGGCCGGTCTGCTGAAGGTCATCTGCGGCACGGACACCCTCGGCGTGGGCGTCAACGTGCCGATCCGCACCGTGCTGTTCACCGCGCTCACCAAGTACGACGGCCAGCGGGTGCGGACGCTGCGGGCGCGGGAGTTCCACCAGATCGCGGGCCGCGCGGGGCGGGCCGGCTTCGACACGGCCGGCTTCGTCGTCGCCCAGGCCCCCGACCACGTCATCGAGAACGAGAAGGCTCTGGCGAAGGCCGGGGACGACCCCAAGAAGCGGCGCAAGGTGGTCCGCAAGAAGGCGCCGGAGGGCTTCGTCGGCTGGACGGAGAACACCTTCGAGAAGCTCATCGCCTCCGAGCCGGAGCAGCTGACCTCGCGCTTCCGCGTCACGCACGCCATGCTGCTCGCGGTCATCGCCCGCCCGGGCAACGCCTTCGAGGCGATGCGCCGCCTGCTGGAGGACAACCACGAGCCGCGCAGGAACCAGCTGCGGCACATCCGCCGCGCCATCGCGATCTACCGCTCCCTGCTGGACGGCGGCGTGGTCGAGCGGCTCGACGAGCCCGACGCCGAGGGCCGCATCGTCCGCCTGACCGTGGACCTGCAGTCGGACTTCGCGCTCAACCAGCCGCTGTCGACGTTCGCGCTCGCCGCCTTCGAGCTCCTGGACCCGGAGTCGCCGTCCTACGCCCTGGACATGGTCTCGGTCGTGGAATCCACGCTGGACGACCCGCGGCAGATCCTCGCGGCGCAGCAGAACAAGGCGCGCGGCGAGGCCGTCGCCGTGATGAAGGCGGACGGCGTCGAGTACGAGGACCGCATGGAGCGGCTCATGGACGTGACCTACCCCAGGCCGCTGGACGAGCTGCTGACCCACGCCTACGGGCTCTACCGCAAGAGCCACCCCTGGGTCGGCGACCACCCGCTCTCGCCGAAGTCGGTCGTCCGCGACATGTACGAGCGGGCCATGACCTTCACGGAGTTCACCTCCTTCTACGACCTGGCGCGCACCGAGGGCATCGTCCTGCGCTACCTTGCCGGTGCGTACAAGGCGCTGGACCACACGGTCCCCGACGACCTGAAGTCCGACGACTTCGAGGACCTGATCGCCTGGCTGGGCGAGATGGTGCGCCAGGTCGACTCCAGCCTGCTGGACGAGTGGGAGCAGCTGGCCAACCCCGAGGAGGAGTCGGCCGAGGAGGCCCAGGACCGCGCCGACCAGGTCAAGCCGGTCACGGCGAACGCCCGCGCCTTCCGGGTGCTGGTGCGCAACGCGCTCTTCCGCCGGGTCGAGCTGGCCGCCCTCGACAAGGTCGGCGAGCTCGGCGAGATGGACGCCGACTCCGGCTGGGACGAGGACCGCTGGGCCGAGGCCATGGACGCCTACTGGGACGAGTACGACGACCTGGGGACCGGCCCCGACGCGCGCGGCCCGAAGCTGCTGCGCATCGAGGAGAAGCCGGAGGACGGGCTGTGGCGGGTCCGGCAGACCTTCGCGGACCCCAATGGCGACCACGACTGGGGCATCACGGCCGAGGTGGACCTCACCGCCTCCGACGAGGAGGGCCGCGCGGTGGTCCGCGTCGTGGAGGTCGGTCAGCTGTAGCCTCCGAGGCGCGGCCCACGCGGTCCGCCCCGGCAGCGAAGGAGGCCCGATGACCACACCGACCGACCGTCTGGTGGGTCTGCTCGACCTGGAGCGGATCGACCTCAACATCTTCCGGGGCCGCAGTCCCGACGAGTCGCTGCAGCGCGTCTTCGGCGGGCAGGTGGCAGGGCAGGCGCTGGTCGCGGCCGGGCGGACCACCGACGGTGACCGCCCGGTCCACTCGCTGCACGCGTACTTCCTGCGTCCGGGGCGGCCGGGCGTGCCGATCGTGTACCAGGTGGAGCGGGTGCGCGACGGGCGCTCCTTCACCACGCGGCGCGTGGTGGCCGTCCAGCAGGGCCGGACGATCTTCAATCTCACCGCCTCCTTCCACGAGCCCGAACCGGGCTTCGAGCACCAGGTGGCCATGCCGGACGTGCCGGCTCCGGAAGAGTTGCCGCGGCTCGCCGACGAGATCCGCGATCGCCTCGGCGAGCTGCCCAGCGCGCTGCGGCACATGGAGCGCCGGCTGGCCTTCGACATCCGCTACGTGGACCGGCTGCGCTGGACGCAGCAGGAGCTGGCGGACGCCGAGCCCCGCAGCGCGGTGTGGATGCGCGCGCTGGGGCCGCTGGGCGACGACCCGCTCGTGCACACGTGCGCCCTCACGTACGCGAGCGACATGACGCTCCTCGACGCCGTACGCATCCCGGTGGAGCCGCTGTGGGGGCCGCGCGGCTTCGACATGGCCTCGCTGGACCACGCGATGTGGTTCCACCGGCCGTTCCACGCCGACGAGTGGTTCCTCTACCAGCAGGAGTCACCGATCGCGACGGGCGCCCGGGGCCTGGCCCGCGGTCAGATCTTCGACCGCGAAGGCCGGCTGCTGGTGTCAGTGATGCAGGAGGGGCTGTTCCGCAAGGTCGGCTGAGCGCCTCCGGAGCGGCTCCCCCCAGGGCGCTCACGCGATGCGGCGCAGCCTGCGGAGCCACCCCCGCAGACCCGCCGGCGCCGCCGCTTCCACCGGTGCCGCTGCGGCCTGCACCTCCCGGCCCTCACCCAGCCCCAGCCCCTGCTCCGGGTCCGGGTCCGGCTCCGGCTCCGGAACAGGGGCCGGCCCGGCAGCAGGCCGGGGCGCGGGCACGTACCCGTCGGGCTTCGGCGCCGACCGGGCCGCGCGGGCCGTGGCCAGCGCCCGCGCGAGCCGCTCCCGGTGGCGCCCGATCTCGTCGGCGTCGACGGCGAGCGTCACCCGCTCGATGACGACCCGCGCCGCCGCCGAGTCCGTGCGGATCCCGGCGAGATCCGGGCGCAGCAGGCTCAGGTACGCCCGCTCGTACGGGTCGGGCACGGCGTCCGCCAGCTGGTCGGGGGCGAGCACGGCCGCGACGGCCGCCGCACGCTCCCAGGGATCCGCGGTCAGCACGGTGAGCTGACCGAGCCGCCGGGCGCGCCAGCTCCGGGCCCGCTGATCGTCGCGCTCCTCCAGCTCCATGCGGAGCGCGGGGTCCGTGCGACCGGTGAGGAGCTCCGGATTGGTGTCGGCGAACTCCACCAGGTCGGCGGCCAGATAGTGCCAGACCACCGCGCGGTAGCGATTGACGTAGAACCTCACGGGGGCGAAGCAGCCCGCTCTGGCGAGGCGGGCGAAGCGGGCGGGGCTCACGCCCATCAGCTCAGCGGCCTCGGCCGTGCCCACGGCCCACAGCCGGTTGCGCAAGGATTCGGGGAATCCCGCGCCGGACCGGAGCCGTTCGATCTCCTCGCGGGCGACCCGTGGTCTTCCGCCGGGGGCGACGGACACCGTCCGCACGTGCCCCAACTGCACCGCGAGCTCGAATTCGCGGGGCCTGAGCCCCAGCTCACGCGCCGCCGTCCCGCAGGCCACCGTGGCCGCCGTCCCCCGCTCCCGGCACTCCTGCACTGCCATGAAACCTCCCCCGACACCGTCCGATCACTGACAGTGACGACGATAGCGGTGGAGTACGACGGCGTTTCCGGCCTGTGGATAACCTCCCGTCAGCTCCCGCCGCCCGGGCCCCCCACCGCCCCGCTCTGCTGCCGGGCCGCGACGCCGAGGTGCTCGCCGACGCGGTTGACGAGCAGCGTCATCTCGTACCCGATCTGGCCGATGTCGGCCTCTGCTCCCCCGAGAACGCACAGACAGCTGCCGTCGCCCGCAGCGGTCACGAACAGCACGCCTTCGTCGAACTCGACCATCGTCTGCCGCACCCGGCCGGCCCGGAACTGCCGGCCCGTGCCCTTCGCGAGGCTGTGCAGCCCCGACGCGACGGCGGCCAGGTGCTCGGCGTCCTCGCGCTGCAGGCTCGTGCTGGCCCCCGTCACCAGTCCGTCGTTGGAGAGCACCAGCGCGTGCCGTATGTGCTCGATGCGCTCGGTCAGGTCGTCCAGCATCCAGTCGAGCCCCTTGCCGACTGCCATGTCCCGCCTCCCCGTTCCGCTGTTCCCCGTAACTGCCGTGCAAGCCTTGCTCACCTGCGTGCCGTCGGCAACCCGTCCCGGCCCGTCGGCACGTCTCCGTGCACAAGTTGGCACATGATGGGGACATGGCACAGGAAACGACCAAGGACCAGTGGCGCGATCCCGCCCACGTGCAGGAGTTCTTCAGCGTGCGGGCGCGCGACTGGGACGCCCGGTTCCCCGACGACGGGCCGGCCTACGACGCCGCCGTCGCCGACCTCGGACTGCGGCGGGGCGATGTGGTCCTGGACGCGGGGTGCGGCACCGGCCGGGCGCTGCCGGCGCTGCGTGCGGCCGTCGGCCCGCAGGGCGTCGTGCTCGGCGCGGACCTCACGCCCGCGATGCTGGAGGCGGCCGTGCGGGCCGGCAGGCAACGGGCCGGCCGGCTGCTGCTGGCCGACGTCACCAGGCTCCCGCTGCACGACGGTTCGGTCGACGCCGTCTTCGCCGCGGGGCTCGTCTCGCACCTGGCGGACCTGGTGGAGGGACTGTCCGAGCTGGCCCGCGTCGTACGGCCCGGCGGGCGGCTCGCGCTCTTCCACCCCGTCGGGCGGGCCGCGCTCGCCGCTCGCCACGGCCGCCGGGTGACGCCCGACGACGAGCGCGCCGAGCCCAACCTGCGCCCTCTGCTGGCACGCGGCGGCTGGCACCTCGACTCGTACACGGACGAGGACACGCGGTTCCTCGCGCTCGCGAGCCGCTCGGACCGCCCTGCGCAGAACGGGGCGGTCCTGGGCTGAGCGGCTGCGCGGGCTGAGAGGGCCCTACGAGGGCAGGAGGGACTGCCCGGCGACCGCCTCGACGAAGGCCGCGGGGTTGTCGAACATCATGTTGTGCCCGGCGCCGGGCACGGTCTCCACGACCACGCCCGAGGCCTCCAGCCCCTCGCGGTCCGGGAGTTCGCCGCTCAGCTCACCCATCAGGTACATGCGCGGAATGGCCAGATCCTGCAGCATGCGGCGCATCGTCGGCCGGGTGCCCCGCACCAGGCCGACCGCGCTGCGGTGGAGCGCCGTGGGGTCGGCCAGGCGCATCGTCGCGCGCCAGAGCGGACCCACCCGCTGCAGCGTCTCCGTGAAGCCGCCTCCGTGGACGAAACCTTCCTCCGTGTAGGAGGCGATGCCGCTGCTGCCGGCCGTGCGGGGCGGGTCGGGGTCCAGGTTCGCCTCGGCGAGGACGAGGCCCGAGACCAGCTCGGGCCGCCGGGCCGCGAGCACGATGGCGACCGCTCCGCCCATGCTGTGGCCCACGACCTCGGCCCCCGTGACCCCGGCCGAGTGCAGGGCCGCGGCCACGGCGTCGGCGTGCTCCTCCAGCGTGTAGCCGAAGTCCAGCGGGCGGTCGCTGATGCCGTGTCCCGGCAGGTCGATGAAGAGCGAACGCCGGTCGGCGAGCGCCGAGGCGGCCGCGATGTGCGCGTGGTAGACGGCCGAGGCCGATCCCAGACCGTGGAGGTAGACCCGCGCCGGGCCGCCTCCGGCGGCCTCGGTCCATCGCACACAGGCCCCCGTGGATCCGAACTCCGCCTGTCGCATGCCGTTCTCCCCTCCAGCGATTCCGTACTGGATCATCACCATACATCGATCACGATGTACCGCCATAGCGATGTACAGCGGCTGTCGGGTTGAATACCGCCATGCTCGAACTCGCCATCCTCGGATTCCTCTACGACGCTTCGCTGCACGGATACGAGCTGCGCAAACGCATCGCCGCGCTCACCGGGCACGTCAAGCCCGTGGCGGAGGGGTCGCTGTATCCGGCGATCAAGCGGCTGGAGTCGGCGGGGCTGCTGGCCCGCGAGACCCGGCCCGGCCACGGAGCCGCCCCCCGGCATGTGCTGAGCCTCACGGCGCACGGCCGCGAGGAGCTGCGCCACCGGCTGGCGGAACCGGCCCAGAGCGACATCACGGACGAGAACCGCTGGTTCACGGTGCTCGCGTTCCTGCGGCACCTCGGCGAACCGGCGGGGCAGGCCGCCGTGCTGGAGCGGCGGCTCGCCTTCCTCCAGCAGCCGGCGAGCTTCTTCTACGCCGGAGACCGGCCGCTGCGGGCCGAGGAGATCGAGGATCCCTTCCGGCGCGGAGTCCTCACCATCGCCCGCGCGACCAGCCGCGCGGAACTGACCTGGCTGCGCGAGACGATCGGCTCACTCCGCGGCGTCTGAGCCGCTCCCCGCCGGGCCGGGAGCGGCCCCGGCGGCACCGGTTCCGGCGGTCGCAGGATCCGTGGCGGACCATCCGTGCGGCACGGGGCAGACCGCGCCCTTGCGGCCGGCGGGGAACGTGCCCAGCTCCGCGACGACGTAGCCGTCGGGATAGCCCTTGATCTCGGGGTTCTGGCGCGTGTAGTGAGGGGTGCGGCGCGGCGGGAGCAGGCGTACGACCCTGCCCCGGGCCCGCAGGGCGCCCCGGACCAGCGCCCGGGTGGCGGGGTGGGGCCGCTCGTAGCGGAACGCGCGCAGCAGGGGGTCGTCGAGCAGGGCCAGGCTCGCGCCGCGCACGAGCGGGGCGAGCCGGCGCGGGTACCAGGACGCCATCAGGTCGAGCGTCGCGTCGGACACGCGCCGGCCGCCCTCGTCCCAGCCGAAGTGCTCGGCCTCGTAGTCCTCCAGGCAACGCTCGAACTCGTCGTAGGAGCCGGGGATGTCCTGGATGCCCATGTGCTTGCCGAGGGTGCGGTAGTACGCGGCGATCGCGTGCCGTTCGTGCCCGGAGAGCCTTCGCCAGCCGTACGCGTCCACCCACCTCCGCGGGACGACGACGAAGGTGCACAGGACGTAGCGCATGTCGTCGTTGCTGATGTCATAGCTGCGGTGCATCTGGTTGATTCGGCGGATCGCGGTCCGGCCGCTCTCGCTGTCGAATCCGTGCTCCACGACGGTGTCGAGCAGCAGCGCCGTGTCGTCGTAGCGCTTCTGCGGGCGGCCGGAGAACTCCCCCGTCCCGGCCAGCAGGCGGCCGATGCTGGGCACGGCATAGGTCCTGTAGAGGGCGAGTTCCAAAGCACGGGTGATGTCCCAGGGGAACTCCAGGGTCGCCGTGATCCGGTAGATCCTGAGGAAGTCCCGTTCGGGGTCCAGCCTCCGGATCTCCTCCAGCCGTTCGTAGCGCTTCACGCGGCGGTCGCCCCTTCGTTCGTCGGAGGTTCAACTCTACGGGTGGCGGGCACACTTGAACGACCACGGCACGGAACACCGGCGGAGGCAGGTGAGGATCGGTGTTCGGCAAGCTCCGCAAGCGCATCGACGAGGCCCGGCAGCCGCCGGAGCCCCGGCCGCCCGCCCGGCGGCAGCACAACCTCTTCGAGGCGGCCGCCACTTATGTGGCGGCGTGCGCCGAGGACGACCACGAGAGGAGCGCCGAGGCGGCCCGCTGGGTCTCCCCCGAAGCGCTCTGCTTCGGCGTGAACGAGCTCGCCTGCCGGGCGGTCGTCGCGCTCGCCCGGGAACACGACGAGACGCCGCAACACATGGCGCGCAAGCTGCTCAACCTGCCGGTCGCCTGACCGCGGGCCGGCCGCGGCTCAGACGCGTTCGAGCGGGACGTGCGGCCCGTCGGGCAGCTCTGCGCGTATGGGGTCTCCCGGCCGGACCTCGCCGCCTTCGAGCACGACGCCCATGACGCCGCCCTTGCGGACGACCGCCCCGCTCCCGTCCCTGCTGACGACGTGCTTGAGCAGCCCCTTGCGGAAGGCGTCGATCTGCAGGCACGGGTTGCGCAGCCCCGTCACCTCGACCACGGCCCGGTCGCCGAGGTGCAGCCGGGTGCCGCGCGGCAGGCCGAGCAGATCGATCCCGCGGGTCGTGACGTTCTCCCCCAGGTCGCCGGGCCGGACCGCGAAGCCCGCCTCGGCGACTTCGGCGAACAACTCCTCGTGGATCAGGTGCACCTGGCGGAGGTTGGGCCGAGTGGGGTCCTGGGCGACCCGCGAGCGGTGCTGGACGGTCACTCCGAGATGGGCGTCGCCCTCCACCCCCAGGCCCGCCAGCAGCGTGATGCTCCGGCTCACGGGCTTGCTGAACGTGTGCTCACCACTGCGGCACACGGCTGTCACTGTCCCCGCCACGGCAGGCCCTCCCTCTCGGTCACGCGCACCCGTGCGCATGTCAGCCAGGCTTCGAATGTAACCGGCGGCACCGACAGTTCCCGAAGCCGTCACCTCAAAGGCGTGTACATGACATACACACCGTCCTATGTTGCCCGTATGTCCCCCGCCACCAGCCACCCCCACGGACCGCGCCGCCGCCGTCCCGGCGCCCTGGGCGCGGCCCTCGGTCTCGCCGCCGCCTCCCTCGGCCTGTGGGTCCCGGACTCCACCGCGGCAGCGGCCGTCCCCACTCCCGACCACGTAGTGGTCGTGGTCTTCGAGAACCACGCCTACGACCAGGTCATCGGGAACGCGGGCGCCCCCTACATCAACTCCCTCGCCTCGGGCGGGGCCGGACTGACGGCCTCCTACGCCGAGACGCACCCCAGCCAGCCCAACTACTACGCCCTCTTCTCGGGCGACACCCAGGGCGTCACGGACGACAGCTGCGTCGACCCGGGGTTCAGCGACGCCCCCAACCTCGCCTCCGAACTGACGGCCGCAGGCAGGACCTGGGCGAGCTACAACGAGTCCCTGCCCGCCGAGGGGTCCACCACCTGCAAGAGCGGCAAGTACGCGCAGAAGCACAACCCCTGGTTCGGCTTCGGCAACGTGCCCACCGCCACCGCGCACACGATGGCCGCCTTCCCCTCCGACTACAGCAAGCTGCCGACCGTCTCGTTCGTCGTGCCGAACCTCTGCAGTGACATGCACGACTGCTCCGTCGGCACGGGCGACACCTGGTTGGAGAAAAACCTCAAGGGCTATGCGGACTGGGCCGAGTCCCACAACAGCCTGCTCCTCATCACCTTCGACGAGGACAACAGGCTCAGCGGCAACCGCATCCCGACCGTCCTGTACGGACAGCCCGTCAAGCCGGGATCCACCTCCGGCACCACCTACAACCACTACGACGTCCTGCGCACGCTCGAGGACATGTACGGCACCGCGCACGCCGGCAGGGCGGCGAGCGCGCAGGACATCACCGGCGTCTGGAACAGCTGACCGTGTACCTCGCGGACAGCCGCACCGCTTCGGGCGTCCCCGACACCGCCGGCCGGTCCCCCTCCCCCGGCCGGCGGGCCGCCGTCCCCGCGACGGTGCTCACCCTGGGCACCGTCAGCCTCGTCACCGACATCTCCTCGGAGATGGTCACCGCCGTCCTGCCGCTCTACCTCGTCGCCGAACTGGGCCTCTCGCCGCTCGGATTCGGTCTCCTCGACGGCATCCACAACGGTGTCAGTGCGCTCGTACGGCTCGCCGGCGGCCGGCTCGCCGACCGGGGCCCGGGCGGTCACAAGGCCGTGGCCGCGGCCGGCTACGGCCTCTCCGCCCTGTGCAAGCCGCTGCTGCTCCTCGTGCACGGCGTGCCCCTGATCGGCGCGGTGCTCGCCGCCGACCGCACGGGCAAGGGCCTGCGCACCGCGCCGCGCGACGCCATGATCTCGCTGGCCTGCGACCCGGCCGCCCGGGGCCGGGCCTTCGGGGTGCACCGCGCGATGGACACCGCGGGCGCGCTGATCGGGCCCCTGGTCGCCTTCCTCGTCCTGCGGGCCGCGGCGGGCGGCTACGACGCCGTGTTCATCGTGAGCGGCTGTACGGCCGCCGGCGGGGTGCTCGTCCTCCTGCTGTTCGTGCCCGGCCGCACAGGCGCCCCAGGACACCGGAGCGCGCCCGCGGAGCGGGCTCCGCTGCGTGCCGTGGCACGCCGCCCCGAGGTCCGCCGTCTGACCGCGTGCGCGGTGCTGCTGGGGCTGACCACCGTGAGCGACTCGTTCCTGTACCTCGCCCTGCAGCGGCGCCTGGACCTGTCCGAGACGTGGTTCCCCCTGCTGCCGCTGGGAACGGCCGGCGCCTGCCTGCGGGGGGCCGTACCGCGGGGCCCCGGCGCCGCCCGCTTCGGGCGGCGACGGCTGTTCCTCTGCGGCCACCTCGCGCTCCTGGGGGCCTACGGACTGCTCACCGCCCCGCTCGCAGGCTCGCCCGCCCTGCTGTGCCTCGCCCTCGCCCTGCACGGGAGCTTCTACGCCGCGACGGACGGCGTGCTGGCCGCGGCCGCCGCCGACGCCGTCCCCGAGGCCGCCCGCGGCAGCGGCCTCGCCGTCGTGCAGACCGGGCAGGCAGCCGCCCGCTTCGCCTGCTCGATCGCCTTCGGCGCGGCCTGGGCCGCGTGGGGCGACCGCACGGCACTGGAGGCGGCCGCGGCCGGGCTGGCCGTCTCAGCCGCCGTCAGCGCCCTGCTGCTGCGCCCTTCGAGGAGCCCGAAGAGCCCCGAGAGTGCGAAGAGTGCGAGCAGTCCGAAGCGCGCGAAGGACCCGGCCCGATGAAGGGCACGGCCCGATGAACCGCAGGAACCGTCTCCTGATCCTGCTCGTGGCCGTCCTGGTCCTCGGCGGCGTCGCGCTGGCCGCCACGCTGCACGCTGCCGGGCGGGCCGCCGAGAAGGACCGCGCGCGACCCGGCGACCCCGAGGTCACCCGCGGCGAGGTCACCCTGGACGCGCCCGGCCGGAGCGTCTTCCGGAACATGGCCTGGGGGCCGCACCGCGACGAGATCGCCTCGGTGCCCGCCGCCGACCCCTCGGGCCCCCGGACGTCGTCCGGGGTGCACTGCCTGCGCTTCCATTCGGCGGGCGGGACCGGCATCTGCCTGCAGGCGGTGCACGGCGGGCTCCGGGACGGCTACCGGGCCGTCGTCCTGGACGCCCGGCTGCGCGAGCTGCGCCACTACGACCTGGCCGGCATACCGACCCGGGCCCGCGTGTCCCCCAGCGGCCGTGCCGTCGCCTGGACCGTCTTCGTCAGCGGCGACTCGTACGCGGGTACGAACTTCTCCACCCGGACCTCCGTCCTGGACCTGCGCACCTGGACGCTGGACCGCAACCTGGAGGACTACCGGCTCTTCTTGGACGGGCGGCCGCACAAGGCCGCGGACACCAACGTCTGGGGCGTCACGTTCGCCGACGACACGCACTTCTACGCGACAGTCGCCACGGGCGGGCGGACCCGTCTCGTGCGCGGCGACCGCACCGGACGGACGCTGCACGCCGTGCACACCAACGTGGAGTGCCCGTCCCTCTCCCCTGACGGGACGCGCATCGCCTACAAGAAACGCGTCGAGGGCGCGCCCGACGACGCGCCCTGGCGGTTGTACGTCCTGGATCTGCGCACGCAGCGCGAGACCCCGGCGGCCGAGCGGCGCAACATCGACGACCAGGCCGTCTGGCGGGACGACCGCACCCTCGTCTACGCGCTGCCCGGCGACTACGGATCGGATCTGTGGACCGTTCCGGCGGACGGGTCCGGCAGCCCGCGGCTCACCATGCCCGCGGCGCTGGCTCCGGCCTTCACCGGCTGACCCCCGCACCGCCCGCCCCCGCACGGGGCCGCTGCCCGCGGCCTCGCGCGGCCGTCAGCGGCCGAGCTCCTTGCGCGACACCCGGCGCAGCCGCTTGCGCTGCGAGGGGTCCAGCAGCAGATACGCACCCACCGGGACGCCGACCATCACCAGCAGTGCGGCCCAGAAGGGCAGCAGCCACAGCAGGATGACTCCGACGGCCACGCCTCCGGCGGCGACCTTGGCCCTGTTGCTCATTTCCCTGCCTCCTTCGCGACGGCTGCCGCTCTGTCCGTGAGAACGCCCGGCGGCGCCGCCCGGTTCCTCACCCGGTCCGCAGCGGGGCGCCCACCTCGTGCATGTGGTGCAGCGCCTGGCGGTACGAGTCGACGATTCCAGTCTCCGTGTACGGCAGCCCCGACGCGCGGCAGTGCGCGCGGACCAGCGGCCGGGCGAGGCGCAGGTGGGGGCGGGGCATGTTCGGGAAGAGGTGGTGCTCGATCTGGTAGTTCAGGCCTCCCATGAGCCAGTCCGTGACGGCCCCGCCGCGTACGTTGCGCGAGGTGAGGACCTGGCGCTGCAGGTGTCCCCAGCGCTCGCCGCCCGGGTCGGGCATCTCCATGCCCTTGTGGTTGGGGGCGAAGACCATGCCGAGATGGAGGCCGAAGAGAGCGTGGTGGACGAGGGCGAAGACGACCGCCTTGCCGGGGGACATCGAGGACAGCAGCAGGCCGGCGTAGGCGGCGACGTGGAGGGCGAGGAGCACCCCTTCCGTCCGCCGCTCCTCCGCGGACTGGCGCCCGAGATCGCGCACGCTCGAGATCTTCAGGCTGATGCCTTCGAGCAGGAGCATGGGGAAGAAGAGGCGGGCCTGGTTGCGGGTGAGCCACCGGACGGCGGGCCCCTGGCGCTGTGCGGCCTGCCGCTGTGTCCACACGAGGGCGCCGACGCCGACGTCGGGGTCCTTGTCGACGTGGTTGGGGTTGGCGTGGTGGCGGTTGTGCTTGTCGTTCCACCACGCGTAGCTCATGCCCAGCAGGAGGTCGGCGTGGAGGAGGCCGATCAGCCGCCCCGTGCGCCGGGTGGCGGCTATCTGGGCGTGCCCGCTGTCGTGCCCGACGAAGGCGGTGCGGGCCCAGAACAGGGCGGCGGGGACGGCCAGCAGGACCGTCCACCAGGAATCGCCGCTCAGCACGATCCCGGCCGCCGTGACGGCGAGTGCCACGAGGTTCACCGCGATGCTGCGTGCGTACCAGCCCCTGCGGCGTTCGAGGAGGCCCTGGTCCCGGACCTGGCGGAGGAGAGGGGCGAAGTCACTGCCCGCAGCGGGTTTCGCGAGCAGCGTGGCGGCCTGGGGCATGGCGTCTCCGGACGGTTTGGATAGCTGGGCTGACCTCACAGAACGTACGGATCGGGGCCTGCTCGGGACCATGGCGTCACCACCCGGCTCGCGCGGGGGCAAACCCCCCGCCGGAGAGGGGGGTTTGGGTACACCCCGGCGTCTGCGGCTGTGGCCCGGCTCACCCTGCAGAGGCCTTCGCCGCGGGCGCGCTTCCTGTACCCTCGGCCGCTCCGGACCCCGACTAGTCAAATTTGAGGAATGCGCAGCGCTGTGACACCGCCCTCTGCCGCAACACCCTCCGAGATCTCCCGGCTCGCTCACTGCTCCGCGGTCTTCCTTCCCGGTGACCCCGCGCGCACCGGGCGGGTGGCCTTCTGGCTTCCGGGCAGCGAACCGCCCGCCTCCCCGGGCGGCGTCGAGGACCTGACCATCGCCGTCGCGGACGGCGCCGGCGTCGCCACGACGACCGTGCGGGCCGCCGTCCTGCCCGTGCGCGACGCCGTGCCCGTCCTCACCCGCGCCCGGGCCGCACGGGCCGACGAGGCGGCCGCCTTCTGGGGAGCCGCCGCCGTGCTCGCCCTGCAACTGGCGGCGCGCGGGCGTCTGCTGCCGGGACTGTCGGCGACCGACCACGACGCGTGGCGCGTGGGCCCGCTCACCGCCGACGACCTGGGCCGGGTGCGCGACCTGGCCGCCGCGATGCCGCCCGCGGCGCACGCCGTGCCGCTCCCGGGCACCGGCCCTCTGCTGCTCCCCGAGCCGGAGCAGCTCGTGCGCGCTTTCCTGGACGCGGTCGCCGACGGGCTGCCGCGCTCCCCCGCCGCGGCCCTCGCCGCCGGCGGGCCCTCCTTCGCCGCGCCCGAACCGCGCCGCCTGCCCGAGCAGCGCGCGTGGGCGGAGGGCGTCGCCGCCGGGCACGATGCGGGCGTGCGGCTGTCCCTGCGCGTCGAAGCGCTGGGCCCCCTCGGTGACGACGCGCACGCGGCCCCGCGCTTCCGGGCCGTCCCGCAGCTCCACAGCCTCTCCGACCCGGCCCTCGTGGCGGACGCCGCCGACGTGTGGGCCGGTGAGCCGTCGGCAGGCACCGCGCTCGGCCGGGACGCGCGGATGAAGGCGCTGCTCGCGCTGCGCCGGGCCGCCCATGCCTGGCCGGCGCTCACGCCCCTGCTCTCCGCCGCGGTCCCCGACGCCGTCGACCTCGCCGACGAGGAGGTCGGGGAGCTGCTGGGCGGCGCCTCCGCGGCGCTGGACGCGGCCGGGGTCGAGGTGCACTGGCCGACGGAGCTCGGCCGCACGGTCCCCGCGCGGGCCGTCGTCGGCCCTCCGGAGGACGACGACGGCGGCCCCGGGCCCGGCCAAGAGCGTTCCGGCATGCCGTCCTTGCTCTCGGCCGATGCGCTGCTCACCTTCCGCTGGCGCTTCGCCGTCGGCGGCCTGGAGCTGACCCAGGACGAACTGGACCGGCTCGCGGAAGCCGGCCGGCCCGCCGTACGGCTGCGCGACCAGTGGGTGCTCGTCGACCCCGAAGCGGTGCGCCGCGCCCGCGCCCGGCAGGACCGCAAGCTCACGCCGGTCGAAGCGCTGGGCGCCGCCCTGACGGGCAGGGCTCCCACCGAGGAGGGCGACGAGGACGGCCCTCAGGTGGACGTCCGGCCCACCGGCTGGCTGGCGGCGCTCCGCGACCGCATCGCCGATCCCGAGCACGACCGCGAGCCCGTGCCCCCGCCCGCCGCGCTCGCCGCCACCCTGCGCGACTACCAGCTGCGCGGCCTGGACTGGCTGCACCGGATGACCTCGCTCGGGCTGGGCGGCTGCCTCGCCGACGACATGGGGCTCGGCAAGACCGTCACTCTCATCGCCCTCCACCTGCACCGGCAGACGCTGCCCGGCGCGGCGGGCCCCACGCTGGTCGTCTGCCCCGCGTCCCTGATGGGCAACTGGCAGCGGGAGGTCGAGCGGTTCGCGCCCGGCACGCCCGTACGCCGCTTCCACGGCACGTCGCGATCCCTGGAAGGACTGTCCGACGGGGAGTTCGTGCTCACCACGTACGGCACGATGCGGCTCGACGCAGGGCAGCTGGCCG
Source organism: Streptomyces sp. XH2 (assembly GCF_049725035.1). Classification (NCBI taxonomy): domain Bacteria; kingdom Bacillati; phylum Actinomycetota; class Actinomycetes; order Kitasatosporales; family Streptomycetaceae; genus Streptomyces; species Streptomyces sp. XH2. Next base: position 244,137 of record NZ_JBMMMZ010000011.1, on the reverse strand, counting down.
GCACGCCCTGGGGCCTGGTCGTCGCGGACGAGGCCCAGCACGTCAAGAACCCGTACTCCGACACCGCGAAGCAGCTGCGCACGATCGGCGCGAAGGCGCGCGTGGCGCTCTCCGGCACACCCGTGGAGAACAACCTCTCCGAGCTGTGGGCGATCCTCGACTGGACGACTCCCGGGCTGCTCGGCCCGCTGAGCCGGTTCCGCAGACGCTACGCCCAGGCCGTGGAGGGCGGCGCGGACCCGGCCGCGGCCGAGCGCCTCGCGGCCCTGGTCCGCCCGTTCCTGCTGCGCCGCCGCAAGTCCGACCCCGGCATCGCGCCGGAGCTGCCGCCGAAGACCGAGACGGACCGCGCGGTGGCGCTCACGAAGGAGCAGGCCGGCCTGTACGAGGCGGTGGTGCGGGAGATGCTCGCCGAGGTCGAGGCGGCGGACGGCTTCGAGCGGCGCGGCCTGATCGTCAAGCTGCTGACCGGCCTGAAGCAGATCTGCAACCACCCGGCGCAGTTCCTCAAGGAGAAGTCCCCGCGGATCGCCGGGCGCTCGGGCAAGGTCGAGCTCCTGGACGAACTGCTGGACACGATCCTCGCCGAGGGGGCGAGCGTGCTGGTCTTCACGCAGTACGTGGCGACCGCCCGGCTCCTGGAGCAGCACCTGGGGGCGCGCGGCGTCCGCACGCAGCTGCTGCACGGCGGCACGCCCGTCCCGCGCCGCGAGGAGATGGTGCGCCGCTTCCAGGACGGCGAGGTCCCCGTCTTCCTGCTGTCCCTGAAGGCCGCCGGCACGGGCCTCAACCTCACCCGGGCGGAGCACGTCGTGCACTTCGACCGGTGGTGGAACCCGGCGGTGGAGGCGCAGGCGACCGACCGCGCGTACCGGATCGGCCAGACGCAGCCGGTGCAGGTGCACCGGTTCGTCACCGAGGGCACGGTCGAGGACCGCATCGCCGAGATGCTCGTGCGCAAGCAGGCGCTGGCGGACGCCGTCCTGGGCGGCGCCGAGGCCGCCGTGACCGAACTGACCGACGCCGAACTGGCGGATCTCGTCGCACTGAGGGGGAACGGACGTTGACCGGACAGGACGTCACCGGCCGGGCGGAGCGGACCTTCGAGGCGCTGCCGCCCGAGCACGTGCGGAGCTCCGCACGGACCTGGTGGGGCCGGGCGTGGCTCAAGGCGCTGGAGGACACGGCGCTGGACGGCAGGCAGGTGAAGGCGGGGCGCAGGCACGCGCGCGCGGGCGCGGTGGGCGCGGTTTCGGTGCGGCCCGGCCGCATCACGGCCGTCGTACGGGACCCGGACGGCACCCCCTGCCGTGCCGACGTGGTGGTGCAGGAGTTCGGCGCGGCCGACTGGGAGCGCCTCCTGGAGCTGGTGGCGGGTCAGGCCGGCCACATCGCGGCGCTGCTCGACCGCGAGATACCGCCGCACCTGGCCGAGGACGCGCTGGCGGCGGGGGTGGAACTGCTGCCGGGCATCGGGGATCTGGAGCCGGAGTGCTCGTGCGGGGCCTGGGACCACTGCGCGCACACGGCGGCGCTGTGCCATCAGATGGCGCTGCTGCTCGACCGGGACCCGTTCGTGCTGCTGCTGATGCGCGGGCGCGGGGAGCGCGAGCTGCTGGACGAGCTGCAGGAGCGCAACGCCGCGTCGGGGCCGGACCGGGCGCCGGGGGGCGGCTGCGGGGCGCGCTCGGGGGTGCCGGCCGTGGACGTGTTCGCCGCGGCGGCCTCCGTGCGCCCGCTGCCGGATCCGCCTCCTGCCGTGGAGGCGCCGGGCCGTTCTCCGGTGCTCGGCGGCGACGTGACGCTCGCGCCCGGACTGGACGCGGGGGCGCTGGAGTTCCTGGTGGCGGCCGCGGCGGCGCAGGCCCGGCAGCTGCTGGCCGAGGCGCTGGCCCCGGGTCATGAGCGCGCTCCGGTCGCGCGGGAGCTCGCGCTGTGGGAGGACGCCGTACGGCTCGCGGCGGCCGGCCCGGACGAGCGGATCGCCGTACGGCTCGCGGCGGGCTGCGGCCGGGAGCGGTCCGGGCTCGACCGGGCGGTGCGTGCGTGGCGGCACGGCGGTGCCGCCTCACTCGCCGTCCTGGAGGAGGAGTGGACCCTGGAGCCGGAGGCCCTCGCGCGAGCCCGCGCCGGGCTCGCGGACGCGTGGCCGGAAGAACAGGCTCCGCAGCTGCGGGCCGTGCGCAACCGCTGGACCGTGGTGGGTGCGGGCGCGCAGCTGCGCTACGGCAGGGACGGCCGCTGGTGGCCGTACCGGAAGGAGGGCGGCCGCTGGCAGCCCGCGGGGCCGTGCGAGAGCGATCCGGCTGCTGCCCTCTCCGCGCTCCTCACGGACACACCCCCCTTCCACGGTCAGCGATTCGAAGGCGAAGAGGAATAAAAAGGAACCTTTCATAGGCAACCCCGGGGATTCTGCCTATCAGCGACAGATTATGGTGATCTACAGTTCAATCACCTTCTGGTCATGGAAAGGCCCTTTGGGATGGTTTTCGCCCTGCTCCGCCGGTTCACGCGTTTCTCCCGTCCGGAGACCACGCCGATTCCGTTCGGAGCGGGGGCCCTCGACTGCGCCGTGGCGGACACGGCGCAGTCGCCGCTGCACAGAGCCGAGGTCTCCGTGCGGGACTCCGCCGGGCAGGAAGTGGTGCACGGCCAGACCGACCCGCACGGCCGGTTCGCGACGACCCTCGCACCCGGCGAGTACAGCCTTGCGCTGTCGGCCGACGGGTTCCGGCCCGTCCTGCACACCGTCACCTGCGCGGAGGGCGTGAGCACTTCCCTCGGCACGGTCGTGATGGAGACGGCTCCGGCGCCCGCCATGCCCGCGCCGGGCGCCTGGCGCATCGACCCGGACCACACGGCGGTGCGCTTCATCGCCCGGCACATCGGACTCGCCGAGGTGCACGGGCGCTTCAACCGCTTCGAAGGCACCCTGTGGATCGGCGAGGACGTCGAGCACTCCCGCCTCGACGTCGTGATCGACACGGCCAGCATCGACACGGGGGTCGCACAGCGCGACGAGCACCTGCGTTCCGCGGAGTTCCTGGACGTCTCCCACTACCCGTTCATGCAGTTCACCAGCGAGCGCTTCGTCCACCGCGGCGGCTCGCGGTGGACCGTGCAGGGCGTGCTCAACCTGCACGGCGTCAGCCGGAACATCGCGCTCGACACCCGCTACCTGGGGATCGGCACCGGCATCATGGGCGAGACCCGCACGGCCTGCTCGGCCTCGACCGAACTGCACCGCGAGGACTTCACCCTGGACTGGCGCTCCATGCTCCGGCGCGGCATCGCCATGATCGGCGCCACCATCAGGATCGAGCTCGACATCCAGGCCGTCCCTCAGCAGGCTCCCGCCGCCTGACGGCCCGTATACAGCCGACGGTCCGTATGCAGCCGGCAGTCAGTGGCCGCCGGTGTCGCCGGAAACCGGGAACAGGCCCGTGGGAAAGCCGCTCGGCAGGGCGGTGGGCCAGGACGTGGGCAGGCTGCTGGGGAAGCCGCTGGGCAGTCCGGACGGCAGCGCCGTCGGCCACTGGGACGGGAACCCGCTGGGAACCGTCAGCGACGGCGACGCGGTCCCGCCGGGCGACGAGCCGTCACCCGGCCCGCCCTGCTTGCCGTCCTTGCTGCCGACGACGAGGACGGCGCCCAGCCCGAGCGCCGCGGCAGCCACCAGAGCGGCGGCGAGGAGCGCGGCCCGGCGCCCGCCGCCGCCCCTGCGCGGGGGTGGCGGCGGAGGGGTGCCCCAGGGCGGCTGGGCGGGCCCGAAGCCGCCCGGGGGCGGGCCCGGCGGCGGCCCGTACGGCGGTCCAGGTGGAGTGGCCATGCGGCCAGCGTCCCGCCGGGCGCGCACGCACCGGACGGCGGTGACGGTACCGCCACACGATCCGCCCCGGACCGGGACATTCCACCGACCGGACCGCGGACGCGCCGGAAGGTCCGGCGACCCGTCCGGCCGCGCGCTCAGCCTGCCGCGCGCAAGAACGCTTCGAGGCCCGCGAGGTCATCCGTGTTGAGGTAGTCCACGCCTGCGGAGAACAGCGCCCGCCACACGGCCTCGCGCGCCGGACCGGGCTGATCCGGCGTGGCCCAGAACCGTACGGTGCGGCCCTCGGCGTGCGCGGTGGAGACGATCTGCCGGAGGCGGGCCTTCTCCGGGGCCGGCATCGGGCCTGTGCCCTGCCAGCCGAAGACGCTGTTCCAGTTGTCGCTCACCAGGGGGATGAAGGACGCGGGGGCACCGGCGCCGAGGTCGGCGAGCCGGCCGTCGTAGAACGCGTGGCGCAGCCGCTCCTCCGCCATGGGCCCCCGGGCGCTCCGGTCACCCGAGATCACGGCGGTGACGGCGCCCCGGCGGATCCGGCCGTCGGCGCAGGAGGTGAACAGCGTGCCGTAGCGGCGCAGCCGCCGCGAGAGCTCCCGGTACGTGGCGGCGCCGTCGGTCTTGATGTCGACGAGCAGCTTCAGCGAGAGGTCGTAGCCCCGGTAGACCCGGCCGTGGCCGGCTCTGACCCGGCGCTGCAACGGGTCGAGGTACAGCGCTTCGAGGGTGCGGGCCGGGTCGAGACCGGAGGCGTCGTGGGCGACGAGGAGCTCGCCGTCCACGAGCCAGATGTCCGCCTCGACGCTGCCGAACCCGTGGGCGAGCGCATCGGCCAGGGGGTGGGGGTGCTCGTAGTCGTTGTGCGCGTGCGCACGGCGCAGCGGCGGCCTGCCCGGCGCGCCGGACGCGTGGCGCCCGGCCGTCGCCGGGGCGGCGGAGGCCGGCGGGGCGAAGGACCCCGCGAGCGCGGCGCCGAGGGCGGCTCCGAAGGTGGCGACGGCCGCGCGGCGCGAACGAAGGCTCATGGCAGCTCTCCCAGTTCTCCAGGAACTCCCAGGTCGGTGTGGGCCGGTGCGCGGCGGCGGGCCGTCCGCACGGGCCGGTACGTGTGAGTATCCGGGCCCGCCGGGTCCCCGGGCAGGGATGTGCCGGGAGTTGCCCGCGCCGACGCCGGTGCGTTCCCTGTCGTTCTTTCGCGTGGCCTGTCGTTCTTTCGGGGCATGGTGAACCGTTCTGCTCCGTGCCAGAGTTGACGGGACCTCTGGGGTGACTGTGAAGAGACACAGAAGACGTGTGCGCTCGGTACTGACGGTTCTGGTGGCGTGGACCTCGCTGATCGGCGGGGGCACCGCCCTGGCGGACGCGGGTGACCGGCCCGCGCTGCGGCTGGGGACCCTGGCCCCCGTCGCACCCGGTGTGGAGTACCGGGACTTCTCCCTGTCGGCCTCCCACGGCCCTGCGTACGGGCACGTGCTGAGGGTCGATCTGAGCGAGCCCGGCGTCTCGCTCGACCTGTTGTACCCGGGCTCGGTCGCCGCGCGGGCGACGGTGTCGCGGATGACGGCCGCCCGGGGCGCGGTGGCCGGGGTCAACGGCGACTTCTTCAACATCACGGAGGCCCAGCACCCGGGCGTCGAGGCCACGGGCGCGCCGGTCGGCCCGTCCGTCGCGGGCGGCCGCCGGCTCGGCGCCGCCGTGCCCGACGGCCAGCGCTTCGGGCCGGTGCTGCCCCCCGGCGCCACCACGCGGGACGTCATCGGCCTCGGCACCGACGACAGGGGCCGGCTGGACCGGCTCACGCTGAAGGGCACCGTGACCGCCAAGGGCAGGAAGCTGTCGCTGCGCGGCCTCAACCAGTACGCCCTTCCGGTCGGCGGGATCGGGGCGTACACCTCCTCCTGGGGTCCGGCGTCACGGCTCCGGGCGACCTGCGGCACGGACACCAACCGGGCCGCCCCCTGCACGGATGACACCTACGAACTGACGGTCCGGCACGGCAAGGTGACGGACGGGGCGCACAAGCCGGGGCACGGCGCGATCCCCGCCGGCACGCTGGTGCTCGTCGGGCGTGAGGCGGGGGCGCGCGAGCTGCGCCGGCTGAAGGCCGGTGACGCGGTTCGCGTCGAGGAGCGGCTGCAGCCCGCCGAGCGGGGGGCGTTGCGCTTCGCGGTCGGCGGGTTCCCCGTGCTGCGCGACGGCCGGCTCGCGTCCGGGCTGGACTCCACGACCTCCGCGGTGCGGACCTCCGCCGGCGTGGGCGGGGACGGCCGGCTGTTCTACCTGCTGGCGCTGGACGGCGGCGCCGGCTACCGCTCGGGGCTCACCGTCACCGAGCTCGCCGACCTGATGCGCGACCTGGGCGCCGACGACGCCGTGAACCTGGACGGGGGCGGGTCCAGCACGCTGGTCACCCGCGATCCTGACAGCGGGCGGACGACGGTCCGGAATCATCCGTCGGGCGGTGCGGAACGGCCGGTGGCGAACGGCATCGGAGTTTTCCTCCGAACGTAACATCATCGATCAATCCACCCTTTTGAGTGACTGCGCCCGCCGATATCCCACTGATAGCTTCGAAGGCGGTCAAGGGGAATTCTTCGGCACGCCCGCAGCCCGTCCGTAAGGGCTGCGGGCTGTCCATAACGGATGGGTGGGCATTCCGATATGACGACGTCAGTGGAGACCGGCACCGACGGCAATAACGGCCCCGGCCGGCTGAGCCTGGGCACCGAGGCCGCACGGAATCTGGCGACCACGACAAAGTCCGTACCGCAGATGCAGGGAATCACCTCACGGTGGCTCCTGCGCATGCTGTCATGGGTGCACGTCCCGGGCGGCACGTACCGGGTCAACCGGCGCCTGACACACACACTGGGCGACGGCCGGGTGGAGTTCGTCTCGACGGGCGCCGACGTCCGGGTCATCCCGGCCGAGCTGGGCGAGCTCCCGCTGCTGCGCGGCTTCGGCGACCCGGCGGTGCTCGAAGCGCTCGCGGGCCGCTTCGCCCAGCGGGAGTTCCGGCCGGGTGACGTCCTCGTGGAGGCCGGGCAGCCGGCGGACCAGGTGGTGCTGGTCGCCCACGGCAAGCTCAACAAGGTCCGCGAGGGCGAGTACGGGGATCCGGCCGTCCTCGGCGTCATCGCCGACGGCGGCTATTTCGGCGACCAGGCCCTGGCCGCGGCCTCCGAGAGCAACTGGGACTTCACCGTCAAGGCCGTCACCGCCTGCACCGTCCTGACCCTGCCCCGCCAGGCGTTCCAGGAGGTCCTGGAGGGGTCCCAGGAGCTGCGCTCCCACGTGGAGGCGTTCCGCGCGGCCGCCGCCCTTCCCCGCAACGAGGACGGGGAGTCCGCCATCGACGTGGCCGCCGGCCACACGGGCGAGCCGGCGCTGCCCGGCGTCTTCGCGGACTACGAGCTCTCCCCGCGCGAGTACGAGCTGAGCGTCGCCCAGACCGTCCTGCGCGTCCACACCCGCGTCGCCGACCTCTACAACGAGCCCATGAACCAGGTCGAGCAGCAGCTGCGGCTGACCATCGAGGCCCTGCGCGAGCGCCAGGAGCACGAGATGATCAACAACCGGCAGTTCGGCCTGCTGCACAACGCCGACCTCAAGCAGCGCATCCACACCCGCAGCGGCCCGCCCACCCCCGACGACCTCGACGAGCTGCTCGCCACGGTCTGGAAGGACCCCGGCTTCCTGCTGGCGCACCCGCGCACCATCGCGGCGATCGCCCGCGAATTCAACCGACGCGGAGTGTATCCGGACAATGCCGCCGTGGGCGGCCACTCGGTGCCCGCCTGGCGCGGAATTCCCATCTTCCCGTGCAACAAGATCCCGATCAGCGAGAACGGCACCAGCTCCGTTCTCCTGATGCGTACCGGAGAGGAATCCCGGGGTGTCGTCGGGCTGCACCGCACGGGAATTCCCGATGAATACCAGCCGAGCCTCTCCGTGCGTTTCATGGGCATCAGCGACCAGGCCATCATCTCCTATCTGGTGAGCGCCTACTACTCCACCGCCGTCCTGGTGCCGGACGCCCTCGGAATTCTGGAGAACGTCGAGATCGGGCACTGACCCGCCGCCGCACCACGCTCCGCGCACCACGTTCCGCGCACTGCGGATCCGCGAACCCGCGGATCCGCGCCGAGTACCGCACACAGATGGGTGACAACCAGTTATGACCACGTCAGTCGAGTCCGGAGAGGCCGCCCGGCCCGGGGAGACGCAGCTCAGCCTCGGCACGTCCGCGGCACGCCAGCTCGCCACGACGACCAAGTCCGTACCGCAGATGCAGGGGATCTCGTCCCGCTGGCTGCTGCGCGTGCTGCCATGGGTACAGGTGTCGGCCGGCACGTACCGGGTGAACAGGCGGCTCACCTACACCGTCGGGGACGGCCGGGTCGAGTTCATCTCGACCGGCTCGGAGGTCCGGGTGATCCCGCCGGAGCTCGGGGAGCTGCCCCTGCTGCGGGACTTCGGCGACACCGACACGCTGGAGGCGCTGGCGGACGGCTTCGTCCAGCGCGAGTACGCCGCCGGTGACACGCTCGTCGAGGCCGGCACCCCGGCCGACCAGATCTTCCTCATCGCCCACGGCAAGCTCAACAAGACGGGCACCGGCAAGTACGGCGACGAGACCGTGCTCGGGGTGCTGGCCGACGGTGACTACTTCGGCGAGCAGGTGCCCCTGGAGCCCGACGGCACCTGGGGGTTCAGCGTCCGGGCCGTGACCCGCTGCACGGTGCTCGCGCTCCCGCTGCAGGCCTTCCAGGAGCTGGCCGAGCGCTCCGAGGCGCTGCGCGCGCACGTCGCGGCGTTCGCCTCCCGCCCGGCCAAGGCGACGAACAAGCGCGGCGAGGCCGACATCGCGGTGACGTCCGGCCACGTCGGCGAGCCGGCCATCACCGGTACCTTCGTGGACTACGAGCTCTCCCCGCGCGAGTACGAGCTGAGCGTCGCCCAGACCGTCCTGCGCGTCCACACCCGCGTCGCCGACCTCTACAACGACCCGATGAGCCAGCTCGAACAGCAGCTGCGGCTGACGGTCGAGGCGCTGCGCGAGCGCCAGGAGCACGAGATCGTCAACAACCGCGAGTTCGGCCTGCTGCACAACGCCGACATCAGCCAGCGCATCCACACCCGCAGCGGCCCGCCCACCCCGGACGACCTCGACGAGCTGCTCGCGCGCCGCCGCAAGACCAAGTACATCCTCGCCCACCCGCGGACCATCGCGGCGTTCGGCCGGGAGTGCACCGCCCGTGGCCTCTACCCGCAGTCCATCGACGTCCTGGGCTCCTCCGTGCGCTCCTGGCGCGGTGTGCCGCTGCTGCCCTGCAACAAGATCCCGATCAGCGAGTCCGGGACGAGCTCGATCCTCGCGATGCGGACGGGCGAGGACAACCAGGGGGTCGTGGGCCTGCACCAGACGGGCATCCCGGACGAGTTCCAGCCGAGCCTCAACGTCCGGTTCATGGGCATCAACGAGCAGGCGGTCTCCTCGTACCTGGTGAGCGCCTACTTCTCGGCGGCGATCCTCGTGCCGGACGCGCTGGGCGTCCTGGAGGACGTCGAGATCGGGCGCTAGGCGCGCGGCACGGCGGCGTCCCCGGGCCGGGTCCCCTGACAGCGGGGCCCGGCCCGGGGCGCCCTCAGGGCCGTACGCCGCTCACGATGCGTGCGGTCGTGGACAGGCCGTCGGAGATCGTCGGCGCGATGCTCGTGCTCGCGAGGAGGAAGCCGAGCAGGACGCAGACCAGGGCGTTCGACACCTTCAGCGAGCCGCTCCGCATGAACACGACCACCAGGACGAGCAACAACAGGACCACGGAGAGCGAAATGGCCATGGCGAACCTCCTGGGTGGTGCGGTTGTCCGTCAGTCTGGCCCACCGGGCGCCCCGGGCCGTGGCGCCGCGTGTACTCCATTCAGGTACGAGCGTGTTCGTCCGGGCCGCCGCTCTCGGCAGGCAGGCCGCCCGCAGGGTGCCTAGGCTGGCGGAATGAGCCGCACAGCCGCCGACAGCAGGCCTTCCGCGGAGCGGCCCGCCCCGGCTCCCAAGGGCCGTGAGGGCGGGGAGCGCGAGTCCGCGTGGCGGCGGCTCCTGCACCGGGTCCCCGATGGTTTCGCGGTCTTCTTCGGCGCCCTCGGCCTGTTCTGTGCGATCACCTCGCTGATCGTGCCGCTGCGGCGGGCGGTGGGGCCGCTGACGGAGGCGCTCGACACGCTGACCGTCCCCACGGCCCCGAACCTCGCCTACGCCGTCTTCCTGCTGCTGCTCGCGACGGCGATGGCCGCCCGCAAGCGGGTCACCCTCTGGTTCGTCCTGGCCTATCTGACGCTGCTGCTGATCGCCGACGCCCTGCTGCTGGCGGTGGGCTACTGGGACACGATCCCCTCGCTGGTGCTGTGCGTGGCGGCGATGACGCTGCTGATCCTGGCACGCCGGGAGTTCTACGCGGCGTCGCGCCGGGGGGCGTTCCTGCGGGCGCTGCTGGTGCTGGTCGCGGGGCTCACCGTGGCGATCCTGGTGGGCTGGGGCCTGGTGTCGCTGTTCCCGGGTTCGCTGGAGCGCGGGGCGGGGAACCGGCTGCTGTTCGTCGCGAACAAGGTGTGCGGCGGACTGGTGAGCGGGCGGCACTTCGCCGGCCATCCCCCGCACTGGCTGTACTTCCTGCTCGGGCTGTTCGGCGCGCTGGCGCTGCTGAACGCCGCCATGGCGCTCTTCCGCTCGCAGCGCCTGGAGGCCGCGCTGCACGACGACGAGGAGCCGCGGATCCGCGCCCTCCTGGCCCGCTACGGCGGCCAGGACTCGCTGGGCTACTTCGCGACGCGCAGGGACAAGGCGGTGGTCTTCTCCCCCAGCGGCAAGGCGGCGGTGACGTACCGGGTCGAGGCGGGCGTCTGCCTGGCCTCCGGCGACCCGCTGGGTGATCCGGAGGCATGGACTCCGGCGATTGACGCCTGGCTGGAGGTCGCGGGCCGCTACGGCTGGCAGCCGGCCGTGATGGGCGCCAGCGAGGCGGGCGCGAAGGCGTACGCCCGCTCGGGGCTGGGCGCGCTCCAGCTGGGCGACGAGGCGATCCTGCAGATCGCCTCGTTCGACCTGGACGGGCGCGAGATGCGGGTGACGCGGCAGGCCGTCCACCGGGTCGAGCGCACCGGCGCCACCGTGCGGATCCGGCGCCACTCGGCGCTCACCGACGAGGAGATGGGCGAGGTCATCCACCGGGCGGACACCTGGCGGGACACCGAGACCGAGCGGGGCTTCTCGATGGCGCTGGGCCGGCTCGGCGATCCGGCCGACGGCGACTGCCTGCTGGTGGAGGCCTTCGACAGCGAGGGGACGATGATCGCCCTGCTGTCGTTCGTGCCGTGGGGCCGGGACGGGGTCTCGCTGGACGTGATGCGCCGCGACCGGGCCGCGCCCAACGGCGTCATGGAGTTCATGGTCGCTCAGCTGTGCGCGCAGGCCGGGCGGTTCGGCGTCAAGCGCGTCTCGCTCAACTTCGCCGTGTTCCGCTCCGCCTTCGAGGAGGGGGCGCGGATCGGGGCGGGGCCGGTGCTGCGGCTGTGGCGCAAGCTGCTGCTGTTCTTCTCCCGGTGGTGGCAGCTGGAGGCCCTCTACCGCTCGAACGTGAAGTACAACCCGGAGTGGCACCCGCGGTTCCTCTGCTACGCCGACGCGGGTGCGCTGGCGCGGATCGGGCTGGCGGCGGGCATCGCCGAGGGCTTCGTCGCGGTGCCGAGCCTGGGTCAGTTGTGGAGCCGGGGGCGGGCCAGGGGCGTGACCAGCCCGGCGTCCACGGCGGGCCTGCCGCCGCTCTCCGAGCTGGGCCTGGAGGCCGGCGCCGAGGAGGCGGGGGCGGACGGGCTCGCGGGGCTGCCGGAGCAGGTGCGGGTGCGGCGGCGGAAGCTGGAGCTGCTGCGGGCGGCGGGCGTGGACCCGTATCCGGTCGACGCCCGCCGCACGCACACGCTCGCCGCGATCCGCGCCGCCCACGCGGGGCTCCCGCCGTCGTCCCGCACGGGCGAGCGGGCGACCGTGGCAGGCCGCGTGCTGCTGGTCCGCAACCACGGCGGGGTCGCGTTCGCCGTGCTGCGCGACTGGTCGGGCGACCTGCAGCTGACGTTCGCCCGCGAGGACTGCGGGCGCGAGGGCCTGCGCCGCTTCGCCACGCACATCGACCTCGGCGACCACGTCGAGGCGGAGGGCGAGATCGGCACCACCGACCGCGGCGAGCTCACCGTCTTCGTGAGCAGCGCCCGGATGACCGCCAAGTGCCTGCGCCCCCTGCCCGACAAGCGGCACGGCCTGAGCGACCCCGAGGCGCGGGTGCGGATGCGCTACGTGGACCTGGCCGTCTCGCCGGAGGCCCGGCGGACGGTGCGGGCCCGCAGCGCGGCCGTGCAGGCGCTGCGCCAGGGGCTGCTCGACCGCGGGTTCCTGGAGGTCGAGACGCCGATGCTGCAGCAGATCCACGGCGGCGCGAACGCCCGGCCCTTCACCACCCACATCAATGCGTACGACCTCGACCTGTATCTGCGGATCGCGCCGGAGCTCTATCTGAAGCGGCTGTGCGTGGGCGGCATGGAAAAGGTCTTCGAAATGGGCCGCACCTTCCGCAACGAGGGGGTTTCGTACAAGCACAATCCGGAATTCACGATGCTGGAGGCGTACCAGGCGTTCGCGGACTACGACGTGATGCTCGACCTGACGCGCGAGCTGATCCAGGCCGCGGCGGACGCCGCCCACGGGTCGGTGGTGGCCCTGCGGCCGGACGCGGGCGGGAAGCTCGTCGAGCACGACATCTCCGGGCCGTGGCCGGTGAAGACCGTCTACGGCGCGGTCTCGGAGGTCCTCGGCGAAGAGGTCGACGCGGACACGCCGGTGGGGGTGCTGCGGCGGCACTGCGACGCGGCGGGGGTGCCGCACCGGCCGGAGGACGGGCGCGGGGACATCGTGCTGGAGATGTACGAGCGGCTGGTCGAGGAGCGCACGGAGCTGCCCGTCTTCTACAAGGACTTCCCCACCGACGTCTCGCCGCTGACGCGGCCGCACCGGTCCGATCCACGGCTCGCGGAGCGCTGGGACCTGGTGGCGTTCGGCACGGAGCTGGGCACGGCCTACTCGGAGCTGATCGACCCGATCGAGCAGCGGCGCCGGCTGACCGCGCAGTCGCTGCTGGCCGCGGGCGGCGACCCGGAGGCGATGGAGCTGGACGAGGACTTCCTGCGGGCGCTGGAGTACGCGATGCCGCCGACGGGCGGGCTGGGGGTCGGGGTGGACCGGCTGGTGATGTTCCTGACGGGACTGTCGATCCGGGAGACGCTGCCGTTCCCCCTGGTACGGAGGCGGTGACAGCCGGCCACCAATAAAAGACTTCCTTTGAGTGTTAGATAGAATTCTTTATTTGCCTTATAGATCGGCGGTTGTTAGCTTGCCGATATGACCTCGGCACAGCGCACCAGAATTCCGTGGGCACCGATGGCGGCGACCGCGCTGCTGTGGGGTTCCGCGTTCACCGCCATCCAGGTGGCGCTGCCGGACTACTCCCCGGCCTCCGTCGCGCTCCTGCGCATGGCCATCACCGTCGCCCTTCTCCTGCCGTGCCTGTTCCTCGGGCGCATCGGCCGGCTGCGGCGCGCCGACGCACTGCGCATGGCGGCCTTCGGCCTCACCGGGATGACGGCCTATCAGGTGCTGCTGTGCGCCGGCGAGCAGAGCGTGGACGCGGGCACCGCGGCCATGCTGATCGCCGCCTCCCCGGTCTTCACCACCGTGCTCGGCATGGCCTTCCTGGGCGACCGGCCGGGCCGGCGGGGCCTCGCCGGCCTCGCCGTGGCGCTCACCGGTGCGCTCACCGTCGCCGTCACCTCGGGCGGCGGGAGCGGTTCGCTCATGGGCGCGCTCATGGTGCTGGGCGCCGCCGCCACGCAGGCGACCTCGTTCGCGCTGCAGAAGCCGCTGCTGAAGAAGTACTCGGGCGCGGAATGCGTCTTCTACGGCAGCCTGTTCGGCATGCTGCCGCTGCTGCCGCTGGCCCCCGGAGCGGTGGGGCAGATCGCGGCGGCCGACGGGCACCGCACGCTGGCCGTGCTGTGGCTGGGCGTGGGCTGCACGGCGATGGCCTTCTGGACCTGGTCGCGGACGCTGCGGGCCACGACGGCGTCGACGGCGTCGCTGGTGCTGTACGCGGTGCCGGTCGCTGCGCTGCTGCTGGACGCGCTGTTCCTGGGGAACCTGCCGTCGCTCAACGCGGCCGGCGGGGGGCTGCTGGTACTGGCCGGCGTTGCCGTCGCCGCGGTACGGAAGGCTTCCCCTCGGTCGGCGGAGCCGGTCGTCGAGCGTGAGCTCGTGGGCAGCGAGCACTAGGTTTCGGGGCTCCGCCCCGGGCCCCGGTCCTCAATCGCCGGACGGGCTGATTGGGTTGCGGACCCGGTTGGTTGGTTACCCGACTGGTTCGGCTGCGGCCCGGCTGGTTGGCCAGGTACCCGGCTGGTTCGGCTGCGGACCCGGGCAGTTTGGTCGGCTACCCGGCTGCTTTGACTGCGGGCCGGCTGGTTCGGTTGAGGGCCCGGTTAGTTCGGCTGCGGGCCCGGCTCGTCCGGCTGCTGCACCAGCTCGTCCGGCCGCGGGCCCGGATCGTCCGGCTGCCGCACCAGTTCGTCCCAGTGCACCGTCTCGTCGCACCAGCGGTCCAGCAGCACCTTGTCGTGTCCCACCGCCAGCAGTCCCGCGCCGCTCTCGGCCCGGTAGTCCTCCACGACCGCCACGAGAGCGGCCGTCGTCGACGCGTCCAGCATCGCCGTCATCTCGTCGCAGACCAGCCAGCGCGGGCGCAGGACGAGCGCCCTGGCCAGGCAGGCGCGCTGCAGCTGGCCGTCGCTGACCTCGTGCGGCCGCCGCCTGAGGAGTTCCCCGGAGAGCCCGACGCGCTCGGCCAGTGCGGCCACCGCCGCTGCCGCCTCGCCTCGCCGGCCGGTCGCCCGCAGCGGTTCCGCGATCAGGTCGGTGAGGCGCATGCGCGGGTCCGCGGCGAGCCGGGGCTGCTGGAAGACCACGCCGAAGGCCGTGCGCTGCTCGCGCGTGGCGCGGTGGCGCGCGCCGCGGACGCGGACGCCGTCGACGACGACCGTGCCGGACTCCGGCCGGTGCAGCAGGGCGGCCACCCGGGCGAGGGTGGACTTGCCGCAGCCGCTCGGGCCGAGCAGGCCGACGGCCCTGCCGGACCCGATCGTCAGGGAGACGCCGCGGACGACGGGCCTGCGCGGGTCGTACCCCGCGGTGATGCGGCTCAGCTCAAGCACGCGAGTCCTCCTCCGGGTGGTGGCAGGCGACGCCGTCGACGGTCACGGGGAGCGTCCCGCAGCGGGCGCTCGCTCGTGTGCAGCGGGCGGCGAAGGCACAGCCGGGCGGCAGGTCGCCGAGTTCGGGGGGCATGCCGGGGATCGGGGTGAAGGCGCGCTCGGGGAGGGCGTCGAGCAGGGCGCGGGCATAGGGGTGGCGGGGGCCCGGCTCGCCGAAGAAGGCGGGAGCGTCGGAGATTTCCACAATGCGGCCCGCGTACATGACGGCGACGCGGTCGGCGATGCGCCGGGCCGCCGCGAGGTCGTGGGTGATCATCAGCAGGGCGCGGCCGGCGTCGGCGTGCCGCCGCAGTTCGTCCACCGTGCGGTCGACGAGCTCGCGGTCGAGGCCGGTCGTCGGCTCGTCGGCGAGCAGGAGCGGGGCGTCGCCGACGAGGGCGAGGGCGGTGGCCGCGCGCTGGGCGAGGCCGCCGGAGAGCTGGTGGGGGTGGCGGTCCAGGTGGGTGGCGGGGAAGGCCGCCCGCTCGGCGGCGGCTTCGGCCGCTGCCCGCAGCCCGGTCTTCGGGACGCCCGTCAGCTCCCGGACGGTCTCCTCCAGCTGGGAGCGCACGGTGCGGACGGGAGTGAGGTGCGCGGAGGGGCTCTGCGGTACGAGGCCGATGCGGCGGCCGCGTACGGTGCGGGCGAGGGTGCGCTCGCCGGCGGTGAGCAGGTCCAGGTCGCCGAGGAGGGCCCTGCCGTCGGTCCGGGCGTTCCCGGGCAGGAGGCCGAGGAGCGCCGAGGCCAGGACGGACTTGCCGCAGCCGCTCTCGCCGATGAGGGCCAGGCATTCGCCGGGGCCGAGCTCGAACGAGGCGTCGGTGACGGCGGCGATCCGCCGCCCGCCGCGCATCCGGAACCGTACGGAGAGGTTCCGTACGGACAGGACGGGACCGGACGACACGGGACCGGGCGACACGGGACCGGGCGATACAGGGCCGGGCGATACGGGGCCGGGCGATACGGGACCGGGCCGTGCGGGGCCCGGCAGTACGGGGCTCACAGCGTTAGCTCCGATCGGCGCCTGGGGTTGAGCCGCTCGCGCCACGCGCCCGCCAGGCCGGCCACGGCCAGGGTGGGGACGATGATGAACAGCCCGGGGAAGAGCGTCGGCCACCAGTCGCCCGCCAGGAGGGAGCCGCGCGCGCTCTGGACCATGTTGCCGAGGCTCGCCTGGTGCGTGGGCAGGCCCAGGCCCAGGAAGGACAGGGCGGACTCGTGCCAGATGGCGTGCGGGATCATCAGCACCGCCGCGAGACCGGCCTGCGGCAGGACGGCGGGGAGCAGGTGGCGGACGGTCACCCGCAGGCGTGACGCGCCGCCGGACACCGCCGCGTCGACGTACGGGCGCGAGCGCAGGGACAGCACCTCGGCCCGTACGATCCGGGCCGTCGACAGCCAGTGCGTGACGACGACGGAGGCGACCACGGGCCAGATGCCCGGGCGGAACATCGTGACGACGAAGATGCCGAGCAGCAGGTGCGGCACGGACGAGAAGAGGTCGACGATCCGCATCAGGATCCGGTCCGCCCAGCCGCCGAGCGCACCCGCCGCCGCCCCGACGGCCGTGCCGATCACGGTGGCGGCGAGGGCCGCCGCGACGCCGACGAAGAGGGAGACGCGGAGCCCGTAGACGCTGCGCAGCAGCAGGTCGCGGCCCACTTCGTCGGTGCCGAAGGGGTGCGCCCAGGAGGGCGCCTGAAGCTTTGCGGCCAAGTCGACGGCCTGTTCGTCGAGGGGGACGGCGAACGGCACGGCCAGCACCGCGAGGACGACGGCCGCCGTGACCGCCGCGGAGACGCCGGTGCGCACGCGGTCAGCCATCGAAGCCCACCCTCGGATCCGCCAGGCCGTACAGCAGGTCGGACAGCAGGTTGCCCACGAGCACGGCGGCCGTCGCGAGCACGGTCAGGGCGGCGAGCAGCGGGAAGTCGACCTTGGTCGCGGCCTCCACGGTCGCGGAGGCGATGCCGGGCCAGCTGAAGACGGTCTCCACCAGCAGGGCGCCCGTGATGAGTTCGGGGACGCGGGAGCCGGCGAGGGTCAGGACGGGCAGCAGGCCCGAGCGCAGGGCGTGGCCGAGCAGGACGGTGCGTTCGCGCAGGCCGCGGGCGCGGGCGCCGCGCACGGGGTCCTCGGCGAGGGCGTCACCGACGCCCTGACGCACGTACAGCACGAACCAGGGCAGCTGGGAGACGGCGAGCACCGCCGCGGGCAGGACGACGTGGGAGGCGATCTGGCCGGGCGTGGCGACGTCGCTGCCGGTGTCGGTGAGGCCGCCGGCGGGCAGGGCGTCGAGCTTGAGGGCGAAGAGCCAGATGGCGAGGAGGCCGAGCCAGAACGGCGGGGCCGCTTCGAGCGCGTACGCGAGCGAGGTCACGGCCCGGTCGAACAGGCCGCCGCGGCGGCGCGCCGCGAGGACGCCGAGCGCCGTGCCGGCGGTGACGGCCAGGGCGAAGGCGATGCCGCACAGCAGGACGGACCAGCCGATGCGTTCGCCGATGACCTGGGCGACGGGCTGGCGGAGCGAGGCGGAGACGCCGAGGTCGCCGGTGAGGGCCGAGGTCAGCCAGTCCCACCAGCGGGCGGTGAAGGACCGGTCGGCGCCGAGGTTGTCGCGCAGCTGATCGAGGACGTCCTGGCGGGCGCCGAGCCCGGCGCTGCCCGCGTACGCCTTCGCCGGGTCGAAGGGCGAGGCGGCGGCGAGGGCGAAGACCCCGAAGGTCACGGCCGCGAGGACGGGGACGGCGGCCAGCAGCCGCCGCCCCGCCATGCGTGCCATGGGCCCCCACGGGAGCCCGGTGGTGCTGCGGGTCACTGCTTCGGCTGCCAGTCCTCGACGTTCCACCAGGGACCGGCGCCGAGGCCGTGGTCGTGCGGCTCGACCTGGGTGGAGAGGTCCTTCCACTCGTCGTTCACGACGTAGAGGTGGTCGACGTGGGTGAGGAAGGTGTAGCCGGGGTTGTCGGCGAGGCCCTGCTGGACCTTGTCGTAGGCGGCCTTGCGGGCGGCCTTGTCCCCGCTGCGCCGGCCCTCCTCCAGGGCCTTGTCGACGTCGGGGTTGCTGTAGGCGGCCATGTTGTTGAAGCCGTTGAGGGCCAGGGAGGAGTGCAGCAGGTTGTAGAGGTCGAAGTCGGGGTCGGCGGGGTTGCCGTCGCCGGCGAGGACCGCGTCGTTCTTCATGCGCGGCTCGATGACCTCCCAGGTGCCGCTCTGCACCTTGGCCTCGATGCCGGCCTTCTTGGCGTCCGAGGCGAAGGCGAGGGCGTGCTCCTCGCGGAGCTTGTCACCGGCGGGGAACCAGAGGGTGAAGGAGGCGCGCTGCCCGTCCTTCTCCCGGATGCCGTCCCCGCCGGGCCGCCAGCCGGCGTCGTCGAGGAGCTTCTTCGCCTTGTCCGGGTCGTACGGGCGCTCGGTGCCCTTGGCGAACCAGTCGCTGTCGGTGGGGACGGGGCCGTAGCCGGCGCGGCCGGCGCCTTCGAGGAGCTTGTCGACCATGGCCTTGCGGTCGACGGCGAGGTCGAGGGCGCGGCGCACGGCGAGGTCGCCGGTGACCTTGTTCGCGGTGGGCAGGGTCACGCCGCGGAAGTCGGTGGTGCGGGCGGTGACGGTCACCTTGGACTTGTCGCCCTTGAAGCCCTTGGCGAGGTTGGGCGGCAGGATGGCGCCGTCGAGGTCGCCGGAGCGCAGCCGGGTGGCGCGCACGTCGTCGTCCTTGACGATCGCCATCGTGAGCTTCTTGACCTTCGGCTCACCGCCCCAGTAGCCGGGGTTGGCCTTGAAGGTCAGCTTCTCGCCCTTGCTCCAGCCGGTCAGGACGTACGGGCCCGTGCCGATGGGGGCGGTGTTGAAGGAACCGGAGTTGACGTCCTGCCCCTTGGCCACGTGCTCGGGGACGATGGGCAGCACGGTGCGCTCGGCGAAGGGCGCGTAGGGGTACTTGAGCGCGAAGACGACGGTGTCGTCACCGGCGGCGGTGACCTTGTCGATGGCGTCGAGCTCGCCCTTGGCGGCGTTGTTGGTCTTCTCGTCCAGGATGGTGCGGTAGGTGAAGACCACGTCCTGGGCGGTGAACGGCTTGCCGTCGCTGAACGTCACGCCTTTGCGGAGGGTGAAGGTGTACGTACGGCCGTCGTCGGTGACCTTCGGCAGCTCGGCGGCGAGGGCCGGCCGGAGCTTCATGGACGCGTCGCGGCGGAGCAGCCCGTCGAAGATCTTGGAGTTGCCGTCCTTGCCGTAGCCGAGGAGCGGGCTGAGCGTCTCGGGCTCATTGGCCAGGCCGACGACCAGGGAGTCCTTGGCGCCCTTGGCGCCGCCGCCCCCACCGGGTGCCGAACAGGCCGCCGCGCCTGCCACGAGAACGCCTGCCATGGCCGTGGCGGCCACTCCCCGTACGGACCGGGCCGTCATGCCCCACACCTCTGCTCAGTACTTGTGCTTAGTCACTTGCTTTTGCGAACCAGTCGCAATTAAACAACACGCAAAGTTACGGTTATGGGGCGGGGTCGGAGGAGCCCAGGTCAGGGGCGTGGGGCGGGGGCGGATAGGTGGGGGCAGGGAGCCAATCCGGGAGCCACTGGCTGTTGGCTGCCCTGCCCTAGGGACATCCGGATCAGGCTGAACCGTCGCCGAAGATCTCGTCCATGACCTCCGCGCCGGACGTAATCACGGGGCGCAATTGCTTCCGGTACACCTTCTCCGTCGTGGCGGTGCCGTCATGGCCGAGGACGCGGGCGACCTCCTCGATCGGCATGCCGTGGTCCGACAGCAGGGACACGAAGCTCGTCCGCAGTTCGCGCGTCGTCCATGCCTTGGGGTTCTCGAACCCCGCTTCTCCCAACAAGGTCCTGAAGTGACGGAGCACGTCCACCGCGTCGCGCTGCTCTCCCGCGTCTCCGGGGAAGACAAGCCTGTCGTCACTCCACGTCGAGTCGTCCCCATGGGCCTGCATCTGCTGTTGCTTGTAGGCCCGCATCACCGCCTCGACCTGGCGGGGCATGCGGAGGGATCGGCGGCTCTTCCTCGTCTTCGTCTCCCCATGCCGGCGAACCGATCGCCAGACCTCGACATAGGGCCAGGACCCGTCAGCGCCGGCGAAGTGCACGTGCCGCCAGGTGAGCGGCCGTTCTTCTTCCGTGCGCACGCCGACGAGCAGTGCCAGGACAACGTAAGCGTGAATCCAGCTGCCCTTGCAGGCGCCGAGAACCATCTCTGCTTGTTCGAGGCTGAGCGACTTGCTCGGGCGGCCTGGGCGTCCGTCGGGCAGTTCGACGAGTTCCGCCACGTTCCGCCGCACCCGCTTCCTGCGTTGTGCATGGCTGATGGAGCGGCGAAGGATCGAGAGCACGATCTTCAGTGACTGGTCCGCGAGGATCTCCGCCTTCACGTCAAGCCACTCGTCCAAGTCGTCGGCCTCCAGGTCGCGCAGCTTGGCGCTACCCAGGTCCGCAATGACGTGGTTGTTCGCGAGGCTGCGGTACGTCGTGAGGGTTCCTTCTGCACGCCCCTTCAGGCCTGACGTGAACCATGCCTCCACCGCCTGACCGACGGTGTACCGCGCGGACGACTTGACGCCTGCGTCCAGCTCCTTCTTGAGTTCCTTGAGTTTGTCCCGGACTTCCGTCTTGGTCTTGCCTGTGACCTTGGGACGGTGGCGCTTGCCGGTAGCCGTGTACCCGAGGGAAATCGCGCCTATGTAGCGGCCCTTCGACTTGTCCCAGTAGATCGAGTTTTCACCGTTGCCCGCCTTGCGGGATTTTCCGAGCCGATCGGTCATGCGCGGCTCTCGGCGACGGACGTCTCGGCCTTGAGCAGTTCGACGTAATCGTCGATGTACTCCGCGGGTACAAGGCGCCGGCGACCACGGCGGACGGTGCGGAGTCTGCCGAGACGTATCTCTTCGTAGGTGGTGCTGCGGCCGATGCCGAGGATCTCCGCCGCTGCTTCAACACTGTGCAGGCGGCGGCGCGGTGCGGGGGTCGTGGTCGCGCCGAAGTGGTTGGGCAAGGGTCAGCTCCTGCGGGTGAGGGCGGGGTCGCAGCCGGGATGGGTGGTCTCGCCAGTGGCGATCAGGAAGTCGGCGAGGGGGGTGTCGCACTCGGTGCACCGCGGAGCGGGGACGGGGTCACCAGAGAGAAGGTGCGAAACAGCGTTCCCAGCGGTCCCAGCGTCCCCCCTCTCGCGTTCATGCAGGTCAGAGGTGGTGGCGTGGGGGGACGCTATGCGGGGGTCAGCGTCCCCCTCGGCGGGGTGGGGGGACGCTGAGGCCCCTTCGCTAGCGTCCCCCCTCTTTCCGCGGGTCATGGACGGTTTGGGGCCCTGAGGGGACGCTGGGAACGCTGTTTCGCACCTTCTCTCTGCTGATGCGGTGAGGCAGTAGAGGCGCTGCTTCTTCGGCTTGGGTCCGCGCTGGGAGTCGTCGACCTCGATGCCGATCGTTCGTAGCGCGGGGGCGAGGCGCTTGAGCTGGCCGCCGGCGCGGGTGGAGTCCTTGGGCCACTTCTTGGGGAGCTTGTCGGGGGTCTCGACCGCTTCGAGCAGCTGGCTCGCCGTGAGGGTCAGGCCGTCGGGGCCCGCTTTGTCGACCAGGTCGACGACGGCCTGGGCGAAGGGTTCGCCGTCGAGGACGTCGGCAACTGCGTCGGCGGCGGTGGCGCGGTAGGAGTCGAGGGTGTGCCAGCCGGTGACGTTGTCGACGGCGGCCAGGACGCGGGCGAAGTCGGCCATGCGGGGCCTCTCGGTGAGAGTGACGTTCGGCAGGGCTTTGACGACCTGGGCGAGGAGGTCGAAGAGGCTGGCGAGGATCGCGGGGTGGGCGTCGGCGTAGGCGCGGTTGAGTTCGGCTTCCTCGCGGCGTTTGTGGTCGGAGATGAGCTGCAGTTCGATGGTCAGCAGCCGCTCGGCCAGGTCGCCCGCGAGGGCGCCGGCGTCGATGGTGGTCATGGCCAGGACGCGGCGGAATTCGAGCACGACGACGTCGTCGTCGGTGTAGAGGGCGCGGTCGACGATGCCGTCGCCGGTGACGGCGCGGCACAGTGCGTCGGAGAGCCAGTCCGGGACGATCGAGACGTTATCCAGGCAGATGGCCCAGGAGTTGAACGCCTGCACCGCCCAGGACTTCAGGTCACGCGGCACGGTGCGTTTGGGAGCGCCGGAGGGGTCGACGATGCCGATGACCATGGCGGCGCTCCAGGACTTGCCGGTGCCTTGTTCGCCGCGGAAGGTCAGGATCGGGTGGGGAAGGTCCGGGATGAAGGCGGCGATGAGCCAGGCGGCCAGGAGGCGGAAGCCGTCGTCGGTGATGTTGAGCAGCTCGCGGAGCTCGGCGAGGCCGTCGCCGTCGCGGACGGGTTCGGGCAGGGGCTTCATGGCGCCGGAGCGGCGGAAGACAACGGGGGATGCGGACAGGCGCTGCCAGCCGTCGGGGCCGATGGCGATGCAGCGGCCGTCGGTGGTGCCGAGGTCGACGATGATGCGGTCGTCGTGGCGGGCGACGCGTAATTGAGGCGTGCGGGGGTCGGCCATGGCGGCGACTCCTTCCAGGACGGTCATGGCGTCGGCGAGTGCCGACTGTGAGGGGACGGTGCCGTGATGGGTGTCGGCGAAGATGCGCGCGAGCTGCGAGCGCAGGCCCGCTTTGCCACGCAGAGGGAGGGAGATGTTCGGGCCGCCGACGGGGATGCCGTAGGGGCGGCCGTCGTCGGACATGAACAGCTCGTAGCGTTCGCGGGCGAGGGCGGCCAGCAGTGAGGCTTGGGAGGGGCCTTTCTTGTCGGGGTCGACGCCGTTGTTTTCCAGGAGTTTCCGGGCCAGGTCGGCGCTGCTGGTCCGGGTGGTGCCGTTGACGTGCGTGGTCACCGGCTGCTCCGGCCGCCGCGGCGTGCGGCAGAGGCGACGGTGGCGCGGGCTTCGGCCTCGGTCAGGCCAACGTGGCAGGCAGCCTCGATGAGGGTGGCGGCCAGCTGCGGCCCATCGGTGGACTCGCGGGCCCGGCAGGCGGCCCAGTACAGACGGCTGTTGCGCTCCCCCGGCGGCGCGTCGAGTACGAACTCGACCAGGGCGACGGCCCGCTTGCCGGACGTGGGCACCGCGACCGGCGATGCGCTGTGGTGGTCTCCGGCCGGGCGGAGGAGTTGCAGTAGCGGCGGTGGAACCGGAGCGACGGGCAATTGGGACGTGGTGGGGTCAAAGGCGTAAGTACCGCGCAGCGTGCGGGAGCCTGGGCCGACGAGGTAGCCGCCGGTGCCGCGAATGTCGATTCCGGGGGCCAGGCGGCCGACCGAGTTCGGGATGACCGCGCCGTCGGGGGCGGTGAGCCACAGGTGTCGGCCGCCGCTCGGGGTCAGGACAGTCGGCGTGGGCGGAACCTCGAAGCCGTGAGCGTTGGCGAGCTGCTGGAGTGCGGCCGGTCCGTCGTCGCCGTTCTTCACGTCCAGGTCCAGCCCGATGAGGTGGTGCGGGGGCCGGCCGCAGGCGATGCCGTAGCCGGTGGCCCAGGGGGCGGCGTCGAACAGGACTCGTATCGCCTCGGGGTCGGTGGTGGCGTCGTGGACGCCGTGTCCGATGCGGCCGCATTCGCCGCGACAACGGCGTGCGGTCCGCGGTTCGTCACGGTGCGGGGAACGGACAGCCGGGATCTTCGTACGGGACAAGGGGATCACCGCCAGCCCTCGGGCAGCGGCGGCCGCGGCGAGCTTCGCGGGGGCGGCCGGAGGGTGGTCGGGGGCTGTCGGGTACATGTGGTCGTCTCCTGGAGTGCGGGGGCCAGGGGGTGTCAGGGATGTCAGGCCGGGGGTGTCAGGCGCGTCTGACGGGGGTCGCGCGCACGCGTCACCCGCGCGTTAGGGGCCGCGGCGCCGTCAGGGGTGTCAGACGCGTCTGACGCGTCAGGGCCGTCAGGCGGCCTGGTCGTCGCGGACGATGCGGTACTCGCCGGGCTCCCCGGTCTCGGCAAGACGGCCGGCCAGGATGAAGTCGGCGACCTGGCCGGAGACCCACGAGCGGCCGCGGCCGTGGCGGTCGCAGTGCTCCATGAAGTCTCTGGGGCCCACGATCGTGCGCCCTTCGGCTTCGAACTCGTCGAGGATCTCTTCCATCACCTGGCGGGCCCGGGCGGGCGAGATGCGCTCGCGGCGCCGACCTTGCGGGGGCTCGGCGAACTGCACGACGTGGGTGGCTTCGGGGAGCTCCCGTTCGGGGTCGATGTCGTGCTCCTCATCCTGGTCGTCCTCGTCGAACGGAGCGACCGCGGTCGCGTGCGCTTCCTGCCGCTCGTACTCGTCGGCGTAGTCGTCTTTCTCTTCCTCGTTCGGCTGCTGGGGTTCGTAGTCGGGGTCGTTGTCGGTCACGGCGGTCTCCCTGGGCTGGGCATCGGTGGTGCCGGGCAGGGGGTAGCGGGTGCGCTGGGTGAAGTGGCGGCCGACGGCGCGGGCCGCGGCTTCGGCGGTGACGGGGTCGAGTGCGGGGCGGGTCTCGGCGAAGGTCAGGACGACCCAGTCGAGGTGTTCGCGTGGGGTGAGATAGGAGCGGGCTGGGGTGGCCCAGAAGGTCTCGGGGATGCCGTTGGCGACGAGGTAGCAGTAGCCGGGCTTCTTGTCCTTCCACAGGTGCGGGGCAGCGCCGGCGTCGAGGACCTCGTCGTCGAGCGCGAAACCTGCGTCGCGGTCGTTGCGGACGCCGTAGCACCAGGAGGAGCCGAGGGAAGCGCGGGTGTCGGTGGAGACCTGGTTGGCGGAGGCGCGTTGCAGGGAGACGACCAGGGTCACGCCGGCGGAGCGGGCTTCCTGGGCGATGCCGGTGAAGACGTCCTCGTCGGTTTCGCGGATGGTCTTGGCGGCTTCCTCGAACCAGCCGATGAGGTAGGGCATGCCTGGGGAGCCGTCGGCCTGGGTCTCGGCGCACTCGGGGACCCACTGTTTGTAGCCGTACTTGGCCAGCCATGCCGTACGGGCAGGGATGGCGGCCTTGATGGCTTCGATCATGGCTTTGGTGGACTTCATGTCCAGTGCGGCCCAGTCGATGGCGGGCAGGAGCGGGCCGAGGGTCTGTTCGGCCTTGGCCGGGTCGGAGGCCCAGACGATGGCGTCGCGGCGCGAGAGGACTTCGGCCAGGGCCGTCATGCCTCCCTCGGACTTGCCCGAGCCTGTCATCCCCATGATCAGCAGGTGCATGGCGTTGCGGGCGGCGTCCGGGTCGCCGGGGAAGTAGAGGACGGCGACGGTGCCGTCCTCGTAGATGCCGACGGCGACCGGGGCGGCGATGCTGCCGCCGGGGTGCGAAGGGCCGGGGTAGGGGACGGTGTTCTTCAGCAGGTCGAGGGGCACGACCGTGAGCTGGGCACGGGAGGCGCTGTCGGGGTCGGGGATGACGCGGATGGCGGTCTTGGGCACGTCCAGGGCGCTGGCGAGCAGCGGCGCGACCTTGGAGACGTCGTCGGGGGTAAGTTCTCCGCGCGGGAGCTGCAGGTCGAAGGTGGCCTTATTGGGGGCGACATCAGAGCGGGTGATCTGCGTCTTGGCCAGGCCGACCTTCTCCAGCAGCCCGCCGTCGCCGCCTGCGCTCGTGGCGTCGGGGTTGCGGCGCAGGACCTGGCGGATGTTCCAGGACAGGGCGACGGCCGGGGCGCCCATGAAGTACAGCCCGCCCAGAGGCCCGGCCGCGGGGCCTGCGATCGCGGCCGCGGTGAACCAGCTCGTCCCTGCGGCAACCGTGATGGCGGAGTGGAGGCGGCGCTGGGCGCTGGTACTCCTGCCTGCCCACCAGGTGACGCCGGTCAAAGCGACGGAGGCGAGGGTCAGTCCGGCGGTGGCGGCGGCGTTGTCGGCCCAGTAGTAGTGCGCGGGCAGGGAGACCAGGCCGGTCCCGGCCCCCACCAGCCACGGGGGCAGGTGCGGCTTGACCCGGTGCAGCAGGTACTTGACCACTCCGCCGCCACCGTGCGCGGAGCGCAGGTGCTCCTCGTGGAGTTGCTCGGGTGCGGGCTGGGACACGGCTCATGCCTCCTTCACGTGCGGGTCAGCCGTTGAAGTCGAAGCGCCAGCCGGGGCGCTGGCGGCTGCGGTACGGGGCGAGTTCGGGATCGAACTCGCGCTGGAAAGCGGCGTAGGTAGCGGCCAGGTTCTTGGCCGTGTCGCGCGTGTCCTCCGCGGCCTTCTTCATCCGCTTGGCCACCCGCCGGGCCCGCGCCCGCGACCCGAAAGCCTTGCCCTCGGGATCGGGAACCTCTTTCAGGACGGCTTCGAGGACCTCCGAGGCGGAGGCGAGCTCGAACGACAGCTGGAGGAACAGCCCGCGGCCGTTCTCGCAGTAGTTGCGGATGTCGACGTTGGAGAAGAACTCGGGGTCGGCAAGCGGGCTGTGCACGCCACCGCGCCCGCGGCCCTGGTCGCGGAAGAACCCGGCGTTCGCGTCCCCCACTCCCCCGTGCCGACCACCGTTGCGGCTGCCGGAACCATTGCGGTTGCCGGAGCCACTGCCGCCGACGTGGAAGTGGTACGAACGGCTGGTGGTCCGCTGCTGCCGGGAGCCGCTGCCGTTGCCTCCCGTTCCCGGACCGGTGCCGGTGCCGGACGCACGGCTTCCCGTGGAGCGGCTGCCGGTGGAGCGGCTACCCGTGCCGGAAGCGGGGCGAGATCCGTTGGGCGGGGTCGTCATGAGTCGTACTCCTTCTCAGCAGGCTGGGGAATGTCGCTCGGTTCATGCACGTAAGCGGTGGCCGTCGAGCGGCGCAGGGAACGCCGGACGAGAGGAATGGCAATGGCGAGCGCCAGCCACAGCAGCGGGAGCAGGCCGGTGGTCGGCCCGACCGCTACCGAGGCCGCGGCCCACGCCCCGGCCGTGAGGACCACGGCTGCCAGGGCGTAGCGCCAGGTGCGGATGCGGGAGTCGGTGCCGGGCCGCCGCCGCTGGACCCAGACCAGCCAGGCGGGCAAGGTGGCCGCGCCCACGGCGAGGGGAAGCCAGGTCCACGGCGCGGCCGCGTGCACGATCGCGGTGGCGGCGAAGCCGGTCACGGCGACGAGAAGAGGCAGCGCGGCACGGCGGCGCTTCCAGGCGGCCCGTCCAAGGGCTGCGACCAGGCGCTGGCCGAGGGTGGGCTGTTCGGGGACCACGAGGACGATCGGGGTCTGGCGCCGCCCCCAGGCGTGGCGCTGCCGCGGGATGCGGACAGTGGTCGTCTCGCGCTTGTACCGCGGGCCGGTCACGGGATCACCTTCCCCGCGTCCCGGGGCAGGACTGCGGTGCCGGGGCGGCCGATGCGGCGGCCGTTGACGGTGCGGTAGACGTCGTGGCGGCAGGCCGGCTGCCAGCGGTGGCCGAGGCGCTTGGCCCGGTACATCGCCTCGTCCGCACCACGCAGCAGTTCGGACAGGTCGGCGCCGGGGCGGTCGGTCGCCCGGCAGATGCCGATGGCTGCGCTGGGGTGGATCACGGCGGTGCCGGTGTCGACCGGTGCCGCCAGGTGCGTCCAGAGCCCGTAGAGGAGTTCGTCGTGGAGGTCGGCGTCCGGGGCGAGGCGGGCGACGGCAGCGAACTCGTCGCCGCCGAGGCGGGCGGCGATTCCGCGGCGGTCGGCACACCAGGCGGCGAGGCGGTGCCCGACAGCGGCGAGGGCCTGGTCGCCCGCGTGGTGACCGTAGGTGTCGTTGACGTCCTTGAAGCCGTCGAGGTCGAGCAGGAGGACGGCCGCGTACGGGTGGCTGATGGCGCGGAGCGCGCGAGTGGTGAACGCGCTCCTGCTCATCAGGCCGGTCAGCGGATCGGTGCGGGCAGTGCGTAATCGGCGGGCGAGGTAGAGGGCGTGGGCGGCCCAGCCGGCCACCGGGGCGGCCAACGGCAGGGCCTGTAAGGCGTTCACGACGCTTTCTCCTCTTCACGGTCGTCGGCAGGCTGATCGGGGGCAGGGGGCTCGTCGGGTTCAGGAACGCCGGACAGGGCTGTCTCGTCGGTGGCGGGCGGGGGCGGCAACTCGGGTACGGGGGCCAGCCGAGGCAGTTGCTGGGCGGTGTCGCGGATGCGGGCGGCGCTGCCGGTGCCGATGCCGAAGGTCTTCATCAGCCAGGTCGCTGATGGTTCGTGCCCGGAGGCCATGCGTTCACGGGCGGCCGTGACGAGTTCCTCGTCGCTCTTGCCGGGCAGCAGGGCCCGCCGCTGTCGGCCCCCGGCTGCTGACTGGCGGCCCCGCCGCTGCTTCGGCGGGCGCGCGTCGACAGGAGACCGGCCGGGGACAGGGGTTGGGTGTACCGGTGCCCCTCCCGCTGCGGGCTGCTGCTCGTCATCGGCAGGGAATGCCGTCCCGCCGTACGGCAGGGGCGCCGGGCCGCTCTCGGGGCCGGGCTGCTGCTTCTCACCGGTGGGGGTGCTGTCGGCAGGGGTCTGGTAGCGCAGGTGTGCCAAGTGCACGAGCAGGCCCAGGACGACGGGCGGGATCGCCGATACCGCGACGATCAGCGGCCAGGACACCGCGATCACTCCGGCTTCGGCGGCGTGGTCGACGGCGTTGCCGGCAACCGAGAGGGCGATGCCGCCGATCGCGTTGGCTTTCGCCCAGCTGCGGGCGATGTGGCTGCGGGTGGAGCGGCTCAGCCACACGCGGACCGCGGTCAGCGCGTACGCGTCGACGGTCACCGGCAGCAGCCAGGACAGCCACGGCCACCAGGCCGACCGCAGGGCGAGGTCCTGCAGGGCGGCGTAGGAGGATGCGGCAGCGGCCAGGCCGACTGCGGTCATGCCCATCGCGAGCGGCCAGTCGCGCCGTACGGCGGCGCTGTTGTCGTCGGGAGCGGTAGGGGCGGTCACTGGACGGCCTCCGACAGGGCGCTGAGCGTGGTCGTGGTTACGGTCGTCACGGCCTTCTTCGCCCCTTCGGCGAAGCCGGTGCCCGTGAGGAACAAACCGATCAGCAGCCCGACGAGCAGGGTCGACCAGCGGTGACCGACCCACACGCACAGGGCGATGCCGATCGCGACCAGGAGCACGGTGATGGACACCGTCACCGCGGGCGCCGCCGCGATGGTCAGGGCGGGCATCACAGCAGGGGCCTCCATTCATGGGAGGAGAGGCAGGAAGGGTGGTGGCCCCGCCCGGCGCGGGCGCGACGGCCGGCGCGCCGGGCGGGAGCAGCGGGTGTTACGGGGTGTGGCCGTTCTCGTGGCGGGCGATGACCAGGGTGATCAGGCCCGGGTCGGTGGCGTAGCCGATGTAGGTGCCGTCAGTGGTCCACACGTGCCAGCAGCCGCGCAGGTGCAGGTGGCTGGTCGTGCCGACGGCCAGGTAGCGGCCGCTGCGGATGACGGGGTCCATCACGGTGCTTCCGGTGGGCGGCGGCAGGATGGCCATGGTCAGGCCTCCTCGGGCGCGCCGGAGGGGGTGCACATGCTCAGGCACGTGGTGATGATCTCGGCTTCGTCGAGGGCCAGGGCGAGGCTGTAGTCGCTGTCGACGATGCACTCGACGTAGTTGCCGCACGAGCAGGGCATGAGCACGACCACGACGTCGAAGGTGCTGGTGCTGGCGCTCCACGGGTCGTCCGTGGCGGCGCGTCGGCACTCGTAGGTCACGAACATCCCCTCGCCCAGGTGCGCGACCGCGAGCGGGGCGGTGCTCTCCTGGCCGGCGGGGTAACCGCGCCACGCCTCCGGGGGCAGTACCAGGCCGAGGGTCTGCGGGAAGAGGCGTTCCATGCACTTCGCCGCGCGGGCTGCGATGTCCTCCCGTTCGCGTTCTTCCCGTTCAGTCCGGGCCTGCGCCCGGGCCTGGTCGGTGCGGGCGCGGAAGCCGGCGGCCAGCTCCCGCAGCTGCGCGGCCGGGCCGGTGGTGTCGGGCATGCCGGAGTCCTTTCGAGGGTGGGTGAGGGCCTGGTGCCAGTCGTCCGGGCCGGGTATGGCGGCGAGCTGGTTGCGGCGGGGTGCGTGCAGGCCGAGGAAGTCATCGGCCATCACGAGCACCGGATTGCAGGCGCCGCGGAGGCGGAAGGTCGCCGAGTCCCCTACTGCAGCCCAGCGCTGGAGCAGGCCGGGACTGAGGCTCACGGGCTCGTCCAGGGCAGGATTGTCCAGGGCCTTGGCTGCGAGCTTGCGCCAGTCCGGGAAGCCGGGGTGCTCATCGACGAGCAACACCACAGATCCGTGACGGCCGCGCAGCCGCAGGACAGGACCATCGTCTTCGTCGTGATCGCGACTCATAGAGACGGGGTCGCGCGGGTCGGTGAGCTCAAGGAAACGGTGGAGGTTCCTGACCTCGGAGGAGTCGAGATACGCCGACCACGCGAGTGTCGGCCGGGTGGCTGCCGCGCGGCCGATGGCGAGCGTGAACCGGTCGCTCGCCACCACGTACAGGTGGCCGCCGTCGAAGTCCAGCAACAGCCCGTCCAGAGGCTGATCGGCGCCGTGCGCTGCCTTGTGCGGCAGGACCCTGGCCACGGCGGTACGCAGCCCGGTGACGTCCAGATCGGTCGGGTTGGTCATTCCTGTTCTCCTTCCGGGCGGGTGGTGTGGGGGATGCAGGGCCAGGCGGGCTCGACGTAGGCGGCCGGGTCGTTGCGGCGCAGGTATCGCTGCAGGTTC
The DNA here is from genome assembly GCF_049725035.1 of Streptomyces sp. XH2. Taxonomy (NCBI): domain Bacteria; kingdom Bacillati; phylum Actinomycetota; class Actinomycetes; order Kitasatosporales; family Streptomycetaceae; genus Streptomyces; species Streptomyces sp. XH2. Next base: position 213,403 of record NZ_JBMMMZ010000011.1, on the reverse strand, counting down.
GCCGCCTGTATCGCGGCCTGCTGGGCCTGCAGGGTGTGGAAGGCGTCGAGGTCCATGGCGCCGAGGCGGGGGAAGGTATGGCCTATGCGCCAGGCCAGGCGGGCGGCGGCGAGTGCGTCGGCGGCCGGGGTGTGCGGGCCGTCGTGGCGTACCTGCCAGTGCCGGCACAGGTCGGGCAGCTTGCGGGAGCCGGACCGGAAGCGGTCGACCTGCCGGTCGATGACCAGCGGGTCTATGACCCGCGCCAGTTGGCCGCCGGGGAGGCGGTCGGCCAGGGGCACCAGGTCGTGGCGGCGGCATTCGCGGTCGAGGAGGGTCAGGTCGAAGCGGGCGTTGAAGACCACCAGCGGGTGCCCGGCGCCCATCAGCGACGCGAGCATCGCGGTGATCTGCTCGACCGCCTCCGCGGCCGGTGCTCCTTCGGCGCGGGCGCGTTCGGTGGTGATGCCGTGCACCGCAGTGGCCGCTTCCGGGATCTCCATGCCCGGGTTGATCAGCCACTCGCTGACCTTCGTCTCCAGCCCGCCGCCGGTCTCTACGACGGCGGCGGCCATGATGCGATCGGCGTCGTGGGCGACGCCTGTGGTCTCGGTGTCGAAGGCAACCAAGCGGCCGTCGGGCCAGGTCGGGGCGGTCATCGCGGTAATCCCTTCGCCGGGTGGGGTGGGCAGGTGTGGGTGCGGGTGGCGCGGCGGCCGGCGTATTGGTTGCGGTAGGTGCGGCTCCAGCCGCAGACCCGGCAGCGGGTACGGGCGCTCACGCGAGCCGCCTCCCCACCACGCGACCGCCGCCGGCGGTCAGCAGGTCGAGGGCCTGGTCGGTCAGCTGCGGCGCGTACTCCGGCAGCACGCCGAGGGCGTCGAGGGTGTCGATGAGCACGGCCATGGGTTGCTCGTCGCCGTCCCAGTACGCCGCAACGGCCGTGCGGGCGGCGGACACGAGCTCGTCGTGAGCCCGCTGCAGCGCGGTGGACTTGCGCGTGAGGTCGTCGAGTTTGGACATGAAGGCACAGCCTCCGGAAGGAATCGGGGGTGCTGCCGGGCCCGTGCGGACAGCACGAACCAAGCCCTCCGGGCGGAACCCGGCAGCACAGGGGAAGAGAGAGAAGGAGTGAGGGTCAGCGGCGGCGTGTGTGCCGCGGGTCCTGCGAGCTGTTCAGCAGCGAGCGCAGGACGACGGCCACGACCGCCAGCGACAGCGCGGCCACCGCGACGGACGCGGCCACGACCGCGACCGACAGCAGGAGCGCGACCAGGACGACGCCGGTCACCAGCACACCGCCGGCGCCCAGGGCCACGGCCGCACCCGGCGTCAGGCGCGAGACCTCACGCGAGTGGCGGCCTGTGCTGTGGTCGCAGCGGCAGACGGCGCAGTGATGCGCGGGCGTGGCCTGCGGCGCCGGGGGCGGGAAGATCTGGTTGCCGAACGCGTCGAAGACGGCGGGGACCTGGGTGTGGTCACCGGGCAGCGGCTCACGGGGCGGGAAGGGCGTACTCATGCCGCTGCCCTCCTGTCCTTGAGGTCCTGGCGCTCGTCCGCGGTCAGGCCGCCGAACACGCCGAACCTCTCGCCGTTGTCGATCGCACGGGCCAGGCAAGCCTCACGGACGAGACACCTGGCGCAGATGCGCTTCGCCAGCGCAACGGCACCCGGGTCCCCGTTGAAGAACAGCTCGGGCTCTTCCCCGGCGCATGCCGCGTGGTCGATGACCGCGAGGTCCGCGCCGAGGACCTGCCGTCCACCCGGAGGGAGGCGGTGCGGCGACACCCAGGGCCCCTTGGCCAGGCGCAGATGCGGCCGGGACGAGCCGCGAACGGTCGTGCTGACGCGCCTCACCGCAGCACCCCCGCCCGCTCGACACGCGACCGCGGGGAGAACTCGCACCCGCAGGCCCCGCACAGCTCCCGCGCCGCCGTCCGGCACCGCGAGATCTGCACCGACCGGCAGCAGCGGGGGCACGGCATCGTCCGGCACACCGGACGACGGTCGAATCCGGGGACGGCGGGCATCACGCCACCGCCCCGCCGACGCGGTCCTCGTCGGTGGCCAAGGACACGGACGCGAAGACGGTCACGTCCAGCCCCTGCCAGCAGCCGCGGGCCGTGAAGTGCCAGTGCCCGTCGGACATCTGCCTCAAGTGCGGTTCGGTCCCGAACGCCCTGGCCACGCGGGCCACGGACGGGAACAGCACGTCGGACGGCAGGAACGAGAACTGCAGATCGAAGCTGTCGGAGTGCACCGTCAACGACGGCGCCGGCAGCCCCGGGAACATCTCCAGGAAACTGGCCACCTTGCCTAAGACGCGGGGAGATCCGCGGCCACCGGGGCGGACTCGCGCCGGGGCAGGGGCGTACGCTGGTCAAGCACTGTGAACTCCTCTTCAGAGGAAGCGGGAGCGGCGATCTACTTGGCGGTGGGCGCCGCTCCCGGCATCGGTTCCGGGCCCCTGACGACACAACCGTGCAGGGGCTTTCGCACCTCGTCTGGTGCGCACCAGTAGCGTGCACCTGGTGCGCATCAGATACAAGGGGTTCAGCGAACATCCGCCGAACTCACCTCCGTTGGCGCACTTCCAGGGAACCGCAGGGGCCAACTCGCTGCTAGCCAACAAGCCTTAACAACCCGACTGTTAACCCCTCCCCATCAGCAGCAACGTGAGGCATGCTGCTGCTCAGTACCCAACGCGACGCTGTTGTGGGGGCGTTGAATGTGAGCAAGGGGCTTCGACAGGCCAGGTTGGCACGAGGCTGGTCACAGGAGCGGCTGGTCCGAGAGATCGAACGGTACGCGAAACGGCACCTCTCGGACGTGGCATCGACAGCCAGCCTGCGGGTTTACATATCCGAGTGGGAGAACGGCCGACGGAGCATCTCACCGAGGTACGGGGCCGTGCTGCGAGGCCTGCTCGGAATCACCGACAGCGAGCTGATGGGCCAGTCTGCGGGTGACGCGGAGGGCCTGCCGATCGTCGGTGGCTACGACGACCTGGTCAGCCGGATCGACTCTGCACGGTCCGTGAGCTTGACCATGGTCGATACGTTCATGAAACAGACGGAGCTACTCCGGACGGTCGACAGGCAGATGGGAGCCAGTGGCCTCGTCGACCAGATGACCGGGCATCTCTCGACACTCGAAGATGCACTCACCTTCGCCGTTCTCCCGGAGACTCGCCAACCGGTAGCACGGGCCTTGGCCGGCGCTGCGACGCTTGCCGCATGGCAGGCCCTTGACGTGGGCTCCGTGGAGCGGGCTTGGAAGCACTATGAGCTAGGCAAACGCGCCGCTCATGAAGCGAACGAGCCGATGTACCTGGCCCATGCCATGGCAGAGCAGGCTTACGTGCTGTGCGACGCGGGGCGCCCGGAGCTGGCCGTCGATCTGGTCCGGGACGCCTGGCGTGCGGGCGCCGGCCGGCTGTCGCCCCGCCTGCGGGCATGGCTCCACGCCGCGGAAGCCGAGATCTGCGCACGAGCAGGCCTGGCCGACGACTGCCGACGGTCGCTGGACCTGGCCGCCGAAGCCTTACCCGGCGGAACAGAGGATCGCGACCCCGACATGCTGAGCATCTTCCTCAACGGCGCCCACTTGACGCGATGGCGGGGCAATGCGCTCGCGATTCTCGGCGACGACGAAGCGGTGAGCAGCCTCTACATAGCCTTGGAAAGGCTCGACCCTTCCTTCATTCGGGCTGCAGCCGGGCTTCGATGTGACCTCGCTCAAGCGCATCTCGCTCGCGATGAGTACGACCAGGCGCAGGAGCACCTGCGGCAAGCTCGCTTGCTGGCGAGCCGCACCGGTTCGGTGCGGCACCGCCGACGAATCGAGCAGCTCACGAAGCGGATGTGACAGAACCCCGCCGACGATCGGCCAGCAGATGGAGCAACGCGACTAGCGTTCCGGAGCCCATAAGCTCGTCACGCGCCATGAGACCCGGGACGTCCGACAAGGGCACCCACGTCACATGGCCGGCTTCTTCCACATCCGTAGGGTCGCCAACGTGTTCGGCGCCGTGCCCCACAAAGATCTCGTGAGGCGAATCCACCATGCCCACCATGGGCTGATACGTGACCACGTGCTCCAGCTGAACTGGACGCCAGCCTGTCTCTTCTTCAGTCTCCCGCATGGCCGTTGTGAGAGCTTCCTCCCCCGCGTCCACGATGCCACCGGGGAGTTCCCAGCCCCACTTGTCCGGCACGAACCGGTACCGCCAGAGCATCAAGACTCGGTCGAGATCGTCTACCACCGCCGCAATGGCAACGTGCTGCAGCCGGACGACGTGATGCTCGAAGCGCTCCACACCTGGCGGCTCGACGTCGACGAGCGCGAGCTGCACCCAGCGATTGTCATAGACCGTCCGCTCCCCATGGATCGTCCATGACTCAAGCGGACCCGGTGAGCTCGTGCTGACTCTTCCACCCGCAGCACGGTGGGACGGCACGAGGTACGAGCTGCGGTTTCGCACCTCAACAACGCCTTCAGCCACAAGCCGTGCCAGCACTTGGCGCAGGGCCGTGCGCCCGATGTCGAGCTGTTCCGACAGCGTGCGTTCGGACGGCAACTTGTCCCCGGGCGAGAGCTTCCCTGACGTGATCCACTCCCGGATCGTCTTGTCGACCCGCGCGGTCTTCGGCCCCATCCTCTGAGCACACCCCCGACTCGTGTTCGGCGCAACCGCTGTCGCGGCCTAGGAACGTTCCTAGGCCGATCCTGGCATGCGCGGATGATCGGTCAAAGGGCCCGGTGCCTCAGACACCCGGACTGCCGGCCTGCCTCAGCCGTCGGTTGACGCGCTCGCAAGCAGCCTGAATCTCAGGCTCAGCCCGCCGAATGAACCTTCCAACAACGCTGTCCGGACCGTAGCGGCTGACGATCTCGGCGATGCGGTCGTCAGGATCGGTACGACCTCCATCCGGTGTCGTGGTCATGTCGCAGAACACCAGGGCGTCTACCAAGTGGGCTTCTTCGACATCAAACTCCGCCGCGAGCGCCTCACGCAGACCGCGTTCTTCCGCCTCCAGCAGCGCATACGAGTGGTGGGCGACCAAGCACAGAATGCGCTCGTCGGCGTGCTCGACATCACGCAGGAACCGAGCGCCGTCCAACGGATGAAACCCCGTCTTGACAAGCTTCGGTGAGTAGCTGACGTCGTGAAGCACGGCGGCGGCCTCCAGCAGAGCACTGTCGGCCCCCAAGATCGGCGCGAGGCTCCTGGCCCGTTTCCGAACGCCGCAGGAGTGCGCCCAACGTCGAGGCAGCGACTCCGCCAGCAACGACTTGGCAAGATCGTGAGCCCAAACTGTCACTTCCATGTAACCGAAGGCTACGGGTTCGCCGCCGCCGAGGGGGCCGAACGGTGCACCTCCCATTCCCGTTGAGCATCAGAGGAACCAGACATAGCTCATCCCGGAAATTTCTGGGGTGGCGTGCCGCCCGCGACGTCAGTCGGAAGAACTGGGTTCATCCCCGCGCGCGGGGAGCAGGTGCCGCTCTCCTTTGCTGCCTGCCACCGGAAGGGGCCATCCCCGCGGGGCGGGGGGCAGTCGCTGAATGTGTCGAGGAGATCCTCGGCCGCAGGGCCACCCCCGCGTGAGCGGGGAGCAGTCGTTGGCGGCCTGGATGTCGAAGAGCTCTTGCGGGTCATCCCCACGTGCGCGGGGAGCAGGCTTCGCGACCTGGGCATCTTTTCACGCCCGCCCCGCTTTCTGACCACTTTGCGAGATTCCGACAAAGCGCATAACCACCCAATATACGGATGCAGTGCATCACGATCGGCGCCTGCGTACCGTCGGCCTCCGGGCACCGCCAACAAGAGCGGCGCGGGCCCACGTTCCACCCCACACGTGAGTAGCGAGTGAGATTCCCTCCCGCCAGAAGGGCTTCGGTGCTCTACCCCAGTGTGTTCGCCGGCCAACGCAAGAGATAACCCTGACCCACCTCCCGGGGAGCCAAACAGGGAGCCACCCGGAGCAGCACCTGCGGGCCATCCGCGGACTTCCGTGGACGGTTCCGCCTGCCCGGTCCGGCCGCAACGCCACCCCCGCCAGCGGCCCGTACGAGCACTTCTTACACAACACGCAAAGTTACGGTCATGGGTGGGGTGTGGAAATCCGTGTTCAGGACGGCGGCGGAGCCGTCGAGGCTCGGTGGAGGAGGCGGGGGGTCGCGTCCTGGATCCGGCGGGCCGGGGCGCCGTCGAGGAGGGCCAGCAGGTGTTCCGCCGCGCGCCGGCCGAAGGCGGCGGTGTCCCGGGTGAGGGCCGTGAGCGCGGGGTGGGTGTTGCGGCAGAGCGCAGAGTCGTCCCACGCCACGACCGACAGGTCCGCCGGGACCGAGAGGCCGCGTTCGGCGGCCACCGCCAGGCCCGCCACGGCCATCACGTCGTTGTCGTAGACGATCGCGGTGGGCGGGCGGGGGCCGGCCAGGGCGCGGCGGGTGGCTTCGGCACCCTGCGCGTCGGAGTAGTCGGTGGTCACCGAGCGGGCGTCCGGCAGGCCCCGGCGGGCGGCCTCGGCATGGAGGCAGGCCATCCGGCGCCGGGTGTGGGCGAGCTCCGGCAGGCCCGCGATGTGGGTGATGCGCCGGTGCCCCAGGGTGTGCAAGTGGCTGACGACGGAGGCCATCGCGCCGGTGTCGTCGGCCCACACCGTGGAGATCGCCGCACCGGGCGGGGCCGTGCCGGCCGGGGCGCCGATGACCACCGCGGGCAGGCCCAGCCCGTCCAGCAGGCCCGGGCGCGGGTCCTCCGTGCGCGGGTCGACGACCAGCAGGCCGTCCACGCGGCGCTCGGCCCACCAGCGGCGGTAGACCGCGCACTCGGCGCCGACGTCCTCCACGACCTGGAACAGCAGCCCGAAGCGGCGGGCGGCGAGCGCTTCCTGCACGCCGGAGACCAGTTGCAGGAAGAACGACTCGACGCCCAGGGTGCGGGCGGGCCGGGCCAGGACGAGCCCCACCGTCGCCGCGCCCTCGCCCGACAGGGCGCGGGCCGCGGTGCTCGGCTGCCAGCCGAGTTGCTCGGCGACCCGGCGCACGCGCTCGCGCGTGGCCTCGGAGACCCCCGGGCGGCCGTTGAGCGCGAACGACACCGCGCTCTCCGAGACGCCCGCGCGGCGCGCGATGTCCTTGATCGTCGGACGGCGGGGCGGTGTGCGGCGCATCCCCATCCCCCTCTCCATCCCCCTCCCGCAGCACTCGGGCGACAACACACTAAAGCGCATTAGTCGTTGGCGGCAGTGTTGACTAACTCCCCTTCCCGGTGCACCTTTTGGACCGCACCTCCCGGCCCCGACCGAAGGAGACCGCCGGCCATGCCGATACCCCGCAGAGCCGTCGCCGCGACCGTTCCGCTGCTCGTGTCCGCCCTCACGCTGACCGCCTGCGGCCCGGGCGGCGCGGACTCAGGGGGCGGTGACGCGGGCGGGAAGCCGGAGGGTGACATCACCTTCCAGACGTGGAATCTGCGCAGCAACTTCAAGGACTATTTCACCGGCCTGGTCGCGGAATTCGAGAAGTCCAACCCGGGCGTCCGCGTCACATGGCTGGACCAGCCCGCCGACAACTACGCGGACAAGCTGAGCGCGGACGCCGCCGCGGGCACCCTCCCCGACGTCGTCAACGTCTCGCCGGATCTGTCCTATCCGCTGGCCAAGGCCGGTCTGCTGATGAACCTCGACAAGGAGCCGGCCGCGGCGAAGTTCAAGGGCGAATACACCCCGGAGGCGTGGCAGGGCAATGTGCTGCCGGGCCTGGACGGCTCGTACTCCTTCCCCTGGTACCTGAACACCGGCCCGCTGTTCTACAACAAGGCCCTGTTCCGGCAGGCCGGCCTCGATCCGGAGAAGCCGCCGAAGAGCTACGGCGAGCTGTTCACGGCGGCCCGCACCATCGCGGAGCGCTCGGGCGGCAGGACCGCGACGCTCGGCGGCACCCCCGCCGTCGAGGACTTCGGCCGCTACGGCGTGCGGCTGATGAACGACGACGCCACCCGGTTCACGTACAACGAGCCGAAGGGCGTGGAACTGCTCACCGAGTACAAGAAGCTCTACGACGCCGGCGGCCTCGACCCTCAGTCCCTGACCAACACCCCGGACAAGACCGGCCAGAAGTTCCTGGAACAGAAGGTCGCCATGAACCCCGGCAGCGCCCACGACCTGGAGACGTTCAAGAAGAACGCCCCCGGCCTCTACCGGGAACTCGGCATCACCGACGCCCCCAACAACACGGGCAAGCCCAATATGTACGTGATGGGTCTCGGCGTCAGCAGCCGCAGCAAGCACAAGGCCGCGGCCGTCGCCTTCGCCCGCTTCGTCACGGACAGGAAGAACCAGGAGGCGTTCGCCCACAAGGTCGCCGTCTTCCCCAGCACCAAAGGCTCGCTCGACGATCCGTACTGGACGAGGGACGACGGCACCGACGAAGGCCGCGTACGCGTGGCCTCCGCGAAGATGCTCAAAGGGGCGGTCAATTACACGCCGGTCGTGCTCAGCGAGGAGATGAAGACCGTCCTCAAGAACGAGGTCGCCAAGGCCCTCCAGGGGAAGAAGACACCCGGGCAGGCCCTGGACGACGCGGTCGCGCAGAGCAACAAGCTGCTCAAGCAGGGATGACGGGCGTGAAGCACGTGCGCACGCACCGGGCCGTGAGCCCCTGGCTCTTCCTCCTCCCCGGCCTCGGCACCATCACCGCCTTCAGCCTCTACCCCTTCCTCACCACGCTCCACAAGGCCTTCACCGACGCCCGCACCCTCACGCCCGGCGACTGGGTGGGCCTGCGCAACTTCCGGGACATGGCGCAGGACGAGCAGTTCTGGATCGCGCTGCGCAACAGCGGCCTCTACGTGGTCCTCGTCGTCCCCTTCACCGTGCTGCTGCCGCTGCTGCTCGCACTCCTGGTGCAGAAGCGGATCCCGGGCGTCGCCTTCTTCCGGTCCGCGTTCTACACGCCGGTCGTGGCCTCCACCGTCGTGGTCGCCCTCATCTGGGGGTGGATGCTCGACGACCGGGGGCTGGTCAACGGGATCCTGCGGGCCCTCGGGGCCGGCCCGTTCGCCTTCCTCGGCGACGAGTGGCTGCTGCTGTTCAGCGCGATGGCCCTGACGGTCTGGAAGGGCCTCGGCTACTACATGATCATCTATCTGGCGGCGCTGGCGCACGTGCCGCGCGAGCTGTACGAGGCAGCGGCCGTCGACGGCGCGGGCGCGCTGCGCCGCTTCACCGCCGTCACCGTGCCCGGCGTGCGCTCGACGATGGTCCTGGTCGGCGCCCTGTCGTCGGTGGCCGCCTTCAAGGTCTTCTCCGAGGTCTTCCTGCTGGCGGGCCCCACCGGCGGCCCGGCCGGGCAGGACACCACGCTCGTCATGCTCGTCCAGCGCACGGGCACGGGCCTCAACGGCCGGGTCGGCTACTCCTCCGCGCTCTCGCTCGTCGTCTTCGCCGTCGCCCTGCTGCTGATGCTGCTGGTGCTGCGCGCCGACCGGACGAGGAGGCCGGAATGAGCCGCACCGCCCCCTGGGAGAAGGCACTGCGCTACGTCCTCCTCCTCGCGGTGCTGGCGCTGACGGCCGGCCCGTTCCTCTGGCAGCTGTCGACGTCCTTCAAGAGCACCACCGAGGACGTCTACACCTCCCCGCCCCGCTTCCTGCCGGCCCACCCGACCGCGCACAACTACACCGCGGTCGCGGACATCATCCCCGTCTGGGACTACGTCCTGAATTCCCTCAAGGTCGCCGTCGCGAGCGTCCTCACCAACCTCGCCGGCGCCTCGGCGGCCGGTTACGCGCTCGCCCGGCTGCGGTTCCGCGGGCGCCGGGCGGCGGGGCTGGTGTTCGTGGCGGCGGTGCTGGTGCCGCTGGAGTCCATCGTCGTCGCCCAGTTCACGATGATGCGCGACCTGGAGCTCAACAACACGCTCGTGGCCGTCGTCCTGCCGGGCGCGGTCGGCGCGCTCAACGTCCTGCTGATGCGCAACGCCTTCGCGAACCTGCCCTACGAGATCGAGGAGGCGGCCGTCATCGACGGGGCGAACGTGTGGCAGCGGTTCGTACGGATCGCGCTGCCGTCCGCACGGGGCACCCTCGCGGTCGTCGCGGTCTTCTCCTTCATGGGGGCGTGGGACGACTTCCTGTGGCCGCTGATCGTCCTGTCCGACCCGGACCGCTTCACCCTCACCGTCGGCCTGAACCACCTGCACGGCACCTTCCAGCAGGACCCGCGGCTGGTCGCCGCCGGCACGGTCGTCGCCGTCGCGCCGCTCGTCGTGATGTTCGCGTGCCTGCAGCGGTACTTCTTCCGCGGCGTCGGCGAGGGCGCCGTCAAGGGCTGACCCCCGCCGCCCACCGCCCAGCAGAAGGGACACCCCCGCCCCATGCGCTTCGGCGTCAACTACACCCCCGCCCGCGGCTGGTTCCACCACTGGCTCGACTTCGACCTGGACGACGTCCGCGCCGACCTGGACTCCGTGGCGGCGCTCGGCCTCGACCACATCCGCGTCTTCCCCCTCTGGCCGCTCTTCCAGCCCAACCGCACCATGATCCGGCCGCGCGCCGTCGAACAGCTCGTGAGCCTCGTCGACGCGGCCGGCGAGCGCGGGCTCGACGTCAACGTGGACGGGCTGCAGGGGCACCTGTCCAGCTTCGACTTCGTGCCGTCCTGGACCACCACCTGGCACCGCCGCAACCTCTTCACCGACCCGGACGTCGTCGACGCGCAGGCACGCCTCCTCACCGAACTCGCCGGCGCGCTCGCCGAGCGGCCCAACTTCCTCGGCATGACCGTCGGAAACGAGTTCAACCAGTTCTCCGGCCCGCCCCACCCCGACCCCGACCGCATCCGCCCCGCCCAGGCCGGCCGCTGGCTGCGCCGCATGCTCGCGGCCTGCGAGGAGGGCGCGCCCGGCAGAACCCACCTGCACGCCTCGTACGACGCCGCCTTCCACGACGGCGAGCACCCCTTCACACCCGCCCACTCGGCCCGGCTCGGGGCCATGACCGCCGTGCACTCCTGGGTCTTCAACGGCACCGCGCAGCGGCACGGCCCCGGCGGCGTCGCCGAACACCTCGCCGCCTACCTCGTCGAGCTGTCCAAGGCCTGGGCCGACGACCCCGCCCGCCCCGTATGGCTGCAGGAGACCGGCGCGCCCGCCCCGCACGTCCCGCCCGGCCGCGCCGCGGCGTTCACGGAGGCGACCGTGCGCCACGCCCTGGACTGCACCGGCCTGTGGGGCATCACCTGGTGGTGCTCCCACGACGTCGACCGCGCCCTCGCGGACTTCCCGGAGCTGGAGTACGGGCTGGGGCTGCTCACCAACGACCGCGAGGTCAAACCGGCCGGGGAGGCGTTCGCACGCCTCGCCCGGGAGCACCGGAGCGCCGGGCCGCCCGCGCCGCGGCGGACCGCCCTGGTCCTGGACGCGGGCGACGCCGAGGAGGCGCCGGGACGGGCCGTGAGCGCGCCGGGCGGGGCGTTCTTCGAGGCGTGGATGCGGGTCGCCTCCGGCGGGGGGCGGCCGGCTGTGGTGCTGGCCCAGAGGGCGGGGGATGCGGCGCATTTGGCTGCGCGCGGCATCGCCGAGGTCGTCCGCGCCGAGCGGGTGCCCTAGCGATGCGGCAGCGCCGCACATCCCGAAGCTCCGCCCCGGACCCCGGTCCTCAATCGCCGGACGGCTTGAAAGGAAGACAGGACAGCTTTGGGGAAGACGGGGCGGCTCGGAGAAAGACGGACGGCTTCAGGACAGCTTGGAGGAAGACCGGAGGACGGGACGGCTTGCAAGGAAGACCGGACGGCCTGACAGGAATGAGGAGCCACCATGCACATCACTCGCCGGAAAGCCCTCGCCGCCGGCGCCGCCGGTCTCGCGGCCGTCGCCCTGCCCGCCGGGCAGGGGCGGGCCACCGGGCGCGGAGCGGCGGCCCCTCCCCCCACCCTCCAGCCCTACGCCTCCTACTGGTTCCCCGACAGCCTGCCGGCCGGCTCGCCCCCGCCCGGGGTCGTCCGGCGCAGTCTCGCCGCGTGGGACCCCGCGAAGGACCCCGACCTGCCGTTCAACCGCTCGGCCGTGCCGCTCGCCGCGCGCTTCGCGCCCCCGCCGCCCAACGCCACCGCCCGCGCCGGCCAGGCCCGCGTCTGCGCGCTCGCCGCGTTCGCCCACACCTCCGGGAACCCCTCGCAAGGCGCGCCGACCGCCGACTTCTACGCGCTGACCCACTGGGCCTACCTCGACGAGCTGGTCTTCTGGGGCGGCTCCTCCGGCGAGGGGCTGATCCTGGCGCCCAACGCGCCCGTGGTGGACGCGGCCCACCGCAACGGCGTGCCCGTGCTCGGCACGGTGTTCCTGCCGCCGGCGGCCTACGGCGGGCAGCTGCAGTGGACGCGGGACCTGGTGCGGCGCGGCCCGGACGGCGGCTTCCCGCTGGCCGACCGGCTGATCCGGGTGGCGCGGGAGTACGGCTTCGACGGCTGGTTCGTCAACGCCGAGACCGGCGGCGGCGACGCGCGGCTCGGCGCGGACATGCGCGACTTCGTCGCGTACCTGCAGAAGCGGGGCGAGGCAGGGGGCGCGGGCCTGCGCGTCACCTGGTACGACGCCATGACCGTCTCCGGCGGCATCGACTGGCGGAACCGGCTCGACGACCACAACGCGCCGTTCTTCCGCGCCGCGCGCTCGATGTTCCTGAACTTCAACTGGGACCGGGCCGGTCTCGGTTCCTCCGGCGGGCTCGCGCGGAATCTGGGGCGCAGCCCGTACGACCTGTGGGCCGGGATCGACGTCGAGGCGCGTGGCTGGGACACGCCCGTGGACTGGGACGCCGTCGTCCCGGCGGCGGGCCCGCACGTCACCTCGTACGGCTTCTACCGCCCCGAGTGGACGTGGACGAGCCTGCCCGCGGACGCCCGCGGCCCGGCCGCGTTCCACGCGCGCGACGACCGCTTCTGGTCCGGGCAGGCGCTCGACCCGTCCGCGCCGGAAGCGGGCCCGTGGCGGCCGCCGGCCGCGTCCGTCGCGGACCGGTCCACGCTCACCGCGCTTCCCTTCGCCACCACCTTCAACACCGGTCACGGCCTGGGCTGGTACGAGAAGGGCCGGCGCACGGGTGAGTCCGGCTGGAACCACCTGGGGCTGCAGGACCGGCTGCCGGGCCGGCGCTGGGTGATCCGTACGGCGGGCCCGCGGCCGGCCGTCGGCTTCGCCTTCGACGACGCCTGGCGGGGCGGCAGCAGTCTGCTCGTCGACGGCACGCTCACCGGCCCGGCGGAGGTGGAGCTGTACGCCTGCCGGCTGCCGTTCTCGGACGCCACGGTCGTGGAGCTGGCTCACCGTACGGATCCCGGTTCGGCGGCGGTGCGCGTCGAGCTGGTGGTCGCCGTGGACGACGGCGTCGCGTACCTCCCTGCCGGTGTCCTCCGCGCGGGCGGCCGCGGCTGGACCGCCGCGAGGGTGCGGGCCGGAGCGAAGCTGCGCGGCCGCAGGGGGCGGACGATCCGGGCGCTCGGCGTCCGGATCACCCCGCCGGACGGCGGTGCGGTGCGGTGGCGTCTGGGCCGCCTGGCGGTGCGGGACGCGGCCCCCGCGGCGCCCGCCCCGCCCGTGGCTCCGGAGGTGACCGCGTCGCGCGTGGGGCCCGACGGCCCGGCCGAGCTGCGTCTGGCCTGGGGCGCCCCGGTGGGCACGGCGGTACGCCAGTACGAGCTGCGCCAGGCCCTGCCCGGCGGGCGCTTCCGCTTCCTCGGCGGCACCTGCGGGCATGCCTACTACGTCCCGGCGCTGCGTCGTACGGACGGCGAGGCGGCCACCCGGATCGAGGTGCGCGCCGTGGACGAGCTGTACGCCGTCTCGGCGCCCGCTTCCCTCACCTTCCGCTGGTAAGGCAACCGACGTAAGGAAACCGACCTGATGCACAACGACCGCACCATCACCGAAGCCCGGCTGAAGCGCGTGCTGGACGAGCGCATCCGGCCGGCCGTGTACCCCGAGTCGGTGCCGCTGGAGGTCACCGTGTGGCACGCGCCCGGCGAGCCCGTCCCGGTGGCCCAGGGGATCGCCGCCGGGGGCGTGCCGATCGAGGCGGGCGCGGCCTGGGGGCCGCCGTGGGGCACGAGCTGGTTCACCGTCGCGGGAAGGGTGCCGCGGGAGTGGGCGGGCCGGACGGTGGAGGCCCTGCTCGACCTGGGCTTCGACGAGAACATGCCGGGCTTCCAGTGCGAGGGGCTGGTCTACCGTCCGGACGGCTCGCCCGTGAAGGGCCTGAACCCGCGCAACCAGTGGGTGCGGATCGCCGAGCGGGCGGCCGGCGGCGAGGAGGTGCTGCTGCACGTCGAGGCGTCGTCCAACCCCGTGATCCTCGACTACCGCCCGTTCGTGCCGACCGAGCTGGGCGACCGGGAGACGGCGGACGCCGAGCCTCGCTACCGGCTGGCCCGCATGGACCTGGCCGTCTTCGACCGGACGGTGTGGGAGCTCGTCCAGGACCTGGAGGTGCTGGAGGGACTGATGACCGAGCTGTCCCCGGACGCGCCCCGCCGCTGGGAGGTCCTGCGGGCGGTCGAGCACGCGCTGGACGCGGTCGACCTGCAGGACGTCGGCGGGACGGCGGCGGCGGCGCGCGAGCGGCTCGCGGGGGTGCTGGCCGCGCCCGCCCACGCCTCCGCGCACCGGATCAGCGCGGTCGGGCACGCGCACATCGACTCGGCGTGGCTGTGGCCGCTGCGCGAGACGGTGCGCAAGGTCGCCCGCACGGCCTCGAACATGACCGCGCTGCTGGAGGACGAGCCGGAGTTCGTCTACGCCATGTCGCAGGCGCAGCAGTTCGCGTGGATCAAGGAGCACCGGCCGGAGGTGTACGCGCGGGTGAAGAAGGCGGTCGCGGACGGCCGCTTCGTGCCGGTGGGCGGCATGTGGGTGGAGTCGGACACGAACATGCCGGGGTCGGAGGCGCTGGCCCGGCAGTTCGTGCACGGCAAGCGCTTCTTCCTGGAGGAGTTCGGGATCGAGACGGAGGAGGTGTGGCTGCCGGACTCCTTCGGCTACTCCGCCGCGCTGCCGCAGCTGGTGCGGCTGGCGGGGGCCAGGTGGTTCCTGACACAGAAGATCTCGTGGAGCCGGACGAACAAGTTCCCGCACCACACGTTCTGGTGGGAGGGCCTGGACGGCACCCGGGTCTTCACGCACTTCCCGCCGATCGACACGTACAACGCGCAGCTCTCGGGCCGGGAGGTCGCACACGCCGTCCGCAACTTCCAGGAGAAGGGCGGGGCCACCCGCTCCCTCGCGCCGACGGGCTGGGGCGACGGGGGCGGCGGCACGACGCGCGAGATGCTGGCGCGGGCGAAGCGGCTGGCGGACCTGGAGGGCTCGGCGCGGGTGGCGTTCGAGAAGCCGTCGGCGTTCTTCGAGAAGGCGCACGCCGAGTACGCGCAGGCGCCGGTGTGGGTGGGCGAGCTGTACCTGGAGCTGCACCGGGCGACCCTGACCAGCCAGGCCCGTACCAAGCAGGGCAACCGGCGCGGCGAGCACCTGCTGCACGAGGCGGAGCTGTGGGCGGCGACGGCGGCCGTGCGGGCGGGCTTCCCGTATCCGTACGAGGCGCTGGACCGGATCTGGAAGACGGTGCTGCTGCACCAGTTCCACGACATCCTGCCGGGCACGTCGATCGCGTGGGTGCACCGGGAGGCGGCGGCGACGTACGCGGCGGTGGCGGCGGAGCTGGAGGAGATCGTCGCGGGGGCGCTGGCGGCGCTGGCGGGCGACGGCTCCGGCGGCGGGACGGTGGTGTTCAACGCGGCGCCGCACGGGCGCGGGGAGGTGCCGGCCTTCGGCGCGGTGCCCGCCGCCGGACCGGTGCCGCCGGTGCGGCCCGTGCCGCGCGAGGGCGGCGGGTTCGTCCTCGACAACGGCTTGCTGCGCGTCGAGGTCGACGGCCGGGGCCTGGTGGTGTCGGTGTACGACCCGGCGGCGCAGCGGGAGGCGATCGCTCCGGGCGCCGCGGCCAACCTGCTGCAGCTGCACCAGGACTTCCCGAACATGTGGGACGCGTGGGACGTGGACCACTTCTACCGGAACACGGTGACCGACCTGACGGACGCCGAGACGGTGGAGGCGGCGGACGACGGGGCGGTGCGGGTGGTGCGGGCCTTCGGGTCGTCCCGCGTCGAGCAGCTGATCTCCCTGCCGGCCGGCGAGCGGCGGCTGGACGTCGCCACGGAGGTCGACTGGCACGAGACGGAGAAGTTCCTCAAGGCCGCGTTCCCGCTGGACGTGCACGCGGACCGGACGGCGGCCGAGACCCAGTTCGGCCACCTGTACCGCCCGACGCACACCAACACCAGCTGGGAGGCCGCCAAGTTCGAGGCGTGCGCGCACCGCTTCGTCCATCTGGAGGAGCCGGGCTGGGGCGTGGCGGTCGTCAACGACTCGACGTACGGCTACGACGTGACGCGCACGGTCCGCCCGGACGACACCGGCACGACCACGACGGTGCGGCTGTCCCTCCTGCGGGCCCCGCGCTTCCCCGACCCGCGCACCGACCAGGGGACGCACCGCTTCCGGTACGCGCTGGTGCCGGGCGCGTCGGTCGGCGACGCCGTCCGCGAGGGCTACCGCATCAATCTGCCCGAGCGGCGGGTGGCGGGCGGCACCGCCGTCCCGCCGCTGGTCCGCGTCGGGAACGACGCGGTCGTCGTCTCCGCGGTCAAGCTCGCGGACGACGGCAGCGGCGATGTGGTCGTGCGGCTGTACGAGTCGCTGGGCGGCCGGGCCCGCACCCGCCTGGAGGCCGGCTTCCCGCTCGCCTCGGCGGCGGTGTGCGACCTGCTGGAACGGCCGCTGGCCGCGGCGGCGGCGGACGGCGACGCGGTGCCGCTGGCGCTGCGGCCGTTCCAGATCCTGACGCTGCGGCTGGGGCGACGCCGCTAGGCCGGTCCGGCGGGGCGCCGCCGGGGACCAGCGCGAAGGCCGTCAGTGCCGCTCGCCGGCGGGCCTCGTGCACCATGTGACGCCCCCTCACGTCCGGTGATGCGCGTCATACTACGGTGGCGGTGTGACAACGTATGTGGCGCTGCTGCGCGGTATCAATGTGGGCGGCAAGAAGCGTGTTCCCATGCAGACCTTGCGGGAGCTGCTCTCCGGCCTGGGGTGCGGCTCGGTCCGTACGCATCTCAACAGCGGCAACGCCGTGTTCACCCACCCCGGGGCGGATCCGGGCGAACTGGCCCGGGAGCTGGAACGGGCGATCGAGCGCGAGCTGGGCTTCACGGTGACGTGCATGGTGCGCGATGCGGGTGACGTGCGCCGTGTCGTCGACGCCGATCCGTTCGCCGGACGGGAGGTCGATCCCGCACGGTACGTGGTGACCTTCCTGGCCGGGCCCGCCGACCCCGCCGCCGTGGCGGACGTCGACCCGGCGGCGTACGCGCCGGAGGAGTTCGTCCTGGCCGGGCGCGAGCTCTACGTGTACTACGCGGAGGGCATCCGCGACGCGAAGCTCACGAAGGTGCTGACGGAGCGCCGCCTGGGCACGGCGGGCACCGGGCGCAACTGGAACACCGTCACCAAGCTGGCCGCCATGGCGCAGGAGACGCAGCGGGCGGAGGAGACGGCGGCGGCCGGGGAATGACTCCGGCGCAACCGCCCGCCCGGGGCTCAGCCGGATGAGGGCTCCGCTTAGCATGCGGGCATGAAGCTGCGTTTTCCCCGCCTGCGCGGGCGACGGCTCGCCGCCACCGCCGCCGCGGCCGTCGTGCTCGCCGGCGGCGGCACCTGGGCCGTGGCCTCCGGCACCGGCGGCGATCCGCCCGTGCACCGCGAGGACCGCTTCATGACGCTGCCGGAGGCGCCCGGCAGCAGCGGTTCCGTACGCATCGACACGTCGTTCTTCACGGCTGGCGGTACGGGCCGCAGGCCGGCCGTCCTGCTCGCGCACGGCTTCGGCGGCAGCAAGGACGACCTGCGCGGGCAGGCCGAGGAGCTGGCGCGCTCCGGCTACGCGGTGCTCACGTGGTCCGCGCGCGGCTTCGGCCGCTCCACGGGGCGGATCGGGCTCAACGACCCCGACCGCGAGGTCGCCGACGTGAGCCGGCTGCTCGACTGGCTGGCCACGCGCCCCGAGGTGGAGCTGGACGGGGACAAGGACCCCAAGGCGGGCATCGCGGGCGGCTCGTACGGCGGCGCGATCGCGCTGCTCGCGGCCGGCCACGACCAGCGCGTCGACGCGATCGCCCCGCAGGTCACGTACTGGAACCTCGCCGACGCGCTCTTCCCCGGAGGGGTGTTCAAGAAGCTCTGGTCGGGCATCTTCTTCACCTCCGGCTCGGCGGCGCCGGGGCCCGTCCCGGGCGGCAAGGCCGGCGCGGCCCCGCCCGCAGCACCGTCCCCGTCGGCGGCGCTCGGCTGCGGGCGGTTCGAGAAGCAGCTGTGCGACATGTACGAGCGGGTGGCGGTGGCCGGCAAGCCGGACGCCGAGGCCCGCGAGCTGCTGGAGCGCCGCAGCCCCTCCGCGGTCGCCGGCCGCATCAAGGTGCCCACGCTGTTCTTCCAGGGTCAGGCCGACTCGCTCTTCCCCCTGGACCACGCGGATGCCGCGGCCGGGGCGATCGGCCGCAACGGCGCGCCGGTCGCCGTCGACTGGATCGCCGGGGGCCACGACGCCGGCGTCGGCGAGACCGACCGGACCTCTCTGCGCACGCGCGCGTGGTTCGACCGCTACCTCAAGGGCGACGGGAGCGCGGGCACGGGCCCCGCCTTCCGGGTCAGCAGGACGGGCGGCATCGACACCACCGACGGCAAGGCCCTCCTGCGCGGTGCGAGCGGGGAGCGCTACCCGGGCCTGCGGAACGACCCGCGGACGGTCGGGCTGTCCGGGCGCCGGCAGACCTTCGCCAACCCGCCGGGGGCGGCGCCGCCGGCGATCTCCGCCGTGCCCGGCGTCGGGGGCGCGGCGTCGCAGCTGTCCGGGCTCGGCCTGGGGCTGTCACTCGACTTCCCCGGCCAGCACGCCCGCTTCGACTCGGCGCGCCTGGACGAGGGCGTCCGCGTGACGGGCTCGCCCACGGCGAAGGTGAACGTCGCGTCCGACACGGGCGAGGCGGTGCTGTTCGCCAAGGTCTACGACGTCGGCCCGAACGGGCAGCAGGTGCTGCCTTCGCAGCTCGTCGCCCCGGTGCGCGTGACGGACGCGAAGGGCGGCCGGACGGTGGAGCTGCGGCTGCCGGCGATCGACCACACCTTCGAGGCCGGGCACCGGATGCGGCTCGTCCTCGCCGCGACCGACCTGGGCTACGCCTCGCCGGCGGCACCCGCCACGTACGGCGTCTCCCTGGAGGGCGGGCTGAGCGTGCCGACCGCGCCGGACGTGCGGACGGCCTCGTCCGCGCTGCCGTGGTGGACGTGGGGGCTGCCGCTGGGCGGTGCGGTCGTCGCTGCCGCCCTGCTGCTGACCGGGCGCCGGCGGGTAACCGCACCGGCCCCGGACCCGGACCTCGCCGGGGTGCCGCTGCAGATCACCGGCCTGAGCAAGCGGTACGCCAAGTCCACCGACCGCTACGCCGTGCGCGACCTGTCGTTCCGGGTCGAGCGCGGCCAGGTCCTGGGGCTGCTGGGGCCGAACGGCGCGGGCAAGACCACGACGCTGCGCATGCTCATGGGGCTCATCCGCCCGGACGGCGGCGAGGTCCGCGTCTTCGGGCAGGCGGTGCGGCCGGGCGCGCCGGTGCTGTCGCGGGTCGGGGCGTTCGTGGAGGGCGCCGGCTTCCTGCCGCACCTGTCCGGGCGCGCCAACCTCGACCTGTACTGGCAGGCCACGGGCCGGCCGGCCGAGGACGCCCATCTCGACGAGGCGCTGGAGATCGCGGGGCTCGGCCCGGCCCTGGAGCGCGCCGTGCGGACGTACTCGCAGGGCATGCGGCAGCGGCTCGCGATCGCCCAGGCCATGCTGGGCCTGCCGGACCTGCTGATCCTGGACGAGCCGACCAACGGGCTGGACCCGCCGCAGATCCGGGAGATGCGCGAGGTGATGATCCGCTACGCGGCGGCCGGCCGGACCGTCATCGTCTCCAGCCACCTCCTCTCCGAGGTCGAGCAGACCTGCTCGCACCTGGTCGTCATGGACCGCGGCCGGCTGGTGACCGCCGGTCCCGTCGGGGACATCGTCGGCTCGGGCGACACGCTGCTCGTCGGCGTCGAGGGCGAGGTCTCCGGCGTGACGGCGGACAAGGTGGCCGCGCTGCCGGGGGTGGCCTCGGCGGTACGGGCCGAGGACGGCCTGCTGGTGCGGCTCGACGGCGCGACCGCGCCGCAACTGCTGGCCGAGCTGGTCCGGCTGGAGGTCCCGGTGGCGCGCGTGGGTCCGCACCGCCGCCTGGAGGACGCGTTCCTGACCCTGATCGGAGGCCCGTCGTGAGTGCTGCGGTGGACGAGGCGCAGAAGGCCGGCGGGACCGCTCCCGGCTACCGGGCGCGGCACACGCTGCCGCTGCGCGTGGAGGCGGTGCGGCAGCTGCGGCGGCGCCGGACGATGGTGGTCGGGGCGGTGCTCGCTGCCCTTCCGTTCGTGCTCATCGCGGCGTTCGCGATCGGCGGGCAGCCGAGCGGGCGCAACGGGCGGGTCACCCTCATCGACACCGCCACGGCGTCCGGGGTGAACTTCACGGCGACGTGCCTGTTCGTCTCGGCGGGCTTCCTGCTGGTGGTGCCGGTCGCGCTGTTCTGCGGCGACACGGTGGCGTCCGAGGCGGGCTGGTCGTCGCTGCGCTACCTGCTGGCGGCGCCGGTGCCGCGGACGCGGCTCCTCGTCAGCAAGCTGACGGTCGCGCTGGCGTTCAGCGCGGCGGCGATGGTGCTGCTGCCGGTGGTGGCCCTGGCCGCGGGCACGGCCGCGTACGGCTGGGGGCCGCTGCAGATCCCCACGGGCGGTTCGCTGCCGGGCGGCACCGCCGTGGGGCGGCTCGCGATCGTCGTCGCGTTCGTCTTCGTGGGGCAGCTGGTGACGGCCGGTCTGGCGTTCTGGCTCTCGACGGTCACGGACGCGCCGCTGGGGGCGGTGGGCGGTGCGGTCGGCCTGACCATCGTCGGGAACGTCCTGGACGCGGTGACGGCGCTGGGGCACTGGCGGGACTTCCTGCCGGCGCACTGGCAGTTCGCGTGGGCGGACGCGTTGCAGCCGCGGCTGGAGTGGGGCGGGATGGTGAAGGGGACGGCGGTGTCGGTGGCGTACGCGCTGGTGCTGTTCGCCCTGGCGTTCCGGCACTTCCGGGGGAAGGACGTGGTGTCCTGACGGGCGGTCGGCCGGGCCGCGGCCGGACGGCTCACCCCGGTTGCGGGCAATCGTTCCGCAGGGCGGAACGGGTGGGCACAACCGGCCCACCGGGCCGCGGCCGGACGGCTCACCCCGCCCCGTACACCCGCCCCGGCGCCCGCGCCCCCGCCAGTAACCCCCGTACGGCCTCCCCCGCCTCCTTCGGTGTCCAGCGGTCGCCCTTGTCGGTGGCCGGGCCCGGGTGCCAGCCCTCCATGACGGTGATGCGGCCGGCTTCCGCCGCGAAGACCTGGCCGGTCACCCCGGCCGCGTCCGCCGAGCCGAGCCAGACGACGAGCGGGGAGACGTTGCCGGGGGCCATGGCGTCGAAGCCGGCGGCGGGCGCGGCCATGGTCGCCGCGAACACCCGCTCGGTCATCCGGGTGCGGGCCGCGGGGGCGACGGCGTTGACCTGGACGCCGTAGCGGCCCAGTTCGGCGGCGGCGACGAGCGTCAGGGCGACGACGCCCGCCTTCGCGGCGGCGTAGTTGGCCTGCCCGACGCTGCCGAGCAGCCCGGCGCCGGACGTGGTGTTGACGACGCGCGCCCGCGGCGTCCGCCCGGCCTTGTGCTCCGTGCGCCAGTGCGCGGCGGCGTGCCGCAGCGGCAGGAAGTGGCCTTTGAGGTGGACGGCGACGACGGCGTCCCAGTCGTCCTCGCCGAGGTTGACGAGCATGCGGTCGCGCAGGATGCCGGCGTTGTTGACGAGGGTGTCGAGCCGCCCGTAGGTGCCGAGGGCCGCGGCGACGAGGGAGGCCGCGCCCTCGTCCGTGGAGATGTCGCCGGTGTGCGGGACGGCGTCGCCGCCCCGGCCGCGGATCTCCTCCACCACGCCGCGCGCCTCGCCGGCCGAGGGCTCCGTGTCGTTGACGACGACCCGCGCCCCCTCCGCGGCGAAGGCGAGCGCGTGCGCCCGGCCGAGGCCGCGGCCGGCTCCGGTGACGGCGGCGACGCGCCCGGTGCAGATTCCGGTCATGCGGGCGGCTCCTCGTGGTTGACGGTGGCGGCGGCGAGGAAGGCCGGGCGTTCCCCGCCGCCGTGGACGAGCAGTTCGGCCCCGGTGATGTGGGCGGCGTCGGCGGAGGCGAGGAAGACGGCGGCGGCGCCGATCTCGTCGGGCTCCGCGAGCCGTCCGGCGGGCACGGTGCGGGCGACGGCGGCGAGCCCGGCCTCGTCCCCGTAGTGGAGGCGGGCCGATTCGGTGCGCACCAGGCCGGGGACGAGGGTGTTGACGCGGACGGCGGGCGCCCATTCGACGGCCATGGTGCGCGCGAGGCTGTGCAGCCCGGCCTTGGCCGCTCCGTAGGCGGCGGTGCCCGGCGAGGGCCGGGTGCCGCTCACGCTGCCGACCATCAGGATGCAGCCGCCGCCGGGCTGTTCGCCCATCAGGGGGTACGCGGCGAGCGACGCTGTCAGCGGTGCGAGGAGGTTGAGGGCGACGACGCGGGCGTGCCGGTCCGCGCCGGCCGCCGCGAGGGGCCGGAAGGGCGTGCCGCCCGCGTTGTTCACGAGGACGTCGAGCCGCCCGTACTCCCCCGCCACACGGTCGAAGAGGGCGGTGACGGCGGCCGGGTCGCGCAGGTCGGCGGACAGGTGGCGGGCGGTACGCCCGGCGGCGGTGACGGGCCGGTCCGGCGGCCGGCGGGCGCAGACGACGACGCGCGCGCCGGTGCGCAGGAAGGCCCGCGCG
Source organism: Streptomyces sp. XH2 (assembly GCF_049725035.1). NCBI lineage: Bacteria > Bacillati > Actinomycetota > Actinomycetes > Kitasatosporales > Streptomycetaceae > Streptomyces > Streptomyces sp. XH2. The sequence goes on along the minus strand of NZ_JBMMMZ010000011.1, from coordinate 190,434 downwards.
ATGCCCGCCCCCACGCCGCGCGTGCCGCCGGTGACGACGACGGTGCGCGGCTCCCTCTGTCCCGTACCGGCCGGCATGGCGCCACCTCCCGCGGCGGGTCGTCCGCTGCTACCTTCGAACCACGGCACTACCTAACAAACGTTTGGTGGAAAGGTAGCGGATCCTCCGATGAGTGTCTCCACCTCACGCCCCGAACCGGCCGTCGCCGTCGTCACCGTGGACTTCCCGCCCGTCAACGCCCTGCCCGTGCGGGGCTGGTACGACCTGGCGGCCGCGGTCGGCGCGGCGGGCGCCGACCCCGCGGTCCGCTGTGTCGTGCTGGAGGCCGCGGGCCGCGGCTTCAACGCCGGCGTGGACCTCAAGGAGATCCGGCGCTCCCCCGGCCACGAGGCCCTGATCGGCGCGAACCACGGCTGCGCGGCGGCCTTTTCGGCGGTCTACGACTGCGCGGTGCCGGTGATCGCCGCCGTGCACGGCTTCTGTCTGGGCGGCGGGGTCGGCCTGGCGGGCAACGCGGACGCCGTCGTCGCCTCGGACGACGCCGTGTTCGGCCTGCCCGAGCTGGACCGCGGGGCGCTCGGCGCGGCCACGCACCTGGCCCGGCTCGTCCCCCAGCACCTGATGCGCACGCTCTACTTCACCTCGCGCACGGTCACCGCGCAGGAGCTGCACCGGCACGGTTCCGTCTGGCGCGTCGTGCCGCGCGCGGGGCTGCGCGCAGCCGCCCTGGAGCTGGCGCGGGAGATCGCCGCGAAGGACGGGTCGCTGCTGCGGCTGGCGAAGGCCGCGCTCAACGGCATCGACCCGGTCGACGTGCACCGCAGCTACCGCTACGAGCAGGGCTTCACCTTCGAGGCGGGCCTGTGCGGCGTGGGGAACCGCCTGCGCGAGGCGTTCGGCTCCGGCGGCGACCGGGGCGACCGGAAGGGGCGGGAGGAACCGTGAACGACAAGACGATGACCGCCGACGAGGCCGTGGCGCGCCTGGAGAGCGGCATGACCATCGGCATCGGCGGCTGGGGCTCCCGGCGCAAGCCCATGGCCCTCGTCCGGGCCCTGCTGCGCTCGGACGTCCGCGACCTCACCGTGGTCTCCTACGGCGGCCCGGACGTCGGCCTGCTGGTGGCCGCCGGCCGGGTCCGCAAGCTGGTCGCGGCCTTCGCGACGCTCGACTCGATCCCGCTCGAACCGCACTTCCGCGCCGCCCGCCAGCGCGGGCGGGTCGAACTGGTCGAGCTCGACGAGGCGATGTTCATGTGGGGCCTGACGGCCGCCGCGCACCGGCTGCCGTTCCTGCCCGTACGCGCCGGACTCGGCTCGGACGTCATGACCGTCAACCCCTGGCTCCGCACCGTGACGTCCCCTTACGGGGACGGTGAGGAGCTCGTCGCCGTCCCGGCGCTCACGCTGGACGCGGCCCTGGTGCACCTCAACCGGGCGGACGTGCGCGGCAACGCCCAGTACCTGGGCCCGGACCCGTACTTCGACGACCTGTTCTGCGAGGCGGCGCGCGAGGCGTACGTCTCCTGCGAACGCATAGTCGACAGTGCCGAGTTCACCAGGAGCGCCGGCCCGCAGACGCTCCTCGTGCAGCGGCACTGCGTCACCGGCGTCGTCGAGGCGCCGGGCGGGGCGCACTTCACCTCCTGCGCCCCGGACTACGACCGGGACGAGGCGTTCCAGGCGGCGTACGCGGCGGCCGCGGCCGACCCGGCGGCCTGGCGGGAGTTCACCGCCCGCTTCCTGTCGGGCGACGAGGACGCCTACCGGGCCGCCGTCGCCGACTTCGCCGAGGGCGCGGCGTGAGCGCCGGGCCGGCGGGGCGGGCCGAGGTGTGCGTCGTGGCGTGCGCGGAGGCGTGGCGCGGGAACGGGGAGGTGCTGGCCGCCCCCATGGGCGTGGTCCCGGTCATCGGGGCGCGGCTCGCCCGGCTCACGTTCGCCCCGGACCTGTTGCTCACGGACGGGGAGGCGCTGCTGGTCGCGGACGTGCCCGCGCTGGGCGCGAAGGCCCGGTCCGTCGAGGGGTGGCTGCCGTACCGCCGGCATCTGGCGCTGGTCGCGGGCGGGCGGCGGCACGTGATGATGGGGGCGGCCCAGCTCGACCGGTACGGCAACCAGAACATCTCCTGCATCGGCGACTGGCGGCGGCCCGCCCGGCAGCTCCTGGGCGTGCGCGGGGCCCCGGCCAACACCCTCAACAACCCCACCAGTTACTGGATCCCCCGGCACTCGCCGCGGGTGCTCGTCGAGAAGGTCGACATGGTGAGCGGCGTCGGCTACGACCGGGCGGCCGCCGCGGGGCCGTCGGCGACGCGCTTCCACCGCATCCCGCGCGTGGTCACGGACCTGGCGGTGCTCGACTTCGAGACGCCCGGCCGCACGATGCGGGTCCGCTCGCTGCACCCCGGCGTGACGGCCGCCGAGCTGCGGGCGGCCACGGGCTTCCCCCTGGAGGTTCCCCGCGACGTGCCGCTCACCCGCCTCCCCTCCGCCGGGGAACTGCGGCTGATCCGGGAGGTCATCGACCCGGACGGGCTGCGCGCGCGGGAGGTACGGGGATGAGGACGGCCCTGACCGATCTGGTGGGCGTCCGGCATCCGCTCGTCCAGACGGGCATGGGCTGGGTCGCGGGCCCCCGGCTGGTGTCGGCCGTGGCGAACGCGGGCGCGCTCGGCGTCCTCGGCTCGGCGACCATGACGCCGGACGCGCTCAGGGCCGCGATCAGGAAGGTGCGCTCCCGTACCGCGGGGCAGCCCTTCGGGGTCAATCTGCGGGCGGACGCGGGCGACGCCCGGGAGCGCGTGGACATCCTGATCGAGGAGGGGGTGCGGGTCGCGTCGTTCGCGCTGGCCCCCTCCCGGGAGCTGATCGCCCGGCTCAAGGGCGCCGGGGTGCTCGTCGTCCCGTCCGTGGGCGCGCGGCGCCACGCCGAGAAGGTCGCGGCGTGGGGCGCGGACGCGGTCGTGGTGCAGGGCGGCGAGGGCGGCGGCCACACGGGGGAGGTCGCGACGAGCGTCCTGCTGCCGCAGGTGGTGGACGCGGTGGGCATCCCGGTCGTCGCGGCGGGCGGCTTCCGCGACGGGCGCGGCCTGGTGGCGGCCCTGGCGCTGGGCGCCGCGGGGGTCGCCATGGGCACGCGCTTCCTGCTGACCGCCGACAGCACGGTGCCGGACGCGGTCAAGGCGGCGTACCTCGCGGCGACGGTGCGGGACGTCGTGGTCACGACGAAGGTCGACGGCCTCCCCCACCGGATGCTGCGCACTCCCTTCGTCGCGGGCCTGGAGCGCTCGGGGCGGCCGGCCGGGCTCGTCCGTGCGCTGCGGCACGCGGCGGCGTTCCGGGCGCTGTCGGGGACGGGCTGGCCGGCGCTGGTGCGGGACGGCCTGGCGATGCGCCGCCAACGTGAGCTGACGTGGAGTCAGGTCCTGCTGGCGGCGAGCACGCCGGTGCTGCTGAAGGCCGCGATGGTGGACGGGCGTACGGACCTGGGGGTGATGGCCGCGGGGCAGGTCGCCGGGGTGATCGACGACCTGCCGACGTGCGCCGACCTGGTGGGGCGCGTGATGGCGGAGGCGGAGGAGGTGCTGGCGGCGCTCGGGGGCCGCGGCGCCGCCGGCTGAGCCGCCCCCCCCCCAGGAGCAGCGGCCGGGGCGGCCGTACGGCTCAGAGCCGCTCGATGACCGTCACGTTCGCCTGGCCGCCGCCCTCGCACATCGTCTGCAGGCCGTAGCGGCCGCCCGTGCGCTCCAGTTCGTGGAGCAGTGTCGTCAGCAGCTTGGCGCCCGTGGCGCCGAGGGGGTGGCCCAGCGCGATGGCGCCGCCGTTGACGTTGACCTTCTGCGGGTCGGCGCCGGTCTCGCGGAGCCAGGCCAGGACGACGGAGGCGAAGGCCTCGTTGATCTCGACGAGGTCGATGTCCGCGATCGTCAGCCCGGCTCTCTTCAGGGCGTGGGCGGTGGCCGGGATGGGCGCGGTCAGCATGCGGAGGGGGTCCTCGCCGCGTACGGACAGGTGGTGGATGCGGGCGCGCGGGGTCAGCCTGTGGTCGCGCACGGCGCGCTCGCTCGCGAGCAGCAGGGCGGCCGCTCCGTCGGAGATCTGCGAGGAGAGGGCGGCGGTGAGGCGGCCGCCCTCCACGACCGGCTTCAGCGCGGCCATCTTCTCCAGGGAGGTGTCCCTGCGGGGGCCTTCGTCGGCGGACAGCCCTCCGTACGGGGCCAGTTCGCGGTCGAAACGGCCCTCGTCGGCGGCGCGCACGGCCCGCCGGTGCGAGAGCAGCGCGTACTCCTCCATGGCCGGCCGGCCGATGTCCCACTGGCGGGCGATGAGTTCGGCGCCGTGGAACTGGCTGACGGGCCGGTCGCCGTAGCGCGCCCGCCAGCCCTCCGAGCCGGCGAACGGGCCCTGGGTGAGGCCGAGCGGGACGGCTGCCCGGTGGACGGCGTAGGCGATGGGGATCTGCGACATGTTCTGGACGCCGCCGGCGACGACGAGGTCCTGGGTGCCGGAGAGGACGGCCTGGGCGGCGAAGTGGACGGCCTGCTGGCCGGAGCCGCACTGCCGGTCGACGGTGACGCCGGGGACCTCCTCGGGCAGCCCGGCGGCCAGCCAGCTCGTGCGGGCGATGTCCCCGGCCTGGGGTCCGACCGTGTCCAGGCAGCCGAGGATCACGTCCTCGACGGCGGCCGGGTCCACGCCCGTGCGCTCCATCAGGGCGCGCAGGACGTGCGCGCCGAGGTCGGCGGGGTGGGCGGCGGAGAGGCCGCCGCCGCGCCGGCCGACGGGGGTGCGGACCGCTCCGACGATGTATGCCTCGGCCATGGCTGATCGCTCCTCGGTGTCCCTGGGGTCATTCGCGTACGGCGATGCCCTCCAGCACCATCGACAAGTACTGACGGGCGATCTCCTCGGGGCTGTGCGCGCCGCCCGGCCGGTACCAGGACGCGGCGACCCAGACGGTGTCGCGCACGAAGCGGTAGGCGAGCCGGACGTCGAGGTCGGCGCGGAAGACGCCGGCCGCCGCGCCGCGGCGCAGGGTGCCGAGCCAGGCCTGCTCGAACCTGCGCTGGGACTCGGCGAGGTAGGCGAAGCGCGGCTGCAGGGCGAGGTGGCGGGACTCGCGCTGGTAGATGGCGACGGCCGCGCGGTGCCGGTCGATCTCCCGGAAGGACTCGGTGACCAGGGCCTCCAGGGTCTCCCGGGGGCCGAGGCGGGCCGCGAGCACCGCGTCGTAGCCGTCCCACAGCTCGTCGAGGAAGGTCGACAGGATCTCGTCCAGCATCGACTCCTTGGAGTCGAAGTGGTAGTAGAGGCTCCCGGCCAGGAGCCCGGCCTCGTCGGCGATGCGCCGCACGGTGGTGGCGTTGTAGCCGTGCGCGGCGAACACCTCGGCGGCGGTCGCGAGGAGTTCGCCGCGCCGCTCGGGCGCGGGCCGCTCGGCGGCGGTCTTCTTGCTGTTCGGCACGGGTCCATTCTCGGTCACGCGCGCTGGCTGCTGACGGAGACCGTCTCGCCGGTCATGTACGAGGAGTAGCCGCTGGCGAGGAAGACGATGACGTTGGCGACCTCCCAGGGCTCGGCGGCCCGCCCGAACGCCTCGCGGCGCACCAGCTCGTCCAGCAGCCCGGGGGTGGTGACCTTGGACAGGTGGGGGTGGAGGGCGAGGCTCGGCGCGACGGCGTTGACGCGCACGCCGTAGGCCGCGGCCTCCACCGCCGCGCAGCGCGTGAGCGCCATGACGCCGGCCTTGGCCGCGGCGTAGTGGGCCTGCCCGTGCTGGGCGCGCCAGCCGGCGACGGAGGCGTTGTTGACGACGACGCCGCCGGTGCCGCGGGCGCGCATCCGGCGCAGGGCGGCGCGGGTGCAGCGGAAGGTGCCGCCGAGGGTGGTGCCGACGACGGCGTCCCACTGCTCGTCGGTCATGGCGGTGAGCTCCGCGGTGCCGCCGAGGCCCGCGTTGTTGACGACGACGTCGAGGGCGCCGTGCCGCTCCTCGGCCAGCTCGAACAGGGCCGCGACCTGCTCCTCGTCGGTGACGTCGCAGGGCAGGCCGGCGACCTGCCGGCCGCCGAACTCCTCGCTCAGGCCGGCCACGGCGACGCGCAGCCTGCGGGCGTGCCGGTCGCCGAGCACGACGCGGGCGCCCTCCTCCAGGAACCGGCGGGCGGTCGCGGCGCCGATCCCGGCGCCGGCCGCGGCGGTGATGACGGCGGTGCGGCCGGACAGCAGGTCGTGAGCGGGAGGACAGGGCGGCGGGCCGGGCCGGACAGCGGTGGACTCCTCGACGCTGCTCATGGCCGTACGTTAACCTACCAAACACTTGTTAGGGAAGGATGGTTGATGACCACTGACCCTGTGCCGGCCGACGGCCCCGTGGTGCGCTACGAGCGCAACGGCCCTGTAGCGACGGTCACCATGAACCGGCCCGCGTACCGCAACGCCCAGAACTCCGCGATGACGTACGCCCTGGACGGGGCCTTCTACGAGGCGTCGGCCGACGACGCCGTCAAGGTGATCGTCCTCGCGGGCGCGGGCGCGCACTTCTCGTCCGGCCACGACATCGGCACGCCCGGGCGCGACGCCCACCTGCCGTTCGACCGCCGGGCGGGCCTGTGGTGGGACCACTGCGGCAAGGCGGGCGCGGAGAGCCGGTTCGCGCGCGAGTCCGAGGTCTACCTGGGCATGTGCCGCCGCTGGCGCGAACTGCCCAAGCCGGTCATCGCCGCGGTGCAGGGCGCCTGCGTGGCGGGCGGGCTGATGCTGGCCTGGGTCTGCGACCTGATCGTCGCGAGCGAGGACGCCTTCTTCGCCGATCCGGTGGTGCGGATGGGCATCCCCGGCGTGGAGTACTTCGCGCACCCGTGGGTGCTGCCGCCGCGCGTCGCGAAGGAACTCCTCTACACGGGCGACCGGATGACCGCGCGGCGCGCCCACGAGCTCGGCATGGTCAACCGCGTCGTGCCGCGCGAGCAGCTCGCCGCGCGCACCCGCGAACTGGCCGAGCGGGTCGCCGCGATGCCGCGCATGGGCCTCGCCCTCGCCAAACGCGCCGTCAACCAGGCCGAGGACCTCCAGGGCCTGCACGGCGGCCTCGACGCGGCGTTCGCCCTGCACCACCTCGCGCACGCGCACAACGCCGAGACGGCCGCCGACCCCCTCGGCGGCATGGACGTCCGCGCGATGAAGGCGAGGACGGAAGCGGGCGGGGCCTGATGGACCTGGACTTCACCCCCGGGGAAGAGGCCTTCCGCACGGAGGCCCGCGCCTGGCTCGCCGCGCACGTGCCGCGCGGGCCGCTCCCCTCGCTGGAGACCCGGGAGGGCTTCGCCGAACACCGTGCGTGGGAGCGGACGTTGCACGCGGGCGGCTGGTCGGCCGTCTCCTGGCCGCCCGCGTACGGGGGTCGTGGCCGGTCGTTCCTGGAGTGGCTCGTCTTCGAGGAGGAGTACTGGGCGGCCGGTGCGCCCGCCCGGGTCTCGCAGAACGGCATCGGCCTGCTGGCCCCGACCCTGTTCGAGCACGGCACGCAGGAGCAGCGCGCCCGGATCCTGCCCGCGATGGCGAGCGGGGAGACGGTGTGGGCGCAGGCGTGGTCCGAGCCCGGGGCCGGCTCGGACCTCGCGTCCTTGCGGTCGGTGGCCGTGCCGGCGGCCGGCGGGTGGCGCTTGAGCGGGCAGAAGGCGTGGTCCTCGCGGGCCGCGTTCGCCGACCGGGCGTTCGGGCTCTTCCGCAGCCACCCGCCGGCCGACGGCCGGCCCCACGAGGGCCTGACGTACGCGATGTTCGGGCTGGACGCGGCGGGGGTGACGGTGCGCCCGGTCGCCCGCCTCGACGGCAGGCCGGCGTTCGCGGAGATCTTCCTGGACGAGGTGTTCGTGCCCGACCGGGACGTCGTGGGCGCGCCCGGCGACGGCTGGCGCGTCGCCATGAGCACCGCCGGCAGCGAGCGCGGCCTCACCCTGCGCAGCCCCGGGCGCTACGTGGCCGCGGCGCGCCGGCTCGTCGCGCTGTGGCGGGCGGCGGCCGACCCCGGGGACACGGCGCTGCGCGACCGGGTGGCGGACGCGGTGGTGCGGGCGCGCGCCTACCAGCTGTACGGGTACGCGTGCGCGAGCGCGGCGGGCGGCCCGCGGGGTGCGGAGCCGAGCCTCACGAAGCTCTTCTGGTCGGAGCTCGACCTGGCCCTGCACGAGACGGCGCTCGACCTGCTCGGCCCGTACGGCGAGCTGGCCGCCGCCGCGGGCGACGCCCCGGCGCACGGGGCCTGGGCGGAGGGCTGGGTCTTCGCCCTGGCGGGCCCGGTCTACGCGGGCACGAACGAGATCCAGCGCGACATCGTGGCGGAACGGCTGCTGGGCCTGCCGAGGGGACGGCGCCCGGCGGGCGGGACGCCGGGCGGGGCCGGCGCCCCGCCGGCCGTACGGGAACGGCCGGCGTGACGGCCGGACGCGCGCCGCGCCCGGCACACCCGGCGCCTCCTCCGGAACCGCGGGGGCCCGCGCGTCGCGGCCCCCGGACCGCCTCACGGGAGCAGACGGCATGAAGTTCGTCCTCGGCACCGAGCAGCAGGACTTCGCCCGCGTCCTCGGCCGGATGCTGGGCGCGGCGGACACCCCGGCGGCCGTGCGGGCCTGGGCCCGGGGTGATCACGGGCCCGGTCTCGCCGTGTGGGAGCGGGTGGCGCGGGCGGGGGTGTTCGGGCTGGCGGCACCGGAGGCGTTCGGGGGCGCGGGGCCGCTGCCGGCGGAGGTCGCGGTGGCGTTCACCGAGCTGGGCCGGTACGCGGTGCCGGGCCCGGTCGTGGAGACGGTGGCCGTGACGGCGCTGCTGGCGCGGCTGGCCGCGGCGGGCCGGACCGTGCTCGCCGAGGCGTGGCTGCCGCGGGTGTGCGAGGGCGGGGCCCGGGTGACGGCGGCGCTGCCGGGCGCGCCGGGCGGGAGTCCGTACGCCCTGGACGCGGACGTGTGCGACGGGGTGTTCGTCGTGCCGGCGGGGACGGACGACCTCTTCCTCGCCGCCGGGCACGGCCCCGTGCAGCCCTCCCTGGACCCGGCGCGGCGGCTCGCGGTGCCGCGCTGCGGGGCGGAGCCGGTGGCCTCGGGGCGGGCGGTGCGCGAGGCGGCGCGGCACGCCGCGGACTGGGCGGCGTTCGCGGCGGCCGCGCAGCTGCTCGGGGTCGGGGCGGCGCTGCTGGAACGGACGGTGGCGTACGTGCGGCAGCGCAGGCAGTTCGGGACGCCGGTCGGCGCGTTCCAGGCGGTCAAGCACCGGCTGGCGGACACGCGCGCCGGGCTGGAGTTCGCCGGGCCGCTCGTGCACGGGGCCGCCGTGGCCCTGGCGGCGGGGGCCCCGCGCACCGCGGCGGAGGTCGCCGCGGCGAAGGCGGCCGCGTCCGATGCGGCCTACGCCGCGGCGCGGGCCGCCCTGCAGCTGCACGGCGCGATCGGCTACACCGCGGAGTACGACCTGTCGCTGTGGCTGGGCAAGGCGCGGGCGCTGCGGTCCGCGTGGGGGTCACCGGCGGACTGCCGGGCCCGCACCCTCGATATATTTTCTGAGTAAAACACTTGCTAACCTCTTGGGCATGGTGAGACGACCCGCCCTGCCCGGGACCCTGCACGCCGCCTTCCGGCTCGGCCGCCCGGCGGACATCCGGCACAAGTCGGCCCTCAGCGCCGTCGTGGCCATGGCCGTACCGGACGCCGCCCTGCTCGCGACCGGCCGGCTGGACCTCGCGCTGTACACCTCCGCCGGGGCCCTGTGCGCGCTGTACGGCCACGACCGGCCGTACGCCGACCGCGCCCGGGCCCTCGCCCTCGTGGTGCTCGGCATGACCGCGGGCGTCGGCACGGCCCTGGGCGCCGCGGCCCTCACGCACTCCCCCGCCGTACTCGTCCTGGTCGCCGCGGCGCTCGCGGCCGTGCAGAAGACGGTCTGCGACGCCACCCGTACGGGCCCGCCCGGCAACATCGTGCTCACCTTCGTGTCGGCGTCGGCCTGCTTCGTACCGCAGCGGGCCGCCGACCTGCCGCTCCACCTCGGGCTGACCCTGGCCTGCGGGCTCTGGGCGTGGCTGGTCTGCATGGCGCCGGCCCTCGTCCGGCCGCACGGGCCCGACCGGATCGCCGCCGCCCGCGCCCTGGAGGCCGCGGCGCGCGCGGTCCGCGCGGACGCGGCGGCCGCTCCCCGCGCCCGGCACGCCGCCTGGCAGGCGCTGCTGCGGGCGCCCGCGCAGGTGCGCGCCCACGTGCACGGCGGACTTATCCGCACGGAGCCGGAGGCGCAGGGCGGCCACGGCCGGCCGGTATCCCCGGACGCCGCGTCCGGCCTCGCTCCGGACGCCGGGCGCTGGGAGGCCTGGGCGCGGGACCTGCGCAAGGGCCGCGCCCTGCCCGGGGGCGCCCCCGCCGCACCCGGCCCGGGCGCGCTGCCCCCGCCCCCGCCCCGGCTGCGCCCGCACCTTCCCGCGGGCGCCCGCGTGCTCACCGGCTCCGCCCTCGCCGGCTGGGCGTCGCTCGCCTGCGGCGTCGGGCACCCCTACTGGGCCGTGGTCACGGCCGCCTCCGTCATACAGGCCAACTCCGCGCTGTCCTGGCACCGCGCGCTGCAGCGCACGCTGGGCAACCTCCTCGGCGTCGTGCTCTTCGCCGCGCTCGTGCCGGTGGTCCGCACCGGCGCCGTGGCCATGGTGCTGACCGCACTCGCCCTGCAGGCGGGCGCCGAGGCGCTCATCTCCCGCAACTACTGGCTCGGCACGGTCTGCGTCACCCCGATGGCCCTGCTCCTGACCGAATTCGGCGGCAGCCACCCCGCCCGGGAGCTCGTCGGCGACCGCTGGACCGATACGCTCGTCGGCGCGGCGACCGGCCTGCTCGCCTGCGCGCTGGTCGGCAACCGGCGGGCGGCCGAGCGGGTCGAGGCCGCCGTGGCCCGGGTGGACCGGGCGCGCACCGCGGCCCTCGCCGTGCCCGCCGGTGCGGACCGGGACCGCGAGACCGCCCGCGACCGGCTCGCGGCCGCCCTCGTCGAACTGCGGGAAGCCGCCGACACCGCCGCCGGCGAGTGGCGGCGGACCCCGCCCGGGGACCGGGTGGCGCGCGCCGAGCGCGACGGCCACCGGGCGCTGGCCTCGCTCGTACGGGGGCACGCCCCCGGCGGCGCGGCGGCGTTCTGAGCCTCCCTCCGGACGGGCACCGGCGGGGCGGCAGAATCTACCCGGAGCACCGACTGGAAAGGATCACCACCGTGACCGAGGACATCGTCGCGCGCGTGCTGCGGCAGTGGCAGCAGGTCCACCCCGGACTCGACACCGCGCCGATGGCCGTGATCGGCAGGCTCAACCGCTGCGCGGCGCTGCTCCAGCAGGCCACGGACGCCCCGCTGGTGCGGGAGGGGCTGACGCGCGCGGAGTTCGACATCCTCGGCACCCTGCGGCGCACGGGCCGGGAGCTGACGCCGGGCCAGATCGCCCGGGAGACCTTCGCCTCGGGGGCCGCGGTGACCAAGCGGCTGCGGGTGCTCGAAGCGCGCGAGCTCGTCGCGCGCCGCGCCGACGAGCGGGACCGGCGCGTGGCGCACCTGTCCCTGACGGAGGAGGGCCGGGAGCTCATCGACCGCCTGATCCCGCATCAGCTGAGCTACGAGAACGCGCTGCTGGAAGGGCTCGGCGGGGAGCGCCGGGCCGAGCTGGCGGAGACGCTCGCCGAGCTGCTCGTCCTGCTGGAGGGCCGGCTGGGCGGCCTCCAGCCCTGAGCCCTTCCGGCGGATTGCGCCGCACGCCCGGCCGCTGTGGCCGCACATGCCGCCGGACCCCCGCCGTGGTGGACTTCCCGCCGTGGCGGCTTCTCGCCGTTGCGGCGGGGAACCGTCTCCCGCCGGTGAACCCGGCGATCGCCGGGGCGGCGACGGCCTCGTGAAGGCCTGGGGCCTCCCCCCGCCGCCGTCAGTGCGACGGGGCCGGCGTCGGCAGCTTGGCCGCGGGGAAGGCGTTGTTGCTGTCGCAGACGAGGTCCGAGATCACGAGTCCGCCGCCGCTGAGCTCGACCTTCACGTCGTGGATCTGCCGCCCGCGCGGCACCTCGTTGGCGGCCGCGGTGCACACGAACTGGCTCCGGGCGACCGGCGAGAGCCGCGTGACGTTGTACGGCATCTGGATGCCCACCCGCAGCGTGCCGGTGGTGACGTGGACCTCGCCCTTCATCTTGGGCACGTCGGTGTACAGGCCCCGGATCCGCTGGTCCTCGTCCGGCCCCTCCAGCAGGAGCACGATGGCGTCCTCCGCGCCGAGCTTGGCCTTGGCCTGGCGGGTCACCTGCGTCACGCCGGTGGGCGACATGAAGTAGAGCTTCGCCTCCGCCGCGTTGGCCTCTCCCTGCCGTTTGGCGCCCGTCGCGGGCTGGCCCACGTCGATGACGTCGGTGGTCGTCACGCCGCAGCCCGCGAGGGCGGTCAGCAGCGCGGTGGCCAGGGCGGCGCGCCGCAGTCGCCGTGCCGTCATGCCGTCTCGCCCCCGCCCTGCCGCAGCGGCAGCTCCACCGTGAACACGGCGCCTCCTCCGGGCCGGTTGGCCGCCCGTACGGTCCCGTCGTGCAGGCGTACGTTCTCCAGGGTGATCGCGAGGCCGAGCCCGCTGCCCTCGGAGCGGGCGCGGGAGGAGTCGGCCTTGAAGAACCGCTCGAAGACGTGCGGCAGCACGTCGGGGTCGATGCCCTCGCCGCGGTCGGCGATCTCGATCAGCAGGCGCCGGCCCTCCTCGCCGTGGGCCACCCGGACCGCGACGTCCACCGGTTCGCCGCCGTGCTTGAGGGCGTTGCCCACGAGGTTGGCGACGACGACGTCGATGCGGCGCGGGTCCAGCCGGGCGCGGACGCCCTCGGGCAGGTCCGCGGCGACCTTGTCCTGCCAGCCGCGGGCCTGGACGGTCTTGCGGATCGTCTCGGAGACGTCGACCTCGTCCAGGTGGAGGGCGGCGGCACCCGCGTCGAAGCGGGAGATCTCCATCAGGTCCTCGACCATCCGGGCGAGCTTCCCGGTCTCCTCGCTGATGAGGCGGACGGCGTAGGCGGTGTCGGGGTCGAGGGAGGCGGCGTCCTCGTCGAGGACGTCGACGACGGCGGTCATGGCGGCCAGGGGGGTGCGCAGCTCGTGCGAGACGTCGGCGGCGAAGCGCCGCGAGTTCGCCTCCATGCGGCGCAGTTCGGCGACGTTCTCCTCCAGGGCCTCGGCCATGTCGTTGAAGGTGCGGGAGAGGTCGGCGAGTTCGTCGCGGCCGGTGACCTTGAGGCGGGTGTCGAGCTCGCCGGCGGCGAGCTTGCGGGAGGCGCGGCGCAGCTCGCGCACGGGCCGCAGCACGCCGCGCGCGGCGATCAGGGCGGGCACGGCGGCCAGGGCCACGGCGGGCAGGGCGCCGCTCTGGGCGGCCTTGACCAGGGCCTGGACGTTCGCCTCGTCCTCGCGGAGCGGCATCTGCGCGTACACCTCCAGGCCGGAGGCCTCGCTGGTGCCGCGGTAGGTGACGGGCAGGCCGATGGCGAGCCACGGTTCGCCGCCGCTGTCGAGGCGCTGGAAGGCGGGGATGCCCGCGCGGACCTTGTCCTGGACGCCCTGCGGGATCCGCCCGGGGTTGCCGCCGGGCACGAGCCCGCCGCCCCGGTAGCGCAGGTGGATGGTCCAGCGCTGGGCCCCGCCCGCCGCGTTCAGCCGGTGCTGGAGGTCCTGGAGGGACTGCTGGGACAGCGGGAAGGTGTAGTCGGGGACCTGCGAGTTCACCTGGGAGCGCAGCGCCTCGATGGCCGTGTCCTGGGTGCGCTTGAGGATGGCCGTGCGGGCCTCGCGGAAGGTCAGGGCCGCCGTGGTGAGCGCGCTGAGCGCGGCGACCAGGAGGAACGCGAGCACGAGGCGGGCGCGGAGGCCGGCGGCGACGGCGCGCAGGGACGGGCGGCGGAAGGCGGAGCGGCGCAGGACGGGCCGGCGCAGGAGGGCGGGGCGGGTCACAGGGGTCCGAAGCGGTAGCCGAAGCCGCGGACGGTCTGGATGTACTTCGGCGACCGGGTGGATTCCTCGACCTTGGTGCGCAGCCGCATCACGCACGCGTCCACGAGGCGGGCGTCCCCGTGGTAGCTGTGCTCCCACACGTGCTCCAGGAGCTGCTGGCGGCTGAAGACGCGGCCCGGGGTCGCGGACAGGTAGAGCAGCAGCTTCATCTCGGAGGGGGCGAGCGGCAGGTCCTGGCCGTACTTGGCGACGAGGAGGCCCTTGCGGTCGATGGTCAGGTCGCCGTGGGTCTCCACGGGCTGGAGGGCGGCCGGGTCCGGTCCCCCGTCGCCGGGGGCGGCCCGGCGCAGCACGGCCCGGATCCGGGCCTCCAGGACCTCGCCGCGAGCGGGCTTGACGATGTAGTCGTCGGCGCCGGCCTCCAGCCCGAGGACGACGTCTATGTCGTCGCCGCGCGCGGTGAGCATGATGATCGGGATCTGCTGGGTGGCGCGGATGCGGCGGCACACCTCGAAGCCGCTCTTGTCGGGCAGCATGAGGTCGAGCAGGACGAGGTCGGGACGGAAGGTCTCCATGGCGGCGAGCCCGGCCTCGCCGGTGGCCGCGCCCTCCACCTCGTGGCCGCGGCGGCGCAGGGTGAGGGAGACGCCTTCCCGTACCGCGCGGTCGTCCTCGATCAGCAGCACCCGTGACATGCGGACAGTATCGTTCCCTTCCTCGCGCTCGTGCGCAGCAGGGCCCCCCGATCAGCGGATCTGTCACAGAGTGCTCATATTCCCCTCCCGCACCACCTTCCGGGCTGCTGCCGGACCGCCGCCCGGACCTGCGGCGGCCACCGGTCAGATGCCGAGGTGCCGCCGCAGCAGGGCCCGGAACTCCCGGTCGAACGCCTCGTAGCGGCGCCGCAGCCCCTCCCCCGGCCAGTCCGCGGGCAACAGGGCCGCCGGCAGGACCGGGTCCGCCAGGAGGTGGCGGAGGACGGCGGCCGAGACCGTGAAGCGCCCGGCCAGGTCCGCCGTGCGGTCCTCGCGGAGAGCGGCGTCCAGGGCCCGGGCGCGGGCCGCCCATCCCTCCAGGTCCCACAGGGCCGCCGCGAGGGCCGCCGGATCGCCCTCCGGGGCGCCGGTGAACAGCGCGCACTGGGCCGTGACGACCGGCGGCCGGTCGCGCGGCTCCCGCAGGAGGTTGGCGGGGCGCATCCAGCAGCCCTCGCGGAGCTCGCCGAGCCGGAGCGCGGCCATGGCCTGCCGGAAGGCGGCGCGGTCGGGCGCGGAGCGGCGGTCGGCGGTGACGACGGCGATCTCCCAGTCGCCCTCCCAGTGCAGGGTGCGGGGCGCCCTGCTGTCGTCCTGGCGGGCCTGGCGGGCGACGAGCCGGTCGGTGAGCCGGTAGGTGCCGTCGTGCTGCTCCAGGTCCCCCGCCGCGACCATCCGGGTCAGGGCCGTGCGCACCGTGCCCTCCGCGGTCCCGAAGAGCTCCCCCACGCGGACGAGGGCGCGGACGGGCAGGGCGGGCGGGTGGTGCCCCAGGAGCGTGGAGAGCACGACCGAGCGCGCGGTCAGGGGGCGCAGCGAAAGGGATTCGTCCATGTCCGGCCCCAACCTACCCACCGCCCCGCCTACTGCTTCTTACGGTCTCTCCACTCACGGTCTATCCATTACGGTCTCGGATCACGCATCATGAAAGTGTAATGCCGCCACCGCAGGAGGTCGCCGTGAGCGCCACGCACGAAGTCTTCAACCAGGCCCCGCCCCTGAGCGGCTTCACCACCGCCGACGACCCGGCTTTGCTGGAGGCGCTGCGGCGCGACGGGGGCGCGTGGGGCGAGGCCGGGGTCCGCGAGCTGGGCGCGCGGGCCGGGTCGGAGGAGGTGCAGGACTGGGCGCGCCTGGCCGAGGCGCACCCGCCGGTGCTGCGCACCCACGACCGGTACGGCCACCGCATCGACGAGGTCGAGTTCCACCCCGCCTGGCACCGGCTGATGGCCGCCGCCGTGGAGAGCGGTCAGCACGCCGCCCCCTGGGCCGATCCCCGCCCCGGGGCGCACCTGGTGCGGGCGGCGAAGTTCTACGCGTGGGCCCAGGCCGAGCCCGGCCACGGCTGCCCGGTCTCGATGACGTACGCCGCCGTCCCCGCGCTCCGCGCCCAGCCGGAGCTCGCCGCCGCCTACGAGCCGCTGCTGGCCTCCCGCACGTACGACTACGGGCTGCGCCCCCCGCTCGGCAAGCAGGGCCTGATCGCGGGCATGTCGATGACGGAGAAGCAGGGCGGCTCGGACGTCCGCGCCAACACCACCACGGCCGTGCCCGCGGGCGACGGCTCGTACGTCGTCACCGGCCACAAGTGGTTCACCTCCGCCCCGATGAGCGACGTCTTCCTCGTCCTCGCACAGGCCGGGGAGGGGCTGACCTGCTTCCTGATGCCGCGCGTCCTGCCCGACGGCACCCGCAACGCCATGCGCCTGCAGCGGCTCAAGGACAAGCTCGGCAACCGCTCCAACGCCTCGGCCGAGATCGAGTACGAGCAGGCCGTGGCCTGGCCGGTCGGCGAGCCGGGCCGCGGGGTGCGCACGATCGTCGAGATGGTGAACATGACCCGGCTCGACTGCGTCCTCGGCTCCGCGGCCGGCATGCGCGCGGGCCTGCGGCAGGCCCTGCACCACGCGGCGCACCGCAAGGCGTTCGGGGCGGAGCTGATCGACCAGCCGCTGATGCGCAACGTCCTGGCCGACCTCGCCGTGGAGTCGGAGGCCGCGACGGTCCTCGCGATGCGCCTGGCCGCGGCGGTCGACCGCTCGGTGGCGGGCGACGCCGCCGAGGGCGCGCTGCGCCGGCTCGCGCTCGCCGCCGGCAAGTACTGGGTCTGCAAGCGCGGCAGCACGCACGCCGCCGAGGCGCTGGAGTGCCTGGGCGGCAACGGCTACGTCGAGGAGTCCGGCATGCCGCGGCTCTACCGCGAGGCGCCGCTGCTGTCCATCTGGGAGGGCTCGGGCAACGTCGCCGCCCTCGACGTGCTGCGCGCGCTCGCCAAGGAACCGGCCGCCCTGGACGCCTACTTCGCCGAGGTCGGTGCCGCGGCGGGCGCGGACGCCCGGCTCGACGCCGCGGCCGCGCGCGTACGGGACCTGCTCGGTTCGCTCGGCGATCCCACCCGCGCCCAGCTCCTGGCCAGGCGCCTGGCCGAGCAGCTCACCCTCGTCCTCCAGGGCAGCCTGCTGGTCCGGTACAGCGCCCCGGCCGTGGCCGACGCCTTCTGCGCCTCCCGCCTGGACGGGGAGTGGGGCCACGCCTTCGGCACGCTGCCGCCGGGGGCGGACCTGGGGCAGATCCTCGACCGCGCCGCGCCGAAGGCCGAGCGGTGACGGCGGACGGGGGCGCGGGGCGGAACGGCCCCACGGGGCGGGGCAGTCGCCCGGACGGCGGGCGCGCCCCGGCGGTCCGCACCGAGCGCCGCGGTCCCGTCACCACCGTCATCCTGTCCCGGCCGGACGTCCGCAACGCCGTGGACGGGCCGGCCGCGCGCCTGCTCGCCGACGCCTTCCGCGCCTTCGAGGCCGACGACGAGGCCCTCGTCGCGGTGCTGTGGGGCGAGGGCGGCACGTTCTGCGCCGGGGCCGACCTGAAGGCGTTCGGCACCGAGCGCGGGAACCGGGTGGAGCCCGGCGGCGACGGCCCGATGGGGCCCACGCGGATGCGGCTGTCGAAGCCCGTCGTCGCGGCGGTCAGCGGGCACGCCGTCGCGGGCGGCCTGGAGCTCGCGCTCTGGTGCGACCTGCGGGTGGCCGAGGAGGACGCCGTCTTCGGGGTCTTCTGCCGCCGCTGGGGCGTGCCGCTGATCGACGGCGGCACGGTCCGCCTGCCCCGCCTGGTCGGGACGGGCCGCGCCCTGGACATGGTGCTGACGGGCCGCCCGGTCCCCGCCCCCGAGGCGTACGCCATGGGGCTCGCCGACCGCGTCGTCCCCACGGGCACGGCCCGTGCCGCCGCGGAACGACTGGCCGCGGAGATCGCCCGCTTCCCCCAGGACTGCCTGCGCGGCGACCGGGCCTCCGTCCTCGGCCAGGAAGGCCTCACCGAGGAAGCGGCGATGGCCGCCGAATTCGCCTGCGGCAAGGCGTCGTTGGCCGGAGCCGCCGAGGGAGCGGCGCGCTTCGCCGCCGGCGCAGGCCGGCACGGTGACTTCACGCCTCCGTCCCCTTCGTCTCCGCCCCCTTCGCCTCCGCCCCGTTCGTCCTTCTTGCCGGGTGAATCCCGCACATAAAACACACAGTTCTTCATCCCTTCGGTGGGATTGCCCCCGTCGCGGGGCAGTTGAGGGGTGGGCAACCGGCAGGATCTCTCCCCGTGAGCGGATGGGTGCGCGCGGGGCGTGCGGGGATCGTGGCCTTCGCGGCCGTACTGGCGACGACGGGCGCGGCGGCGGGGGCCGGACCCGTTCCGGGGGAGGATCCCGGTGCCGGCCGGGGCCAGGGCCGGGCCGTACAGGCCGGTGGACAGCGCCACGTCGATGAGCGGCACCGTGCGGACGGGCAACGTCCTGCGGACGGACCGCACCCGGTTCCAGCGGACGGATCGCATCCGGTCAGCGGGCGGCATCGCGCGAACGGACGGCTTCCAGCCGACGAGCAGCGTCACGCCGACCGGCGGCACGAAGCCGGCGATCAGCACCGAGCAGACCGGCCCCACGAGTACGGACCGCAGCGCGTCGGCGTACAGCTCCGGGACGGCGACCCGCAGCAGCGCCCGTCCGGCAGTCCGCCGCCCGTCCCCCGCCACCGCCCCGGCTCCGCCCGCGTCGAGTACGGTCCCGGCCGGCTCCGCGTGGTGGCCGGCGACCCCGGCGAGCCCGGGGACGACACCGCCGCCGCGGTGATCGTGAACAGGCCCGGCTGCCTCGCCCTCGCCGCCGGTGACGGGGCGGCCTCCGCGACGCTCGTCATCGGCTGCGACAGCACCCCGCCCCCGGTCCCGCAGGACGTCCCGCGGCCCGCGCCCCGGCCCGTACCGCCACCGCCGTCCCTGCCCGCACCGCCGCCTCCCGCGCCCCGGGTGCACCACGCACCGGCAGCGCCCGTGGCGGTCATCGCGCCCCGGGCCGCCGTGGCGGCGCCGCGCAGCGAGCCGTCCCCGGCGCCCGAGCCCACGCCGCCGGCGCCCCCGCACGTCATCCCGCGCGCCTATCACCAGTCCGCCGCGCCACCGCCCCCGGGCGGCGCGTCACTGGTCACGCTCACCCTGCTGCTGACCGCCCCGGCCGTGCTCGCCGCCGCCATGCTGCGGCCGCGGGGAAGCAGCAGCGGGCGCCGCGGCTGACCCCCGCCCTGCCCGGCCGTCCGTCCGGACCGGTGGCCGCGCGGTCCTCCGCACCGCCCGGCCGCCGGCGCCCTTCGCGCACCTCAGCCCGTACCCGCACTCTCGTCTCCGGAGGTTTCCCTTGTCCGAGTGGCTGGTCCTGGTCCTCGCCATGGCCGCGGCATGCACGGTCGTGCTGACCATCACCGTGCTCAGGGAGCGCAGGCTCAGCGAGGCCGACGACCCGAGCGAGACACCCGACGTCATCGAGTACATGACGATGATGGTCGGCGTCGTCTACGCCATCGTGCTGGGCCTGGCCATCGCCGGCGTCTGGGAGGCCCGCAACAGCGCCCAGGACGTCGTGCGCGCCGAGGCCCAGGCGCTGCACGAGGTCAGCGAGCGGGTGCAGGCGTACGCCCCCGCGGCGCGGGACCGCGCCCGCGAGGACGTCAACACCTACGTGACGTACGTGGTGCACAAGGAGTGGCCGGTGATGCTCAAGCGCGGCGAGCTCACCGACCGCGGGGCGATGCTGCTGGACAAGGTGCGCGAGGACCTCACCTCGTACGAGCCGCGCAACGACCACGAGGGCCAGTCCTACCAGCCGCTGCTGGACCAGGTCGGCGCCGCGGACACCGCGCGCAACACCCGGGCGCAGAACGCGGGCGACACGATGCCGGGCGTGGTGTGGTTCGGGCTGGTCGCAGGCGCGCTGGTGGCCGTGGGGCTGATCTTCACGCTGCAGATCCGGCGCTCTCCGCGCGAACTGCTCCTGGCCGGTCTCTACAGCGCCCTGATCGCCTTCCTGCTCTTCCTCATCTGGGACTTCAACTCGCCGTTCGGCCACGAGATCGCCGATGCGACGAGCCCGTTCACGGACTTGTTCGCCGTCTGAGCGAATCCGGCGGAATCTACGACCACCTGACGGGCAGGTGCTTGAGGCCGTTCTGGAAGTTCGACGTGAGCCGCACCGCCTCGCCCGCCCTCTCCAGGCCGGGCAGCCGGTCGAGGACCGCCCGCAGCAGGGCGCGCATCTGGGCTCGGGCGAGGTGGGCGCCCAGGCAGAAGTGCGGGCCGAAGCCGAAACTGACGTGGTCGTTGGGGCTGCGGGTGATGTCGAAGCGGTCGGGGTCGGGGAAGACGCGCTCGTCGCGGTTGGCGGACGGGTGGAAGACCACGACCTTCTCGCCGCGCCGGATGTGCTGCCCGCCGAGCTCGGTGTCGCGGGCGGCGGTGCGCCGGAAGTGCACGACCGGCGACCAGTAGCGCAGCATCTCCTCCACGGCCGGGGGGATCAGCTCCGGCCGGGAGCGCAGGAGCGCGAACTGGCCGGGGTGGTCGAGGAGCGCGAGCATCCCTCCGGGCAGGGCGTTCCGCGGAGCCTCGCTCCCCGCGACCGCGAAGAGGAAGAACATCATCTCGAACTCGTCCCGCGTCAGGCCCCCTTCGCGCATCAACGCCATCACGCTGCCGGGCGCGGGCCGCTCGGCGAGCGCGTGGGCGTAGTGGAACATGTCGGCCAGCGCCTCGCGCGAGCGCGGGTTGACCGGGTATCCGTCGGGCCGGGTGCGCGGGGCGGGGCGCCGGGCGAGGGCCGCGCGGCCCATCGGGGTGAGCCCGTCCGGGACGGCGGTGTCCGACCGTGCGTAGTCCGTGTCCTGGTAGCCGATGATCCGGTTCGCCCAGTCGTAGATCAGTGCGCCGTCCTCCTGCGGCACGCCCAGGAGGTGGGCGAGGGTCCGCACGGGCAGGTCGGCGGTGAGCGCCACGAAGTCGGCCTCGCCGCGGGCGGCGAGGCCGCCGACCAGCGCGCGGGCCCGTGACTCGATCACGGCCTCCAGTTCGCGCACGGCGCGCGGCGTGAGCGACGCGGCGACGATCCGGCGCAGCCCGCTGTGGCCGGGCGGGTCCTGGTTGAGCATGGTGGCCCGTACGAAGTGCAGGTCGGCCTCGGTGTCGGGGTCGCGCACCTGGGTGGCGCCCAGGTGCGAGGAGAAGGTCTCCGCGCTGCGCAGGACGTGCTTGACGTCGGCGTGCCGGAAGACCGCCCAGAAGCCGGGGCCCGGCGGCCAGGGGCCGACGGCCGGTTCGCCGATGCGGCACACGGGGCTCTCGTCCCGCAGCTCCCGGAAGCGCGCGTACGGCACGCCGCGGGCGTAGGTGGCGGGCAGGAAGACGTCGGCGGTCACCTGTTCTGCGGTCACGCGGGGACGGTAGACCCTCCTCTGGCGGGCGGGTCAAGGGCTCGCCACAATGTGTGGGGTGACCATCGGCCGGCACAACGGACGGAGGTACGGACAGTGACTGACATCAGGTCCGACAGGGCGGGCCCGCCCCGCGTCGTCGACGAGGCCGAGGCGGAGGCCCTGGTCCACGGGATCTGCTTCAAGACGGGCCCGCCGCGCTTCCTCGGTGTCGAACTGGAATGGCTCGTCCACGACCTGCAGGATCCCTCCCGGCCCGTCTCCCCCCGCCGCCTGGCGGTCGCCGCCGACCGGCTGCGGGCCCTGCCGCTCCGCTCCCTGATCACGATCGAGCCCGGTGGCCAGCTGGAGTTCAGCTCCCGGCCCGCGGAGTCCCTCACCGCCTGTGTGGAAGAGGTCTCCGCCGATCTGGCCGCGGCCCGCCCGGCGCTCCGCTCCCTCGGCCTCTCCCTCGCCGGTTACGGCAAGGACCCCTGGCATCCCCCGCGCCGCGTCCTCACCACGCCCCGCTACCGGGCGATGGAGGACTTCCACGACCACTGGGGCGGCGCCGGCCGCACCGTGATGACGAAGACCGCCTCGGTGCAGGTGTGCGTCGACGCCGGGCACGAGGAGCCCGGGCCGCTCGGCTTCGGGCGGCGCTGGCGGCTGGCCCACCTGCTGGGCGCGGTCCTCGTGGCCGCGTTCGCCAACTCCCCGCTGGACGGCGGCCGTCCCACCGGCTGGCGCTCCACCCGGCAGGCCTGCTACGAGCGGATGGACCCGAGCCGCACCACGGCCCCGGCCGAGGACCTCGACCCGCGGGCGGCGTGGGCCGCGTACGCCCTGGACGCGCGCGTCATGTGCGTACGGTCCGGGCAGGGCGCGTGGGAGCCGCCCTGGGGGCTGGACCTGCGTGGCTGGGCCCGTTCGGCGCGGCCCAGGCCGGCCACCGCCGAGGACGTGGCGTACCACCTGACCACGCTCTTCCCCCCGGTGCGGCCCCGGGGCCACCTGGAGCTGCGCATGATCGACGCCCAGCCGGGCGAGGACGGCTGGGTGGTGCCGCTGGCCGTCACGGCCGCCCTCTTCGACGACCCCGTGGCCGCCGAGACGTCCTACCGGGCCGTCAAGGCCCTGGCCGACACGGCGGGCCAGGAACCCGCCCCGCGCAACGCGCTCTGGCGCACCGCCTCGCGCCTCGGGCTCGCCGACCCCGAGCTGCGCGCCGCCGCCGTCGCCTGCTTCGCCGCCGCCCGCGAGGCCCTGCCCCGGCTCGGCGCCACGCCCCGCGTGCTGGCGGCCGTCGACGCCTTCACCGGGCGCTACGTCGACCGCGGCCGCTGTCCCGCCGACGACCTCCTGGACGGCCTCACCGGCGGGCCGGTCCGGGGAAGCAAGGAGAGCACCGCATGACCGCCCCCGGCCCGGACCCCGAGGTCCTCCGCCGGTGCGCCACGGACGCCCTGCTCCGCGCCCGTGCGCGCACCCGGCTCCTCACCGGCTGCGTCGACGACCACGACCTGACCGCGCAGCACTCGCCCCTGATGTCCCCGCTCGTGTGGGACCTGGCGCACATCGGCAACCAGGAGGAGCAGTGGCTGCTGCGCGCCGTGGGCGGGCACGAGGCGCTGCGCCCGGAGCTCGACCCGCTGTACGACGCGTTCCAGCACCCGAGAGCCGCGCGTCCGGCGCTGCCGCTGCTGCGGCCCGCCGAGGCGCGCGCCTACGTCGCGGACGTCCGCGGCCGGGTGCTGGACGTGCTGGACGCCGTCCCGTTCGAGGGGCGTCCGCTGGTCGAGTCCGGCTTCGCGTTCGGCATGATCGCCCAGCACGAGCAGCAGCACGACGAGACCATGCTGATCACCCATCAGCTGCGGCGGGGGGCGGCGGCGCTCGGCGCCCCCGAGCCGCCGCCGGCCGCGCCGGACGCCGGGCAGCTGCCGTCCGAGGTGCTGGTCGAGGGCGGCCCGTTCACGATGGGCACGTCGGCGGAGCCGTGGGCGCTGGACAACGAGCGGCCCGCACACCACCGTTTCGTGCCGTCGTTCTTCATCGACACGCTGCCGGTGAGCAACGGCGACTATCTGTGCTTCATCGAGGACGGCGGCTATAGCGACGCCCGCTGGTGGCACCCGGAGGGGTGGCGGCAGGTCCGGGCGAACAAGCTGGCGGCCCCGCTGTTCTGGCGGCGCTCGGGCTCGCGCTGGCTGCGGCGGCGCTTCGGCACCGTCGAGCCCGTGCCGCCCGGCGAGCCGGTCCTGCACGTCAGCTGGTACGAGGCCGCGGCGTACGCCGCGTGGGCGGGCCGGCGGCTGCCCACCGAGGCCGAGTGGGAGAAGGCCGCCCGGCACGACCCCGCTTCGGGCAGGTCCCTGCGCTATCCGTGGGGGGACGCCGATCCCGCCCCCGAGCACGCCAACCTCGGGCAACGGCACCTGCGGCCGGCGCCGGTGGGGGCGTATCCGGAGGGTGCCTCGCCACTGGGCGTCCGGCAGCTGATCGGCGACGTGTGGGAGTGGACGTCCAGCGACTTCCTGCCCTACCCGGGGTTCCGGGCCTTTCCCTACCGGGAGTACTCGGAGGTCTTCTTCGGCAACGCCCACAAGGTGCTGCGCGGGGGGTCCTTCGCCGTCGACCCGGTCGCCTGCCGGGGCACCTTCCGCAACTGGGACCTCCCGGTCCGCCGGCAGATCTTCGCCGGTTTCCGCACCGCGCGCGACGCCGAGCCCGCCTGATGTGCCGTCACATCGCGGTCCTCGGACCGCCGGAGCCGATCGGCGCGAGCGTCGCGGACCCGCCGCACTCCCTCGTGCGCCAGTCCTGGGCGCCGCGCCGGCAGCGCCACGGCACGGTCAACGCGGACGGCTTCGGCGTCGGCTGGTACGCGGACGGCGACCCGGTTCCCGCGCGCTACCGGCGCGCCGGGCCGGTCTGGGCCGACCTGTCCTTCGCCGACCTCGCCCGCGTCGTCCGCACCCGCGCCCTCCTCGCGGCCGTACGGGACGCCACCGGCGCGGGCGCCGACGGTGAGGCCGCCGCCGCGCCGTTCGCCGCCGGGCCGTGGCTGTTCAGCCACAACGGCGCGGTCGCCGGCTGGCCGGGCAGTGCCGCGCCACTGGCCGCCCTGCTGCCCGCCGAGGCGCTGCTGCGGCTCGCGGCCCGCTGCGACGCGGCCTTCGTGTGGGCGCTCGTCGAGCACCGGCTGCGCGGCGGCGACGCGCCCGGCGGCGCGCTGGCCGACACGGTCGCCGAGCTCGCCGAGGCCGCGCCCGGCTCGCGGCTGAACCTGCTGCTCACGGACGGCACCGCGATCGCCGCCACCACCTGGGGCGACACGCTCTGGTACCTGACGGACCCGGCCGGCCGCACCGCGGTCGCCTCCGAGCCCTACGACGACGACCCCCGCTGGACCGAGGTCCCCGACCGCACCCTGCTCACCGCGACCCGCACCGCCGTCACCCTGACACCGCTCAAGGAGCCCTGCCCGTGAGCCCGTTCGCCCTGACCCGCACCCTCCCCGCCGACGCGACCGCGGCCGCCCTGCGCGCCGACGTCGCCACGGGCCTGACCCGCACCCCCAAGGAACTCCCGCCGAAGTGGTTCTACGACGCGCGCGGCAGCGAGCTGTTCGACGAGATCACCCGGCTGCCCGAGTACTACCCGACGCGCGCCGAGCGCGAGATCATCATCGCCCGCGCGGACGAGATCGCCACGGCCACCGGGGCCCGTACCCTCGTGGAGCTCGGCTCCGGCTCCTCCGACAAGACCCGCCACCTCCTCAGCGCCCTGACCGCCCGCAACTCCCTCGGCCACTACGTGCCCGTCGACGTCAGCGAGAGCGCCCTGACCGGCGCGGCCGAGGGCCTGCTGGCCGACCACCCGGGGCTCACGGTGCACGCGCTCGTGGCCGACTTCCAGTACGGCCTGCACCTGCCCGCCACCCCCGCGCCCCGCCTGCTCGCCTTCCTCGGCGGCACCATCGGCAACCTCCGTCCGAAGGAACGATCCGCCTTTTTCGCCGCCGTCCGCGCCGAACTGGCCCCCGGGGACGCCCTGCTCCTGGGCACGGACCTGGTCAAGGACGAGGGGACGCTGGTGCGGGCCTACGACGACGCGGCGGGCGTGACCGCCGCCTTCAACAAGAACGTCCTCACCGTCATCAACCGCGAGCTGGAGGCCGACTTCGACCCGGACGACTTCGACCACGTCGCCCTCTGGGACGCGCGGGAGGAGTGGATCGAGATGCGGCTGCGGGCCCGCGGCGCCCTCGTGGCGAAGATCCCCGCGCTCGACCTGGCGGTCCACTTCGCCGCGGGCGAGGAGCTGCGCACGGAGATCTCCGCCAAGTTCCGCGAGCCGGGCGTACGGGCCGAGCTGGCGGCGGCCGGGCTGGAGACCACGCACTGGTGGACGGACGAGGAGGGGCGGTTCGCGCTGTCGCTGTCGGTGCCCGTGCCGGTGCCGGGCCGCGCGGCTTAGCCTCCGGGACGCCGGGACGCCGCCGCGAACGGCGGGGTGTCCCGGCGGCCCGCCGCGGTGAGCCGGGCGTACGCGCTCGCCTCGCGCGGGGGCGCGGGGTGCGCCACGGTGGTGGTGACCGCACCGCTTCGGCGGTGACCCACCGCTTCCCCCCGCACCTGGAGCAGCGCCCATGACGCACCACACCTACCGCGTGACCGAGATCGTCGGCTCCTCCCCGGACGGCGTCGACCAGGCCGTCCGCAACGGCCTCGCCCGCGCCTCCCAGACCCTGCGCAACCTCGACTGGTTCGAGGTCACGCAGATCAGGGGCCATCTCGTGGACGGCGCGATCGGGCACTACCAGGTGGGCCTGAAGGTCGGTTTCCGCTTGGACGACGGCGACTGACCGGACGGCGGCCGACAGGCCCCGTGCCCCCTATGCCTCCCAGTCGGGCGTGCGGGCCACCTCGGGGCTCTCCGTGTCCAGGGGGACGGATCCGGCGCGGACGAGCCCCAGCTGGACGCCCTGGCGGGGCAGGACCGCGTCCAGGAGCCAGTCGGCGGCCACGCGGACGCGGTTGCCGGGCATGGCCGCCAGGTGGTAGCCGCGGGTGACGGCACTGGCCACAGGCCCGGACAGCGGGACGTGCAGCGGGTCGGCCGCGGCCTGGACGCCGCCGAGGTCGACGGTGAAGCCCAGGTCGCGGTGGCGGTACGGGCGGCGCTCGCCGCGCCCGAAGGAGGCGGCGATGTTGCGGCCGGCGGTCCGGCCCTGCCGCTGGGCGTGCTGGGCGGTCATGGGGGTGTACTCGCCCGGCCGCGTGAGGTCGGGCACGGCGGCGGCGTCGCCGCAGGCGAGGACCTCCGGCCGGCCGGGCACGGCCAGGTACTCGTCCACGCACAGCCGCCCCTGCTCCGTGGGCAGGCCGAGGCCCGCGACCAGCGGGTCCGGGCGGACGCCCACGCACCAGACGAGGGAGCGGGTGGGGACGAACTCGCCGTCGTCCAGGTGCACGCCCTCGCGCGTGGCCTCCTTGACGGAGGTGCGCGTGCGGATCTCCACGCCGCGGCGGCGGAGCACGCGGTCCGCGGTGCGCGACAGGCGCTCGTCCAGCCCGGGGAGGAGGCGCGGGGCCAGGTCGAGCAGCAGCCAGCGGGGGCGGGCGCCCGCCGCGCGCAGGGCGCTGTTGCGGCGTACGAGGGAGTCCGTGAACAGCACGCCGTGCGCGGCCACTTCGGTGCCGGTGTAGCCCGCGCCGGCGACCACGAAGGTCAGCCGGGCGGCGCACTCGTCCGCGGAGGCCGCGGAGGCGGCCAGCTCGGTCTGGCGCACGACGTGGTCGCGCAGGTAGAGGGCCTCGGGAAGGCCGCGGAAGCCGTGGGCGCGCTCGGCCACGCCGGGCACGGGCAGCAGCTTGTTGACGCTGCCCACGGTCAGCAGGAGCCGGTCGTAGCGCAGGGACCCGCGGCCGCCCTCGGGGCCGGTGTACCCGACGCGCCGCCCGTCGAGGTCGACCGTGTCCACCTGTCCGAGGACCAGCCGCACGCGCGGCAGCGTCCCGGTCAGGGACACCGTCACCCTGCGCGGTTCGAGGACGCCGGCCGCGACCTCGGGGAGGAGGGGCAGGTAGAGGAAGTGGTCGTGCGGGTTGACGAGCACGATCTCGGCGGCGCCGCGCGCCCTGCGGGACAGCTCGCGGGCGGCCTGGTAGCCGGCGAATCCGGCTCCGACGATCACGATCCGGGGTCGGCTGTTCACGACCGCCTCCTGGGTTCCGGTTGCGTGGGTTCTCCGGTGGTCCGCGTTCTCCGGGTGTCCGCCGGGCAGCGGTCCAAACGGGGCCGGCCGAATGCCGGTGCCTTCGGACGCCGTGACCGGCCCGGCTACAAGTCGCTTATTCCGGTCGTATACAGAACTGCACGATTGTGCAGTGGTTCGCGGCCCGACGCTCCCGGGCGCGGCCCGCCGGGCAAGCACTGGACAGGCCCTTGGACGGGCACGGGACGAGCGAGGGGCCGGGCATACCGTGGTGAGCGACGAATACATCAGTTGGCGCAATCATTTCCTGCTGCTCCTCGACCGCATCCCGACGCCGATCGCGGTCTGCCGGCCGGACGGCGAGGTCACGGTCGCGAACCCGGCCATGGCCGCCGAGTGGGGCACGTCCCCGGGCCGGCTGCGCGGCCGGAACCTGCACGAGCTGTTCCGGCCCCGGCTGCCGGGCCGGCTCGACCGGCACATCGAGGCGCTGCGGCTCGGCCGCCGGCCGCGTCACCCGATCGAGGTGCGCTGGCTGGCGGGCGCGGGCGGCGTCGAGCGGGAGGGCGAGCTGCTCGTGGACCCGGTCGGCGACGGCTTCCCGCCGAGCCCGATGCTGCTCGCGGTGCTGCGGGTGCGGGCCGCCGCCGAAACGGTCCCCCGGCCGGCGGAGCCGGTCGCCGAGGTCAGCGTGGTGGAGGGGCACATCCTGGCCCTGGCCGCCGCGGGGGCGACGACGGCCGCCATCGGCAAGGCGGTCGGGCTGACCGTGGACGGGGTCAACTACCACCTGACCCGGCTCACCCGGCGCTGGCGCGTGCCCAACCGCACGGCGCTGGTGGCGAAGGCGTACGTCCTCGGGGTGCTCTCGACGCGCGAGTGGCCGCCCGCCCCGTTCCCTCAGCGCACGCGGGGCGGCGCGTGCCGCAGCACGCAGTCCCCGCACATCCCGCCGGGCAGCACGCGGTAGTAGAGGCAGCAGGTGCTGCGGACGAAGGACGGCTCGGCGTGCGGCGGGCCGCCCGCCGTGAGGGTGCCGGTGCCGCGCAGGAGCGGGTCGCCGAGGACGGCGCGGGCGAGGGCGGTCGCGCGGGCCGCGTCCCCGGGCCGGCCCCGGTCGCGGCACCAGGTGTGCAGCACGCGCAGGGAGCCCGCGAGCGAGGACGCGGCGTTGCCCCACAGGAGGCGGCCGGAGACCGCGACGACGTCGCGCGTGATGCGGTGCAGGTCGGCCAGGGGGCCGCGGAGGACGTGGTCGCGGATCAGGTCCGCGGGCCCGCCGTCCGCGGGGCGGGGCAGGGCCGCCGGCTCCGGCAGCCACAGGTCGTCCGGCGCGGTGCGGGCCGGGTGCCAGCGCAGCCGGTCGCCGGCGAGGGCGGGGACGTCGCCGGTGAGGACCGCCGAGCCCAGGGCGACCGACAGGAGCCGCCCCGCGATGCCCTGGTAGGCGACGGACGCGGCCACGCGCCGGTCCTCCGTGCCCAGCCGCTCCGCTACGGTCTCGACCCGGGCGCGCAGGGTCCGCTCGTCGAGCAGCGGCCCGTACTCCGCGGCGCCGGCGGGCGCCTCGCCGGTCCGCAGGGCGAAGAAGGGTCCCACGGAGGCGAGTTCGGTCAGGCGCATGAGGCGATGATCCCATTCCGCCGGGCGGGGACATAAACTCGGCACCGATCCCCGCCCGCGCGCCCCCGGAGTCCCCCATGCACGACCCCTACGTCCGGGTGCGCGGTGCCCGCGAGCACAACCTCAAGGCCGTCGACGTCGACATCCCGCGCGACGCGCTCGTCGTCTTCGCCGGGGTCTCCGGTTCCGGCAAGAGCAGCCTCGCCTTCGGCACCGTCTACGCCGAGGCCCAGCGCCGCTACTTCGAATCCGTCGCCCCGTACGCGCGCCGGCTGATCCACCAGGTGGGCGCGCCCCGGGTCGAGGAGATCACCGGGCTGCCGCCGGCCGTGGCCCTGGAGCAGCGCCGCTCCGCGCCCACCTCGCGCTCCTCCGTCGGCACGGTCACCACGCTGTCGAACTCCCTGCGCATGCTGTTCTCCCGCGCGGGCGACTACCCCGAGGGCGCCGCGCGCCTCGACTCCGACGCGTTCTCGCCGAACACCGCCGCCGGCGCCTGCCCGGAGTGCCACGGCCTCGGCCTGGTGCACCGGGTCACCGAGGAGTCGCTCGTCCCCGACCCCTCGCTGTCCATCCGCGAGGGCGCGATCGCCGCCTGGCCCGGCGCCTGGCAGGGCAAGAACCTCCGGGACATCCTCGACGCCCTCGGCCACGACGTCGACCGGCCCTGGCGTGAGCTCCCACAGGCCGACCGCGAGTGGATCCTCTTCACCGACGAGCAGCCGGTCGTCACCGTCCACCCCGTACGCGACGCCGAGCGCATCCAACGCCCCTACCAGGGCACGTACATGAGCGCCCGCCGCTACGTCCTGCACACCGTCGCCGACTCCAAGAGCGCCGCGCTGCGGGCCCGTGCCGAGCGGCACCTGGTCAGCGCCGCGTGCCCGGCCTGCCACGGCAGGCGGCTGCGCCCGGAAGCGCTGGCCGTCACCTTCGCGGGGCAGGACATCGCCGCGCTCGCCGCCCTGCCGCTGTCCGCCCTCGCGGAGACGCTCCGGCCCGCCCTCGGCGGCGACGGCGCCGCGGCGACCCTCGCCGGGGACCTCGTCGCCCGCATCGAGGTCCTCACCGAGCTCGGCCTCGGCTACCTCGCCACGGACCGGCCCACCCCCACCCTGTCCGCGGGCGAGCTGCAGCGGCTGCGGCTCGCGACGCAGCTGCGCTCGGGCCTCTTCGGCGTCGTGTACGTCCTGGACGAGCCCTCCGCGGGCCTGCACCCCGCCGACAGCGCCGCGCTCCTGACCGTCCTCGACCGGCTCAAGGCCGCGGGCAACTCCCTCTTCCTCGTCGAGCACCACATGGACGTCGTGCGCCGGGCCGACTGGATCGTCGAGGTCGGCCCGGGGGCCGGGGAGCACGGCGGGCAGGTCCTCTACAGCGGCCCCGTCGAGGGCCTCGCGGACGTCGGGGAATCCACGACCCGCCGCTTCGTCTTCGCCGAGGAGGCCCCGGCGCCGCGCACGCCCCGCGAGCCCTCCGGCGCGGTGCGGCTGCGCGGCGTCACCCGGCACAATCTGCGCGGCCTCGACGCCGAGTTCCCGCTCGGCGTGTTCACCGCGGTCACCGGCGTGTCCGGCTCCGGCAAGTCCACGCTCGTCGGGCAGGTCCTGGCCGACGCCGTCGCCGCCCGTCTGGAGGGCCGCGGGCCGGAGTTCGCGGCCGAGGGCCTGGCCGCCGTCGACCGCCTGGTGCGCGTCGACCAGAAGCCGATCGGCCGCACGCCGCGCTCCAACCTCGCCACGTACACCGGCCTCTTCGACGCCGTGCGCAAGGTCTTCGCCGCCACGGACGGCGCCCGCGAGCGCGGCTACACCGCGGGCCGGTTCTCCTTCAACGTCGCCTCCGGCCGCTGCGAGGCCTGCCAGGGCGAGGGCTTCGTCGCCGTCGAACTGCTCTTCCTGCCCGGCTCGTACGCCCCGTGCGACGCGTGCGGCGGGGCGCGCTACAACCCGCAGACGCTGGAGATCGCCTACCGGGGCGCGAACATCGCCGAGGTCCTCGGCATGACCGTCGACGCCGCCGCGGACTTCCTCGCCGACGTGCCCGCCGCGCGCCGCGGCCTGCGCACCCTCCAGGACGTCGGCCTCGGCTACCTGCGCCTCGGCCAGCCCGCCACCGAGCTCTCCGGCGGCGAGGCGCAGCGCATCAAACTCGCCACGGAGCTCCAGCGCACCCACCGCGGCCACACCCTCTACGTCCTGGACGAGCCCACCACCGGCCTGCACCCGGCCGACACCGAGCTGCTCATGCGCCAGCTGCACGGCCTGGTCGACGCCGGCAACACGGTCGTCGTGGTGGAGCACGACATGACGGTCGCCGCGGGCGCGGACCACGTCCTGGACCTGGGCCCCGGCGGCGGCGCCGCGGGCGGCCGCGTGGTGGCGTCCGGGACGCCACGGGAAGTGGCCGCGGCCGCGGGCAGCGTGACGGCGCGGTACCTGGCGGAGGCCTTGGCCGGGGGCGGGAGCCGGCCTCCGCGTGGCGCGGAGGTCCCCGCCCCGTAACAGCGTCCCGGCGCGCGCGGCGTGAAGGTGCCGGCGGGCGAGGGCGGCTGATCCCGCATCCAGCGGACGCCGGCGGACGACCGCGCGAGGTTCCTGTGCTGCCCGCACGTGCCGGCGGGCCGTCCGGCGCCCGGACAGGGCGCCGCTCGTGGCCGTGCCGGCGGACATACCGCCGCTGATCCGCCACGCCTCACCACGGCCCGGCGGCGAGCCGCCCGCGGCGGCCCGGGCCGCATGAAAACGTGCCCGCGGGCGACGGCTGCTGATCCTACGCTTGCGGGCGACGGCGGACAGACCGCCGCTCCCCGCACCGCCGCAGGCCGATGCCCGCCCCTCGCCGCGCTCGCGTCCGGCCCGGCCGCGCAGCGCACGATCCGCATCCTGCGCGGCCGCCGGCCGGTCCCCGCACCGCGGAAATCCGGGCCTGGAGCCGCGCGCAGCGCCCCCCGCGCTCTGGACGCACCGCCCCCCTCCCCCATTACGCTCGGGGCATGACCCACGCCCTGGTCATCGGCGGCGGCATCGCCGGACCCGTCACCGCGATGGCGCTGCGGCGCGCCGGCATCGAAGCGACCGTCCACGAGGCGCATCCGACCGGCGCCGACCATCTCGGGGCGTTCCTCGTCCTCTTCGCCAACGGCCTGGCCGCGCTGCGCGCCGTCGGCGCCGACGAACCCGTCCTCGCCTGCTCCTTCCCCGCGGACACCGTGGAGTTCCTCGGCCCCACCGGCACCCGGCTCGGCGCGCGGCCCCTCACCGGCGCGGGCGACGACGGCCTGAGCCCGCGCACCCTGCAGCGCGCCGCCCTCTACCGCGCGCTGCGCGACGAGGCCGTCCGCCGGGGCGTCCGCGTCGCGTACGGCAAGCGGCTCGTGGACGCCACGACCGGCCCGGACGGCGTCGTGGCGTACTTCGCGGACGGCACCCGCGCCGAGGGCGACGTCCTCATCGGCGCCGACGGCATCCACTCCCGCACCCGCACCCTCCTCGACCCCGCGGCGCCCCCTCCCCGCCACACCGGCCAGCTCACGGTCTGCGGCCGCACCCACGACGCCGGCCGCGCCGTCCCGGACCGCACGTACCGGATGGTCTACGGGCAGCGCGCCTTCTTCGGCTGCACGAGCGCGCCCGACGGCTCCACGTACTGGTTCGCCAACATCCCCGCCCCCGAGCAGCCCCGCCGTGCGCTCGCCGCGATCGGCCCGGCCGGCTGGCGGGAGCGCGTCCTCGCGGCGTTCGCCGGCGATCACACGCCCGTGGCCGAGCTCGTCGCCGCCACCGGCGATTCCGTCGTCGGCGTGAACGCCTACGACATCCCCACGCTCCCCGTCTGGCACAGCGACCGCGCCGTCCTCGTGGGCGACGCCGTGCACGCCACCGCGCCCAACGCCGCGCAGGGCGCGTCGATGGCCATCGAGGACAGCGTGGTCCTCGCCCGCTGTCTGCGCGACCTGCCCGGCCCGGCGGAGGCCTTCGCCGCGTACGAGCGGCTGCGGCGCGAGCGGGTGGAGCGGGTGGTGGCGCTCAGTGCCTCCATGGCGGGGCGGATCGCCGCCGCCCCGCCGCCCGGCGAGCGGCGGGCCCCCGCGAGCTCCGACGGGGCGGACGACTGGCTGACGTCCTACCGCGTCGAGTGGGACGCGCCCGCCGGATGACCGCGCGACCGGCCCCGCACCGCCGGACCGCACCGTCACAGCCGATCACCGCCCCCGCGGGAGAAGGCCGCTGCGGCCTACAGCCGTGCGCCGTATGACGGCCAGTGGCCTTGTCCGGCGCCGCCGGACCGCGCCGTAGTGGCTGATCGCCACGGCGGCGGAGGAACAGTGCCGTGACCAGATTCCCATGGAGCCGGACGGCCGAAGCGGGGCCCGGCACCGCCCGGCTGCACCGTCACGGCCGATCACCACCCCCGCGGGAGAAGGCCGCCGAGCCGCCCGGCCGGTGAACGCCGCCGGGGCCGCAGGCCGGCCGGGGTGCGCCCCGGTTGCCCCGTTCCCCCGCTTCGGCAGACTGGAGCCATGCCTGAGCTGCCGGAGGTCGAGGCCCTCGCCGGGTTCCTCACCGGGCACCTCGTCGGCCGTACGGTCGAGCGCGTGCTGCCCGTGGCCGTGAGCGTCCTCAAGACCTACGACCCGCCGCTCACGGCCCTGGAGGGCCGGGAGGTGACCGCCGTGCGCCGGTACGGCAAGTTCCTCGACCTCGCCACCGGCGGCGACGGACCGCACCTCGTCGTCCACCTGGCCCGCGCCGGCTGGCTGCGCTGGCAGGACACCCTGCCGGAGGCACCCCCGCGCCCCGGCAAGGGCCCGCTCGCGCTGCGCGTGCGACTCGCCGGGGGCGGTGGCTTCGACCTCACCGAGGCGGGCACGCAGAAGCGGCTGGCCGCCTACTGCGTGCACGACGTCGCGGACGTGCCCGGCATCGCGCGCCTGGGCCCCGACCCCCTGTCCCCGGACTTCACCCTGAAGGCCTTCGCCGCCCTGCTGCGCGACGAGCGGCGGCAGCTCAAGGGCGTCCTGCGCGACCAGGGCGTGATCGCCGGCATCGGCAACGCGTACTCGGACGAGATCCTGCACGCGGCCCGCATGTCCCCCTTCAAGCTCGCCGCGAGTCTGACGGAGGACGAGACCGCCGCCCTGTACGGGGCGTTGCGCACCGTGCTGCACGAGGCGGTGGAGCGGGCGCGGGGCCACGCCGCGGCCGAGCTGAAGGCGGAGAAGAAGAGCGGGCTGCGGGTGCACGGCCGCGCCGGGCAGCCGTGCCCGGTGTGCGGCGACACCATCCGCGAGGTGTCCTTCAGCGACTCCTCGCTGCAGTACTGCCCCACGTGCCAGACGGGCGGCAAGCCGCTCGCCGACCGGCGCCTGTCCCGGCTGCTGAAGTAGCAGGTCCGCCGGACCCTCGCCGCTGTGGTCGCACGCCGTGGCGGCGGTCATGCGGTGGTGTGCCGCAGGCGCATCCCTTCCGCCGCGGCGGCGAGGCAGCAGGACGCGTCCGGAGCGGCGACGGCGAACCGCCCCGGCTCCTCAGTCCCGCGGGATCCCCCGCGCGTCCGCGTGCCGGAGCTCCGAGTGCTTGTACGAGTACGCGAAGTACACCACCAGGCCGATCACGAACCACACCGCGAACCGCACCCACGTCTGCCACGCGAGATACGTGATCAGCCAGATCGACGCGGCGACCCCGACCCCCGGCACCACCGGCACCCACGGGCAGCGGAAGGAGCGCGGCAGTTCGGGCCGCCGGTAGCGCAGCACGATGACCGCCGTGCACACGACGGCGAAGGCCAGCAGGATGCCGATGTTGGTCAGCTCCGCCGCCTCCCCGATCGGGACGAGGCCCGCGATGGCCGCCGAGGCCACCCCCACGATCCAGGTCACGCGCGTCGGCACGTGCCGTGTCGGGTGGGTCTTGGCGAACCACTTCGGCAGCAGGCCGTCCCGGCTCATCGCGAACCAGACGCGGGTGACGCCGAGCATGAAGGTGAACATGACGGTGAGGATGCCGATGATCGCGCCCACCGCGATGACGTCCGCGATCCCCTCGAGCCCGACGGATTTGAAGGCGGTGGAGAAGCCGCTGGCCTTGTCGATGTCCTTGTAGTTCTGCATGCCGGTCAGCACCAGGCAGGCCAGCACGTACAGCACCATCGAGATCGCGAGCGAGTACAGGATCGCCCGCGGCATGTGGCGCTGCGCGTCCTTGGACTCCTCGGCGGCCGTGGACATCGCGTCGTAGCCGAAGACCGCGAAGAACACCGTGGCCGCGCCCGTGAACGCGCCCCCGAGGCCGAAGGGGAAGAAGGGGGTGTAGTTGTCGGTGTTGATGTGGAAGAAGCCGACGCCGATCACCAGCAGCACCACGAGCACCTTCAGGACCACGACCACGGTCTCGAAGCGGGCGGCGCTCTTGATGCCCATGTTGAGCAGCCAGGCGATCAGCAGGCACAGCAGCGCCGCGAACAGGTCCACCCGGTGCCCCGTGCCGGTGCCCGGCGCGCCGAGCATCCACGCCGGCAGGTGGGCGTTGGTCTCCCCGAGCAGGAAGTTGATGTACCCGGAGATGCCGATGGCGACCACCGCGACGATCGCGGTGTACTCCAGAAGCAGGTCCCACCCGATGAACCAGCCGCCGATCTCGCCGAGGACCGCGTAGCCGTAGGTGTACGCCGACCCGGCCCGCGGGATCAGGCCGGCGAACTCCGCGTACGAGAAGGCCGCCGCCGCGCTCGCGACGCCCGCGATGAGGAAGGAGACGAGCACGGCGGGCCCGGCGACGCCGTTGGCGATGGTGCCCGCGAGGCTGAAGATGCCCGCGCCGATGATGCCGCCGACCCCGATCGCCGTGAGCTGCCAGAGCCCCAGGGCCCGGGTCAGGTGCTCGCCGTGCGCCTCGGTCTCCTCCGCCTCCGCGATCGTCTCGATCGGTTTGCGGCGCAGAATGCCCTGTCCCGTCCGGAGCCCGGCCATGTCATGTCCTCTCGTCGGCGCTGACGGCGGATCATCGCGGTCATCATGGACCGCGCGGGGCGGCGACGGAAGGCGCCGCCCCGCGCCGGCGGGCAGGGTTCAGCCGATGGCGGGTGCCGCGGCGGCGGCCCGGGTGCCCCACACCGAGGGGTCGGCGCCGCCCCTGAAGTCGAGCCTTCCGCCCCCGGTGATCTGCCGTGACGTCAGGTACGTCCGCCCGTAGCGCTCGCCGTCGAGCCGCACCGACTGCACGTAGCGGTCGCGGTCCGAGGTGCCCGGGGCGGTCACGG
Organism: Streptomyces sp. XH2; assembly: GCF_049725035.1. Taxonomy (NCBI): domain Bacteria; kingdom Bacillati; phylum Actinomycetota; class Actinomycetes; order Kitasatosporales; family Streptomycetaceae; genus Streptomyces; species Streptomyces sp. XH2. Next base: position 153,855 of record NZ_JBMMMZ010000011.1, on the reverse strand, counting down.
TGAACCGGCGGCCGCCGAGGTCCGCGTCCACCCGGTCGAACACCGGCGTGCTGAGGCCCCACACGTCCGCACCGGGCTGCACGGGGAACACCCCGATGGCGGAGAGCACCATCCACGCGGACATCGTGCCCAGGTCGTCGTTGCCGGTCATGCCGGTGGGCGCGTCGGTGAAGAGGGTGAGCGCGGCGTGCACGACGTCCGTCGTCTTCCACGGCTGCCCGGTCGACAGGTACGTGTACGGGGCGATCAGGTCGGGCTCGTTCTGCGGGTTGTACTTGTCGGCGTTGTAGTAGTCGTACGGGCCGTGGACCCACACCTCGCGGGCCGTGCGCGCGGGGTCGCGCACCAGCCGGTCGTAGGCGAAGAAGGAGTCGAGGCGGGCGTTCGCCCGGTCCCTGCCGCCGATCAGGTCCACCATCCCCGGCAGGTCCTGCGGCACGAGCCACTGGTACTGCCACGCGGTGCCCTCGTGGAAGCAGATGCTCTTCGCCGGGTCGGCCGGGCCCGTGAACGCGCCGTCGGCGCCGCGGGCCCGGAAGAAGCCCGTCTCCGGGTCGTAGACGTTGCGGTAGTTCCGGGAGCGGGCGGCGTAGCGCTCGGCGTCCGCGTGGTGGCCGAGCGAGCGGGCCATCTTCGCGAGCATGCCGTCGGCCAGCGCGTACTCCAGCGTCGCCGATCCGCCCTGGTGCAGGTCGGAGTCGCCGGGCTTGTCCTTGGGTCTGGAGGGCGTGCAGGGGACGTAACCGTCCTTGACGTACCGGTCGTTGCCGTCGCGGCCCGCGTAGGGGGAGTCCTTGGGCGGCACGCCGTCGGCGTTCCGCTTCAACGCGCGGTACGCCTCCTCCTCGTGGCCCTTGAGCAGCCCGTGCTGGTAGGCGTTGGTGAGGAAGGGGGTCACCGGGTCGCCGGTCATGATGTTCGTCTCGACCGTGCCGTAGCCCCATTTGGGCAGCCAGCCGCCGTCCTCCTCCACTCGCAGCACCGACAGCGCCATGTCCCGCGACTCCTCCGGCGCGAGCAGCGCGAGCAGCTGTGCCTGGGTGCGGTAGGTGTCCCACAGCGACCAGTTCTGGTAGTAGGTGAAGCCGCGGGCGCGGTGGATCCGCTGGTCCCAGCCGGTGTAGCGGCCGTCGGCGTCGCTGCCGGTGTTGGGTGCCAGGAAGGCGCGGTACAGCGAGGAGTAGAAGGTGCGGCGCAGCGTTTCGGGGCCGCCCTGGACGCGGACGTCGCCCAGGCGGCGCTCCCACGCGTCGCGCGCGGCGCGGGCGGTGCGGTCGAAGCCGTCGTCCTCCGCGCGGAGGTTGCCGGCGGCACCGTCCGCGTCGACGTAGCTGAGGGCCGTGGTGGCTTCCACGGTGCGGTCGCGGGTGGTGTCGAAGCGCACCCAGGCGCCGTTGCGGCCGGTCGAGGTGGACTTCCGGGTGCCCTGGGAGACCTGGTCGCCGTTCCAGGTGCCGTAGGCGGTGAAGGGCCGGTCGAAGCGCGTGATCGTGTACACCGTGTACGGGCGGGTGTCCTGGCAGAAGCCGCGGCCGGTGATGGCGGAGCGGACGGTCCGGGAGTCGAGGACCTCGACGGTCGTGGAGACGGTGCGGTGCAGCGACTGCCCGGTGTTGAGCAGGACGTTGGCCTTGTTCGTGGCGGGGAAGGTGTAGCGCTGGTGGCCGGTGCGGCGGCCGGCGGTGAGCTCGGCGGTGATCCCGCCGTAGGAGGAGAGGCCGACCCGGTAGTAGCCGGGGCGGGCGGTCTCGTCACGGTGACTGAACTCCGCGGCGTAGCGGGCGTTGTCGGTCTGCTTCACGTCACCGGTGGTGGGCAGCACGGGCAGGTCGCCGCCGATGCGGCAGCCCACGCCCGAGAGGTGCACGGTGCTGAAGCCCCGGATGTGGTGGTGCTTGTAGTCGTAGCCCGTGCTGTGGCCGGTGTCGGGGGAGAGCTGCACCATGCCGAAGGGCACGGCGGCGCCGGGGAAGGTGTTCCCCTCGTTCTGGGTGCCGATGAAGGGGTTCACCAGGCCGGTGAGCCCGCCGGCCGCCGCGGCCGGCTCCGGGGTGGTGAGCGAGATCCCGCCCACTACCGCCGCGAGTGCGAGTGCGGCCGCGCAGGTGCGCGAGCGCAGGTGTCCGGTCCATCTCATCGTCCACGCCCCTCGGGTGACGCCACGCAGGATGCCGACATCGTTGTCAGCGCCGAGGGTAGCGAGTGGTTGACGTGCTGTCATGATGCCCCGCGCGACATGTGTGGCGACGACGGCCACCGGCGGCTCGCCCGGTGCGGCGTGAGCCCCTCCGCGCCGCGCGGTCGCCGCCGGACCCCGCACGGGCCTGCCGAAAATTTCTTGACGCTCCAGGTGTTACGTATAACGATCGCCTTGTGACCTCACCCACGAGCACGTTGCCACCGGACAGGGCCCTGCGGCCGGAGGATTCGGCGGACGGGGAGGTCTCCCCGTGAGCTACGCGGACCTGCTGCGCGGCCCCCATGTGATCAGGCTGCTCCTGGGCACGCTCGTCGGGCGGCTGCCGAGCGCGATGGCCGCCGTCGCGGTCCCGCTGGCGCTGCGTCAGGCGGGCGCGTCGTACGGCTTCGTGGGCGTGGCCGTCGGCGCGTTCGCGGTCGCCTCCGCCGTGGGCGGGCCGCTGCTGGGCCGGCTCGTGGACCGGGTGGGCCAGCCGCGCGTCCTGCTGCCGACGGCCCTCGTGGCGGCCGCGGGCTTCGCCGTCGTCGCCGTCGCGCCCGGCAGCACCGCGGCCGTCCTGGGCGGGGTCGTGCTCGCGGGCGCGGCCACTCCCCCGCTGGAGCCGTGCCTGCGGGCCCTGTGGCCGGACATCGTCGCGCCCGGGAAGCTGGAGTCGGCCTACGCGCTGGACTCCGCGTCCCAGGAGCTGGTCTTCGTCGGCGGGCCGCTGGTGGTGGCCGGCGGCGTGGCGGTCGCCTCGCCCGCGGCGGCGCTGTGGGCGGGCGCGCTCCTGGGCGTCGCCGGGGTGCTCGTCGTCGCCACCGCCCCGCCCGCCCGGGCCTGGAAGGCGCCCGCCCGGTCCGCCGGCCGGCTGGGGCCGTTGCGCAGCCGCGGCTTCGTCGTCCTGATCACGGGCCTCACGGGCGTGGGCGTCGCCATCGGCACCCTCAACGTCCTCGTCGTCTCCTACGCGGAGGGGCACCGGCTGCCCGGCGGCGCCCCGGCGCTGCTCTCGCTCAACGCTCTCGGGGCGCTCACCGGCGGGCTGGCCTACGGGGCCGTGCGGCGCTGGCGGGTGGCGCCGCCGCGCCGGACGCTGCTGATGATGCTGGGTCTGACGGCCGGGTACGGGCTGCTGTGCCTGCTGCCCGCCCCGCCGTACATGGCCTGCCTGATGCTCTTCACCGGGCTGTTCCTCGCACCCGTGCTGACCGTCGTGTTCGTGCTCGTGGGCGAGCTCGCGCCGGCGGGCACCGTCACGGAGGCGTTCGCGTGGCTGGTGACCCTGATGACGGCCGGCGTGGCACTGGGGTCGGCCGTCACCGGCACGGTCCTGGAGGAGGCGGGGGCCACGTGGGCCGCGACGTGCGGTGTCCTGGGGGTCGCCGTGGGCACGCTGGTGATCCTCGCCGGGCAGGCGCAGCTGGTGCCGGCGGCGGCGCGGGAGGAGGCCGGGGAGGCGTCCGCCCGCGCCGCCGCCTGACGGCGGGCCGGCGCGCGGGTCAGCTCTCGGCCGGGGCCGCCGGGCGGGCGGCCCAGCGCGGGTCGACCGTGCCGAAGCGCCAGTAGCCGAGGGCGGCCGCCCACACCACCACGAACAGGCCGACGATGACGAAGCCGACGTTGTCGAGGTTCAGGCCGGCGATCCAGCCGGTCACCGCGTCCTCCAGGCCCAGCTTCTCGTGCAGGACGCCGACCAGTTCGATGGTGCCGATGAGGAAGGCGACGGCGATCGACAGGCCCGTGATGGTGAGGTTGTAGTAGACCTTGCGGACCGGGTTGGAGAACGCCCACTGGTAGGCGAAGTTCATGAACGTGCCGTCGAGGGTGTCGAAGAGGCTCATGCCCGCGGCGAACAGCAGCGGCAGGCACAGGATCGCGTACCAGGGCACGCCCGCGGCGGCGCCGCTGCCCGCCATCACCATCAGCGTGACCTCGGTGGCCGTGTCGAAGCCGAGGCCGAAGAGGAAGCCCAGCGGGTACATCTGGCCCGGGCGGGTGATCGAGCGCGTGAAGCGGCCGAGGACGCGGTTCATGAAGCCGCGCGAGTCCAGGTGCTGCTCCAGCTCGGCCTCGTCGTAGCGGCCCTCGCGCATCGCGCGGAAGATCCGCAGGATGCCGGCGAGGGCGACGAGGTTGAGCGCGGCGATGAGGTAGAGGAAGCCGCCGGAGGCGGTCGTGCCGACGATGCCGAGCGTCTGGTGGGTGGTGGACTCCTCGTCCATCAGCGTGCCGGCCAGCCGCGTGCCGCCGGCCACCAGCAGGGTCAGCAGCACGACGACGCTGGAGTGGCCGAGCGCGAACCAGAAGCCGACGGAGACCGGGCGCTTGCCGTCGGCCATCAGCTTGCGGGTGGTGTTGTCGATGGCGGCGATGTGGTCGGCGTCGAAGGCGTGCCGCATGCCGAGGGTGTAGGCGGTGATGCCGAGGCCGACGCCGTAGACCTTGGAGCCGACGGCGTAGTGATGGGGGACGACGAGCAGGTAGAGCACGCCGAACGCGACGACGTGCAGGGCGGCGATGACGGCCAGCAGGCCGGCGGTCCGCACGGTGTCCTGGCGGCGCCAGCGGAAGGAGGGCGCGGGGCCGCCGGGAGAATCGGTGGGTCGGGACATGGGGTTGAACGCTCCAGCACCTCGTGGACCATTTGCGAGATGCCGTGGCCGGTCTCCTGGCTTACGGGTCCGTTCGCGCCCGTCCCCGCCTTCCCGGCAGCCGGCTGCGGCCAGTGGCTCCGCGCGCCCGTGGGGCGACGCGCGGAACGGGACGGTCACTCCCCGATCACAGTGGCGAGGGCCGCGCCGGGCTCGGACCTCGACGGTCCTTCACCGGTCTTCCCGAACACCACGGCCGGGTCACTTTAGCGCCCGGGGGACGCGAATGCGAAGGTTCAGCAGCTGCCAGCCCTTTGCAAGTGTGGTGCCAGGCGCCCCGGGCCGAGCGCACTGCGCCTGCGGCCCCGGGGCCCGCTCGGCCGGGCAGGCTCGCGGCCCGGCCCGGGGTCCGCCCGGCACCGCCGGACTCCGGCGTTTCGGCTCGGCGCCGTTGCGCCGGGTGGAGCGGCGCGGCCCGGAGCACAGGGCGTGCAACCCGCGGGCCGGTCCCCCCTCAGGGCTCCCGCCCGACGTCCAGCGCCTGGCCGCCGAAGCTTCCCTCGCCCTCGGACGCCCGCTTCCACCAGGCCTCCAGGGCGGCCTGGTTCATGGCCGCCCAGTCGGGCGTGGCCTGCACCTGGGCGCGGCCCAGGCGGCGGCCCAGGTCGACGACGGCGCGGCCGGCGGGCGTCCGCGCCGCGTCGTACGCGGCCACGGCCTCCTTCCAGCTCCCGGCGGAGGCCAGGCAGCGCTCCAGCACGGTCGCGTCCTGCAGGGCCTTCACGGCGCCGCTGCCGGAGTGCGGCCGGGCGACGGCGGCCGCGTCGCCGAGGAGGACGAGCCGGCCCTCCCCGTAGCGCGGCACGCACAGGTCGAGGACGGGCTGGACGTAGGTGGCGTCCTTGGGCGTGCGCCGGACGACCTCCTGCCAGTACGGCGGGAAGTGCTCCTCGACGACGGCGCGGTGATGGGCCGTCAGCGCGTCGGGCACCCGGCTCGGCGGGAGGCCCGCCGCGTCGTCGACGGACAGGGCGTGGGCCGGGTCGGCGGGCGCGGTGTAGAAGACCCAGTTGGCGCCGGTTCCGGTCCCGCCCGGCCCGGGGATGCGGTAGACGATCATGTGGCCGCCGGGGAAGGCGACGGTGGCGGCCTCGTCCCGGGCCCACGCGCCGGCCGGGCCGGGCAGTTCCTCCTCCGGGAGGATGCCGCGCCACGCCAGGTATCCGGCGTAACCGGGCACGGTCGCGTCCCGGGTTGCGGCCCGGACGGCGGAGCGGTATCCGTCGGCGCCGATGACGAGGTCGAAGCGCTCCTCACGGCCGCCGGCCAGGCGCAGCAAGGCCCCGTCGGGCCCGGGCAGCACCCGCTCGACCGCGCTCCCGCGCTCGTAGGCGACGCAGGAGGGGACGCGGGCCCGCAGCGCGCTCCACAACGACCCCCAGTCGTACGAACGGAACCCGAACGGCAGCGCCCCCACCCGCCGCCCGGCCCGGCGCGCGTCCTCCCGTACGAGCCAGGGGCGCGAGGTCAGCCGCACCCACGGTATGCCCGGGTCCAGGTGCCCGGCCGCCTCCAGCTCGGCGTAGCGCCGCTCGTGGACGGCGAGGCCGACGCCCCGGTCCGCAAGCCTTCCGGCCGCCCGCTCGAAGACCACCACCTCGCCGGCGCCCGCGCGCGCCACGGCCAGCGCGGCCGCGCATCCGGCGATCGAGCCGCCCACGACCGCCACCCGTCCTGCAAGCATCTCCCACCCCTTTCGTCGCGCCTGTCGCCGACGGAACCTACCCGGCCGTTTGCAGCCGCAGCCACCGGGCGTGTCGGAACGGTGGACGGGGCCGACACGCCGGTGCTACCAGTGCATTGAACGCATAATCAGGTCAGCCGGACCCCATCCGGCACGAGAAGGGGCTGACCGCCATGGCAGGTACGGGAAGACCGCCGACGGATCAGGTCGGCTTCGTGCGCCGGATCGGCCTGTTCCAGGCCACCGCCATCAACATGAGCCAGATGTGCGGCATAGGCCCCTTCGTCACCATCCCCCTGATGGTCGCGGCCTTCGGCGGCCCGCACGCCGTCATCGGGTTCGTCGCGGGCGCCGTGCTGGCCCTGGCCGACGGGCTGATCTGGGCCGAGCTCGGCGCCTCGCTGCCCGGCGCGGGCGGCAGCTACGTCTATCTGCGCCAGGCCTTCCAGTACCGCACGGGAAAGCTGATGCCGTTCCTGTTCGTCTGGACGATGATGCTCTACTTCCCGGTGGCCCTGTCGACGGGCGTCATCGGCTTCGTGCAGTACCTGACCTACCTCTGGCCCGGCATGACGCAGACGCAGGGCGACCTGACGGGCCTGGTGCTCATCGCCCTCGTCGTCGCGTCGCTGTGGGGGCGGGTGGAGAACCTGGCGCGGATCACCGCCGCCCTCTGGTGCGTGATGATCGCCTCCGTCGTCCTGGTGATCGTCGCCGCCTACACCCACTTCAGCCCGGACCTGGCCTTCACCTACCCGGTGGGCGCCTTCGAGCTGACGTCGAGTCACTTCTGGATCGGCTTCGCGGCGGGCCTGACCATCGGCATCTACGACTACGGCGGCTACAACACGACCGCGTACATGGGCGCCGAGATCAAGGACCCCGGGCGCAACATCCCGCGCTCCATCATCTACTCCGTCCTCGGCATCATGGCCATCTACCTGCTGCTGCAGATCGGCACGCTGGGCGTGGTCGACTGGAAGGACATGCTCGACCCGGAGAACTCCGCGTCCTCCTCCATCGCCTCCGCGGTGATGGAGACGACGTGGGGCAAGGGTGCGGCGGACGCCGTCACCGTGCTGATCCTCGTCACGGCCCTCGCCTCGGTCTTCACGGGGCTGCTCGGGGCCTCCCGGATCCCGTACAACGCGGCCCGGGAGAAGGTCTTCTTCCGGCCCTTCGCCATTCTGCACCCGCGCCACCGCTTCCCCGTGCTGGGCCTGCTGTCCATGGGCGGCATCGGCTGCGTCGCCTTCCTGATAGGGCGTCACACGGACCTGGCGACGCTCATCCAGCTGCTGCTGACGGTCATGGTGCTCGTCCAGGCGCTCGGCCAGATCGCGGCCGTCACGGTGCTGCGGCGGCGCCAGCCCGGGCTGCGGCGCCCGTACCGGATGTGGCTCTACCCGCTGCCCAGCCTGGTCGCGCTCGTCGGCTGGCTCGTCATCTACGGCTACGCGGACCGGAATTCCCCCGGACGGCACCCCATCGAATGGTCACTGGCCTGGGTCGGGGCCGGCTGCGTGGCCTTCCTGCTCTGGGCGCGCTACGAGAAGGTGTGGCCGTTCGGGCCGCGGGAGATCAGCGAGGAGTACCTGCACGGCGCCGACCCCGACACCGAACCGGCCGCGGGGGCGGGCTCGGTGCCCGATCCCCGTCCGGACGCCGAGGGCAGCACCGGCCCGGGCGCCGGTCCCGGCACGGACCCCGACGCAGACCCCGGCACCGGAGTCCCCGCCGAGCGGTGATACTTGCATTCATGCCTGTTTCTGCCTCCCCGCACTCACCTCCCGCCCCACGCACACCTGCCGCACGCCGCAGGCTGTACTGGCACCGCCTCTTCTTCGGGCTGTGGTTCCGCCCGGTCGAGATCCTCGACGAGGCACGGGACCGGAGCGTGTGGGGGGCGGCGGCGTTTCTGTGCGTGCTCTGCGGGGTGCTGGGCACGATGGGCCGGGACTCCTTCTGGGAGGGGTGGCGGGTGGGCCCCGCGTTCGCCCTGGAGGCCATGGCGATAGCCGACGTGGTCCTCGTCCTCGCGAGCCTGCTGCTGGGCATCGCCACGCAGGCCATCGCGCGCCGGCTCGGCGGCAACGGCAAGTTCGGCCCGACGGTCACGCTGTTCGTCGTGGTGTTCTGGGCGACGGACCTGCCGCGGCTCGCCCTGGACGCGTGCCTGCCCGGGGACTCCGTCCCCGTGCGGGCGGCCGCCTGGATCACCTCGGCCTTCGGCTACGCCTTCGCCACGCTGCTGATCCGCGGTCAGCACCACCTGCCCACGCACAAGGCCGTGGCGGCGGTGAGCATACAGATGCTGGCGGCGGTGGCCCTGCTGAAGTTTCCGGCCGCCACGGGCTGATGCGCCCGGAGATCCCCTTGAGGGAGTCGACGGCCCGCCCGGTGCGACGGGGGATGCACACCGGGCGGGCTCGAGGACAGTTCTACCTCATCAAGGATGGGTCATGCACCAAAAACCTGTTCGGCTTTGCCGGCTACCAGCGGACAGGGAGCGAAATCAGGCCACGCGCCCGCACCGAGGGCCGCCACGCCAGTTCCTCCCGCGCCACGTCGAGCGCGAGCCCCGGGAACCGCTCCAGCAGCGCTGCCAGCGCGGTTTCCGTCTCCATCCTGGCCAGTGGGGCTCCGAGGCAGTAGTGGATCCCGTGCCCCAGCGCGAGATGACCGGAACGATCACGGTCCAGATCCAGCCGATCCGGCTCGGAAAAGTGATGAGGGTCACGATTGGCGGCGGCGATGGACAGCAGCACGGTCTCCCCCGCCGGTACGGTCACCCCGCCGATCTCCACGTTCTCCAGCGGAAACCTGCGGATCGCGAGCGGCCCGGGCCCGTCCCACCGCATGAACTCCTCGACGGCCGCTGCGAGTCCGGCCGGATTCGCTCGCAAAGACTCCATCAAGACCGGGTGGTCCAGCAGCGCCAGCACGGCGTTGGCGATCAGGTGGACGGTGTTCTCGTAGCCCGCGAAGAGGATCAGGAAGGCGAGCGACGACAGTTCGTCCTCCGAGAGCCGGTCGGCCCCCTCGCCCCCGTCGCCGTCGCGGACCGCGATGAGGTCGGAGAGCAGGTCGTCGCCGGGGGTGGCGCGCTTGCTCGCGATGAGGCCGGTGAAGAAGCGCATCATGGTGCCGATGGCTTCCTTCGCGAGGTGCGGCCGCGCCGGGTCCGGGGTGATCAGCGCGTCCGTCCAGGACCGGAAGTCCTGCCGCTGGTCCTGCGGCACGCCCAGCAGGTCGCATATGACGGTGATGGGCAGGGGGCCCGCGTAGGACGCCAGCAGGTCCGTGCGGCCTTCGGCCTCGACCGCGTCGAGGAGTTCGTCGGCGACCTTGCGCACCGGCTCGCGGAGCTTGTCCACGCGACCGGGCGTGAAGGCCTTGACGACGAGGCGGCGGATGCGGGTGTGGTCCGGGGGGTCCATGTTGAGCAGGTTGGCGTCGAGGGCCGGAGGCAGCTTGAGCCCGGCGTAGTTGCCGGGCGCGGCGTTGCGCTTGTCCAGGGACAGCCGCGGGTCGGCGAGCGCCCGGCGGACGTCCTCGTAGCGGGTCACCAGCCAGGCGGGCCGGCCGTCGGGGCCGGTGAAGCGGTGGACCGGGCCGGCCTCGCGCAGCCGGGCGTAGGTGCCGTACGGGTCGTTGATGAGCGCGCTGACGTCGAAGGGCGCGGAAGGAGCGGGGTTCGGCATGGGAACCGACTCTAGAAGATCGGCCGCCCGGTGGCGGACGGACGGGTGTGAGGCCGGGGGCAGGGGTACCGGGGTGCGCGGCGTGCCGTCGCCGGTGCCCCCGCCGGAGGCGGACGCGCACGGGCGGCGCCGGGGCCGTCGTGGTGACGGACCCGGCGCCGGCCTGTGGCGCAGGCGGCCTTGACCCCCGTCCCGGGCCACCTCGTCCATGGGCCGCACGCCGTCAGGAACGGCGTGCCGCGCTCATCTCCCGTAGTTCTTCGAGGACCGCGTCGACCACCGGGTCGTGGTAGACGTCCGCGACGAGGGCCAGGTGCTCGTGCTCCTCGGCCGGATCGGCGCTGACGGTGATGACGACGCTGTCGGCGTGCGGTGCGGGCACGTGCCCGGTGACCTGGTTCTGCAGGCCGCGCCGGAGGGCCGTGGCCTCCACGACCGCGGCGAGCCGGCGCTCGTCGAGCGCGGCGCCGGTCGCCTTGCGGCGGGCGATGTCCAGGGCGGCGGGCTCGACGTGGCGGCGGATGCCGCGCTGGATGTCGCGGATCTCCGCCATCTGCCGGTTGGCCCGCCACTCCAGGTCGGCGAAGGGCCAGCGGCCCGTCAGGCCGCGCCCGGTGAGGGTGACCTCGGGGGCGTGGGCGGTGACGTCCTGCCAGAGCGGCTGCAGCCGGCGGAGCCGGCGCCACGCGGCGACCCGGGGCCCCGCGGCGGGCAGCGAGAAGCCGAGCAGGACCAGCAGGGCGGCCACCGAGGCGCTCATCGGGGCGACGCCGTTGGACAGCCAGTAGGCGTCGTGGCCCATCCAGGTCAGCACGAAGCCGGTGAGCTTGCACAGGCAGTAGAACAGTCCGAGCCAGCAGCCCGCGGCGAGCGTCCGCAGGCCCTTGGCGAGCCAGCCCGGGCCCAGCTGGGCGGCGTAGCGCGGGCAGAGGGCGCCGAGGCCGGCGAGGCTCGTGCCGAAGATGGCCAGATACAGCACCAGGAAGGCGACGACTCCGGGCGCGTCGGCGTAGGCGGTGCTGAAGTCGCGGGGGTGCTCCACGGCGTCGGGGCGGCCGACGGCGAAGCACACGACGGCCGCGGCCCACGCGGCGGTCACGACGGCCACGGCGAACCGGCAGCGCGCGGCGGCCCGCGCGCGGGCGGCGGCGTCGCCGCGGCTGGTCCAGCGCAGCAGCAGGATCGTGGCGCCGGAGGCGAACAGGACCACGGCCGAGTAGAGGAAGACCATGGCCAGGTTGGCGACGCCGGTCAGCCGGTCGAAGGCGCGGTAGACGCTCGGCGCGGAGAACAGGAAGACGACGGGAACGCCGGAGGTCATCAGGGCGGTCAGGCCCAGGTCGACGTTGCCGCGGTCGCGGAACCACGCGCGGGCCTTGTAGCCGACGATGGCCCAGGTGATCGCGCTGAAGGTCAGGTAGAGGGCGTCAAACAACGTCGCCTCCGCCACTCGCGCCGGCTCCGCCGTGCTCCCGGATCCGCCGCCGGACGTGCTGCAGGGCGGGGCCGAGGGAGGCCGCCAGCTCGGCGGCCTCGCCCTCCAGGCGGGCGTCCTGGCCGGGCGGCGGGGGCACGACCTTCTCCATGAGGAGGGTGCCGAGGATCTCGGTCTCGCGCTCGGTGAGGTTGTCGTAGCAGTGGTGGCGGGCGAGGCCCATGGTCAGGCCCATGCGGCGCATGGCGGTCGCCACGTCGACGGAGGGGGTCCACACCTTGAGGGCGTCCTCGGTGACGGCCGGGTCCTGGTCGTGGCCGAGGAGCAGGTGGCCGATCTCGTGCAGCACGATGTGGACCTGGTGCCAGGGGGACGTCTTCTGCTCGTAGATGACCCAGTACGCGTCGTCGGTGGTGGCGGTCATGCCGGAGACGACGCCGTCGAGGCTCATGGGAACCAGGCGGATCGGGCGGCCGACGCGGCGCGCGACGACGTCGCACAGGCCCTGCAGGTCGGTGGACGCGGGCAGTGCGAGCTCGTGGATGAGCTGCTTGCACCGGCGCCGTATGCGCCCCACTCGCATGCCTGCACCGTCCTCGTCCTCGGTACGCCGCCAGTACGTGAAGAGCCGGTCATCCGTGACGGTCACGGGCGCTCCTCACCACCCGCGTCGGGCGGGTCGGACGGAAGGTTCATCTGCTGCCGGAACTGGCTGATGATGGTGGTCAGGCTGTCCTGCACCTCCGGGGGCAGGCCGACCGAGCGCAGGGCGATGGCCCGCACCCGCTGGTCGCGCATGGCGACGAGGAAGCGGACCTCCTCCTCCACGCGCTCGGCCTGCGAGGCCGAGAGGTCGCCCATCAGATAGCCGACGGGCACCGCGAAGAACCTGGCCAGGGCGCGCAGCACGTCCGGGCTGGGGTTGGCGCGGCGGCCGTTGCGCAGCATCGACAGATACTGCTCGGTGAGACCGGTCTCGCCGTACTCCTCGCCGTTGGTGATCTCGTCGGCGACGTGGCTGTTGGTGTAGGGCGCGCCGGGCGGGTGCATGTTCGCGAACAGGTAGTTGAGCCGCGCCGCGAGCGTGCCGCGCTCGTCGCCCGCCGCCCTGTCGCCCCCCACTGCCATCTGCTCCCGTCCTCACCGGCCGACGTTCCCCCACTCACCTCACGGCCAGTTAAGCCGGAGGCGACTGCGAGACGCATCCTGTCATGGCCTAGGCCTGTAGCACTAGTCCACCCGGGGTTTCATCTCGGTGACGGACTTAACCACGAGTTGATGGCGCGGTGAACAACCGGGCGGTTCCGGGCCGCGGGCGCTCCGCTCGCCCGCAAGGACAGCGCTGAGCCCGCCGCAGGAATTCCGCCGGATCTCCGGGCCGGGCCCGTCCGCCGGGCGAAGTCCGCCGGAGCGGGGCACACTTGCCGGCCCGCTCCGGGGGTCCCACGTCCTCGTGAATCCTGTCGCGTCCTGGCCTGTTCACCCCGGTCCCGCCCGTAGGACGATGACACGCTCGCCACGAGGAGGTATCCGACCATGCCCAGACCTCACAGACCCCGCACCCTGCACGGCCTGGCCGCCGCCCTGCTGTCGGGGCTGCTGGTCGCCGCCGCGTCCGGCACGGGCGCGGCCGCCGCCGGCGGGCCTCCGCGGCGCGCCGCGGCCGAGGCCGACGCCTACTGGACACCGGAGCGCATGGTGGCCGCCCTGCCGGCCGGGCAGCGCGCGGGAGGGGCGGGGGGCCGGGCGCACGCCGGTGACGTGCCCCCCAGCCGTCCGTTCGACGGGCTGCCGCAGGTGGGCACGTTCTTCTGGACCGACGGGAACAACACCGGGCGCTTCTGCGGCGGCACGGTCGTCCGCAGCCCGCACCGGGACCTGGCCGTGAGCGCGGCCCACTGCCTGCGCTCGCCGGACCCCAAGAAGCGGCTGACGTTCGTGCCCCAGTACCACGACGGCCTGAAGCCCCACGGCGTCTTCCCCGTGGAGGACATCCACATCGACCAGCGCTACTACGACCTGGGGACGGACCGCGGCGCGCGCTGGGACTACACGGTGCTGCGGCTCGGCGAGCGCGACGACGGCGAGAGCGTGCAGGACGTCGTCGGCGGCTTCGGGCTCGGGATCCGTCCGGGGTTCGCGCACCGCGACGTGCGGCTGATCGGCTATCCGGGCAGCAGCGACGCCAAGTACCCCAAGCCGCTGGACTGCTCCTCCTCCACGCACCGCTACACCAGCACCGATCCGAACGCCCCGGGCGACTTCCTGGAGATCGCCTGCGCGGGCTACGTCGGCGGCACGTCGGGCGGGCCGTTCCTCGTCCGCGGGGAGGACGGGTACGAGGTCATCGGCGTGATCGGCGGCTACCACACCGGGGGTGACACCCCGGACATCTCGTACAGCTCGTACTTCACGCACGACCTGCTGGAGCTGTATCTGGACGCCGTGGACGGCGACCGGCCCGCGGGCCGGTGAGCGGGGCGCCGTAGCCCCGCCCGCCGGCCGCGCGGGGCGCTACTGCCGCGCGGGGCGCCGCGGGTGGCGGGTCAGCACGTAGCCGCCGATGGCCGCGAGCGCGCCGAGGACGGCGCCGCCGACGGTCCACGCCCAGCGGTCCGACCACCAGCTGCCGTTCCAGCCGTCCTCCGGCTCCCCGACGGCCGCGGCGTGCAGCGGGGCCACCTCGCCGCCCTCGGCGCGGGCGCCGCCCGCGTCCTTCGCCGTCGCCTCGACCTCCGCCTTCACGGGCAGGCCGTGGTCCCGGTCCGGGCCTTCGGTCAGCGTGAGGCGGATGTAGTAGGCGCCGGGCAGCGGGTCGTTCGCCCAGCGTTCGGACCACGGGCGGACGGTCCGCAGCGTGCAGGTCAGGGTCACCGAGGCGTCGTGCTCGGAGGCGCGCTGCGTGGGCTCGCCGGAGGCGCAGGCCTGGCGGCGGCGCAGCCCGTCGTAGACGTCGAGCTGCCAGACGGCCGAGCCGTGCCGCGCGGACGCCTCCGGCAGGTTCACGGTGGCCTTCACCTGCGGCTGCTGCCCGGCACCGGCCGGGAACTGCCAGTAGAGGTAGTCGCCCGTGGAGGCGTCGGCCGTGGCCTTCTGCCCCTGCTTGAGGACGGTGGCCGTGCGGAAGCCCGTACCGGCCTCCGTGGGCGCGCTGTCCTCACCGGCGGAGGCCCCGGGGCTCGGGGACGCGGCAGCGGCGGCGCCGGCCGAGGTGAACAGTGCGGCGGCGGCGAGCAGTCCGGCCGCGGCCGCGCGGGCCGCGGGGGTCATCAAGGGAAGTCTCATCAGTTCGCCCTCCACACCGAGACGCGCCAGCGGGAGACCCAGCCCCACACCAGCCCTGCGATCAGCCCGGTCAGGGCCAGGACGCCCAGCAGCACCCAGCCCCGGCCGAGGCCGAAGGCGGCCAGGTCGGAGGGGTCGTCCGGGGCTTCGGCGAGGTCCACGGCCAGCTCGACGGGCAGGCCCGGGTCGCGCTTGACGTTCGCGGGGGCCGAGAAGGAGCTGGAGACCTCCAGGCAGACGGTCCGCGGCTCCTTGCCCTTCTCGTCCTCGTCGCCGGACTGGCCGTTGGCGTAGCGCAGGCCGGACGAGACGACGTCCGTGCGCCCGCTGCCCGCCTCCGCGCCGCGGACGAGCTCCTGGCCGCCCTCGCTCACCGCGCGCACCAGCACGCCGTAGTCACGGTCGACGGCGCGGTCCGCGCCGATGCTCACCGACGTCCGCAGCTCCTGGCCCGGCTTCACCTTGACGCGGTACCAGCGGTGCTCGGAGAACGTCTCCCGGTCGGTCCACAGGCCGGCGCCGATCTCGGGGGCCTTGGCGCAGGAGTCCGTGCCCTGGACGGGCTTCGGGGTCTCGACGGGCGTCTCGGAGCGGCGCACGAGCTGCTTGATCCGGCCGGACAGCTCCTTGGTGTGCCGCACGGTGCTGTACGTGCCGCCGGTGGCCTCGGCGATGCAGCTGAGCTGCTCGCGCGTCTTGTCGTCCTGGGCCAGACCGAGGGTGTCGATCGTCAGGTGCGTGCCCTTGGCCGCGAGTTCGCGGGCCACGTCGCACGGGTCCGGCTGGCCGCAGGAGTCCTCGCCGTCGGTGATGAGGACGATCCGGCGGGTGCCGCCGTCCGTGCCGAGGTCCTGGTCGGCGCCGCGCAGGGCGTAGCCGATGGGGGTCCAGCCGGTGGGCCGCAGCGTCGCGACGGCGGCCTTGGCCTCGGTGCGGTCGACGCGGCCGACGGGGTAGAGCTGCTTGCTGTCGCGGCAGCCGAGCTCCTTGCTGTCACCGCCGTAGTCGGCGCCGAGGGTGCGGATGCCGAGCCGTACGCCCTCCGGGACCGCGTCGATGACCTCGTTGAACGCCTGCTGTGCGGCCGCCATGCGGGTGCGGGTGCCGCCGTCCACGTCCTGGGCGCGCATCGAGCCGCTGACGTCCAGCACCAGCTCGACCTTCGGGGAGTCCTTCGGGGGGCTGTCGGCGGCGTTCGCCGGCGCGATCCCCCCGGCCAGGGCGGCGAGGAGGGCGCACGCGCCCGCTGCCAGCCGTTTTCTGATGATCATCCAAACGATCCTACTGACCGCCGGAGGCCGACACTCCCGGGGACGGCTGCCGCACCGGCCCGCCGTGCGGATCGTCGTGCTCCTGACCGCCGTTCAGCAGCCCCCAGCCGAGGAGGGCGGCGACGGCGAGCGCGATCCAGCCTCCGCCGCTCTTGCGTCTTTTGTCTCGTGCCGGCGGCTCCGTGCAGGCGCATCCGGCGTGCCGGCAGCAGCAGGTGTGGTCGGTCATCGGGCACTCCGCTCCTCGGTCCGGCCGGTGCCCCTTCCCCCCGCGAGGGGCACCGGTACGGTCAAGGCTCGGTGCAACGGCCGGGAAAGAGTGCACCGCGCGTGCACAGTGGACGTGGCACGCGTCACACGTTCCGGGGACCGCTGCGGGCGAACGCACGCAGCCCGGCCAGGTCGTGGACGACGATGCACTTGCGCCCCGCGCCGACGACACCGCCGCCGATCTCGCGCAGCCGGGCGCTGACGGTGTTGCGGGAAACGCCCAAGTACTGGGCCAGGTCGGACCTGGTGACGGCCAGTTCGACGCCGGAACCGGCGGCGGCCGCGGCCTCGCCCATGGCGGCCACGAGCACGAGCAGCGCCTGCGCGACCCGCTCGCAGGAGCCGCCGCGGCCGGCCCGCGCGCGGTCGGACTCCCCGAGCCGGGCCAGGGCGTGCTCGTGCAGGACCGGGGACAGCCCGTGCCGCTCGACGAACCGCCGGAAGCGGTCCTTCTCCACCACGGCGACCGCGCAGGCAGAGATGGCCTCGACCGTGGCCAGCCGGGCCGCGCCGCCCCGGACGACCGCGGCCTCGCCGACCACGTCGCCCGCGCCGCGGAACGCCAGCACGCGCACCGTGCCGTCCCGCTCCGCGTAGGTCACCTTGACGACCCCGCCGGCCAGGGCGAGCGCGTGCGTGCCGGGGGCGCCCTGCCGCAGCAGCACGTCCCCGGCGCGGTGCGCCCGCCGGTGTCCCTCGGCGAGCAACGCCTCCCACATGGGGGCGCCGATCAGCTCGGCGAGGGTCACGCCCAGGGCGTGCCCGGGCGGTTCCTCCGCCGCGTACGACCGTCCGCCCATGGGGCAGACCTTAGCCCTCCGTGCCCTCCTCCAGCGATCCTTCGGTCTCCAGGAAGACCTGCCGCAGCGCTTCCAGCGTCTCCGCGTCGGGCTTGGCCCACATGCCGCGGCTCTCCGCCTCCAGGAGGCGCTCGGAGATGCCGTGCAGGGCCCAGGGGTTGGCCTCCTGCAGGAAGGCGCGGTTCTCCGGGTCCAGGACGTAGGTCTGGGCGAGCTTGTCGTACATCCAGTCCGCTACGACGCCGGTCGTGGCGTCGTAGCCGAACAGGTAGTCCACGGTGGCGGCGAGTTCGAACGCGCCCTTGTAGCCGTGGCGGCGCATGGCCTCGATCCAGCGCGGGTTGACCACGCGGGCGCGGAAGACCCGCGAGGTCTCCTCGACGAGGGTGCGGGTGCGGATCGTCTCCGGGCGGGTGGAGTCGCCGATGTACGCCTCCGGGGCCTTGCCCCGCAGCGCCTTGACCGTGGCGACCATGCCGCCGTGGTACTGGAAGTAGTCGTCGGAGTCGGCGATGTCGTGCTCGCGGGTGTCCGTGTTCTTGGCCGCGACCGCGATGCGCTTGTACGCCGTCTCCATCTCCTCGCGGGCCGGGCGGCCTTCGAGGCCGCGGCCGTAGGCGTAGCCGCCCCAGACCGTGTAGACCTCGGCGAGGTCGGCGTCGGTGCGCCAGTCACGGCTGTCGATCAGCTGGAGCAGGCCGGCGCCGTACGTGCCCGGCCGGGAGCCGAAGATGCGGGTGGTGGCGCGGCGCTCGTCGCCGTGCACGGCCAGGTCGGCCTGGGCGTGGGCCCGGATGTGGTTCTGCTCGGCGGGCTCGTCGAGGGAGGCCGCGAGCCGTACCGCGTCGTCCAGAAGGCCGATCACGTGCGGGAAGGCATCACGGAAGAAGCCGCTGATGCGGAGGGTGACGTCGATGCGGGGGCGGCCGAGCTCCTCAAGGGAGACGGCCTCCAGGCCCGTCACGCGGCGCGACGCCTCGTCCCACACGGGGCGGACGCCCAGCAGGGCGAGGGCCTCCGCCACGTCGTCGCCCGCCGTGCGCATCGCGCTCGTGCCCCACAGGGACAGGCCGACCGACTGCGGCCAGTCGCCGTTGTCGGTGCGGTAGCGCTCCAGGAGGGAGTCCGCGAGGGCCTGGCCGGTCTCCCACGCGAGACGGCTGGGGACGGCCTTGGGGTCGACGGAGTAGAAGTTGCGGCCGGTCGGGAGGACGTTGACGAGACCGCGGAGCGGCGAGCCGGAGGGGCCGGCGGGGACGAAGCGGCCGGCCAGGGCCTTGACGGCGTTGTCAAGCTCGCTCGTCGTCCCCGCGAGGCGGGGGACCACTTCGCGTGCCGCGAAGTCCAGGACGGCGGCGACCTGGTCGCCGTGTCCGGCCGGGACGGCCGCCGGGTCCCAATGCGCCGCTTCCATGGCCTCCACCAAAGCGCGGGCCTCGGCTTCCGCCTGGTCCGCCGTCGTCCGCGTCGCGGCCGACTCGTCCAGGCCGAGGGCCTCTCGCAGGCCCGGCAGCGCCGTTTTGCCGCCCCAGATCTGACGGGCTCGCAGAATCGCCAGGACCAGGTTCACGCGATCGGCGCCCACCGGGGCGGAGCCCAGGACGTGCAGGCCGTCGCGGATCTGCGCGTCCTTGACCTCGCACAGCCAGCCGTCGACGTGCAGCAGGAAGTCGTCGAAGCCGTCGTCCTCCGGGCGCTCCTCCAGCCCCAGGTCGTGGTCGAGCTTGGCGGCCTGGATGAGGGTCCAGATCTGGGCGCGGATCGCCGGCAGCTTGGCCGGGTCCATGGCCGAGATCTGCGCGTACTCGTCGAGGAGCTGCTCCAGGCGCGTGATGTCGCCGTAGGACTCGGCGCGCGCCATCGGCGGCACGAGGTGGTCGACGAGCGTGGCGTGGGCGCGGCGCTTGGCCTGTGTGCCCTCGCCCGGGTCGTTGACGAGGAAGGGGTAGACGAGCGGGAGGTCACCGAGCGCGGCGTCGGGGCCGCAGGCGGCGGACAGGCCGGCGTTCTTGCCGGGCAGCCACTCCAGGTTGCCGTGCTTGCCGAGGTGCACCATCGCGTCGGCGCCGAAGCCGCCGTCCTCGCGGGCGGCCGCGATCCAGCGGTACGCGGCGAGGTAGTGGTGCGACGGCGGCAGGTCGGGGTCGTGGTAGATGGCGATGGGGTTCTCGCCGAAGCCGCGCGGCGGCTGGATGAGGATCAGCAGGTTGCCGCGGCGCAGGGCGGCCAGGACGATGTCGCCCTCGGGGTTGCGGCTGCGGTCGAGGAACATCTCGCCGGGGGCCGGGCCCCAGTGCTCCTCGACGGACTCGCGCAGCTCCTGCGGCAGCCGTGCGTACCAGCGCTTGTAGTCGGCGGCCGGGATGCGGACGGGGTTGCGGGCGAGCTGCTCCTCGGTGAGCCAGTCCTGGTCGTGGCCGCCGGCCTCGATGAGGGCGTAGATGAGCTCGTCGCCGTCGCCGGACGCCAGGCCGGGGACCTCTTCCGTGCCGAAGTCGTAGCCCTCCTCGCGCAGCCGGCGCAGGAGCGCGACGGCGCTGGCGGGGGTGTCGAGGCCGACGGCGTTGCCGATGCGGGAGTGCTTGGTGGGGTACGCGGAGAGGACGAGCGCGATCCGCTTCTCGGCGGCGGGGACGTGGCGCAGCCTGGCGTGGCGGACGGCGATGCCGGCGACGCGGGCGGCGCGCTCGGGGTCGGCGACGTAGGCGGGCAGGCCGTCCTCGTCGACCTCCTTGAAGGAGAACGGGACGGTGATGATGCGGCCGTCGAACTCGGGCACGGCGACCTGGGTGGCGGCGTCGAGCGGCGAGAGGCCCTCGTCGTTCTCCTCCCAGGCGCTGCGCGGGCCGGTCAGGCACAGGGCCTGCAGGATCGGCACGTCGAGCGCGGCCAGCGCGCCGGCGTCCCAGGACTCGTCGTCGCCGCCGGCGGAGGCCTCGGCGGGCTTGGTGCCGCCCGCGGCGAGCACGGTGGTGACGACGGCGTCGGCGCCGCGCAGGGCGTCGATCAGCTCGGGCTCGGGGGCGCGCAGCGACGCCACGTACAGCGGCAGGGGGCGGCCCCCGGCGTCCTCGACGGCGGCGCACAGGGCCTCGACGAACGCGGTGTTGCCGCTCATGTGGTGGGCGCGGTAGTAGAGCACCGCGACGCGCGGGCCCTCCGCGTTCCCGGCGCGCGCCTCCCGCTCCAGCTCGCCCCAGGCGGGGGCGGCGGCGGGCGGCTCGAAGCCGTGGCCGGTGAGGAGCACGGTGTCGGAGAGGAAGCGGGCGAGCTGTTCGAGGTTGGCCGGGCCGCCGTGGGCGAGGTAGGCGTGGGCCTCGGCGGCGATGCCGACGGGGACGGTGGAGGCCTCCATCAGCTGGGCGTCGGGCGCCTGTTCGCCGGTCAGCACGACGACGGGGCGGTCGCCGGCGAGCAGCAGGTCCAGGCCCTCCTGCCAGGCGCGGATGCCGCCGAGGAGGCGGACGACGACGAGGTCGGTGCCCTCCAGGAGCTCCGGGAGGTCGTCGAGGGCGAGCCGGGCGGGGTTGGCGAGCCGGTACGGGACCGGGCCCCCGTGAGCAGCAGCCGCGCGGGCGCTGAGCAGGTCGGTGTCGGACGTCGACAGGAGAAGGATCACGCGGCGCTCCCCAGGGCATCGTGGGTCGCCCGGGGTGCCCGGCACCGGAATGTGCGCATGCGGCGGCAAGCCTTCCTCGGGGTCCGCGCCCCGGGCGGTTGGAGGACGGCGGGAGTTCCTGACTCACCCGGCAGGGACTGCCGGGCTCACAGTGGCGGGACCGTGCCGGATTCTCACCGGACTTCCTCCCCTGTCGCCGTCGCTGGCGTTTGGCGGAGCGGCGCCCGCGGAGCGGGCGCTGTTCCACCGTGGAGCATAGTAAAGCCCAGGCAGACGGCCGTGCGGGAGTGTGCGGGGCGTGCGGTAGGGGGCCGTGCGCCGGGCAGGGGCGTCGGTATGCTCGCGGCCATGTCCACCACCCCCGCACCTCCCCCGGACCGGGCCGCCGGCGCTGCCGGCGCACCCTCCGCGGGGCCCGTCCGCGAGCGGGGCGACGCCTGCCCCGGCGCGCTGCGGCTGCACGCCGCGGACGACGGGGCGCTGGCCCGGATCCGGTTGCCCGGCGGGTTGTTGACGGCTCGTCAGGCGCGCTTGCTGGCCGATCTCGCGGAGACTCCGGGCGACGGGCACCTCGACCTGACCTCGCGCGGCAACGTCCAGCTGCGGGGCCTGCCGGCCGGCTGCGGCGGCCCGCTCGCCGAGCGGCTGCGGCTGCGGGGTCTGCTGCCGTCGGAACGGCACGACCGGATCCGCAATGTGGCGGCCTCGCCGCTGTGCGGCCTGGACGGCTTTTCCCCTGATCTGGACGGCTTTTCCCCTGATTCCGCTTCCGGCGTGGAAGGGGCACCGGCCGACGTCCAGGCATGGGCCCGTGAGCTGGACGGACTGCTCTGCAGCGACGACGCGCCCGCAGACCTGACGCGCCTCTCCGGAAGGTTCCTCTTCGGACTGGACGACGGGCGGGGCGACATCGTGGCCCTGCGGCCCGATGTGACATTGATCGCAAGCGGCGCCGGGCGGGCCCTCCTGTGCTTCGGCACCACCGGGCCCGGCCTGCGCGTCCCCGCCGCGGACGCCCCGCGCGCGGCCGTGCTGGCGGCGGCCGAGTTCCTGGCGGCGCGGGAGGCCTCCGGCAGCGGGGCGTGGCGCGTACGGGAGCTGCCCGCCGGGCAGCGGCCGGCCGCCGGGCGGCTCGCGGAGCGGCTCACCGCGGCGGGCATCGCCTCCGCGGTGCTGCCCGCTCCCCGGATCCCCCTGGGCGGCCCGGCCGTTCCGGGCCTGGTGACGGGACCGGACGGCACCTGCTCCCTGTCGGTGACGGCGCCGCTGGGCCGGCTGACCGCCGCTCAGTGGCGGCTCGTCGTCCGCATGGCCGTCAAAGAGGGGAACCAGACGATCCGGGTCACGCCCTGGCGCGGCCTCGTCGTCCCCGGCTTCCCCGCGGAAGAGGCCCCCGGCCTGCTGGCGGACCTCGCCGGCGCGGGGTTCGTCACCTCCGCGGAGTCCGCCTGGCACCGCGCGGGCGCGTGCGCCGGGCGCCCCGGATGCGCCAAGTCCCTCGCCGACGTGCGGGCGGACGCGGCGGCCTGCCTCGCGAGCGGGCAGGCTGCTGGTGCGGCGGCGCTCCCGGTCTACTGGTCCGGGTGCGAGCGGCGCTGCGGGCACCCCGGGGGCGGCCCGTGGGTCGACGTCCTGGCGACGGGCGAGGGCTACCGGGTGACGGTGCGGGACGAGGACGGCGGCCGGCAGGACGCCGGGCCCCGGACGGTGCCGGCGGCAGGGCTCGCCGGCGCGGTGGCGGCGGCACGTACCACGACATGAACGAGGACAACGAGGCCACAGTGTTCGACTACGACAAGGACGGCGCGTCCATCTACCGCCAGTCCTTCGCCACCATCCGCGCCGAGGCGGACCTCGGCGGGCTGCCGCCCGACGTCAGCCGGGTCGCGGTGCGCATGATCCACGCCTGCGGGATGACGGACCTCGTCAAGGACCTCGCCCACTCCCCCGGCGTCGTGGCGAAGGCGCGCGCCGCGCTCCTCGCCGGGGCGCCCGTCCTGTGCGACGCGAACATGGTCGCCAGCGGCGTCACCCGCAAGCGCCTGCCCGCGGACAACGAGGTGCTGTGCACGCTCGCCGACCCGGCGGTGCCCGAGCTGGCGCGGCGCATGGGCACGACCCGCAGCGCCGCGGCCCTGGAACTGTGGCGCGACAAGCTGGACGGCGCCGTCGTGGCGGTCGGCAACGCGCCCACCGCGCTCTTCCGGCTGCTGGAGATGGTGGCCGAGGGCGCGCCCCGGCCGGCCGCCGTGCTCGGCATACCGGTCGGCTTCATCGGCGCCGCCGAGTCCAAGGACGCCCTGGCCGCCAGCCCCTTGGGGCTGGAGTACCTGGTGGTGCGGGGGCGGCGCGGCGGCAGTGCCATGGCCGCGGCCGCGATCAACGCGATAGCGAGCGAGGAAGAGTGAGCGAGCAGCATCCGCATCCGCAGACGACGACGGGCCGGCTGTACGGGGTGGGGCTCGGCCCCGGCGACCCGTCGCTGATGACCGTACGGGCCGTCGAGGTCATCGCGGCGGCGGACGTCGTCGCGTACCACAGCGCCCGGCACGGCCGCTCCATCGCGCGCTCCATCGCCGAACGCCACCTGCGCCCCGGCCACATCGAGGAGCGCCTGGTCTACCCGGTCACCACCGAGACCACGGACCACCCCGGCGGATACCGGGGCGCCATGGAGGAGTTCTACGAGGAGGCCGCGGCGCGGCTCGCCGCGCATCTGGACGCCGGGCGCACGGTCGCCGTCCTCGCGGAGGGCGACCCGCTCTTCTACAGCTCGTACCAGCACATGCACAAGCGCCTCGCCCACCGCTATCCGACGGAGGTCGTGCCGGGCGTCACGTCGTTCAGCGCGGCGTCGGCCCGCCTCGGCGAGCCCCTCGTCGAGGGCGAGGAGGTCCTGACGATCCTGCCGGGCACGCTGCCCGAGGAGGAGCTCGCGGCACGGCTCGCCGCCACCGACTCGGCCGTCGTCATGAAGCTCGGCCGGACCTTCCCCGCGGTGCGGGGCGCGCTGGAGCGCTCGGGGCGGCTCGCGGACGCGCGGTACGTCGAGCGGGCGACGATGAGCGGCGAGCGCACGGGGCGGCTCGCCGACGTGGACCCCTCGTCGGTGCCGTACTTCTCGGTCGCCGTCCTGCCGAGCCGCGTCGACGCCGCGCCCGGCGCGGAACGCGGCGAGGTCGTGGTCGTCGGGCTCGGCCCGGCCGGCCCGCTGTGGCTCACGCCCGAGGCGCGCGGCGAGCTCGCGGCCGCCCAGGACGTCGTCGGCTACAGCACCTACGTCGACCGGGTGCCGGCCCGCCCCGGCCAGCGCCGCCACGCCTCCGACAACAAGGTGGAGTCGGAGCGGGCCGAGTTCGCGCTGGACCTGGCGCGGCAGGGACGGCGCGTCGCCGTCGTCTCCTCCGGCGACCCCGGCGTCTTCGCCATGGCCACGGCGGTCCTGGAGGTGGCCTCCGAAGGCCCCTACCTCGACATCCCGGTACGGGTGGTCCCCGGCATGACGGCCGCCCACGCGGCCGCCTCCCGCGCGGGTGCCCCGCTGGGCCACGACTACGCCGTCCTCTCCCTCTCCGACCGGCTCAAGCCGTGGGAGGTCATCGCCGGACGACTGCGCTCCGCCGCCTCCGCGGACCTGGTCCTCGCCCTGTACAACCCCGGCTCCCGCAGCCGCGTCTGGCAGGTCGGCAAGGCCCGCGAACTGCTCCTGGAGTTCCGCGCCCCGGACACGCCGGTGGTCGTCGCCCGCGACGTGGGCGGCCCGGAGGAGAACGTACGCATCGTCCCCCTCGGCGAACTCGACCCCGCTGAGGTCAACATGCGCACGATCCTGCTCGTCGGCTCGACGCAGACGCGGGTGGCATCCCGCACGGCGGACGGCTCGCCGGAGACGATCGTCTGGACGCCGCGGCGGTATCCGGAGGCGTGACGGAGGACTGAGGGCGGGCTCGGCACCGCCGAGCCGGTAGGCGACGGTTGCCCGCCGTCGCGGCGGAAACGCCCTGCCGGGCCTGCAGCCGGAACGCCGCCTCGGCGGCAGGAGCGGGCTGCGTAGCGGTGGCACGGCAAGCCGGGCACGGGCCCCGCCGGAGCGGCGAACAGCCGCTGCCTGCGGAGCCGGCGGTCCCGCTCAGGGGCTCGGGAACTGCCGGCGCAGCCACTCCCGGGCCTCCGCCGGGCCCGCGGCCGTCGGGACGCCCTCCGGGGCCGGCGGCCGGCGGACGACCACGACCGGTATGCCCGCTTCGCGGGCCGCCGTCAGTTTGGCCGCCGTTGCCGCCGCACCGCTGTCCTTCGTCACGAGCACGTCGATCCGGTGGCGCCGCAGCAGCTCGCGCTCGCCGTCGAGCGTGAACGGGCCTCGGTCCAGGACGACTTCCATGCGGGGCGGGGCCGGCGGCTCGGGGGCGTCCACGGAGCGGACGAGGAACCACATATCCTCGAGGTGCGCGAAGGCCGCCAGGCCCATCCGGCCCGTGGTCAGGAACGCGCGCTCCCCCAGCGCGGGCAGCACTCCGGCGGCTTCCGCCAGGGAGGTGACCGGGTGCCAGCGGTCGCCCGGGCCGGGCTCCCAGCCGGGGCGGCGCACGGCCAGCAGGGGAACGCGGACGGCCGCGGCGGCCTCCGCCGCGTTGAAACTGATCGTGCCGGCGAAAGGATGGGTGGCGTCGATGAGCGCGTCCACCTGCTGCTCGCGCAGCCACCGGGCGAGGCCCTCGGGGCCGCCGAACCCTCCGACGCGGACCTCTCCGGCGGGCAGGCGCGGCTGCGCCACGCGGCCGGCGAGGGACGTGGTCACGCGGAGCCCGGGGTCGCCGGCGAGTTCACCGGCCAGCCGGCGCGCCTCGGTCGTGCCGCCCAGGATCAGGATGTGGCGCTCGGCCCCCACGTCGTGCCTTTCCGTTCGCGTCGCGGACGGTTCCGCACCGCCGGTCCCCCACATTGTGGTCGCTCGCCGTCGCGGCGGGAAAATCTCCGGGAGCACCCCGTGACCGATGTCACCGAAGCGGCCGGCGCCACGGCCGGCGAAGCCACCGGCGGGCGCGCCGCCCAGCTGCAGCACACCGGTCTGCGCCACGGCTGGACCACCGGCGCCTGTGCGACCGCCGCCACCACCGCCGCGTACACGGCGCTCCTCACGGGCGAGTTCCCCGACCCCGTGACGATCACCCTGCCCAAGGGGCAGACCCCTGCGTTCGCGATCGCCGCGGAGCAGCTGGTTTCCGGGGACGCCGGTCCCTCCGCCATGGCCGGCATCGTCAAGGACGCCGGTGACGATCCGGACGTCACCCACGGTGCGCTGATCCGTGCGACGGTACGGATCCTCCCGCCCGGTTCCGGGGTCGTGTTCCGGGCCGGGCCGGGCGTGGGGACCGTCACGCGCCCCGGGCTGCCCCTGGACGTGGGCGAGCCCGCCATCAACCCCGTGCCGCGGCAGATGATCCGCGACCACGTCGCCGGGGTCGCGGCCCGGTACGGCGGGTCGGGGGACGTCGAGGTCGAGGTGTCGGTCGATCACGGCGCGGAGATCGCCCGCTCCACCTGGAACCCGCGCCTGGGCATCCTGGGCGGCATCTCGATCCTGGGCACGACCGGCATCGTCGTGCCGTACTCGTGCTCCGCCTGGATCGACAGCATCCGCCGCGGCGTCGACGTGGCCCGCGCGGCGGGCCGCCGCCACGTCGCGGGCTGTACGGGGTCGACGTCGGAGAAGGTCGCGGTCGCCGTGCACGGCCTGCCGGAGGACGCCCTGCTGGACATGGGCGACTTCGCGGGCGCGGTGCTGAAGTACATCCGCCGGCACCCGGTGGACCGGCTCACGATCGCGGGCGGCTTCGCCAAGCTGTCGAAGCTGGCCGCCGGCCACCTCGACCTGCACTCGGGGCGGTCCCAGGTCGACAAGGGGTTCCTCGCGGAGCTGGCCCGCCACGGGGGTGCCGGCGAGGAGCTGGCGGCCGCCGTGGCCTCCGCCAACACGGGGCTGGAGGCCCTGCGGCTGTGCGAGGCCGCCGGCGTGCCGCTCGGCGACCTGGTCGCCGCCACCGCCCGCGACGAGGCGCTCGCCGTGCTGCGCGGCGCGGCCGGCGCGGGCGCCGTCCTCAGCATCGCCCCCGCGGGCCCCCACGGGGGGCGGGCGGGGCCGGTGGGGCCGGCAGGCCCGCAGGGCCCCGCGGGGGTTAGCGGAGCGCGTTGACCGTTGCCGCGGCGGCCGGCTTCTTGTCCTTCGCCGGCTTCGGCAGCGCCCCGCAGAACTCGCCCTCAAACATGTTCTCGAAGGGCGGGCTCTCGTTGAGCCAGTCACCGTTGATGTTGAAGGTGAGCATGTGCTTGCCGTCGCGCGTGCCCGCGGCGCCGGTGAGGGAGCCCCAGACGACGCCGTCGTGGCCGTACACCTGCACGCCGCAGGACAGCTTGCGGGAGATGATGCCGAGGCCGTACGTGTAGTGCTCGCCCGTCTCGACGGTGGTGAGCATCTCGTCCAGCTGCTTCTTCGGCAGCAGCTTGCCCTGCAGGAGGCCGCTGTAGAAGCGGTTGAGGTCGCCGCTCGTGCTCACGACCTCGCCCGTGGCACCGGACCAGGACGGGCGGTACTCGGTGGCGTCGTAGACCTCCGGGCCCGGGTCCGGCACGTAGAGCTTCGAGTAGCCGACCGGGTGCGGGGCCGGCAGCTTCGGGTCCGTGCCGGGGAAGGTGGTCTCCTTCAGGCCCAGCGGCTTGACGATGCGGCGCTCGGCCTCGCGGGCGTACGGCGTCCCCGTCACCTTCTCGATGATCATGCCGCCGAGGACGAAGTTGGTGTTGGAGTACCGCCAGCCCTTGCCGGGCTCGAAGTCCGGGCCGTACTTGGTGCCCATGGCCACGATCTGCTCGGGCGTCTTGATGTCGTAGCGGTGCTCGAAGAAGCCCTGGCCGTTCATCTGCTCGTTCCACTCGGGCGTGGACACCATGTCGTGCACGCCGCTGGTGTGGTTGAGGAGGTGACGGATCGTGATCTTGTCGGCGTCGTAGCCGTTGCCCTTGACCACGCCCGGGAGCCACTTCCCGACGGAGTCGTCGATGCTCAGCTTCCCCTCCGCCTCCAGCTGCAGCAGGACTGTGGCGACGAAGGACTTCGTGATGCTGCCCGCGCGGAAGTGGTCGTCGGCGGTGCGCTTGCGCTTCGTGGCGGTGTCCGCGTAGCCGGCGGAGCCGGACCAGGTGCCCTTGGGCGTGAGGGTTCCCGCGGCGACGCCGGGCATGCCGGCGGCGACGAGGCCGTTCAGGGCGGCCCGGGTCGCGGCGTGGCTCTCGGCGCCGGCCGGATCCGCCGCGGCGGCCGGGGCGATCGCCGTTCCGGCGAGTGCGGTCACCGCGGCTGCTACGAGTGCGGCTCGTACGGTCTTTGACGTGCGCTTCGGCATAGGGGTCCCCCCTGGGATGATCATGTGCGAGTAAGCATAGGCTAACCTTCCTTTCCGCAGGCGTTCCGGTCCCGGCCCACCGAGTACAGGTAGCTGTCCGGGAACTGCTCCGCCGCCAGCGTCCGGCCCACGACGATGACCGCCGTGCGGACCACTCCGGCCTCCTCCACCTTCCCCGCGATGTCGGCGAGCGTCCCGCGCAGGACCAGTTCGTCCGGGCGGCTGGCCATCGCGACGACAGCGGCGGGGCACTCGGCGCCGTAGTGCGGGAGGAGCTCCGCGACGACCTGGTCGGTGTAGCGGGCGGCGAGGTGCAGGACGAGCAGGGCGCCGCTGCGGCCCAGGGTGGCGAGGTCCTCGCCGGGCGGCATGGGGGTGGCCTGGCGGGCGATCCGCGTGAGGATCACCGTCTGACCGACCGTCGGCACGGTCAGCTCACGGCCGAGGGCGGCGGCGGCCGCGGCGAAGGCGGGGACGCCGGGCACGATCTCGTACGGGATGCCCGCCGCGTCCAGGCGGCGCATCTGCTCGGCCACCGCGCTGAAGACGGAGGGGTCGCCGGAGTGCAGGCGCGCCACGTCCTGGCCCGCCTCGTGGGCCCGGGTCAGCTCCTCGGTGATCTGATCGAGGTTCAGGCCGGCGGTGTCCACCAGGCGTGCGTCCGGCGGGCATTCGGCGAGGAGTTCGCGCGGGACGAGGCTGCCCGCGTAGAGGCAGACGCCGCAGCGGGCGAGGGTGCGGGCGCCGCGCACGGTGATGAGGTCGGCGGCGCCGGGACCGGCGCCGATGAAGTACACGGTCACGGGGCGGGGTCTCCTGTCGGTGGGAGCGGTGGGGGGTCGGTGCCGGGGCGG
>NZ_JBMMMZ010000011.1:0-124690 GCF_049725035.1 Streptomyces sp. XH2 | reverse complement strand
GGCCCCGTTTTTTTAGCGGGACCGGGGGGGGGGTCCCGTGGGGGGGGGCGGGGGGGGGGGGGGGGGCGGGGGGGGGGCCGGCCCTTCCGGGGCTGCATGATTTAGGCGGGCACTGTCAACACGTCAAGAAACTCCGAACTTCCGCCACAAATCACGCTTTACGCCCCTCCCAGGGCCGGCCCCGCCCCGGCCCCTCCTCCTCGTCCCGCACCTGCGGCCCGGTCTTCACCACGGACCACTGGGTGACCGGCATCGCTTGGCGCCAGCCCGTGAACCCCCCTACGGGGGTGGCGTGCGACACGGCCAGGCGGGTCAGTTCGCCACCGTGGCGCTTGTACCAGTCCGTGAGCAGCGCCTCGGATTCGAGGGTGACCGTGTTGGCCACCAGGCGGCCGCCCGGGGGAAGCGCTTCCCAGCAGGTCTCCAGTGCGCCTGGTGCCGTGAGGCCGCCGCCTATGAAGACGGCGTCCGGAGTGGGAAGTTCGGCGAGGGCGGCGGGGGCGGCGCCGGTGACGACGCGGAGGGCCGGGACGCCCAGGTTTTCGGCGTTCCGGGTGATGCGGGCCGCCCTTGCGGGGTCGCGTTCGATGGTGACGGCCTTGCAGGTGCGGTGGGTCCGCATCCATTCGATCGCGATGGAGCCCGAGCCGCCGCCCACGTCCCAGAGGAGTTCGCCCGGGGCGGGGGCCAGCGCCGCGAGGGTGACCGCTCGTACGTGACGTTTCGTCAGCTGGCCGTCGTGCTCGTAGGCGTCGTCGGGCAGGCCCGGCGTGAGGGGGAGGCGGGGAGCGCCGGGGGCGCGCCGGCAGGTGACGGCGATGACGTTGAGGGCGTCGCCGGGGGCATGGTGCCAGGCGTCGGCCACTCCTTCGATGCGCCGCTCCGCGGGAGCACCGAGCTGTTCCAGGACCGTCATGAGGCTCCGGCCGTAGCCGTGCGCGCGGAGGTGTGCGGCCACCTCGGCGGGGGTTTCCGCGCCCGGGCTGAGGACCAGCAGGCGGCGGTTGTGGTGGAGGGCCGCCGTGAGCGTCGCCAGGGGGCGGCCGACGAGGCTCACCACCTCTGCCTGTTCCAGCGGTATGCCGAGGCGGGCGCACGCGTACGAGACGGACGAGGGGTGCGGGAGCACGTGCAGCCGGTCGGCGCCGACGGTTTCGGCGAGGGTGCGGCCGATGCCGAAGAACATGGGGTCGCCGCTGGCGAGCACGCAGACGCGGCGGCCCGCGTGCGCCGCCAGCAGGCCCGGGACGGCCGGGCGGAGGGGGGAGGGCCAGGGGACGCGCTCGGCGGGGCAGCCGGCGGGCAGCAGGTCCAGCTGGCGGGGGCCTCCGATGATCACCTCGGCGGCGCGCAGCGCCTCCTGGGAGGCCGGGGCGAGGCCGGGCCAGCCGTCGGCACCGATGCCGACGACGGTGACGGGGGCGGGGCTCACGGGGCTGTCACCTCGGCGTTCGCTGCGGGCTGGGGCACGGGAACTCTACTGACCGCGGGCGGCGGCACGGCACGCGGGCTCTTATTGCATATGCTGTGCAATTGCTATTGGGATGCAGGAGGTGCGGCGTGGTGCGTTCGCCGGTGGTGCTGGGTATCGAGTCGTCCTGCGACGAGACCGGCGCCGGGTTGGTGCGGGACGGGAAGCTGCTGGGCCACGCGGTGGCCTCCAGCATGGACGAGCACGCGCGCTTCGGCGGCGTCGTCCCCGAGATCGCGGCCCGCGCGCACGTGCACGCCGCGGCGCCCGTCGTGCACGCCGCGCTCGCCGACGCGGGGCTGACGATGCGGGACATCGGCGCCGTCGCCGTGACCACCGGGCCCGGCCTCTCCGGCGCGCTCCAGGTGGGTCTGGCGGCGGCGAAGGGGCTCGCCTACGCGCTCGGCGTGCCGCTGTACGGGGTGCACCACCTCGCGGGGCACGTGGCCGCGGACACGCTGGAACACGGGCCGCTGCCCGATCCCTGCATGGTGCTCATCGTCTCCGGCGGGCACACGTCACTGCTGCTCGTACGGGACCTGGCGCGCGATCCGATCATGCACCTCGGGGACACGCTGGACGACGCGGCGGGCGAGTGCTTCGACAAGGTGGCCCGGGTCTTCGGGCTGCCCTATCCCGGCGGGCCGGCCGTCGACCGGGTGGCGCGCGAGGGCGATCCGGGGGCGGTGCCGTTCCCGCGGCCGCTCACGGGGCCGCGGGACGACCCGTACGCCTTCTCGTTCTCCGGGCTGAAGAGTGCCGCCGCGCGGTGGGCGGAACAGCACCGCGCGGCGGGGCGTCCGCTGCCCGTCGCGGACGGGGCGGCGTCGCTGCAGGAGGCGGTGGCCGACGTCCTCACGCGCAAGGCGGTGGCCGCGTGCGTCGAGCACGGGGTGGGGACGCTGGTGGTCGTCGGCGGCGTCGCCGCCAACTCCCGGGTGCGGGCCCTGGCCCGGCAGCGGTGCGCCGCCGCGGGCGTCGAACTGCGGGTGCCGCCGCTGCGGCTGTGCACGGACAACGGCGCGATGATCGCCGCCGTCGGCGACCTTCTGGCCCGCGCCGGCACGACTCCGGCCCCGCTGGACATCTCCATCGACCCGTCGGCTCCCCTGGAGTACGCGACGCTCCACCCGGTCGCGCGACGCGTCACGGCGGCGTAGCCGGGGCGGACGATCCGGCACCGCGGCGGTGCCGCCCCACGGCAGGCCCGTCCGGCACCGCCGGCCCCCTGCGTGGGGGCTCATCGCCGCCGCGGCGGAAAGGATTCGGCCGGCAGCCTCCGGCCACCGCGCCGCACCAGTCCCGCCGCCACGGCGAGCAACCACGGCTGTGATCTCCGGCGGTGCCAAGCCTGCGGTCGCCGCCGGCATAAATCCCGGCCCGCCGGTACACATCCGCCGCCGTGGAAGACAAGGCCGAGCCGCCATCGGACCGGCCGCCGCAGGCACGTTCGGCACCGCCGCGCCGGGCCCCCGGGTCACCCCTCGATCGTTCGGACCCCGGCGAAGTCGACCCCGCCGCCGAGCGTGACGTAGTCACCCTCGTACCGCGTGCGGATGCGGGAAGCCGCGCCCTGGCTGATGTCCAGGTCGCGCTGGAGCGCCGCGGTGAGGGAGAGCGCCGCCGCCCCCGTCGCCTCGTCCTCGGCGATGCCGTCGCCGCGGCGCGGGAAGCCCCGGGCGCGGACGCGGCCCGTCGGCTCGTGCTGCCAGGACCAGGCGTAGAGCCAGCCGTCGCCGGGCGGCGGGGCGGGAAGGGCGTCGACGTCCTCCGGCAGGGCGTGCTGCCGGAGGAGGCGGCCGGCGGCCCAGGAGGCGCGGGCGCGGATCCATGTGGCGCCGTCCGCCGTCCAGGACGGCACGTCGCCCGCCGGCGGCCGCAGCACGTCGGCCGCGTACCCGCGCTGCCGCAGATGTTGGGCCACGCCCACGAGAGGGTGCCCGGCGAAGGGCAGGCGCCCGCTGGGGGTGAAGATGTCGACGACCCCGCGCGCGGGGGCGGCGACGAACACCGTGTCGCGGAAGCCCCGCCCCGCGGCCAGCCGCTGCCGGGCAGCGGCGCCGGGGACGGCCGGGCCGTCGTGGACGACTCCGAGGAGGTTGCCGCCGGAGCCGTCCGGGCCGGTGAAGACCCGCAGGACGCGTACGTCCACGGGCGGTCCTACCAGCCCGCCGGGCGGTAGTCCTTGAGGAAGCAGCCGTACAGGTCCTCGCCCTGTTCGCCACGGACGACCGGGTCGTAGACGCGCGCCGCGCCGTCGACGAGGTCGAGGGGGGCGTGGAAGCCGGCCTCGGCGAGGCGGACCTTGTCCGGGTGGGGGCGCTCGTCGGTGATCCAGCCGGTGTCGACGCTGGTCATGAGGATGTTGTCGGTCTGGAACATCTCCTCCGCGCTGGTGCGCGTGAGCATGTTGAGCGCGGCCTTGGCCATGTTGGTGTGCGGGTGGCCCGCGCCCTTGTAGCCGCGGCTGAAGACGCCTTCCATGGCGGAGACGTTGACCACGTACTTGCGGCGTGCGGGCGACGCGGCCATCGCCGGCCGGAGCCGGTTGACCAGCACGAACGGGGCCGTGACGTTGCACAGCTGGACTTCGAGCAGCTCGACGGGGTCGACCTCGCCGACCGCCTGGATCCAGGTGTTCGTGGCGTCCAGGTCGGGGACGAGCCCGCCGGCGTCGATGGCGGTGCCGGCCTCGACGCGGGCCAGGGACGCGGAGCCGCTGGTGAGGGCGAGCTCGGTCAGGGCCTGCGGGGTGAGGGAGTCGTGCTTGCTGCCGGCGGGGGCGGGCAGCTCGGGCTGGGCGCCGCTGCCGAAGGCGCCGAAGATCTCGGACGCGGGCAGCTCGCCGGCGGGCAGCGGGGCGGACTCGGCGCTGATCAGCTCGCGGTAGGCGGCCGGGGAGCGGCGTACGGTCTGGGCCGCGTTGTTGATCAGGATGTCGAGGGGGCCTTCGGCGCTGACGGAGTCGGCGAGGGCGACGACCTGCGCCGGGTCGCGCAGGTCGATGCCGACGATCTTGAGCCGGTGCAGCCAGTCCGCGCTGTCCTCCATCGCCTTGAAGCGGCGGATGGCGTCGTTGGGGAAGCGCGTGGTGACGGTGGTGTGCGCCCCGTCGCGCAGCAGCCGCAGCGCGATGTACATGCCGATCTTCGCGCGGCCGCCGGTGAGCAGGGCCCGCCGGCCGGTCAGGTCGGTGCGGGCGTCGCGGCGGGCGCGGTTCTCCGCCGCGCAGGGCTGGCAGAGCTGGTGGTAGAACGCGTCGACCTCGGTGTAGCGGCCCTTGCAGATGTAGCAGGACCGGGGACGCTCGAGGATGCCGACGATCTTGGTGGCGGCGGTGGCGGCGAGCGGTATGCCGCGGGTCTCGTCGTCGATGCGGTCGGCGGCGCCGGTGGCCGTGGCCTCGGTGACGGCCTTGTCGTGCGCGGTCTTGGCGGCGCGGCGCTCCTGGCGGCGGCGCTGCTTGACCGTGCGGTAGATGCCGGACGTGGCCCGGCGTACCGTGATCGCGTCGGGGTGGTCGACGGGCAGGTCGTCGAGCTCTTCGAGCACGCTCAGGCAGACCGCCATGCGCTCCGGGTCGATGCCCGGCCCGTACTCCTCCGCTGCGCCTGCGCCCTCGCGGCTGTCCTCAGTGACCTCGGTGACCGTCATCGCCGCTGTTGTTTCCCGGTTCGTCTGTTCGAATGAAGCTGACAGGAAACTGTACGTACGCGGGGGTGGTGGCACCAAACCCGCAGGCGCGGGGCCTGTGCCGCGGGCTTCACACCCGGCACCCCGCGCCTCAGGCATCACATACCACTTATTGGGTCTTCCGGGTTAATTGCGTCTTTCAGCGTCTATATCCGACCTGTCTCCACAGTTACACCGGACACAATTGCCGCTCACCACCCATGAGAAAGGTTCAGCCATGTCGCGTATCGCCAAGGCCGCCGTCCTGACCGCTGCCGCCGGCGTCGCCGTCACGGGCGCCGCCGGAGTCGCCTCCGCGAGCTCGGGAGCGAACGGCGCGGCCGTCGGCTCGCCCGGCGTCATCTCCGGCAACACCATTCAGGTCCCGATTCAGGTCCCGATCAACCTGTGCGGCAACACGATCGACATCATTGCCCTCCTGAACCCGACCTTCGGCAACACCTGCGTCATCGCCGGCTAGTGACCCCCGCGCCCAGGTGGGACCACCGGACCCACCTGCGCGGTAGGCGCGGGAAGGGTCACAGTCAGCCGCCGGAATCCTGACCTGCGCTTTCGTGGCGCCCATCACGCTCTGCGCGGTGGGCGCCACGGTCATGTCCGGCGTCCTCCCGCCCGCCGTCGCCGGCCTCCGCTCCGGAGCGGCCTGCCTGCTGGGCACCGGGGAGATCGGGTATCTCCACGACCGGCGGAAGGTCGGGGGTCAGGTGCGTGTGGCTTGCGGTCATCGTCGGTGCCTGCCTTGTCGGAGGGATCGGAGGGGAAGGTGCGTGCCTGCCCTGTCGGAGGGCTGAAGGAAGAGCGGCGAGGGAAGCGCGGGGTCAGCCCGGGGCCGGGGTGTGCTGCGGGGCCACCGCGGGGGCGAGGAGCTCCTCGCGCAGCCGCGCGCAGGTCCGGCTGAGGATGCGCGATATCTGCATCTGCGAGACGCCCAGCCGCGCGCCGATCTGCTTCTGGGTGAGGTTGCCGAAGAACCGCCAGTACAGGACGTACCTCTCCCGCTCGGAGAGCGCTCCGAGCAGCGGCTTGAGGGACTGCCGGTCGACCACCAGGTCCAGCGCCGGGTCCGTCCCGCCGAGGGTGTCGGAGAGCGGGAGGTCGCCCGCGCCCAGCACCGGGTGGTCCAGCGACAGCGTGTTGTGCACGCCCTCGGCGGCCAGGCCCCGCCGCACCTCGTCCTCCGTCAGGCCGCACTCGGCGGCGAGCTCGGCCGGTCCGGGCCGGGTGCGGGCGTCGCGCTGGCCGAGGGTCGTCTGCGCGGCCCGCACGGCCGCGCGGAGCTCCTGGTCGCGGCGGGGGATGTGCAGCGACCAGGCGTGGTCGCGGATGTGCCGCCTGAGCTCGCCGGCGATCGTGGGCACGGCGAAGGTCTCGAAGGCGTGGCCGAGCCGCGGGTCGTACCGGTCCACGGCGTTGACCAGTCCCAGCGCCGCGACCTGCCGCAGGTCCGCGGGGGTCTCGCCGCTGCTGCGGAAGCGCAGGCTGATGCGCTCCGCCATGGGCAGCCAGGCGGCGATGAGCTCCTGCCGCAGCCGGTCGCGCTCGGCGCCGGCCGGCAGCTCCGCCAGGCGGGCGAAGGAGGCGGCGGTGTCGGGGGCGTCGCGGTTGCGCCGTCGTGTCGTCCCCCGGTCCATGGTCGTCGTCCGGTCCATGGTCACAGTCCTCCTCGCTCCTGAGCAAAAGGAGTGCCTGCCGGCCGGAAGCACCTTCCGGTAGTTGCGGCTGCCCCTGCGGGGCACCCGCAAACAGGTCGGCGGAACGCCTCCGCGGGGCCGCGGGGCGGCGGCCGGGAGGCCGGCCACATGCCCAAGGATCACCCGGGCGGATCGATTCCGCGACTCGGAGCGTCCAGTGCATCACGGAGGGTGACCATCTTCGGGGCGGGCCCGGGGCCGGGTCGCAAAGCCGGCCCGACCGGCCCTACTCACAGCCCGCCGGCGGCTGGCAGCGTGTCCGGTACCCGTCGGCGGGCGTTTGCCGCCCACAGCGACGGGTACCCGGCACCGCGTCCCGAGGAGGCCGTATGCCCGAGCACGCCGACCGCACCGCCGGACCGGAGACGGGCGGACCCGCAGGCCCGCAGCCGGACGGGCCCTCCGACACCGAACTGGCCGCGCTCGACGCCCACTGGCGCGCCGCCAACTACCTGTCCGCCGGCCAGATCTACCTGCTGAGCAACCCGCTGCTGGCCGTCCCCCTGGAACCCGAGCACATCAAGCCCCGCCCGCTCGGCCACTGGGGCACCTCCCCCGGCCTCAATCTGATCCACACCCACCTCAACCGCGTCGTCAAGGCGCGCGGGCTGGACGCCGTCTGCATCTGGGGGCCCGGGCACGGCGGCCCCGCCGTGCTCGCCAACGCGTGGCTGGAGGGCAGCTACAGCGAGGTCTACCCGGACGTCAGCCGCGACGCCGAGGGCATGGAGCGGCTGTTCCGGCAGTTCTCCTTCCCCGGCGGCGTGCCCAGCCACGTCGCCCCGGAGACCCCCGGCTCCCTCCACGAGGGCGGCGAGCTGGGCTACTCCCTCGCCCACGCCTACGGGGCCGCCCTCGACAACCCGGGCCTGCTCGTGGCCTGCGTCATCGGCGACGGCGAGGCCGAGACCGGCCCGCTCGCCGCCTCCTGGCACGCGAACAAGTTCCTCGACCCCGTCCACGACGGCGCCGTCCTGCCGGTCCTGCACCTCAACGGCTACAAGATCGCCAACCCGACGGTGCTGTCCCGCCTGCCCGAGGGCGAGCTGGACAAGCTCCTGCGCGGGTACGGCCACGAGCCGATCCACGTGACCGGCGACCACCCCATGGAAGTGCACCGCGCCCTGGCCCACGCCATGGACCGGGCCCTGGACCACATCGCGCTCGCCCAGCGCGTCGCCCGTGAGGAGGGAGTGACCGACCGGCCGCACTGGCCGGTGATCGTGCTCCGTACGCCCAAGGGCTGGACGGGCCCGCGCGAGGTCGACGGCGTGCCCGTGGAGGGCACGTGGCGCTCCCACCAGGTGCCGCTCGCGGGCGTCCGAGACAACCCCGACCACCTGCGGCAGCTGGAGGCGTGGCTGCGCTCGTACCGGCCGGAAGAGCTCTTCGACGAGGACGGGCGGCCGCGTACCGACGTCCTCGCGTGCGTACCGGAGGGCGGCCGGCGGCTCGGCGCCAACCCGCACGCCAACGGCGGCCTGTTCACGCGCTCCCTGCCCGTTCCTCCCCTGGAGCACTACGCGGTGCCCGTCGACAAGCCGGGCGCCACCCTGCACGAGCCGACCCGGGTCCTCGGCGGGCTGCTGGCCCAGATCATGGCCGACACGGCGGTCAGCCGGAACTTCCGCGTCGTCGGCCCGGACGAGACTGCCTCCAACCGGCTCGAAGCCCTCTACGCGGTCACCGGCAACGCGTGGCAGGCCGGGCAGCTGCCCACGGACGAGCACCTCGCCCGCGACGGCCGGGTGATGGAGGTGCTGTCCGAACACCTCTGCCAGGGCTGGCTGGAGGGCTACACCCTCACCGGCCGGCACGGCCTGTTCTCCTGCTACGAAGCGTTCGTCCACATCGTCGACTCGATGGTCAACCAGCACATCAAGTGGCTCAGGACCGCGCGGACCCTGCCGTGGCGCCGCCCCGTGCCCTCCCTCAACTACCTGCTGACCTCGCACGTCTGGCGCCAGGACCACAACGGCTTCTCCCACCAGGACCCCGGCTTCGTCGACCACGTCCTCAACAAGTCCCCCGAGGTCGTGCGCGTCTATCTGCCCCCGGACGCCAACACGCTGCTGTGCGTGGCCGATCACGTGCTGCGCAGCCGCGACTACGTCAACGTCGTCGTCGCCGGCAAGCAGCCCTGCTTCGACTGGCTCGGCCTGGACGCGGCCCGCGCGCACTGCGCCCGCGGCGCGGGCGTGTGGGACTGGGCGGGCACCGAGACCGGCGACCGGCCCCCGGACGCCGTCCTCGCCTGCGCCGGCGACGTCCCCACCCAGGAGGTGCTGGCCGCCGCCGACCTGCTCCGCCACGAACTGCCCCAGCTCGCCCTGCGGGTCGTCAACGTCGTCGACATGACCCGGCTCATGCCGCGGGAGGAGCATCCGCACGGCATGCCGGACACGGAGTACGACGCGCTGTTCACGACCGACAAGCCCGTCATCTTCGCCTACCACGGCTATCCGTGGCTGGTCCACCGCCTCGCCTACCGGCGCGCGGGCCATGCCAACCTGCACGTCCGCGGCTACAAGGAGGCCGGAACGACGACCACCCCCTTCGACATGGTCGTCCGCAACGACCTCGACCGCTACCGCCTCGTCATGGACGTCATCGACCGGGTGCCGGGCCTGGGCGTGCGCGCGGCGTCCGTACGGCAGGCGATGGCGGACGCGCGGACGCGGCATCACGCGTGGATCCGCGAACACGGCGTGGACATGCCGGAGGTGGCGGAGTGGAGCCGGCGGGGGTGACGGGGGCGACCCGCCGGCGCGCGTGACGTGCGTCACCGTGGCCAAACCTTGACGCCCCGGTCGTGTAATCGATTACCTGGCCCGCACAGCAGCCGCACGAAATCGATTGCACGACCGGGGCCGGGAGGCGCAGCGCCATGGCGAACATCAAGGACGTCGCCGAGCGGGCCGGCGTCTCCGTCGCCACCGTCTCCCGCGTCCTCAACGGCCGCTCCCCCGTGGCCGAGACCCGCGAGCGCGTGCTGGCCGCCGTGGCCGAGCTCGGCTACCGGCCCAACGTCGTCGCCCGCGCCCTGCGCACCGCGCGCACCCGTACGCTCGGGCTCGTCATCAGCGACCTGCGCAACCCCTTCTTCACCGAGCTGGCCGACGCCGTCGAGCAGGAGGCCCGGCGGCTGGGCTACAGCCTGATCATCGGCAACGCCGGCGAGAGCACGCGGCAGCAGGACGACCACATCCGCACCCTCCTCGACCGGCGCATCGACGGCCTGCTGGTCAGCTCCGCGGGCACCGGCTCGGCGATGCTCCGCGAGGCCGCCGGCGCCGGCACGCCGCTCGTGCTCCTCGACCGCACGGTGCCGGGCGTCGCCGCCCCCTGCGTCCGGGCGGAGGGCCGGGCCGCGCTGACGGAGCTCGCGGCGCACCTGGCGGCACTGGGACGGCGTCGGCCGGCCGTCATCGTCGCGCCGGCCGGGACGCCCGTCGGGGACGAGCGCCTGGAGCTGTTCCGGGCGGCCCTCGCCGCCCACGGCATCGCCCTGCCTCCGGAGCGCGCCGGCGCCTCGCCGGACCTGCGCCCGGAGGGCGGCCGGCAGGTGATGCGGCGGCTGCTGGACCTCCCGGAGCCGCCGGACGCCGTGCTGGCCACCGACAACCTGATGGCGCTCGGCGCCCTGGACGAGGTGCGGGCGCGGGGTCTGCGCGTCCCCTCCGACGTCGCGCTCGTCGCCTTCGACGACGTGGCGTGGTTCGCCCACCTCGACCCGCCGCTCACGGCCGTCGCCCAGCCCACGCGCGCGCTGGGCGAGGCCGCCGTGCACACGCTGCTGGAGCGCATCGAGGGCCGCGAGGCCCCGTCCGTGCTGCTCCCCGCCCGGCTCGTGAAGCGCCGCTCCTGCGGCGAACCGGCACCCCGCTGACGGGCGGACCGGCAACCCACTGACATCAGGAGAGGGGCAGCGCATGACCGGCGTCAACGACGACGTTCCGGACGGCCGCGAGCTACTGCGGGTCGAGGGGGTCACCAAGGCGTTCCCGGGCGTCCGCGCCCTGGACGGCGTCGACCTGGACCTGCGCGCGGGCGAGGTGCACGTGCTCCTCGGCGAGAACGGCGCCGGCAAGAGCACCCTGATCAAGATGCTCGCCGGCGTCCACCGGCCCGACACGGGCCGCATCCTGGTGGCCGGCCGCGAGGTCGCGGTCCGTTCCGCGCAGGACGCGGAACGGCTCGGCATCGCCACCATCCACCAGGAGTTCAACCTCGTGCCCGGCCTGAGCGTCGCCGAGAACATCTTCCTGGGCCGCCCGCCGCGCACCCGCCTCGGACTGGTCGACCGGCGCACCATGCGGGCGCGGGCCGCGGAACTCCTGCGCCGCGTACGCCTGGACGTCTCCCCCGCCGCCCCGGTCGCGGAGCTGGGCATCGCCCGCCTGCAGATGGTGGAGATCGCCAAGGCCCTGAGCCTCGGCGCCCGCGTCCTGATCATGGACGAGCCGACGGCGGTGCTCACCTCCGAGGAGGTGGGCACGCTCTTCGGCATCGTCCGCGAGCTGCGCGACAGCGGTGTCGGCATCGTCTTCATCACCCACCACCTGGAGGAGATCGCAGCGCTCGGGGACCGGGTCACGGTCCTGCGCGACGGCCGCTCGGTCGCCGAGGTGCCCGCCACGACCGACGAGGACGAGCTGATCCGGCTGATGGTCGGCCGCGACATCGCCGAGCAGTATCCGCGCGAGCGGCCCGCGGAGCCCGGCGCGCCGCTGCTGCGCGTGCGCGGGCTGACCCGCGAGCCCGCCTTCCGCGACATCGGCTTCGACGTCCGGGCCGGCGAGGTCGTGGGGCTCGCGGGCCTGGTCGGGGCGGGCCGCACGGAGGTGGCGCGGGCGCTGTTCGGCGTGGACCGCTACGACGCCGGGACCGTCGAGGTCAGCGGCCGGGAACTGGCGCGCGGCGACGTCCGGGCGGCGATGCGGGCCGGGCTCGGTCTCGTCCCCGAGGACCGCAAGGGCCAGGGCCTGCTGCTGGACGCCTCGCTGGGCGACAACCTCACCCTGGCCCGGCTGGAACGGGACACCCGGGGCGGCTTCGTGGACCGGCGCGGCCAGCGGCGGGAGGCGGCCGCGGTCGCGCAGCGGCTGAAGGTGCGCATGAGCGGCCTGGAGCAGTCCGCGCGCACCCTCTCCGGCGGCAACCAGCAGAAGATCGTCATCGGCAAGTGGCTGCTGGCCGGGGCCCGGCTGCTGATCCTCGACGAGCCGACGCGCGGCATCGACGTCGGCGCGAAGGTCGAGATCTACCGGCTCGTCAACGAGCTGACGGCGGCGGGCCACGCCGTGCTGATGATCTCCAGCGACCTGCCCGAGGTGCTCGGCATGAGCGACCGGGTGCTGGTCATGGCCCAGGGCCGGATCGCCGGGGAGCTGGCGGGCGAGCGGGCCACGCAGGACGCGGTGATGGAGCTGGCCGTCCGGCCGGTGGACGGCGGCAAGGTGTACGAGGCGAGCGCGATGGAGGGCTCCGATGTCGGCTGAGGTGCTGCGGGCGCCCGGGAGCAGCGCCCCCGGGCAGTGGTTCGCGAGGGCGGTGCTCCGCAACGGCCCGCTGGGCGGGCTGGTCGCCCTGGTCGTGGTGATGGCGGTGCTGTCCCGGGACTTCCTGAACGGGCAGAACCTCCTCAACGTGGGCGTGCAGGCGTCGGTGACGGCGATCCTGGCCTTCGGCGTCACGTTCGTGATCGTGTCGGCGGGCATCGACCTGTCCGTCGGCTCGGTCGCCGCCCTGTCGGCGACCGTCGTGGCGTGGTGCGCGACGAAGGAGGGCCTGCCCGTCTGGCTGTCGGTGCTGCTCGGCCTGGCCGTGGGCGCGGCGGCGGGGCTGGTCTCCGGCGCACTCGTCGCGTACGGGAGGCTGCCCGCGTTCATCGCCACCCTGGCGATGCTCTCGGTCGGCCGCGGGCTGGCCCTCGTGATCTCCGGCGGCTCCCCCATCGCCTTCCCCTCCGCTCTCGGCGGGCTCGGCGACACGCTCGGCGGCCGGCTGCCCGTGCCGGTCCTCGTGCTGGTCGTCACGGGAGCGCTCGCGGCGCTGATCCTGGCCCGTACGTACACCGGCCGCGCGATGTTCGCGATCGGCGGCAATGAGGAGGCTGCCCGGCTGTCGGGGATCGACGTCCGGCGCCGCAAGCTCGTCATCTACGCGTTGTCCGGGCTGTTCGCGGCGGTGGCCGGCATCGTGCTGGCCGCCCGGCTGACGTCGGCGCAGCCGCAGGCCGCGATGGGCTACGAGCTGGACGCGATCGCGGCCGTGGTGATCGGCGGGGCGAGCCTGTCGGGCGGCTCCGGCAAGGCGTCCGGCACGCTGATCGGCGCGCTGATCCTCGCGGTGCTGCGCAACGGCCTCAACCTGCTGAGCGTGTCGGCGTTCTGGCAGCAGGTGGCGACGGGCCTGGTCATCGCGCTGGCCGTGCTGCTGGACACGCTGCGCCGCCGGAGCGCGCGATGAAGCGCGTCCCGGCGGTGACGGCGGCGCTCACCGCGGCCTTGGCCCTGTCCCTGTCCGGCTGCGACCGTGGCGGGAACACCGACCTGGGGCTCGCCCTGTCGACGATGAACAACCCCTTCTTCGTCGGCATCAAGGAGGGCGCCCGGGCGGAGGCGGAGGCCCGCGGCCTGAAGATCAACATCACGGACGCGCAGAACGACCCCACCCAGCAGATCAGCCAGATGGAGACGTTCACCAGTCAGAACGTCAAGGCCGCCGTCATCAATCCGGTCGACTCCGACGCCGCGGTCCCGGCCGTGAGCGTGGCCAACCGGGCGAAGGTGCCGGTGATCTCCATCGACCGGGGCGTGAACGGCGGCCGGGTCGGCTCGACGATCGCCTCCGACAACACCGAGGGCGGGCGGCTGGCGGCCAGGACGCTCGCCGGTTCCCTCGGCGGCCGGGGGAAGGTGGCGTTCCTGGAAGGGCAGCCGGGGACGTCGGCGGCGCGCGAGCGCGGCCGGGGCTTCGAGGAGGGCATCAGGGCCTACCCGGGCATCGAGGTCGTGGCGCGGCAGCCCGCCGACTTCGACCGCACCAAGGGCATGGACGTGATGGCGAACATGCTCCAGGCGCACCGGGACATCGCGGGCGTCTTCGCCGCGAACGACGAGATGGCGCTCGGCGCGGCGAAGGCCCTGGGCTCCGCATCGGGCAGGAGGGTGAAGGTCGTGGCCTTCGACGGCACGCCGGACGGGCTCGCCGCCGTCCGGGCGGGGACGCTGACCGCGACCGTCGCCCAGCAGCCGCGGCTGCTGGGGCGGCAGGCGGTGGACTGGGCGGTGAAGGCGGCGCGGGGCGAGCGGTTGCCGGCCCGTGTGGAGGTGCCGGTCGTGCTGGTGACCAAGGAGAACGCGGACGGATTCGATGGGTGACGAGAAGATGTACGACGTACTGGTGGTGGGGTCGGCCAACGCGGACCTGACGGTCCGGGTGGAGCGCCGGCCCGGCGCGGGCGAGACCGTGCCGGGCACGGATCTGGTCGAGTCGGCGGGCGGCAAGGGCGCCAACCAGGCCGCCGCGGCGGCCCGCCTCGGCGCCCGGACGGCGCTGCTGGCCAAGGTCGGTGACGACGCGTTCGGCGAACTGCTGCTGGCCGGGCAGCGCGAGGCCGGCACGGAGCTGCGGCACGTGCTGGTCGAGGCGGGCGCGCGGACGGGCACGGCGATGATCGTCGTCGGCCCGGACGGGGACAACAGCATCGTGGTCTCGCCGGGGGCGAACGCCCGGCTCCTGCCGGAGGACGTCGAGGCGGCGCGGGAGGTCATCGCCTCCTCGGCCGTGGTCTCCCTGCAGCTGGAGATCCCGCCCGCGACCGTGCGGGCGGCCGCCGAGACCGCCCGGGACGCGGGCGCGCGCGTGGTGGTCAACCCCTCGCCGGCGCCGGACCGGCTGGACACCGAGGTCCTCACGGCGGCCGACCCGCTGGTCGTCAACGAGCACGAGGCCCGGCACCTGACGGAGCTCGTCGACGGCACGCCGGACGCGTGGGCCCGCGCCCTGCGCGACCAGGGCGCCCGCTCGGTCGTCGTCACCCTCGGCGCCGAGGGGGCGCTCACCCTGGACGCGGGGGCCCGGGAGGCGGTGGCGGTGCCCGGCATCAAGGCCGAGGCCGTCGACACCACCGGCGCCGGGGACGCCTTCACGGGCGCCCTCGCGGCCCGGCTGGCCGCCGGCGCCTCGCTGGCCGAGGCGGCGCGCTTCGCCGTACGGGTCGGCGCCGCGTCCGTGACCCGGCCGGGTGCGCAGCCGTCGTACCCGACCCTGGCGGAACTGCCCCCGGAGCCGGGACAGTTCACCTGATTCCCGGCGCACGGCCGTCACCCGCCGGGAGGAACTCCCTTCCCCGGCGGGTGAAGTCTTCGTGACGGGAATTGTGCGGGCGCCATACGCCGGGTGGGGTGAACGCACCGGGAGCGGGGTACGTGGGAGCCCGACCCGTCCGTACGAGCCGGAGGTGCCCGATGCGCCTGATGCGCCGCCAAGCCGCCGCCGTGGCCGCTGCTGCCGCCGTGGCGGCCACTGCCGTCGCCGTCGCCCTGCCGTCACCGCAACCCGCGGCGGCCGACGGGGAGAAGAGCCTCGCCCTGACCGCCGTGCACCGCACCGGGAGCCCGCCCGAACACCCCCGGGAGGGCGACACCTGGGCGGTCTACGCCGACCTGCAGGACCCGTCCGGCAAGCCGGCCGGGGACGGCAGCGCCGTCTGCACGGTCGTCCTCACCCGGTACGAGGGCGTGGTGGCCCAGTGCCGGTACGTGCTGCGGGGGCCGGACGGCACCCTGGTCCTGGAGTCCATGGAGAACCGCTTCGGCCGGGGCCCGTACCGCACCGACGCCGCCGTCGTCGGC
Organism: Streptomyces sp. XH2; assembly: GCF_049725035.1. NCBI lineage: Bacteria > Bacillati > Actinomycetota > Actinomycetes > Kitasatosporales > Streptomycetaceae > Streptomyces > Streptomyces sp. XH2. The sequence continues at coordinate 108,974 of NZ_JBMMMZ010000011.1, read as the reverse complement.
GGCACGGGAGCGTACGCGGGCGCCAAGGGCGAGGTGCGGCTCACCGTCGAGAACCGGCGCACGCTCTACCAGGTCCGCCTGAAGTGACCCGGTGAGGCCCTGACCGGCGCCCGTCCTGCGCGGGAGCCGCCGGTCACGGTCACGGGACGGCAGGAGGCGCCGGGACCACCCGGGCGATGAGCAGGGCCACGTCGTCCTGGTCGTTGCCCGGGCGCAGGGACGTCAGGAGGAGGTCGCAGGTGGCCTCCAGGCCGGCGGGGGCGTCCTTCAGGACGGCGAGGAGCGCTTCGAGGCGGGCGTCGATCGCCTCGTCGCGGGTCTCCACCAGGCCGTCGGTGTAGAGGACGAGGCCGTCGCCGGGCGCGAAGTCGACGGCCGTGTTCTCGAAGGGGACGCCGCCGACGCCCAGCGGGGCACCGGCGGGGAGGTCGAAGAGGGCCGGGGGGCGGCCGGGGCGGAGGCGGACGGGTGGGAGGTGGCCGGCGTTGGCCACGCAGCAGCGGCCGCTCCGCGGGTCGTACACGGCGTACAGGCACGTCGCGATCATCTGGTCGAGACCACTGGCGGTGTGGTCGAGGTGGTGCAGCACCCGGGCCGGGTCGAGGCCGAGCTGGGAGAGGGTGCGGGCGGCGGTGCGCAGCTGTCCCATGGCGGCCGCGGCGTTGATGCCGCTGCCCATGACGTCGCCGACGACCAGGGCGCTCTTCTCCCCGTCCTGCGGGATGACGTCGAACCAGTCGCCGCCGACCCTGCTGGCGCTGCCGGCGGGCTGGTAGCGGAAGGCGATCTCCAGGCCGACGGGGTCCTGGGGCCGCTGGGGCAGCAGGCTGCGCTGGAGGGTGAGGGCGGTGGCGCGCTCGCGCTGGTACCAGCGGGCGTTGTCGATGGAGACCGCGGCGCGGGCGGCGAGCTCGGCGGCGAGGGCGGCGTCGTCCTCGCCGAAGGGGCGGGGGTTGCTGATGCGCTTGAGGTCGAGGGCGCCGAGCACCTCGCCGCGGGCGATGAGCGGCACGGCCATGTAGGAGTGCAGGCCGGCGCGGGCGAGCAGGCGGGCCGCGTCGGCGTCGCGGGCGATCTCCGGCAGGTCCTCGGCGTGCACGCGCGAGACCCTGACCGGGCGGCCGGTGCGCACGCAGCGGGCGACGAGCCGGTCGTGGTCGTACTTGGCGATCCGGCCGGGCGGGTCGGCGGCCCGTACGGCGTCGGCGCAGGCCGCGGACGCCGCGGCGTCGGTGCCGCGCGCGGCGGCGACGGCCAGGGCCCGGAAGACCGCGGCACGGCCCGCCGGGGCGCCGGTGCGGCCTTCGACGACGCTGTCGAGGACGTCGACGGCCGCGACGTCGGCGAGCCGGGGCACCACGACCTCGGCGAGCTCGTGCGCGGTCTGCTCCAGCTCCAGCGTGGTGCCGATCAGCACGGAGGCGTCGGCGATGAGCGCGGTGCGGCGCCGGGCCTCCTCGAGGGTGCGGTGGCGGTCGCTGACGTCGACGAGGGAGGTGGCGACGCCGAGGATCTGGCCGCCCGGGTCCTCCAGGCGGTAGTACGAGACGAGCTGGGCCTCCTCCTCGCTCGCGCCGCCGCCCTCGTGGCCGACGGCGATCCGGTCGAGCAGCGGGGTGCCGGTGGCGAGGACCTCGCGCATGGCGGCCTCGATGGCGCCGGTGTCCGCGCGGGGCAGCACCTCGCGGACGGTGCGTCCGGTGCACTGCTCGGCGCGCAGGCCGTAGATGCGTTCGAGGGCGGGGTTGACCATGACGTAGCGCAGGGCGGTGTCGAGGACCGCGAGGCCGATCGGGGACTGGGTGACCAGGCCGAGGGAGAGGGCGAGGTCCCGCTCGACCTTGCGCAGGACCTCCCGGTCGGTGGCGATGCCGAGGGCGAAGAACTCGCCGTGCCGGTCCTCCAGGCGTACGTTGCGGAATTCGACGAGCCGGGTGCCGCCGTCCTTGTGCCGGGCGGGGAAGACCACGGCGAAGGTCTCGCCCCCGCCCATGACCTCGGCGAACAGCGTCAGCACCGCCTCGACGTCGTCCTCGGCGACCAGCAGCCGGGCGGCGTACTGCCCGAGCGCCTCGGCCGCGCTCCAGCCGAAGAGCCGCTCGGCCTGCGGGCTCCACAGGACGATCCGGCCCTCGCGGTCCAGCACTCCGGCGGCCACGCCCAGCACGTCCAGCAGGCCGCCGGGCACGTACGGCGCACGGCCGGAGGTCTGCTGGACGGGGCGGGCCCGGAATGCGTCGGTCGCGCCCATCGAGGACCTCCTTCCGCCCGCCGCAGCGACTCCATGGTCTCTCCGAACCGGGCGGGCGCGCAGCCGCGGGGCGGCCGGGCGACTGCCGCGCGGCGGCGCGGCTAGGGGAGGCGGAGGGTGAACCAGACGGTCTTGCCGTTGCCGGAGGCGTGGTGGCCCCACTGGGCGGCGATCTGCTCGACGAGCCACATGCCGCGCCCGTTCTCGCTGTCGGGCCCGGCCTCGCCGCAGCGGGGCAGGTAGCCGCCGGGGTCGGTGACCTGGGCGACGAGGTGGCCCTCGCCCCGGCTCAGGACGAGCTGGATGCCCTGGGGCGTCCCCGGCACGTGCACGACGGCGTTGGTGACGAGCTCCGAGAGCAGGAGGGCCGCGTCGTCGGCGAGCTCGTGCAGGCCCCACTCGGCCAGCAGGGACCGGGAGAACCTGCGGGCGGCCGCGACGGAACGCTCCGTCGCCGGGAGGGAGAGGGCCTGTGTGGCGCGGCCGGGCGGCCGGGTGCCGGGCGGCAGGCCGGGGTGGGGATGCCGCCGGGAGAGCGGGCCGTGCATGCACAGGGGGATGTGGGGACCCCAGGGAGCGGGGAGCTTCCGCGGGGAGGCGGCCCAGAGGGCGATCGCCGGGTCGGTGGCGCTGGTGAGGGCGTCAGCCGAATGCAAGGGGCTCGCGGTGTCGCGGCTGGTCGCATACATGTGGCTCACGTGCAATCGGGATAGCGCCGAGGGGCGCTGGATGTGGTTCCCCCCACAGTCGCCTGCTTTTCGCCAGAGGTCTATACCCACTTGGTCACGGTGTCCGTGCGCAGTGCGATCGCCGCAGGTGGGGGCCGGTGGGGGCGGCGCAAATTCGCGCCGCCCCGGTGAGCGGCGCCGCTACTTTCTCGGGCACTCCTTCCAGGCCAGGTGGTAGATGGTGTTGAGGTCGCCGTCGGTGGAGTCCATCGTCATGAAGCTGGTGGTCTTGGACGGGTCGGAGGTGCCCGCGTTGACCCGCAGCTCCGTGTTGATGTTGAAGTTCCGCTTCTCGCCGCAGGGGGCCCAGACCAGCGCGGCCACGTCGACGCGGTCGGTGGCCTGCCAGTTGTCCGCGTAGTTGCCGCGGAAGGTGTGGCTGATGGGCGTGGTCACGGAGGACCCCTGGAAGTAGTACGAGGCCTTCTCCGTGCCGCTCGCACCGGGCTCCAGCTTCGCGTAGCCGCGGTAGTCCGCGCTGGCGATGGCGTACGTGAAGCCCTGCGGGACGTGCACGATCAGGTTGAGCTGGCAGTTCTTGCGGAAGTCGGTCGGCTTGGACCCCACGCCCACCTGGGCGAGGTAGTCGCTGTAGGTGACCGTGAAGGCCGTGTTGTCGGGCGCGACGGCCACCGCGGCCGTGCCCGCGGGGCAACCGGAGCCGTTGACCGTGGCGATCTCGATCACGATCTTGTCCGGGGGCGGATTGACGATGATCGACGCGTCGTACGTGGATATCGGTGAGGCGAACAGTGCCGCGAGCGCGGCTCCTGCGATAAGGCCGCCGGGCATGGCTCTCCAATCGGTTGTCCTCGGAATGAGCGACTTCATTTCGGCCGGGATCCCGGAGGACGCCGGACCGGAATGGGTGGGAGCATGGTTCGGTTAGGGCATGAACATGCCATGCCCTGCCTCCCAAGAACCCCTGGGGACGGGGAGCGTTCGAATGGTAGGAGGCGCCACCCGAGTGCGCCAGACTGCGCGTAGGACAACCGTTCCCCGGTTCCCGTCAGCCGCCGGAAGGCCAGGTGAGCGGGGTCGGTGGGCCGTCACAACCCTGCTGCGCCTGTAGACACTTGCTCAATACAGGGAAAACGGCGGGACCGGGCCGCACCCGGAACCGTGAATTCACCCCGATTTTCCCGGCGCCCGCCGGCGGCCGCGGAAGCGTTCCGGAATTCGGGCGGGCGCCGGGCGTAACCCGGAGGGGCCTCAGGGCGTTCCCCTTAGCCCGGGAAAGGCCTGGCCGAGATGGACACAGAGCATGGAGATGAGAACCGCGGCCGTGATCACACCCAGGCACCCCAGCACATCGCGCAGGGTGCTCGCCAGCGGACCCAGCGGCTCCGGCGGGGCCGGCAGCGGCGTGTGCGGGGGGGGTGCGGCGGGCGGGACGGCCGCGCGGTCCTCAGGTCTGGGCGGGCTGTGCATGGGGCGAACTCGTGCGCCGGGCCGGGGCGGTGGCCGTGGCGGGAGCGGGAGCCGGACCGGGGGCGGCACCGGCGGCGGACTGCGGCGCACCGACGCCGTACTGGGCGGCCTGGAGCTCGTACATCGACCGGTACAGGCCGCCCTCGACGGCCATCAGCTCCTCGTGCGTGCCCTTGCCCACCACCCGCCCGTGGTCGAGGACGTAGATGAGGTCGGCGGTGGCCGTGGCGGCGAGCCGGTGGGTGATCAGCAGGACGGTCGTGCCGTCGTCGGTCAGCGTGCGCAGCGACTGGAACGCCTCGGCCTCCGCGCGCGGGTCGAGGGCCGAGGTCGGCTCGTCGACGATCAGCAGGGGCGCGCGGCGGTAGCGCGCGCGGGCGCTGCCCAGGCGCTGCCACTGGCCGCCGGAGATCTGCGTGCCGCGCTCGAAGCCCTTGACCACGAGGCTGTCCCACTGGTGCGGCAGGGACGCGACGACGCCGGTGGCGCCGGACTCGGCGGCCGCGCGCTCGATGCGGGCCTGGTCCGGGGGCGTCCCGGGGCAGCCGATGTGCACGTTGGCGCGGGCGGTCATGGGCCAGCGGGGGAAATCCTGGGAGAGGACGGCCACGTGGTCGAAGAGCTGGTCGCGGTCGGCGTCGCGGATCTCGACGCCGTTCCAGTACAGGTGCCCGGAGGTGGGCAGGTACAGCCCGGCGACCAGCTTGGACAGGGTGGTCTTGCCGGAGCCGTTCGCCCCGACCAGGGCGACGACCTTGCCGGGCGGGACGGTCAGGCTCACGTCGCTGAGCGCGGCCGCCGGGGCGCCGGGGTAGACGAAGGTGACCTTCTCCAGCCGGATCTCCTTCACGCCGTGCGGCAGCGGCGTGCCGCCCGCGGGGATGGCGTGGCGCTCGGCCTCCGCGCAGGCGCGCTCCAGGTCGCCGAGGTACATGGCCTCCTCGTAGAGGCGGTTGGTCTGGGTCACCAGCGCGGTGAGGCTCGCGCCGGCGGCCCGGACGGCGATGACCGCGGTGCCGGCGACGGCCAGCGGCATCCCGCCGGAGGCGAGCAGCAGCCACAGCACGCCGTAGACGGCGAGCGCGCCGCCCCCCGAGAGGGCGGACGCGGCGCTGCACGTGAGCGCTTCGGCGCGGGCGAGGCGCTGCTGCTCCTTCTCGACGGTGGCGGCCATGTCGTCGTAGGCGCCGACGAGCATGCGGCCGGCGCCGTGCACGCGGATCTCGGCGGCGGTGTCGTGGCCGGTGAGCGTGGAGGTGATGACGGAGATGGCGCGCCGGTGCTCGATCCAGGCGTGCCGGGAGGCGTACTGGCGCCGGGCGGTGACGACCGCGCCCCAGCCCTTGGGGGCCGCGACGAGGACGAGCATGAAGACGAGCGAGGGGTGCAGCAGCGCGAGCACTCCGGCCGAAGCGGCCAGTCCCACGAGGGCGTTGACGACCGTGACGGACGAGCCGATCATCAGGCGGACCGAGTCGGTGCCGAAGCGGCCGGCGTCGAGGAGGCGGTGGAAGTCCTTGTCCTCCAGCACCGCGAGCTCGACGCGGACGGCGCCGCGGTAGAAGCGGGCGGTGCACACCCGCTCCACCTTCGGCTCCAGCTGTCCGGCGGCCGCCAGGGAGACGGCCGAGAGCAGGACGGTGGTGGCGGCGACGGACGTGACCGCGAGCAGCGACGGCAGGGCTTCGCGCAGCCGGGCGGGGGTGGGGCCGGCGGTGAAGAGGGCGGTCAGGGCCCGGTTGGCGGCGACCAGCCCGAAGGCGCGCGTGAGGCCCTGGCCCAGTTCGGCGCCGAGCAGCGTGCACAGCGCCCGGGGGTCCTCGTGCCAGGCGGCCCGGGCGACGGTGGCGACCATGGCGGGCAGCTGACGGGCCATCGCCCAGAAGGAGAGCCGCAGCAGGGGCCGTTCGTGGGTGACGAAGGCCTTGTCGGGCCGCAAGGCCCCGCCGAACAGCAGGAGTTCGCTCTCCGACACGGGGAACGTGCGCGGCGGCCGCCGCGCGAAGGGCGTCACCGTGGCTCCGGTGCGGGGTAGGCTCGCGGGCCGGTCGCGGGCGCGGTGGGTGGCGCGCTGCGTGACGCCGCGGTGGACGCGGGGCGGGACATGGAAGCCTCCTGAGGGCGGTGGGACTGGCCGGCGGGTGCGGGCAGGAGGGCGCTGGTGCTTGGCGGCGAGACGCGTCGGTGAACCGATCCGTGCCAAGGGCATGGCCGAGGGGCACGCCGGGGCTGCGGTACGCGGCGGCGTGCCGTGGAAGTCGGACTGAGGGTGGTGGACGGGACCCCGGCGGACGGCTGCTCGTCCGGTGCCGTCGGGGTGTCCGCGGCTTTCCGGTGCCCGTTTCCGGACAGGTAGGACTCTAACCGCCCCGGCCCGCGGGAGCGTTCGCCAACCCGCAGTTCCCCGCAGACTGTTCACTCGTTCAGGTATAAATCACCGCTGGTTCCTGGGAGTTGGTACAACGCGAGCCCGGACCCCCGACGGGGTCCGGGCTCGCGGGCCTGGAGGGAGGGCGGGCGGTCAGTCCTCGTGCGCCGCGGAGGGGAGCCGGCGCAGGTTCAGGGGCGTGTGCTTCTTGAAGGCGTAGTCGAGCATCTTCGCGGCGTCCGGGTAGCGGCTCGCGGCGTCGTTGAGGATGACGCCGACGACGGTGCGGCCGCCGTTCCGCGCGGCGAAGACCAGGCAGGGGCCCGCGGCGGAGGTGGTCCCGGTCTTGACGCCGGTGACGCCGCCGTACGAGCCGAGGAGCTTGTTGGTGTTGTACCAGGTGTAGAGCCGGTTGACGTTCTTGGCCTTCTGCTGGGTGTTCAGGGCGCCCGTGACCGTGCGGAAGGTGCTGTTGCGCAGGGCGTACGCGGAGAGCTCGGCCAGGTCCTGCGGGGTGGAGTAGTTCCGGCCCGCGGAGGAGATGCCGTCGAAGGAGTCGTAGTTGGTGCCGCTCAGCCCGAGCCGGCGGGCCTTGGCGTTCATCTTGGCGACGAAGGACTTGGTGCGGGCCGCCTCGTCGGGGCCGGTGCCGAAGGCGTCGGCGAGGGCGTAGGCGGCGTCGCAGCCGGAGGGGAGCATCAGCGCGTAGAGCAGCTGACGCGCGGTCAGCTTGTCGCCGGTGCGGAGGTCGGCCGTGCTCGCCTCGGTCCGCTGGACGTAGTCGCGGTAGGACTGCTTGATCTCGATCTGCCGGTCGAGGTCCGCTCCCGGGGTGTCGAGGACGACCACCGCGGTCATGATCTTCGTGGTGCTGGCCATGGGCCGCCGGACCGTCGCCGCCTTGCCCCACAGGGAGCGCCCGGAGCGGGCGTCCATCAGGTAGGCGCCCTTCGCGCCGACCGAAGGGCCGGGTGCGGCCTGCGCGGCCGGTGCCGGGAGGGCGGCGGCGACCGCCGCGGCCGTCGCCGTCACCGTTGCCGCCAAGGGCGCTCCCCACGCTCCCCGGCGGCGGTCCTGCTCTCCCCCACGTCGCTGCATCAAGGCTCCATTCCTCGGGTGTCGGGTCGGGGCGAGCGGCATCGTCGCACCGGCCCGCGCGGAGGAAGAAATCCGAACCCCTCACGGGTGAACGGGACTTCGGATGCTGACGGGACGCGCGGGGGCTGGTGTGGTACGAGGAAGAGCCCGCCCGGGGGACCCGGGCGGGCTCTTCTCTTCTCGGGGCGGCCGGTCGCGGGCCGCCGCTCAGCTCGCGGGCGCCGCCGTCCGCGCCTTCTCCCCCGGCGCCCCGGCCCGGGGGGCCAGGAGCCGCTCGGCGAAGTGACCGAAGACGAGGCCGAAGCCCGTCCACAGCAGGAGCTGGATGGCGAGGGCCGACAGGCGGAACTTCCAGAGCAGGCCCGCCGGGAAGTCGTCGGGCAGCTCGTTGACCGAGGGCAGGAACGCGTAGGCGAGGCCGACCGCGACCACGAAGGCCGCGCCCGCCGCGACGGCGGCGTTCCAGTTGCCCAGGCGGGGCGCGAGGCGCTTGCCGAGGATGACCGCGGCGACCGCCAGCAGGACGCTGAGCGCGATCATCAGGAAGTACAGCGCGGTGCGCTTGCCGATCGAGTCGGGGTCGCCGACGGACGGCGGGTTCGCCGGGTACTTCAGGAACGGCACGACGTAGACGGCGACGAGCGCGCCCATCGAGACCAGTGCGGCCGTGGCCCGGGGGCCGAAGCGGCCGATCCGGCCCAGCGCCGCGCAGAAGACCAGCGAGGCGATGCCGCCCAGGGCGACGCCGTACACGAGGATGCCGGTGGCCAGGCCGGCCGTGGACTGCAGGGTGCGGCTGACCGGCTCCTCACCCCCGCCGTGGTCGTGGCTGTGCGCCTCCTCGAAGGCGATGGCCGAGTCCACGTGGGGCTCGCCGAGCAGATAGGCGACGACGAGGGCCAGGACGCCGGCGGCGAGGCCCGCGAGCATGCCGCGGACGAGCAGGGCTCTGACGGAGATCGAGTTCACGGTGGTACCCCCCGGCCGGTCGTCAGTGGCAGGGGAAACCGAGCAGGTGGCGCCCGTCGTGGACCCACTCGTGCACGTTCTCGCCGGAGATGACGGAGGTGGCGCCCTGCTCGGCGCCGACGAAGTACAGCAGGACGAGCATGAGGACGCCGACGAAGAGCGCCCACGGGGCGATCTCCTTCAGCGAGATGGGCGCTACCGCGGGTATGGCGGTGGACGCAGCGGGGGCCGGGGCGGTGGACTGGGCCATGGCAGAACCTCCTGGGAAAACACGCGTCCCAATAATCGGGGCCTAGGACGACAGTGCGGGGTCTGACTTCCCTGCGGGCGTTCCGCCGGGTACACAGTGGCGCGACCGTGCCGGGTTCTCACCGGACTTCCGTCACACCGTCGTCATTGCCACGCGACCGTACCGCGCGCCGGTGGCCTGCGCCACGGCGTACGGATGCGCACCCCGGCGCACGGCCCCCGTGGTGTCCGTGATCTGCTGATTCGCGGCGGACACCGCCCGTTGACAGGCTTACCGGCCAAGGGAGATGACGACCACCATGACCGTCCGTGTGATGCTGATCTCACCCGCCGCGGCCGCCGCGCACGAGGCCCGGTTCGGGGACGACGGCCCTCTCGACGCGACGGCGCTGCGCCGTACGCGGGAGGCCGGACGGCTGCCCGCGGCGGGCCGGGTGCTGACCACGCCGTCCCCCCGCTGCCGGGAGACGGCGGCGGTCCTCGGCGCGGACGGCGCCGGGGCCGAGCCCGCCCTCCGCGACCTCGGCGCGGGCCGCTGGGAGGGCCGCGCTCTGGCGGAGCTCGGCGCCTCCGAACCCGAGGCGGTCGCCGCCTGGTTGACGGACCCGGATGCGGCGCCGCACGGCGGCGAGTCGGTCCGCGGCGTCGTCGCGCGCGTCGGGGCATGGCTGGACGGCCTGGAGGACGGCAGGGTCCTGGCCGTGGCCGCCCCGGCGGTGATCCGCGCCGCGGTGGTCCACGGCCTGGCGCTGCCGGCGCAGGTGTTCTGGCGTCTGGACGTCCAGCCCCTGTCGCTGACCGAACTGACGGGCCGCGGCGGCCGCTGGAACCTGCGCTGCGGGGTTCCGCTGGCGCGGGGGCACGAGGGAACCCCGGGCGATCGAGGTCACCCCACCTCGCCTGCGGGAACACAAAGTTCTTAGGCTAGCCTTACCTTATGACTGTCTCGCAAGTGGGCCCCCCGGAGGTGCAGCCCGCCGGCCAACAGGCCCCGGCGGGGCGCGTGCACGGCAACCGGGCCGTCCTGACCGCCTCGGCCGCGCTCGTGCTGGCGGTCCTCGTGCTGTCCGCCCTGTCGCTGTCCGTCGGGGCCGGCGAGGTCGGGGCCGGGGACGTGCTGGACTACGTCCTCGGCCGGCACGGGGCGCGGGACAGCTCCCGCCTGTCGCTGGTCGTGGGCGACCTGCGCCTCCCCCGCACGCTCACCGCGCTGGCCGTCGGCGCCGCCCTCGGCACCGCCGGCTGCCTGCTGCAGGCCGTCACCCGCAACCCCCTGGCCGAGACCGGCCTGCTCGGCGTCAACGCGGGCGCGTCGCTCGGCGTCGTCGTCGGCATCGCCTTCCTCGGCGTGCACAGCGGCTACGGCTACCTGCTGTGGGCGTTCGGCGGCGCCGTCCTCGCCAGCGCCCTGGTGCTGCTCATCGCGAACCGCCGCGGCGGCGGCTCCCCGATGCGCCTGGTGCTCGCCGGGTCCGCGCTGGGAGCCACCTTCGGCGGCATCACCAGCGTGCTCATCGTGAACTCCGCCGAGACCTACGACCGCTTCCGCTTCTGGGTCCTCGGCTCCCTCGCGGGCGTCGAGGGCTTCACCAAGCTGACGAGCCTCGCGCCCGTCCTCGCCGCCGGCTTCGTCGTGGCGCTCCTCATCGCCCGTCCGCTGTCCGCCCTCGCCCTCGGCGACGACCTCGCCAAGGGGCTGGGCCACCGGCCCGGCGTCATCCGCGTCGTGGTGGCCGTGGCCGTGACCCTGCTCACCGCGGCGTCGGTGGCGCTCGTCGGCCCCATCTCCTTCCTCGGCCTGCTCGCCGGATTCCTCGCGCGGGCCGTCACCGGGCCCCGCCTGACGGCGCAGCTCGTGCTCGCCGGCCTCATCGGCGCGGGCGTGCTCACCGGCTCCGACGTCCTGGCCCGCGTGGTCTCCCGCCCGTTCGAGGCGCCCGTCTCCGTCATCATCGCGCTCTTCGGCGCGCCCGTCCTCATCGGCATCGTCCGCTCCCGGCGGATGGCCTCGATGGGCATGACCGACCCCGCCGCGGACGAGGGCCCGAAGGGCGGCCGCGCGGCCGCCGTCCGGCGGCCGCCGCCCCGCAAGGCAGACGGCGGCGACAGCCTCGTCGTCCGCACCGGCTCCCTGTCGCTGCTCGTGCACCGCCGCGCCGCCGTCGCCGCGTTCGCCCTCGCCGCCGTGCTCGTCGGCGCCGTCGTGCTGTCCGCGTATGCCGGGCAGAGCGAGATGGGCCTGGGCCGCACGTTCAGCGCCGTCTTCGGGTCGGGCGACCGCTTCGACGTCCTGCTCGTCCAGAAGTTCCGGCTCGGCCGGATCGTGGCCGGGCTGGCCGCGGGCGCGGCCCTCGGGCTCGCCGGCTGCCTGACGCAGACCCTCGCCCGCAACCGGCTCGCCACGCCCGAGCTGCTCGGCGTCAACGACGGCGCCACCGCCGCCGTCCTGCTGTCGGCCACGCTCAGCGGCACGTTCGGCGCCTGGTGGGCCGGGCCGCTCGGCGCGCTCGCCGCCGTCCTCGTCGTCACCACCGTGTCCGGCGGCCTCGGGCAGCGCGGCTACCGCGTCCTCGTCGTCGGCCTCGCCATGTCGGCGCTCGCCTCGGCGGTCACCCAGGTCGTGCTCTCGCGCCGCTCCCTGAACTCGGCCAGTTCGCTGTACGTGTGGACGTCCGGCAGCCTCAACGGCCGCAGCTACTCCGCGGCCGTCCCCGTCCTCGTCGGCCTCGCCGTGCTCGTGCCGCTCGCCCTCGTCGTCGCCCGCCACCTCAACGTGCTGCGGTTCGACGACTCCACCGCGGCGTCGCTCGGCGTCGCGCCGGGACGGGTGCGGCTGGTGTGCATGCTGCTCGCGGTCGGCCTCGCCGGCCTGGCGGTCGGCATCTGCGGGCCCGTCGGCTTCATCGCCCTCGCCTCGCCCGTGATCGCCGGCCGGCTGGCCGGGCCGCTGCGGGTGCCCGTCGTCGGGTCGATGCTCGTCGGTGCGACGCTCGTCGTCCTCGCGGACACGGTGGGGCGCGTCGCGCTCGACGGGGCGGAGATTCCCGTCGGGATCGTCAGCACCGTCCTCGGCGGACCGTTCCTGCTGTGGGTGCTGCTGGGGCGGTCGGCGGCGACGCGGGTGTAGTACCGGGGGCTTCCCCCTGCCCGCCCCTTCCCGAACCGGGGGCTCCGCCCCCGGGCCCCCGGTCACGCTGAACGCACTCGTCCTCAAACGCCGGACGGGCTGGTTGGTGCCCGGCCCCAGCCTCGTTCCGCCTGCCCGAGACAAGGAAGCCCATGGAACTGCAGAGTCCCCTCCTCCGCGAGCTCGCCTCCGCCGTGCGGCACGGCGTGCCCGACGCCGCCGGCACCTTCTGGCGGCACGCCGCCACCAAGGGCACGCCCCTCGTCGAACCCGACCCCGAAGGCGACCCCGCCCGGCGCCTCGTCACCTTCCTGTGGCGCGACGACCCGGAGCGTCCCGCCACGGACGTGCTGGCCCTCCTCCACACGGTCACCGACAAGGACCGGCACGCGGGCGACCTCTCGCCGCACCTGATGGAGAAGGTGGACGGCACGGACGTGTGGGCCATCAGCCACCGGCTGCGGGCCGACCACCGGGCCTCGTACCAGTTCTTCGTGGCCCGCGGACCGCGCGAGGAGACGCTGCGCGCGGACCGCAGGTCCTGGCTGAACGTCCTGGATTCGGCCGTGCCGGACCCGCTCAGCACGCTGCCGCGGCTGCCCTCGCGCGACGGGCGCAACCCCTCGTCCGTGATGGCGCTGCCGGACGCGCCCGCCCAGCCCTGGTGCGATCCCCGTGCGGACGTGCCGCGCGGCACGCGGACCGAAGCCGTCGTCGACGGGCGGCGCGTCCACGTGCACCTGCCCGCCGGGCACCGGGCGGGCGGCGGCCCGTACCCCGTCGTCGTGCTCCTGGACGGCGAGATGTGGGGGCCGGTCCTGGACTTCGGCACCACGCTGGACAACCTGTACGCGGACGAGCGCCTCCCGGAGGCCGTCACGCTGATGGTGGACACCATGGGCCGCGCGCGCCGCATGGAGGACCTCAGCTGCAGCGAGGAGTTCGTCGACTGGATGGCGGACGTCCTGCTGCCCTGGGCCGCGCGGTCCTGCGGGGCGGCGGACGACCCGGCGCGCACGGTCGTCGCGGGCCAGAGCGCGGGCGGTCTCACGGCCGCGTTCGCGGCGTTCCGCCGGCCGGAGCGGTTCGGCAACGCCCTGTCCCAGTCGGGCTCCTTCTGGTGGCCGGACGGCACGGAGTTCGACGGCGGCAGCGAGTGGCTGACCCGGCAGTTCGCGGTGAGCGAGAAGCTGCCCGTCCGCCTCCGCGTGGAGGTGGGCCTGCAGGAGTGGATGCTCCTCCCCCAGAACCGCCACCTGCGCAACGTGCTGGAGGCCCGGGGCTACGACGTCGCCTACGGCGAGTTCAACGGCGGCCACGACTACGCGTGCTGGCGCGGGGGACTCGCCACCGGGCTGGCCGCCCTGCTGGCACCGAGGTAGGCCTGCCCGGCGGGTCACGACGCACGCGTCGTTGCGGCAGTCACGCATTCCGCCGGACCCTCACTCCCGTAGTGCAACGCCGTTGCGGCGGAAGGAAAAGCCCGCCGCAACGGCGAGGTACCACGACGCAGCCGTCCGGCGGTGCCGTCCCCGGCCGCAGCGCAGTCCGACGACGGCCCCGCCGGGCCGGCCCGTGCGTCAGGCCGCGGCCTGCATCTCCTCGTCCCGCGGCTCGTCGTCGAACGGCGGAGGCGCCGGCGCCTCCTTGGGCATCCGCAGGGCGACGAACATGCCGAGGGCGACCAGCCCGGCCGTGACCAGGATCGCCGCCCGGTACGGGCCGGGGTCCGTGTCCTGGCCGTGCGCGCCGCCGGAAGCGGCGATCACCGCGGCGGTCGCGGCGATGCCCAGCGCACCGCCGAGCGTGCGCACGATGGTGAACAGGCCCATCGCCTGGCCCATCGCCGGCGGCGGGACGTCCGCGAACCCGGCGATCTGGACGGTCAGCACGGCCGTGCCGAGCACGAGGCCGACGCAGAACATCAGCGCGCGCACCGCCCACGCGCTCTCCGCCACGCCCGGCACGGCCAGCGCCGCGAACACGCCCGTGGCCAGCAGCAGGGCGGGCACGGCGAGCAGGCGCGGGCCCAGCTTCGGCATCAGCCGGTCGGCGACCTGGGAGGCCAGCATCAGGCCGAGCGCCTCGGGGAAGACGCTCAGGCCCGCGTCCAGGGCCGAGGCCCCGAGCGCCGCCTGGTAGAGCAGCGGGAACGCGAAGAGGACGCCCATGAGGCCGGCCGAGGTGACCAGGGCGAGCACCGTGGCCGAGGCGAAGACCTTGTCGGCGAGCAACCGCAGCTCCAGGAGCGGGTTCTTCGCCCGGAGCAGGTGGACGCAGCCGGCGACGAGCAGGATCAGCCCGAGCGGGCCGGCCACGGCGACGGACGGCGACGTCCAGCCGTGCGAGGGGCCGAAGCCCAGCGCGTACGTGAGCAGGCCGAGCGCGGGGGTGGCCAGCAGGAAGCCGGTGAGGTCGAAGCCTCCGTCGGCGTCCTCCTTCTCCTCGCGCAGTCCGGCCACGCCCAGCAGGACCGCGGCCGCGCCGATCGGCACGTTGACGAAGAACAGCCAGTGCCAGGAGAAGTGCTCGGTGAGGAAGCCGCCGAGCGGCGGGCCGAGGGCGGGCATCAGGGCCGTCGGCACGATGAGCACCTTCGACAGCTTCATCCGCTCGTGCGGCGGGAAGGCGCGGAAGAGCAGCGTCATGCCGACCGGGGTGAGCAGGCCGCCCGCGACGCCCTGCACGACGCGCGCGAGGACCAGCGCCGTGAGGCCCTGGGAGAGCCCGCAGGCGGCCGACGCGGCGGTGAAGACGGCGAGGGCGCCGAGGAAGACCTTCTTGGTGCCGAAGCGGTCGCCGAGCCAGCCCGCGACGGGCAGGGCGACGGCGAGCGCCACCAGGAAGGCGACCTCGACGGTGTTGGCGGCGGAGACCGGTTCGCCGAAGTCCCGGGCGATGGTCAGCAGCGCCGGGCCCACGATGGTGGAGTCGAGGCCGTTCATGCACATCGCCGCCGTGTACACGATCACGACGGCGACGCGCGGGTTGATGCCCTTCACCCCTGGGCCGCCGGGGTCAGGTCGGTCCAGTTCTCGGTGATCCAGTCCAGGGCCTGCTGCCGCGCGCAGGGGCCGTGGACGGCGGTCCAGCCGTCCGGTACGGCGGCGAAACCCGGCCAGAGGCTGTGCCGGCCCTCGGCGTTGACGAGGACGAGAAAGGGTCCGTCGCCGTCGAAGGGGTTGGCGGGTGCGTCGCTCATGGGGTCAGTTCTCCAGGTTCTGCAGGCGGTCGGCGATCACGCTCGCGATGTGCGCGATCGGCTCGGGCAGGGTCATGTCCTTGTGCGAGCAGGCGACGTCCGTGTTGTCGATGCGCCCGGTCACGTAGGGGGTCCAGGTGTCGGGGGTCAGCTCGTCGTCGATGGTGTCGACGGTGGCGCGGAAGAAGAGCACGTCGCCCTCGTAGACGCGGTGGTCGAAGGCGCGCACCAGGAAGTTGGTGTTGAGGTAGGTGCGGTTGAGGGCCTCGATGGTGGCGTCGTCGAGGCTGGCCAGCGGGGAGCCCTCGCGGCGCAGCACCTCGGTGACGTGGGCGAGTTCGAAGGGCTTGCCCTCCAGGCTGTCCGGTCCGTAGCCGCCCATGGCGAGGAGCGCTTCGAGGGCCTCGGCCTGGTCGGGCACGGGCAGCTCGCGGAAGCCCTCGGCGGGGTAGGCGTCGAGGATGGCGAGCAGGGCGACCTCGTGGCCGAGGTCCTGCAGGCGGGTGGCCATGGCCTGGGCGATGATGCCGCCGGTGGACCAGCCGAGCAGGCGGTACGGGCCTTCCGGCTGGACCTCGCGGAGCCGGTCGACGTAGTGCGCGGCGAGCTCCTCCAGGGTCCGCGGCAGCGGCTCGGCGGCCGTGGCCGGGCCGACGCCCTGGGCCTGCAGGCCGTAGATGGGCACGTCGGCGGGGAGGTGGCGGATGAGGCCGGCGTAGCACCAGCTGAGGCCGCCGGCGGGGTGGACGCAGTACAGCGGCGCCTTGTCGCCTTCGGCGGCCGGGCGCAGCGGCAGCAGGACGTCGAGGGCGTCCGTCTGCCGGGAGGCCTCGATCGCCGCGTCGAGGGCGGCGACGGTGGGCGCCTGGAAGATCGTGCCGATGCCGACGTCGGCGCCGAGGGCGTCCTTGACGCGTCCGGCGAGGCGGACGGCGAGCAGGGAGTGGCCGCCGAGGTCGAAGAAGTTGTCGTCGACGCCGACCCGGGGCAGGCCCAGGACGTCGGCGAAGATCGCGCAGAGCTGTTCCTCGCGGGGGCCGCGGGGGGCGCGGCCCCCGGTGACGGCGGAGGCGAGGTCGGGGGCGGGGAGGGCCTTGCGGTCGAGCTTGCCGTTGGCGGTGAGCGGCAGCCGGTCGAGGAGGACGACGACCGAGGGCACCATGTGGACGGGGAGCCCGCCGGCGGCGTGCTCGCGCAGCGCGGCCGGGGTGGTCTCGCGGGCGGGGACGGCGTAGGCGACGAGGCGCTTGTCGCCGGGGGTGTCCTCGCGGACGACGACGGCCGCGTCGGCGACGTCGGGGTGGTCGGCGAGGACGCCCTCGATCTCGCCGAGCTCGATGCGGAAGCCGCGGATCTTGACCTGGTGGTCGGCGCGGCCGAAGTAGTCGAGGTTGCCGTCGGGGCGGCGGCGGGCGAGGTCGCCGGAGCGGTACATGCGGGTGCCGCTCTCGCCGAAGAGGGCGGCGTACGGATCGGCGACGAAACGTTCCGCCGTGAGGGCGTGGCGGCCGAGGTAGCCGCGGGCGAGGCCCTCGCCGGCGACGTACATCTCGCCGGTGACGCCGGGCGGCACGGGCTGCAGGTACGGGTCGAGGACGTAGACCCGCAGGTCGGGGATGTTGACGCCGATGGTGCTGGAGGCGCCGGCGGCGGCCTTCTCCCGGTCGAGGGCGATGTACGAGACGTGCACGGTCGTCTCGGTGATGCCGTACATGTTGACGAGGGTGGGCGCGTTCTCGTCGTGACGCTCGTACCAGTCGGCCAGGCGGGCCAGTTCGAGGGCTTCGCCGCCGAAGACGACGTAGCGCAGGGCCAGTTCGCTGCCCGGGCTCTCCTTGTCCGCGGCCATCAGCTGATAGAAGGCCGACGGCGTCTGGTTGAGCACCGTGACGGACTCGGCGGTGAGCAGGCGCAGGAAGGCGGCCGGGTCGCGGCTGACGAGGTGGGGCACGACCACGAGGCGGCCGCCGTGCAGCAGGGCGCCCCACATCTCCCACACGGAGAAGTCGAAGGCGTAGGAGTGGAAGAGCGTCCAGACGTCGGTGTGGTCGAAGCCGAACCACTGGTCGGTGGCGGTGAAGAGCCGGACGACGTTGTGGTGGGTGACGGGGACGCCCTTGGGGCGGCCGGTGGAGCCGGACGTGTAGATGACGTAGGCGACGTCGTCCGGGCGCACGGGCCGGACGCGCTCCTTGGGGGTGAGGTCGCCGGTCGCGTACGCGCCGGCCTCGGTGCCGTCGACGAGGACGGTCGGCAGTTCGTGCGCCGGGATGCGGGCCGCGGTCGCGCTGTCGGTGACGACGGCGGCGGGGGCGGCGTCCTGGAGCATGTACGCCAGACGGTCGGCCGGGTAGTCGGGGTCCATCGGGAGGTAGGCGGCGCCGGCCTTGGCGACGGCCAGCAGGCCGGTGACCAGCTCCAGGGAGCGCGGCAGGGCGAGCGCGACGATGGAGCCGGGGCCGATGCCGCGGGCGGCCAGCAGCCGGGCGAGGCGGTTGGCGCGGGCGGACAGCTCCGCGTAGCCCAGCGACGCGCCGTCGCAGGTGACGGCCGTGCGGTCCGGGTGGCGGCGGGCGGCGTCCTCGTAGAGCTCCACGAGGGTCTGCTTCGAGGGCGCGGGGGCCGGGGTGCCGGTGTTCCACGCGACCAGCAGCTGGTGACGCTCGTCGTCGCCGAGCAGCGGCAGCAGGCCGATGGGCGTGCCGGGGTCGGCGGCGGCCGCGGCCAGCAGGCGGGCCAGGTGGGCGGAGAGGCGCTCGGCGGTGGCGCGGTCGAAGAGGTCGGTGCGGAACTCCAGGAAGCCGGCGATGCCCCCGCCGGGCTGCTCCCCCGCGTTCAGGGTGAGGTCGAACTTGGCGGTGCCGGACGGCGTGGCCGCCATCGCGGCGGTCAGGCCCGGGCCCATGGCGAAGGCGGCGTCGGGCAGCGACTGCCAGGCGAGCATCACCTGGAAGAGGGGGTGCCGGGCCAGCGAGCGCGGCGGGTTGAGCTCCTCGACGAGCCGGTCGAAGGGCAGGTCGCCGTTCTCGTACGCGCCGAGGGTGGCGGTGCGGACGCGCCCGAGGAGGGTGCGGAAGTCCGGGTCGCCGGAGGTGTCCGCGCGCAGCACGAGGGTGTTGACGAAGAAGCCGACGAGGCCTGCGGTCGCGTCGTCGTCGCGACCGGCCACGGGGGTGCCGAGGGGGATGTCGGTGCCGCAGCCGTAGCGGGTCAGGAGGGCCGCGAGGGCGGCCTGGACGACCATGAAGACGCTGGTGCCGGTGGTGCGGGCGAGCGCCTCGACGGCGGCGTGCGCGTCCGCGCCGAGGTGGAAGGGGACGGTGTCGCCCGCGTAGGCGGCGACGGCGGGGCGCGGCCGGTCGGTGGGGAGTTCGAGCTGGTCGGGCAGGCCGGCGAGGGCCTGCTTCCAGTGCTCCAGCTGGCGGGCGGCGAGCGCGGTGGGGGCGTCGGCGGTGCCGAGGAGCTGCTGCTGCCAGGCGGTGTGGTCGGCGTACTGGACGGGCAGGGGCGCGAGTTCGGGCGCGCGGCCGGCGGCGCGTGCGGTGTAGGCGGCGGCGAGGTCGCGGGCCAGTGGCGTGGTGGAGGCGCCGTCGCCGGCGATGTGGTGCAGGAGGAGGAGCAGGGTGTGCTCGGTCCCGCCGTCAGTGCTGTGCTCACCCGGGGGACGACCCCCGGAACCCCCCGTGAAGAGCGTGACGCGCAGCGGGGGTTCGGCGGCCAGGTCGAAGCAGTGCCGGACGGCGGCGGTGACGTCGGCCGTCAGCGGGGCGGTGTGCAGCTCGGGGTACGCCTCGTCCGCCGTGAGGATCCGCTGGTAGGGCTCGTTGTCAGTGGCCGGGTATACGGTCCGGAGTGTTTCGTGACGCTCGGTGAGGTCGCGCAGGGCCAGGCGGAGTGCGTCCTGGTCGAGCGGGCCGGTGAGGGTGAGGAGCAGGGGGATGTTGTACGTGGGGCTGGGGCCTTCGAGCCGGTGCATGAACCACAGCCGCTTCTGGGCCGGGGAGAGCGGCATCCGCTCGGTGCGGGGTGCGGGCACGAGGGCGGGGCGCTCGCCGGCGTCCCCGTCGGTGACGCCGCCGAGGAGGGCGGCGAGGGCGGCGGGGGTGGGGTTGCGGAAGACGTCGGCGAGGCCGAAGCCCTCGTCGAGGGCCTCGCGGATGCGGGCGGCGAGGCGGCCGGCGAGCAGCGAGTGGCCGCCCAGCGCGAAGAAGTCGGCGTCGGGGGACGCCGGGGCGTCCAGGCCGAGCACGTCCTGGAAGAGGCCGCAGAGCGCGGCTTCCCTCGGGGTGCGGGGCTCGCGGGCGGCCGGGCCCGCGGTGGGCTCCGGGTCGGGCAGGGCGCGGTGGTCGAGCTTGTCGTTGGCGGTGCGGGGCAGGGCGTCCAGGGCGAGGATCGCGGCGGGCACCATATGGGCGGGCAGCTGCCCGGCGAGGTGGGCGCGCAGGGCCTCGGTGTCGAGCTCCGCGGCGGCCGTGCCCTCGGCGGGGACGGCGTAGCCGAGGAGGCGCTTGCCGTGGGCGGTGTCGCGGGCGATGACCGCAGCCTGTGAGACGGCGGGGTGGGCGGCCAGCGCGGCCTGGATCTCGCCGAGTTCGATGCGGAAGCCGCGGATCTTGACCTGGTCGTCGGCGCGGCCGAGGAATTCGAGGGTGCCGTCGGGGCGGCGGCGCACCAGGTCGCCGGTGCGGTACATGGTGGCGCCCGGGTCGCCGTGGAGGGCGCCGAAGGGGTCGGCGGTGAAGCGCTCGGCGGTGAGGTCGGGGCGGCCGAGGTAGCCGCGGGCCAGACAGGCGCCGGCGATGTACAGCTCGCCGGTGACGCCGTCGGGCGCCGGGCGCAGCGAGTTGTCGAGGACGTAGGCGCGCGAGCCGCGGACGGGGCTGCCCTGCGGTGTGCCGTCCTCGCCGGGCAGCCAGTAGTAGGCGTCGACGGTGGTCTCGGTGGGGCCGTAGAGGTTGACGGGGCCCAGGCCCTCGGTGCCGGCGAGGCGGCGCCAGAGCGGGTCGGGCACGGTCTCGCCGCCCACGACGACGACGGCCGGGCGGTGCCGGCCCGGGTCCAGCAGGCCTTCGGCGAGGAGCGCTTCGGCGTAGGAGGGGGTGACGTCGAGATAGTCGAGGCGCTCGTCGTGGACGTAGGCGGCGAGGGCGGCGGGGTCGCGGTAGCCGGCGTCGTCCAGCAGGTGCAGCTCGTGTCCGTGGACGAGCCAGATCAGCGGGTCCCAGGAGGCGTCGAAGGCGAAGGAGGCGCTGTGGCCGATGCGCAGGCGGTCGCGGCCGGTGCGGGCGACGGCGCGGGCGATGTGGTCGCTGCCGTGTCCGGCGTGGAGGTTGGCCAGTGAGGCGTGGGTGACGACGACGCCCTTGGGGCGGCCGGTGGAGCCGGAGGTGTGGATGATGTACGCGTCCTGGCGGAGCGCGGGCGCGGCCGGTGCGGTCGCCGGGCGGGCGTCGATGCGGGCGCGGGTCACCGGGTCGTCCAGGAGCAGGACGGGCACGGTGTGCGGGGGCAGTCCGCGGACGGCGTCGGCGGTGCCGATCAGGCAGCCGGGGCGCGCGTCGTCGAGGACGGCGGTGAGGCGCTGGGCGGGGTGCCCGAGGTCGAGGGGCTGGCACACGCCGCCCGCCTTGAGGACGGCGAGGAGGGCCACGACGGTGGAGGCGCTGCGGGGCAGGGCCAGGGCGACGGCGGTGCCGGGGGTGACGCCGGCGGCGGCGAGTTCGTGGGCGAGGCGGTTGGCGGCGGCCTCCAGCCCGGCGAAGGTGAGGGTCTCGCCGGCGCTGCGGACGGCGGTGGCGTCCGGGGTGCGGGCGGCCTGCGCGGTGAACAGCTCGGGCAGGGTGTGCTCGGCGGGCGGCTCGCCGCGGCCGGCGGTGGCCCGGCGGATCGCGTCGGCGTCCAGCAGGTCGAGGGTGCCGACGGGCCGCTCCGGGTCGTCCAGGAGGAGGGCGGTGAGCCCGTCGAGGTAGCGCAGGAAGGCCTGTTCGTGGGCGGCGAGGTCTTCCGCGGTGTAGCGGCCGGGGTTGGCGTCGAGGCCGAGGATCAGGGAGTCGCCGGGGCCGGGGACGACAGTGACGGCGAGGTCGTCGACGGGGCCGGCGGCGAGGTTGCGGACGGTGCCGGGCAGGCCCGCGAAGTCCAGGCCGCCGTCCTCGAACGGCTTGATGTTGACCATCGGCCCGAACAGCGGCCGGTCGCTGCCGGCGAGCCCGAGGTCGCGGCGCAGGTCCTCCAGGCGGTAGCGCTGGTGCCGGCCGGCGGCGCGCGCTTCGAGGACGACGCGGCGCACGAGTTCGGCGCCGGTGTCGTGGGGGTGGACGGCGAGGCGCAGCGGCATGACGTTGACGGTCATGGCGGGGGTGCGCAGGCCGGCGCGGCTGCGCCGGTTCTTCAGCGGCAGGCCCAGGAGCACGTCCCGGGTGCCGGATATGCGGTGCACGTAGCCGGCGGTGGCGGCCATGACGAGCTCGGCCCAGGTGGCGCCCTTGGCGGCGGCCGCCGCCTTCTCCAGGCGGGTGCGGGTGCCCGCGGGGAGCGCGGCGGTGCGGCGCAGGACCGTCGTCGCGGGGGCGGTGGGGCGGGCGGAGAGGGAGGCGGGCTCGGGCCGGTCGGCGAGCCGGGTGCGCCAGAAGTCGCCGTCGGTGGCGTGCTGGGCGCTCGCGCGGTAGGCGGCTTCCTCGTCGGTGAGTTCGCGCAGGGGGGCGAAGTCCGCGGCGGTCGGCTCCTCGCCGGCGGCCAGCGCGGTGTAGACCTCGGCGACGCGGCGGCCGATGAGGGTCAGGGCGTACGCGTCGACGGCGAAGTGGTGGACGCGCTGGTACCACCAGTGCAGTCCGTCGTCGATGCGGAAGAGGGCCTGGGTGACGAGCGGGCCCCGGGTGAGGTCGACGGGGCGGTCGAGGTCGGCGCGCATCCAGGCCTCGGCCTCGGCCCAGGGGTCAGCGGAGGTGCGCAGGTCGATCCGGTGGAGCGTCAGTTCCCGGCCGGCGGCGAGGCGCTGGGCGGGGACGGCGTCCTCGTCGGCGGGGCCGGCCGGGACGGCGAGGAGGGAGAGGGTCTCCGCCTCGCCGGCGGTGCGGAGCAGGGCGCGCTCGAAGAGCTCCTCGTCCAGGGGGCCCCGGATCTCCACGCAGTCGCCCGTGTTGTAGACGGGGTTGTCAGGGGCGAGTTCCTGGGCGTACAGGATTCCGGCCTGGGCGGCGAGCAGGGGAAGCTCGGCCTGATCGGTCTCGGCCTCGTGGTGACGCATGGCGTGGGGACTCCCGTTGTAGGACAGCGATCTGGCCACACCGGTACCCCCCGGTATGTCAGCTTAGGTAAGCCTAAGCTATTTTCTGCCTATCCGTGAGACTCTCCCACCCCAGCGTGCGGATCGAACAGGAGCATCGAACATGACCGCGGCCGACGGCCTCAAAACCGCCCTGCGCGAGCGCGTGCTCGCCCATCGCGACGACCTCCTGTCGCTGAGCCGGCGCATCCACGCGCACCCCGAGACGGCCTTCGCCGAGCACCGCGCCGCCGGCTGGTGCGCCGACTTCCTGCGCGGGCACGGCTTCGACGTGACCGCGCCCGCGTACGGCCTGGACACCGCCTTCGCCGCCACGACGGGCTCGGGCCCGGTCACGGTGGCCGTCGTCTGCGAGTACGACGCCCTGCCCGGCCTCGGGCACGCCTGCGGCCACAACCTGATCGCCGCGGCCGGTCTCGGCGCCGCCCTGGCCCTCGCCCCGCACGCCGACGAACTGGGCCTGACCGTACGGGTCCTGGGCACGCCCGCCGAGGAGCGCGGCGCCGGCAAGGCGCTGATGCTTCAGGCGGGCGCCTTCGACGGGGTCGACGCCGCGATGATGGTGCACCCGTGCCCGTTCGAGGTGGCCGAGTTCCGCTCGTTCGCGCTCGGCACGCTCTCCGTCGCGTACACCGGCAAGTCCGCCCACCCGAGCCTCAACCCGCACGAGGGCCGCAACGCCGCCGACGCGCTCACCGTCGCCCAGGTCGCCCTCGGGCTGCTGCGCCAGCAGCTGCCGCCGCAGTGGAAGGTGCACGGGGTGACCACGGGCGCGGGCACGGCGCCCAACCTGATCCCCGACCGGGCCACGGCCGAGTACGAGATCCGCGCCTCCGCCGCGGAGGACCTGCGGGAGCTGCGCGAGCGCGTCGAGGCGTGCTTCCGCGCGGGCGCCCTCGCCACGGGCTGCGAGGTCGAACTGACCCGCCCCGAGCCGGACTACCTCGACTTCCGCACGGACGCGGAGCTCATCGCGCTCTGGCAGGACAACGCCCGCGCGCTGGGCCGGCCGGAGCCGCTGCGACGGGACGCTTTCGCCTGCACGGACATGGGGAACGTCTCGCACGCGGTGCCGGCGATCCATCCGGTGCTGGACATCTCCGGGGGCGCGTGCGGGCCGCACGAGGCGGAGTTCGCCGACGCGGCGGTTTCGCCTCGCGGCGAACAGGCCCTTCTCGACGGGGCGGTCGGGATGGCGTGGACGGCCGCGGACTTCGCCGACGCGCGCCGCTGAAGCCGCGGGCTGGGCGGACCTTGCGGTCCGCCCAGCCCGCGGAATCGTTACTTGAGCGCCTTCGCGATGTCGTCCACGACGACCGTGCTCGCGATCGGGCCGCCGCGGGTCGACCAGACCGAACCGTCCACCGTCACGGCGTGGTTCTTCTTGACCGCGTTCAGGTCCTTGTACGCGGGCTTCTCCTGGACGTCCTTGAGCGCCTTCTCCCCGTCGGAGGTGAGGGTCGACAGGAACAGCCAGTCGCCGTCGATCTCGTTGATCTTCTCCAGGCTGAGCGCCGGGGTGTGGGCGTTGCCGTCCTTGTCCTGGTTCTTGGGCCGCTTGAGGCCCATGTCCAGGGCGACGCCGCTGGCGAACTGCTTCTTCTCCATCCAGCTGGGACCGTCCGGGTTCCAGCGGACGATGCTGACCTCGGCACCCTTGTTGCCACCCAGGCCCTCGCCGGCCTTCTTGGCCTTGGCCTCGTAGTCGCCGATGACCTTGTTGGTCTCGTTCATCTTGTTCAGGGCGTTGCCGATGCCACGGAAGGAGAGCTTCCAGTCATCGGTCGGGGCCATGGTGACCAGCGTGGCCGGGGTGATCTCGCGCAGCTGCTTCAGCATCTGCTCGTCCTGCATGTCACCGGCCAGGATGAGGTCGGGCTTGGCCGCGACGACCTTGTCCATCACCGGCTGCAGCAGGTTCCCGACGACGTTGATGCCCTGGACCTTGTCGGCGAGGTAGGCCGGCGGCTTGCTCAGGCCCTGGCCGTTGGTGATGCCGACCGGCTTGACGCCCAGCGCCAGCACCGCGTCCAGGTCTTCCTGGGTGAGCGTCACGATGCGCTTGGGGTTGGCGGGGACCTTCACCGCGGTGCCGGTCGCGTCCTTGACGGTGCGGGTGCCGCCGCTCGCCTCGGCCGCGTTGCCGGACTTCTCCGAGTCCTTGCCGGAGTCGGAGCCACAGCCGGTGACCAGCAGCGCGGCCGCCCCCACGGCGGCGAGCACCTGCACCGCGCGGCGCGGGGCGAAGGGGAGGAGGCGGGTGGGTGTGGTCATGGAAAGCTCCGGACGTGGCGAAGAAGGCAAGGGAAAAGAAAGGACAAAGGCCGGCGGGAAGCGCGAGGAACCCCTCGCACGGACCCACAATAGACATTAGGTTAGCCTTACCTTAAAGCTCTCCCCCCGGGAGGGTCCACAAGAACCGGCGATCTTCTGGAAAGGCCCGCCCGTGGAGCTCCGCGTCGAACAGCTCGTCGCCGGTTACCCCGGCCACCGCGCCGTGGCAGGGGTCGACCTGACCATCCCCTCCGGCCAGGTCGTCGCGATCGTCGGGCCCAACGGCTGCGGCAAGTCCACGCTGCTGCGCTCCGTCGCCCGGCTCCACCAGCCCGAGTCGGGCCGGGTGTACGCGGGCGACGCCGACATCTGGCAGCTGAAGCAGCGCCAGGCCGCGCACCGCATCGCCCTCCTCCCCCAGTCGCCGCTGGCCCCCGAGGCCGTCACGGTCGCCGGGCTCGTGCGCTACGGCCGCCACCCGCACCAGGGCCTGTTCCGCCAGTGGTCGCGCGACGACGAGCGGGCCGTCGCAAAGGCCCTGCGCGCCACCGGCGTCGCCGCGCTCGCCGACCGCCGGCTCGACCAGCTCTCCGGCGGCCAGCGCCAGCGCTGCTGGCTCGCGATGGTCCTCGCCCAGGAGACGCCCGTCGTCCTCCTCGACGAGCCGACCAGCGCCCTCGACATCGGCCACGCCGTCGAGGTCCTCGACCTCGCGCGCGAAGTGGCCCTCGCCGGGCGCACGGTCGTGATGGTCCTGCACGACCTCGCGAGCGCCGCCCGCTACGCCGACAGCATCGTCGCCATGAAGGACGGCCGCGTCGTCGCCCACGGCGCCCCGCGCGACGTCGTCGACACCGCCCTCGTGCGCGAGCTCTACGGCATCGACGCCGACATCCTGGAGGCCCCCGCCGACGGCTCCCCCGTCGTCGTCCCGGCCCGCCGCGCGCCGGTGGTGGCCGCCGCGGCGCTCTCGTAGGCCACGCGCACCGGAGGCCGGAAGCCGGGGCCGGGAAGCGGGGTCAGAACCCGGCGGCGTACCGCCAGAAGTCCCGCATCAGCGCGGTCGGCGTCGGCCCGGTCATCTGCACCTGCGTGAGCAGGATCGCGACCAGTCCGGTCGACGGCACGATGTGCGCGGCCGTCCCGGTGCCGCCGACCCAGCCGTAGCGGCCCGGCACGTTCCAGGGCTCGGCGGCCGTGACGTCGACCGAGCCGCCGAACCCCCAGCCCTGGCCCTCCAGGAACAGCGCGGCGCCCTCGCGCTGGGGCGGCGTCAGGTGGTCGGTGGTCATCCGCCGTACGGAAGCGGGCGACAGCAGCCGCCGGCCGCCGGGCGCGGTGCCCCCGGCGAGGAGCATCCGGGCGAAGGCGTGCCAGTCACCGGCGGTGGAGACCAGCCCGCCGCCGGCGGCCGGGAACGCGGGCGGGCGGCTCCACTCCCCGTCAGGGGGGTCGGCCAGGTACAGGCCGCCCGCCGGAGCGGGCCGGTAGAGGGTGGTGAACCGGCCGAGCTCCGCGGCCGGGACCGCGAATCCCGTGTCGGCCATGCCCAGCGGTCCGAAGAGCCGCTCGGCGAGGAAGCCGGGCAGGGGACGGCCCGCGCCCCTGGCGATGAGCACGCCCAGGATGTCGGAGCAGGTCTGGTAGAGCCAGGCGTCCCCCGGCTGGCGCAGCATCGGGACGCGGGCCAGGGCCGCCAGCCACGCGTCCGGCGGCGGGGCCTGCTGCGGGGCCAGCAGGTGCCGGTGCGCCTCCCGGTGCAGCAGCGCGACCGCAGGCAGC
The DNA here is from genome assembly GCF_049725035.1 of Streptomyces sp. XH2. NCBI lineage: Bacteria > Bacillati > Actinomycetota > Actinomycetes > Kitasatosporales > Streptomycetaceae > Streptomyces > Streptomyces sp. XH2. The sequence goes on along the minus strand of NZ_JBMMMZ010000011.1, from coordinate 82,207 downwards.
GAGAAGTCGGCCGGGAAGCCGTAGCCCGCGCGGAGGGTGAGCAGGTCCTCCACGGTGATGGGGCGGGCGGCCGGGACCACGTCGTCGACCGGCGCGTGCGGCGTGCGGACCACCACCGGGGACGCGAGCTCCGGCAGCCACCGCCGGACCGGGTCGCCGAGCGCCATCCGGCCGTCCTCGACCAGCATCATGGCGGCCGCGGCGGTCAGGGGCTTGGTGAGCGACGCGATACGGAACAGCGAGTTCTGCGCGAGGGGTGCGCTGCCCTCGCCACCGGCCGAGCCGATGGCCTCCGCTTCGGTGCGGCCGCCCCGCGCGACCAGCGCCACCGCTCCGGGCACCGCCCCGCCGCGGACGTACGGTTCGAGGACCCCGCGCAGGCCCGTCACGAGCCCGCCGCGGGCCCGGCCGTCCGCAGCGGGGTGATCTGCTCGATGTCGTAGCGGACGCGCAGCGCCGCGATGGCCTCCTGGTCGACCGGCGGGCCCGCCTCCAGGATCTCGAAGAGCTCCTCGAAATAGCGCTCGTGGTCGGGCGGCGGCGAGGCCTGGAAGAACATCCGCACCGGCTCGGACGTCGGGTTGGCGAACGCGTGCGGGCAGCCCGGCGGGACGAGGATCACCGTGCCCGGAGTGGCCCGTGCGTACCGCTGGCCGGCGGCGGAGCGCCACTCCCGCCAGTGGTCCGGCGTCCGGACGAGCGGTTCGAAGGCGAGCACGTCCACTTCGCCCTCCAGGACGTAGAAGAGCTCCTCGCTGCGGGTGTGCAGGTGCGCGCCGACGTCGAAGCCGGGCGGGACGACGACCTCGAAGCTGGAGGCGGCGCGCGAGTGCTCTCCCGTGACCTTGAAGGTGACCTGCTGGGCGGGGGTGACGAGGGTGCGGCCGCCGCCGGGTGGCACGACGAGACCGTCCTGGGCGGAGATCAGGGTCATGGCGGCGGTCCTTCCCGGCGGTGCGTCACGGCGTGGCGGAATCACGCCCTCCGACGCTCGGAGATTTCCCGTTCGCACCGCGCGGCACCCGTGCCCTCACCCGTACGGCTCACACCTCGCGGGACAGCCGCTCCACGAGCCCGGGGTCGGGCTGCGGCACCTCGCCGAAGTCCGCGTCGTCGCCGTCGACCGTGAGGCGGTTGACGACGCTCTCCAGCGCGGCGGGCAGGTGGGGCGTCAGACCGCTGTGCCACTGCACGAGGAGCTCGTGGCGGGCCGCGTCGGACAGCAGCTTGCGGCGGCTGTCCACCCGGGAGGCGGGCCGCGGCGGCTCCTGCGGGTCGTGGGCGGCCTGGGCGCGCCAGAACGCGGCGTCGCGGAACTCGCCGTTGCGGCGGTGCGAGAGGTGCAGGCAGTACGCGGCGGTCCGGCTGCCGCCGCCGGCGGCGAACTGCCACCAGAAGTCGGCGGCCCCGGTGTGCCCGGTGACGTGCAGCAGGCAGGCGAAGACCAGGGCGCCCTCGGGGTCGATGCCCCGGTCGTCCGCGAACCGCTCCAGGCTCGCCGCCGCCTCGACGGCGTTGATCACCAGCACGCAGGCGAGGTCGAGCTCGTGGCCGGCCTCGTCGCGGGCGCTCGGGCCGTCCGCCAGGGAGGCCTTCTCCGGCCGGCGGCGGCCCGGCCGGCGCCGGCTCTCGAACGCCACGGCGATGGCGCGGGCGTCCGAGGTGAGCATGGCTTCGATGACGTCACCCTCGGTGTCGTGGCTGCGCGGCATTACTTCCCCCTGCCGGAGTGCTGGACCTCTAATGCGGACAAGGCCGCGGAAACCTTGCGTTTGGCGTGGCCGACGAGGGAGCGCACGGCCGCCCGGTCGACGCCGAGCAGGTCCGCGACCTGGCCCATGCTGTAGCCGATCACCAGGTGGAGGACGAGCGCGTCGCACTGCCGCTCGGGCAGCCGCGCGATCGCCGCGTACAGCGCGATGCGGCCCTCCAGGAGCCGGAACCGCTGCTCGCGCTCCGGCCCCCGGGCCTGCGCCGCGCGGTGGAAGGCGGCCGTCGCCAGGGCCGTGCCGCGCCGGTGCCGGGCCAGCCAGCCGGCGACGTGCTCCTTGAGCAGCGACCAGGCGTAGGAGTCGGCGCGGGGCTGCCGCAGGGCGTGCGGCCACTGCACGCACAGCCGCTCGAAGGCCGCCTCCGTGATGTCCGCGGCGGCCTCGGCGTCCCCGGTGTGCAGATATGCGTAGGCGCCCCATCTGTGCTCGTGCAGTTCACGGAAGGCCGTGAAGGCGATCTCCATCCGGCGCTCGGCCGGGACCGCGGTCCCGGTGGGCGCGGGCGTCCGACCGCTGTCCGTCATGGGCGCCTCTCGTCCTGAGTCCCTCTGCTTCTTCTGCGTTGTTCCAATGAACCGGAAAAGCAGGCCCCGCCGTGCCGCAACCGCGCAAATAGTCCGGCCCTCCGCACCGGAAGGGTTACCCGTCCGTGACCGGGGACAGGTATGGGGCAGCCGTAACGCGACGGGAAGGCAGAGAAGATGGGCGAGACCCGCGAGGATCCCGTGGTCGACCTCCGGCTGGACCGGGCCCACTCGGCCCGCATCTACGACTGGTTCCTGGGCGGGCGGACGAACTTCGCCGCCGACCGCGAGGCCGCCGGTCGGGTCCTCGCCGTCTTCCCGTCGGCAGGGGAAGCGGCCCGGATGAACCGCGCGTTCCTGCACCGGGCCGCGCGCCACCTCGCGCGCGAGGGCCTGACCCAGTTCCTCGACATCGGCACCGGCATCCCCACCTCGCCCAACCTGCACGAGACCGTGCAGGAGGTCGTCCCCTCGGCCCGCGTCGTCTACACCGACAACGACCCGATCGTCCTGGCCCACGCCGCCGCGCTGCTGCGCGGCCGCCCGGAGGGGCGCACGGCGTACGTGGAGGCCGACGTCACCGACCCCGGCAGCGTGCTGCGGGCGCCGGAACTGCTCGCGACGCTCGACCTCGGCCGGCCGGTGGCCCTCACCCTCAACGCCCTGCTGCACTTCATCACCGACGACGGCCGGGACCGCGCGCACGCGGTCGTCGAGCGTCTCAAGGCGGCGCTGCCCAGTGGCAGCGCGCTCGTCGTCACGCACGGCACCTCCGACTTCTCCCCGCTGGCGGCGGGCCGGATCATGGACATCTACGCGCGGGCCGGGACGCCGCTCCAGCTGCGCAGCAAGGCCGAGTTCCACCGGTTCTTCGACGGCTGGAAGCTGGTGGAACCGGGCATCACGCTCGCCCACCGCTGGCGCCCGGACGAGCCCGCGGAACGGAGCCGTCCGACGCCCGCGGAGGCGGTCTGTTACGCGGCCATCGCCTTCAAACCGTGACGCTTCGGCTGATGTGACCGCGGATTCCGCCGGCCCCTCGCCGCGGTGGCCGGCTCATCGCGTTGCGGCGGGCACGTTCCTTCCGCCGCAACGGCGCGGGACCGCGACGTGGCGGACCGGCGGTGCCGGACCGGGCCGCGGCCCGGCAGGATCCGCGGCCCGCTCATATCGCGTACTTCCACACCGTGAGCATGAACGCGCCGTACCAGCAGCCGAACAGCGTCGCCGCGCACAGCGCGGTCACGGCCGTACGGCTGCGGGCGGCTGCCAGGGCGCGGGCCGCGGGGACGAGGAAGAGGACCGCGGGTATGAGCAGCCGCAGTTTGGAGTGCGAGTAGTTGCTCTGGGCCAGGGTGAGGACCACGATGCCCGTGCCGTACACGAGCAGCGGCGGCCAGGTGCCGCGGTGCCAGGTGAGCACGGTGGCGCAGAGGAGGCCGAGGAGGAGCACGGCGGTGCTCACCGGGACCCAGCCGTCGCCCCGGCGCAGCGTCTCGCCGAGGAAGTCGAGGAAGGCCGCGCCGTTGTCCCAGTGGGTGCCCCAGCCGGCCTCCTGGATGCGGAACCAGGCACCGAGGTCGCCGACGCGCTGTCCGACCCACCACAGGTAGAGGGGCGTGCCGAGGCAGCCGAGGGCGACGGCCGCCAGGGGCCGCGCGCCGAGGCGGCGTTCGCGCAGCAGGTGCAGTCCGGCGGCGACGGCGAGCGCGGCGACGACGGCCGCGGCGGCCGGCCTGGTGAGGCCGGTGAGCAGGGCCAGGGCGCCGGCGGTGAGCCAGGCCTTGCGGTGTGCGGCCAGGAGCGTGCCGGCGGCCAGGGCGAGGAAGAGCGACTCGCTGTAGGACATGAGGAACGACAGGGACATCGGCTGCGCGCCGGCGAGCAGCACGATCGCGATGACGGCGGTGCGGGTCCCGTGGAGCGCGGCGAGCAGGCGGTGCACGGCGATCAGCGCGGCGATCAGCGCGAGGTGGGCCGCGACGATGCCGGAGGTGCCCCAGCCGAGGCCGGTGACGGCGTGGACGGCGCGGATCAGCATGGGGAACAGCGGGAAGAACGCGAGGTTGTTGCCGGTGAGGCTGCCGTCCTCGGCGTAGGAGTAGCCGGGGGCGTAGCCGCCCTGGGCGATGCTCACGTAGAGGTTGCCGTCCCAGGCGAGGAGGCGCTCGCGGAGGCCGGGCCCGTCCGGGTCGCTCATGGCGGCCAGGACCAGGAGGTGGAGGACGGTGGTGACCGCGTACACGGCGAGCCCGGGCAGCGCCAAGCGGAAGATACGTTTCCCTCGTTGCCGCGCGGACGGGGCCCGCGGCTTCGGCGGGGCCGGTATCGCGCCGGGACCGGCGGTGGAGGGGTCGGGGGCGAGTGCCGTCATGGGCGGTCATGCCATTTCGTCGCGGGGCGTACGGGAGTACGCGGTGGGGTGGTGCGGGGGCCGGGCCGTCAGACGGCGGGGTAGTGCTCCGTGCGGGCGGCCGTGATCAGCGCGGAGACGTCCGTCCAGTCGAGGCCCTCCCGGCGGGCCCGGCCCATCCAGTCGGCGAGCTCGCCGCGCAGCGGGGAGTCGGCCAGGGCGCGGGGCCGCGCGGGGGCGGCGCTCACGAAGGTGCCGACCCCCGGCCGGGCCTCGACGAGCCCGAGGTGTTCGAGCTCGCGGTAGGCCTTGAGCGTCGTGTTCGGGTTGAGTTTGGTGACGGCGGCGACGCGGGCGGCGGTGGGCAGCTGGTCCCCGGCGGTGAGGATGCCGAGGCGCAGCGCTTCCCGGACCTGCTGGACGATCTGCAGGTAGGCGGCCATGCCGCTCTGCCGGTCGATCCTGAATTCGACCATGGTGCGGCCCCCCTCATCCCGTCCCTGCGTGCGGCGACCGTGCGGCGCGGGTCACAGCGGGCGCCTGCGGCCCCACCACAGGGTGAGGGCGAGGATCGCGAGGGCCGCGGCCAGCACGAGCGCCGCGTAGGTCCACTGCATGCCGGGCATCTGGTCGTACCCGAAGTATTCCAGGCGCTCGGCGACGATGCCCTTGGCCCTGCACTCCGCGGGGGTGCCGTTGAAGCACTCGCCGAAGCCGTGGAGCCCGCCGTGCGCGTCCACGGTCCAGTTGTCGAACCGCACCGCGCCTTCGGGCAGCCCGGGTTGTCCCTCCTCGACCGGGTTGACGAGCACGCGCGGCTGTGTGAAGACCCGCCGCAGGGGTCCGGCCAGGACCTCCCAGGCGAAGGAGAAGCCGAGGGTGAGCACCATGGCGGGCACGGCGCGGCGCAGGAGCGTGCCGAGCGCGGCGCCCACGGCGAAGTGGAGCAGCGCCAGCGGGACGGGCACGGGGCCGGTGTTGTCGAAGATGTCGCCCGCGCTCCAGTCGCCGGCGTTGAAGAGGTCGTGCGCGGGTTCCCACCAGGCGGTGAAGGCGGCGGAGAGCGCCGCCGCGCACACGACGGTGACCAGCGCGGCCGTGCCGAGCTTGACGGCGAGCCAGCGGCCGCGGGTGACCGACTGCGTGGTGACCAGCTGCACGGTGCCGCGCTCGCGGTCCCCGGCGATCAGCGGGGCGCCGAGGAGGACGCCCGCGACGACGGGCACCAGCGACATCAGCGACGTGGCGTTCTGGAAGGACTCGGCGTACGCCTGCCCGGAGGCCTCCACGACCTTGAAGGGGCCGTGGGCGCGGGCGGGTCCGAGCCAGCCGAGCGTCACGTGGCGTTGCCAGAGCATGTGCACGCAGCCGGCGGCGGTGAGCAGCAGGCAGGCCACGAAGGCGGTGCGGTGCTGGCGCCAGACCAGCCAGGGGAGGCCGCGCAGGATGCGGGGCGGCTGCTTGCCGGCCTGCGCGGCGGGGGTTTCCTGTACGGCCGTGCTCATGCCGTCACCTCTTCGTCTTCCTTCTCGTGCGGGCCGTCGACGAGGGCCGCGGCGGTGAGCATGGGGGGTGCTGCGGGCGAGCGCAGGTAGGCCAGCAGGACTTCCTCCAGGCCGGGTTCGGCGATCTTCCAGTTGCCCTCGACCGGGCCGTGGGGCCGGATGAGGGCGGTGAACTGGCGGCCCGTGGTGCGGGATTCGACGACCGTGTGCCGGGCGATCTCCGCCGGGACGCCGTCGACGAGGTGCACGCCGGTCACCAGCCGGTGGGCGGCGAGGAGTTCCTCGGTCTCGCCGGCGAGGCGGACCCGGCCGCCGGCGACGGCGAGGAGGTGGTCGCACATGGTCGCCACGTCGGCCAGCCGGTGGGAGGACATCACGACGGTGGTGCCCTGTTCGGCCGCCTCGGCCAGCAGGAGGCCGCCGAGCTCGTGGGCGGCGAGCGGGTCGAGGTCCGCCATCGGCTCGTCGAGGAGCAGCAGGCGGGGGCGCTTGCCGAAGGCCAGCGCGAGTGCCACGCGGGAGCGCTGCCCGCCGGAGAGGCTGCCGATGCGGGCGCCGAGGGGCAGCTTCCCGGAGCGCACGATCCGCTCGGCCGCCGCCTGGTCCCAGCGCGGGTTCAGCTCGCGGCCCAGGCGGAGGGTCTCCTCGACCGTGAACCGCGGGAAGAGCGGCTTGTCCTGGGCGAGGAAGGCGGTGTCGGCCAGGCCCGCGGGGTCGGCGACCGGCGAGCCGAAGACCTTCAGGCTGCCCTCCGTCGGCCGGACGGTCCGTGCGGCCATGCCCAGCAGCGTGCTCTTGCCGGCGCCGTTGGGGCCGACGAGCCCGCAGACCGCGCCGGCCGGGATCCGGACGGAGAGGTCCTGGACGGCCCGGCGCCGCCGGAAGCACTTGCCCAGTCCCCGCGCCTCGACGGCCCAGCGGCTCGCGCCGTCGGCTGATGTCATTCCCACCCCACCTGCCCCGCCTGCTAATTAACTAGTCAGCTAGTGGAATGAGCATATAGATCGCCTCTGGAGTGTCAATATCCGGCCTAGAAATGGGCAAATAGGGAGATTGCGGACCTAGGTCGTAGCGTCCGCGGCCTTCCGGCGGGCCCGGTGGGCGGCCGCCGTCGCGCGGTTGCCGCAGACCTGCGGCGAGCAGAAGCGCCGCGACAGGTTGCGCGACGTGTCCACGAAGACCTCGGCGCAGCGGTTGCCCACGCACACGTGGAGCCGCTCCATGCCGGTCGTGGTGACCACGGTGAGCAGGCCCATGGCGGCGTTGACCGCGTACTGGTCGACGACGGGGGCGCCGGGCGCGGCGACGTGCAGGTGCCACGAGCCGTCGTGGTCGGTGTAGTGCGGGACGGCGCCGCGGGCGGCGAGGAGGTCGTTGAGCAGGGCGACGGCCGTCGCCGCGTCCGGGGCGCCGAAGACCTCGCGCAGCACGGGCCGGAGCTCGCGCGCCGCGGCGAGGTCCTCCTCGGTCGGGGCGGCGGGCGACCGGATGCCATGGGCGTCGAGCAGGGCGGACAAGGCCGCAACATCGGGCATCTTCTCCACATTGCGCACGATGTTGTAGGTATTGACCAGGTCCTCAGCCAGGGTCACCGAACCGTCTGAGTAACTAGTAAACCTCACCATGACTCCGTACTATTGCTGCTCGTGGTCGCCACCGCATCACCTACGGCGGCGCTGTTTCCTGTTGCCCGCATGTTCGCGGAGGACATCGATGGACCCGCAAGAGGCATTACCCGCCGAGGGGGCGGCGCCACCGCTGGAAACACCCGCCCCCGCCGCCGGATTCCGGGCGGAGGCACTCTACGGTCTGCGGGCCGCCGTGCCCCTGGCCGTCGCGGTCTTCGGATTCGCGGTCTCCTTCGGCATCGTGGCCCGCGCGGCGGGCATGGGCGTGCTGGCCCCCGTGGTGATGTCGCTGACCACGTTCGCCGGGTCCGCGCAGTTCGCCGCCGCCTCGGTGCTCGGCACCGGGGGCGGGGTCGCCGCGGCGATCGTCGCGGCCGTCCTGCTCAACTCCCGCTACCTGCCCATCGGGATCAGCGTGGCCCCCGCCATGACCGGCGGCGTCCTCAAGCGCTTCCTCTGCGCCCAGCTCGTGGTGGACGAGTCCTGGGCCGTCGGTCACATCGGCAACGGCCGCTACTCGCGCGGCCGGCTGCTCGGCGCCGGCGTCCTCGTCTACGCGGCCTGGGTCGGCGGCACCGCCGTCGGCCTGCTCGGCGCCCGCTACCTGGGCGATCCCGAGCGCTTCGGGCTCGACGTCGTCTCGCCCGTCCTGTTCATCGCCCTCCTCAAGGGCCAGATCACCAGCCGCAAGGCGCTCGCCGCCTCGATCCTGGGCGTGGCCATCGCCCTGGCGCTGGTCCCCTTCGCCTCCCCGGGCGTCCCCCTCATCGCCGCCACCGCCGCCTGCCTGCTGGGACTGAGGAAATGACCGGACTCTGGCTCGCCGTCCTGCTGGTCGGCGCCGTCTCCATGGCGCTCAAGGCCACCGGCCCCGTCCTGCTCGGCGGCGAGGAACTGCCCGCGGCCATGCAGCGCGTCGTCACGCTCATGGCGCCCACCCTGCTGGCCGCCCTGATCGCCACCCAGATGTTCGGCCAGGGCAGGTCGCTCGTCATCGACGCCCGCGCCGTCGGGCTCGTCGTCGGCGCCTTCGGCGTCTGGCGCAAGTGGCCCACCCTGCTCGTGGTGGTGCTCGGCGCCGCCGCCACGGCCCTCACCCGGCTGGTCACCCCATGACAGGGACCGCGGATGTCCCCCGCGCCCGCGTGTCCCACCCTCCGCTCCCCCACCGCCAGGAGATCTTCTTGGACAGCGCAGTCACCACCGTCGCGCCGCACGGCACGGCGCTGCCCACGGCGGCCCTGTGGGACGCGGGAGTACGGCTGGCCGCGGCGGTGTCCCTGCCGCCGCTGCCGCTGCTCCCGGCGGTCGCGGGCATGCACTGCTCCGGGCCGCTGCGCCACGTCGCGCACACCGAAGGCGTGGTCTCGATCTTCATCGGCATCGACGCGGCGGCCGAGGGAGACGTCCTCCTCGTCGACAACTCCGGCCGCACGGACGAGGCCTGCGTGGGCGACCTCGTCGCCATCGAGGCCCGGCAGGCCGGCATCGCCGGCATCGTGATCTGGGGCTGCCACCGCGACACCGACGAGCTCGCCGCCATCGGCCTGCCGGTCTTCAGCCTCGGCCCCTGCCCCGCCTCCCCGCGGCTGGGCGCCGGCCGGCCCGCGCCCCCGTCCCTCCCGCCGTTCCCGGGGCGGGACGGGGACCGGCTCGCGGCCGACACCGACGGCGTGGTGCTCGTCCCCGGCGCGGTCCACGAGGAGGTCGCGGCACTCGCCGGGCGGATCGTCCGGGCCGAACGGACCCAGGCGGAGCGGGCCCTGAGCGGGGTCAGCCTGCGCGAGCAGCTCGGCTGGGACCGCTTCCTGGAGCGGCGGCGCACCGACCCGGGCTATGCGTTCCGCTCCCATCTGGCCCAGGTCGACGGAGCGCTGGAGTAGGCGGGCCCGGGCGCCTACGAGGGAAGACCCCGCAGCAGCAGGTGCCGGCGGGACCAGGGGTGGGGCTCCGGAATCCCGTCCCTGTGGCGAGGCGAGAACGCGAGCACGGCGAGTCCGTTCACGAAACAGTTCAAGGAGGTCTCCTCCGCTCATGCCGTCGAGGCCGGTACAGGCACAGCGGGCTCCGGCCCGGTTCCCGGTGGACCCCCGCCGCCGGGGACCGGACCAGGGCCCGCTGCGCCGCGCCCCCGGCCGGGCCGGGGGCGGCTTGTGGAACGGGCTACGGCCCGGCCGGCGGCAGATGGGCCCGCGCGAACTCCAGCTGCCGGCGGAACAGCGCCACCCGCTCCTCCACGCCCGTCACGCTGTGGCCCCCGTCGTGCACGTGCAGACCGTGCGGGACGCCCCGGCGCGCGAGCCGCTCGGCGTAGTCCTTCACCTGCCCCACGGGGCAGCGGGCGTCGTTGGCGCCGGCGAGGATGAGCACCGGCGCGCGGACGGCGTGGACGTAGGTCATCGGCGAGGACTCCCGGTAGCGCTCGGGCACCTCCTCCGGCGTGCCGCCGAAAAGGCTGCGGTCGAGGGCCTTGATCTCCTCCATCGCGCCGTGGTGCGCCGCCGCGCAGTCGGCGACCGGCGCGCCGGCGAGCCCCAGCGCCCACTCCCCCGGCCGGGTGCCGAGCGCGAGCAGGGTGAGGTAGCCGCCCCACGACCAGCCCGCCACGACCAGCCGGGCGGGGTCGGCCACGCCGTGGTCGACCGTCCACTGCCGGACGGCGGACACGTCCTCGAGCTCGGTGAGGCCGACGCGGCGCCGCAGCGCCTCGGTCCACTCGCGCCCGTAGCCGGTGGAGCCGCGGTAGTTGACGCGCACGACGGCGAAGCCGTGGTCGGTCCAGGCGGCGACGGCCGGGTCGAAGGCGTCCTCGTCCTGCTCGTCGGGGCCGCCGTGCAGCAGGAAGACGGTGGGGTACGGGCCCGGGCCCGCGGGCGTGTTCAGCAGGGCGTGGATGCGGCCGCCGGGACCGTCCACCCACAGGTCGCGGGCGTCGGCGGCCGGGGGCGGCGGCTGGTCCGGCAGAGGCGGCCGCGGGTCCTCCAGCAGGCCGCGGAACTCCGGCGGGCGGGCCGAGCTCGACCACAGCAGCCAGGCGTCGCCGCCGGGCCGGGTGCGCGCGTGGGCGATGACGCCGGCCGGGATGCCGATCCGCTCCAGCCGCCCGCTGCCCAGGTCGTAGCGGTGGAGGGTGGAGCGGGCCTCGTGGTCGTGGACGACGAGCAGCGAGCCCGCGTCCTGGAACCACTGGACGGACACGTCGCCGGGCAGGCCCAGGCGCAGTTCGGTGCGCTCGCCGGTGCGCGGGTCGAAGAGGACGGGTTCCCAGCGGTCGTCGCGCTGGTGCGTCAGCAGCAGGCGCGGGTCGCCGCGCAGGGGCGAGAAGCCGACGGCCTCCAGGCCGCCCTCGTCGTCGGCGAGGTCGGCCACGGTGGTGCCGTCGTCCGTGGTGAGGACGCGCACGCCGAGGTCCCAGAGGTCACCGCGCTCGCTGTGCGCGATGACGGCCAGGTCGAGGGAGCGGGAGAGGTCGACGGCGTAGGCCGGTTCGTCGTGCCGGTAGAGGGGACGGGCCGCGCCGCCGGGCAGGACGAGGTGGACGGCGGCGCCCTCTTCGGTCGAGCAGCCGAGCAGGGCGTGCCCGTCGAGGCCGACGGCCAGGCCCGAGGGCCAGTACAGCCCGGTGGAGGGGACGGCCGGGGTGTCGGGGCCGCCGGTGAAGGGCTGTCGCATCCACTGCCCGTACTCGTCGCCGTCGCCGTCGTCGAACCACCACACCGCGTCCCCGGAGGCCTCGATGGCGCACTGCTGGGTGCCGGCGGGCCGGTCGGTGACGCGGCGGAGGGTGCCGGCCGCGCGGTCCCAGGCGTACACCTGGGCGATGCCGGAGAGGTCGCTGACGAAGACGCAGCGGTCGGGCGCGCTCTTGGCCCAGGCCGGGAGGGTGTGGCGGGGGGCGCGGAAGCGTCGTTCCCACACGGGTCCGTCGGCGAGGTGCTGCCGGGGTGCGGTCGTGGTCATCGAGGGGGTTCCTCCCGTGGCTGCCTGAGGTGTGCGCCCCCGCCCCTCGCACAGCGATCGGCCGCCGCCGGCGGAGGGCCGGGGCGGCCGGCGGGCGGCGTCGGTCGCCCGCCGCGCGGGGTGGTGGCCCGTGCGTCAGTGGCAGCCGCAGCTCGCCGAGGTGACCCGGTTCATCCGGCGCCTGGGCCGTTCGCCGCCGGTCTCCGTGCCGGCGCCGGCCAGGGCCTCGGTGCTGCCGGGGGCCGTGACCGTGCTGGTGGAGCAGGCGAGCGTGAGCTGGTACGGGGTCTGCGGCAGGGCGCCCAGGACGATGTGGACGGAGACGGCGGCCTTGCCGGCGGCCGCGGAGTTCGCCTCGGTGTTGAAGGGCAGCGGCTGCGTCCCGCTGCTGAGGCCGAACTCGATCCCCGAGAGCAGTGCGTGGTCGGGGTGTTCGGCGAAGAGCCGCTCCAGCTCGGCCGCGGCCGTGCCGGAGCCGGTGGCGGCGGCCTTGAGGTCGGTGACCGCGCCGTTGTCCACGGTGAGCACGAGCGGGTAGTGCGAGAGCCCGGTCAGCTGCTCGTAGATCTCGTGCCGGCGGTCGGCGCTCGCGCTGCGGGCGCGGACGACGGGCCAGCCCTTGACGGTGATCTGCCCGGAGAGCGCCGTGCCGGTGACGTCGGTGGCCAGGCGCAGCCGGCCGGTGGGTGCGGTCCGCACGGCGCCCGGCTGGAAGAGGCCGGCGTCGGTGCGCGACCAGGTCGGCCTGTCGTAGGTGAGCTCGGCGACGGAGCCGGTGAGCGCCTCGGTGAGCTGCAGGCCGCCGGAGGCGGCGAGGGCCGAGGCGAGCCGGTCGGCGCGGGCCTGCACCTCCGCGGTGTCGGTCTTCTCCAGGGCCGCCAGGACGGTGCCGGCCTGGTCGAGCGCGAGCGGGCCCTGGCCGGCGCGGATCGCGGCGACGGTGCGGCCGGGACCGACGTCGGTGGCCGGGGCGGTGAGCAGGGCGTCGGCGGTGGCTATCACGAGGACGTCGCAGTCGTCCGGCACCTCGGTGCGCAGGATGTCGCCCAGGGTGCGGCCGGGGGCGGCCGTCACGACGGCGCTCTGCTCGTACCGGCCGCCGTCGTCGAGGCTGAAGAACCCGGCGAGTGCCTCTTCCAGGACCAGTACGAAGTGTGTGCGGCCGACCGGATACTGTCGGTAAGCCTCGGGGCGGACCATAATCATCGCGACACCACTCCCAGATATGCGTGTTGCGTGTCGGCGAGGCGGGTCGAGTCAGCACCTCGACCCGCCTCGCGTCAGGGCTGTTGAATTCAGCCCGTCACCCGGGTTCAGCCCAGCAGGGTCCCGAGGTAGTTGCTGTTCTTGCGGACCTTGATGGTCTTCTTCATGGGAACTCACCTCCCGCCAATGGCCGTTGTTCTCGGATGGACTGCGGGGCGATTAGCCCAGCAGGGTCCCCAGGTAGTTGCTGTTCTTGCGGACCTTGATGGTCTTCTTCACGGGAACTCACCACCCTCCATCGGCTCGGATCCGGCCGGGTACCGGGCGATTAGCCCAGCAGGGTCCCGAGGTAGTTGCTGTTCTTGCGGACCTTGATGGTCTTCTTCATGGGGAATCACCTCCCGTCGTCGTGGATTTCGCGCTCCCGCCGCGTCCGCCGGCGGCCGCTCAGGCGGCCGGCGCGATGCGGACGCTCGGGGCGCCGCCCTTGTTGCCGAGCACCACTTCACCGCTCTCGGTGTAGACGGTGGTGTCGGGCGAGATGATGTCGAGGTGGTACTGGGTGAAGGGCGTGAGCCCGAGTCCCCAGTGCAGGCAGCCGCGGTCGCCGCCGTAGACCTCGTTCATCGCGTGGTTGCCCCGGACGATGTCCAGGCTGGTGTTGAGGGCGTGTCCGATCTCCCAGACCAGGGTGTAGCGGGAGTCGATCTCGAACATCGCCTCGAAGACGTCGGCGACGGGGGCCCCGGCGGGGCGGTGCGGGCGGAGCGAGGTGATCGCTCCCTTCCGCACCTCGGCCACCACGGCCTCGTGCTCCAGCCCGGCCAGCTTGCCCTGGAGGCGGGCCTGGTCCTTGCGGAGGAAGGAGGGCGTGCCGTTGTGCAGGATCGGGAAGCCCCGGAAGGCGATGCTGCCTTCCAGCGGGAGGTGCAGCGATTCGTCGAACTCGACGATCTGCATGGGCAGGACGCTGATCTCACCGGAGGGCACGATCTGCTGCTCGCCCCATTCGAGGGGGCCGGCCTGCTGGTTCCAGACCAGGTCGTCGGCGAGGTGGTCGAGGACGGCGCGGGTGCCGTGCCGCTCGTCGACGTACACCAGGTGGTCGGTGGATTCCGCGAGCTCGAAGAACCGGTCGCTGAACTCGGCCTGCTCCTGGGCGGAGGTGCGCTCGATGACGCCCAGGAAGTGCCGGATGATGCCGAGGTCCGTCGGCGTGGAGTTGCACGCCATGCCCATCAGCTTGCGGCGCGGGCCGAGTGCCTCCTCGGACGGGGACTCGAAGAACCGGTAGGGCGAGATCACCAGCGAGTGCGAATTCTGCGGAACCGTTTCATCGGCAAGCATCTTCTCGAAGTCGTCGCCGGGCTTCAGGATGATCGTCCGGTACTCCGCGTAGGGGGCGTCCTTGACGATTTCGAATTCCTGCACCATCTCCTGATTGGTGATCAGGCAGAAGATGCTTCCGTCGGCCGGGCCGAACTGACTGAATCGCGCCGGGTTGATCTTGATTGCCATAATCGGCGATACCCCCAGGTGGCTGATTACCTGGCCGCAAGAAAACAGCACCCGGCGAACCCCGCGCAATATGCCGGGGGGTAATGGCCGGAACATATGCCGGTTTAAGGAGCGAACCTGTCCGTTTTGTGCGGCTGGTGACGCTTGACCGACTCCGTGGGCGTCTTGCGGTAGATAAATCCATGCAATCCGGGGTCCGGGCCGCCTCGCGAACCGGCAAACAGACCGTATGCCCGCTTCACCCTTCACTTCTACAGCACCCTCCGCACCCCGCCCACCCCCGACCGGGGGAGGCTCGAGAGCCTCCGAGGCAAATGAAAAAACCTCCGTCGTACGCTTTCGGCCATGACCATCGGGGCGATTGCCGCCCCGTGCGACGTCAAGGGCTGGAATCATCGGCTCCGCCAGTTGTGATCTGAATCACTCCGAACACTGAACCATGGATTCCGGACACGAGCCGGGCGCGGGCCGGGCACAAGAATGCCGGGCGGTCGCGCGCAGTCGGGGGTGTCTGCGCGGACCGCCCGGCTCGTGTGCCGCGGCTGTCCTGTGAGCGTCAGGGCATTACGCGGCTGGCTTCTTGGGGCGGGGGATGAACAGGCAGGCGATGGCCGCCAGGGCCGTCGCGACGAGGACGAAGTCCCAGCCGTGGTCGAAGGCCGTCACGGCGGCGTCCGCGCTCTCCGGGGCGCCGATGAAGGCGACCAGCAGGGCCACGCCGAGCACGGAGCCGACCTGGCGGGCCATCGTGACGACCGCCGAGCCCGTGGAGAAGCTCTGCGGGGGCAGCGCGGACACGGCGGCGCCGACCAGGGTCGGGACGACCATGCCGACCCCGACGCCGGTGAGCAGCATGCCCGGGAGCAGGCCCGCGGCGTACTCGTGGGCGGTGTCGAGCCGGTAGACCCACCAGCCGATGCCGGCGCCGAAGAGCACGCTGCCGACCGCGGAGACCGCCGCCGCGCCGAACTTCTTGATGACGGGGCCCACGCCCATCGCGAAGGCGGGCACGAGGACCGGTCCGGGCGCGATGGCCAGACCCGTCCTCAGCGGCGACCAGTGCCACACGTTCTGGCACCAGAGCACGGCGGAGAGCAGCATCGCGCCGAAGGAGACCGCGAACAGGAGGTTCGCGAAGGTGGCCGGGCCGACGCCGGGAATCCTCAGCAGGCCCAGCGGCAGGACCGGCGAGGGGTGCCGGGCCGAGCTGGCGACGAAGGCGCCCAGGAGGACGACGGCGGCCAGCAGGGAGCCGAGCACCTTGCCCGAAGTCCAGCCCCAGTCCTCGCTCTTGACCAGGCCCAGCGCGAGGACCGCGATGCCCAGCGTGAGCAGGACCGCGCCCGTCAGGTCCAGCCGCGCGGCGGCGGGTCGGGCCGCGATGCGCGGCAGCACCCGGGCGCCCAGGAGGAGGGCGAAGACGCCGATCGGCAGGTTGACGAGGAAGACCCAGCGCCAGTCGAGCTGTGTGAGCAGGCCGCCGATCACGGGGCCGAGCGCGGCGGCGAGGCCGCTGATCGCGGTCCAGCCGCGGACGGCCGGGATCCTCTTCTCCGGCGGCGCCGCGGCGAGCAGCAGGCCCAGCGAGGACGGTATGAGCATCGCCGCGCCGACCGCCTGGACGACGCGGGCCCCGACCAGGAGCCAGACACCCGGCGCGACGGCGCACAGGGCGGAGGCGACGGTGAAGACCGCGATGCCCAGCAGGTACGCGTTGCGGGGGCTGGTGCGGTCGGCCAGGCTGCCCGCCGGCACCAGCAGGGCGGCGAAGATCACCGCGTAGGCGTTGAGGATCCACGACAGCGATGCCAGGGAGGACCCGGAGAACTGGGTGCCGATGTCCGGCAGCGCGACGTTGACGATGAACATGTCGAGGTTGGACATCGCAACCCCGGCCACCACCACGGCGAACACCGGGCCGAAAGCGGGCTTCGTCACGCCGACCGCCCGTCCGGCGGCAGTCTGAGTCATCGCTCTCCTCGCTAGTGAGTTGGCTTTTCCAACTCACGTGAGCATACAACGTTCTCCCGGAATGCGGCGGTGTGATGTGGGCGTCACATCAACATGGCTGATGGTTTGTCAGTCCGTGACGGCGTGGTGGGCCAGCACCCCCGCGACCACGAGGAGCAGGCCGGCGACCGGGCCGAGGCAGCTGCCTCCCAGCAGCCACAGCGGCAGCCGCCACGGTTTGCCGGCCGTGGCGGCGCGGCGGTCCGCGACCAGGGTCAGCAGGGCGGCGGGCACGATCGCGGCCGCCACGCCCAGCCACCAGTACAGGCAGGCCGCCGGATGCGCGACGAGCGCGCCGGGGTGACCCGACAGCACGAGCGCGGCCAGGACGGCGGCCGCGGCGACGGCGGCGGCCGCGGCCGTGGCGGACACGGCCGGCACCCACCGGCCCGGCCGGCGGCTCGCCGTGCGGCGGGCGAGCACGGCCGCGGGGACGACCAGAGCCGCCGCCAGGACGGCGGCGACGAGGGTTCCCGCAGCCAGGAAGAACGGCAGGAAGACGATGCCGAAGACTCCGCTGTCGTCCTCGGAGGGCGAGAGCTTGTCCGTCGTGGGAGCGGTCGGCTGCGCCGAGGCCCGGAGGAAGGAGGCGAGGGCGGCGACGGCCGCCTCCGCGACCAGGGCGCCGGTCGCGGTGGCGAGGGTGGAGGGCGCCCAGAGGCTACGACGTGGGGTTTCTTGCTTCACGGGCCCATCTTGCGGGGGCGCTTGCCGCGCGATGCGCGGGGGTACGGGTGCCGGTGCCCCGGCGGGTTCCGGTGTCCCGGGCCGCTCCTTCCGCCTCAGCGGATTCCGGTGCCGCGCGCCGTTCTCCCCGCCGCCACGGCGCTCAGCCACCGGAAACGCGGCCGGCGGTGCCGCACCCACCTGAGGTGAGCACGGCACCGCCGGAAACCGCCGCGGGAGTTGAGCGCCGCCGCGGCGGAAGGAAGGTGCGCAGCACCGGAAGCAGCCGAGGTCGGCACGGCACCGCCGGAAACCGCCGCGAGGGCTGAGCGCCGCCGCGGCGGAAAGAAGAGGGGTGCCGCATCCGGAGACCACCCCCCTGGAGGGGACCCGGGCTCAGCCCAGCTTCACCGGAAGCGTGGCGAAGCCGCGCTGGACCAGCTGGTCGCGGAACGTGGGCTCGGCGGCGAGCGCGAGCCCCGGGAAGCGCCGCAGCACCGCCGGCAGGGCGAGCTCCGCCTGCATGCGGGCGAGGCCCGCCCCCAGGCAGTAGTGCGCGCCGCCGCTGAGCGTCAGCGCGTGGTTGCCCTTGCGGTACGGGTTGAACGTGCCGGGGTCGGCGTACTGCCGCGGGTCGCGGTTGCCCGCGGCGATCAGGAGCGTGACCTTCGTGCCCGCGGTCAGCGGGACCCCGAAGAAGTCGATGTCCTTGACGGCCATGCGGTTGAGGGCCTGCGCCGCGGGGTCGAAGCGCAGGACCTCCTCCACGTAGCCCTCCGCGAGGGAGTCGTCCTCGCGGAGCGCGTCCGCGTGCTCCGGGTGCTCGATCGCGAGCCGCAGCGCGTTGCCGATGAGGTCCATCGGGGCCTCGGTGCCGGCGACGAGCAGCAGCATGAAGTTCGCGACGAGCTCCTCCTCGCTGATGCCGCCCGTCGTGTCGAGCTGGCGGACCATCTCGCTGACGAGGTCGTCGCCGGGCTCGGCCCGCCGCTTGGCGACCAGGTCGCGGAAGTAGACGGCCAGTTCCTCCATGGCCGCGTCGCCGGGCAGGAGCTGCGCGAGGTCCTGGATGGGCTCCAGCGCGGTGGTGATGGCGCCGATGTGGCCCCGGAACCCGGCCTGCTCCTCCTCGGGTATGCCCAGCAGCTCGCCCATGATCGCCATCGGCACGCGGAAGGCGAACTCGGCCATGAAGTCGACGGGGGCGCCGCCCTCGCCGAGCGCGGCCAGCCGGTCCACCAGGCCGCCGACCAGCCGCTCCACCGCCGGCTGCAGCGCCGCGATGCGGCGCGGCGTGAAGCCGACGCTGAAGAAGCGCCGGTAGCGGTCGTGGTCGGGGTTGTTGCTGAAGAGCATGTTCTTGGTGAGCCACACCCAGGAGGAGTGCTCGCGCCAGCCGGGCATCATCGTGTCCTGCACGGCCCCGTCGGTCGACAGGAGGGCGGGCTCCCGCAGCGCCCGGGCGCACTCGGCGTGCCCGGTGACCACCAGCTGGCCGGGGCCGAGCGGCAGCAGCGGCCCGTAGGAGCGCAGCGCCTCGTAGAGCGGGTAGGGGTCCCGCTTGCCGGCCGGGCTCAGCAGCGTCATCATCGCCCGGCCGGGATCCATCACCGATGTGGTCATGTCACTTCTCCTAGAGGTCTACAGCGGTTCTGCAGCGGTGCCACGACTACAGCGGTGCCATGACGAAGTCGGCCTTGGTGGTGCCGCAGTCCGGGCACTCCCAGTCGTCCGGGATCTCCTCCCAGGGCGTGCCGGGTGCGATCCCCTCCTCCGGCAGTCCGAGGGACTCGTAGTAGACCCAGCCGCAGACGAGGCACATCCATGCCCTTTTCCCGACGTCTTCGCTCACGGGATGGTCTCTCCAGTTCTCGTTCCGTGTTCGGCGACGAACGCGGAGATGGCGCTTTTCGCTTCGGGGGACATGAGGATCCCCATGTGGCCGCGGCCCGGGGCCTGCTGGAGCCGTACGTCCTTCAGGCCGGCGGCGATGGCCTCGGCCTCGCAGTACGGGACGACGGGGTCCCCGGGGTCGTGGAGGGCCAGCACCGGGACGTCGAGCTCGCGGCCGAGGCCGACGACGTCCCAGTGGCTGACGGGCACCCCGTTGCGGCGGTGCAGTTCGCGGTAGATGCGGTCGACGATCGCCCGCGAGAGCATCAGCTCGCCCTTGGACCACCGCTCCAGCACGGCGGTGAGCGTGCAGGTGGGGGCCACGAGCGCGATGCAGTCGACGTCCGGCCGCTCCTCCATCGCCACCGCGCCGACGGCGGCGATGGAGCCCAGCGAGTGGGCGACGATCACCTTCGCGCCGCCGAGCGAGTCGAGCGCGGCGCGGACGGCGGCGGTGTACTGGGTCATGGTGGCCTGCGTGCCGCGGTTCACGCCGTGGGCCGGGGCGTCGAACGCGGCCACCCGGTAGCCGAGTTCGCGCAGCGGGGCGATCAGCGAGTACATGCTGCTGCTGTCGGCTCCCCAGCCGTGCACGAGGAGCGCGGTGGGCCGGTCGTCGTCGCCCCACAGGTAGCCGCCGTGCACGTCGGGGTTGCCGAGGACGTCGAACCCGCGGGCTCCGAGCGGCAGGACGTTGTCGGGCTGCGTGCCGAGGGCACGGGTCCGGCTGAAGACGTCGGTGGCCCAGCGGCCGCCGGGGCCCGGGGCGAGGGCACCGGCGGCCGCGTGGGCGAGCCTTCTCAGGAAGAGGGGCGTCATGAGGGCGTCTTCACCGTCACCGGCTTGGCGTCCGCCGGGGCGATCCGCGTGCGGTTGAAGTCGGTGTAGAAGCCCGACTCCGTGTCGTAGAAGTGCAGCCGCCGGATGATGGTGCTCAGCTGGCTGATCTTCACGCGCTCCTCGCGGACCATGCCCGGATAGGCGTCCTTCAGGGCGCGCTGCGCCTTCTGCAGGTTGTAGAAGGGGACGACCGGGGCGACGTGGTGGGCCGTGTGGATGGAGATGTTGTGCGTGAGGAACAGCAGCCACTTCGGGTACACGAAGTCGGTGGTCACCAGCAGCCGGCTGGCGTTGCGCGTCCAGTGCTCGTTGGTCAGGTACGGGATGTCGCTGGAGCTGTGGTGCATCAGCGTCGTGGCGCTGAACCAGGCGTGGGTCGCGAGCCACGGGGCGACGAAGTAGATCAGGAAGCCGGTGAAGCCGGTGAACCAGATCAGCGGCACGAAGTAGGCGACCATGACGGCCAGGACGAAGACCATCGACCGGCGCACGTCGCGGCGCGCCTCGCGCTTGGGGAAGTAGCTCGGCCGGAAGCCGGACTCGCGCCAGTAGTTGATGGTGCCGCCCCAGAACGCCCAGGTGCGCGTCCCGTGGTAGATGATCTTCTCGTGCCACGGCATCCGGTCGTAGAGCGCGGCCGGGACCGGGCGCCAGTCGGTGTCCAGCTCCAGGTTGTTGGTGTGGCTGTGGTGCAGGTTGTGCACGTGCCGCCAGGCGTGGAACGGGTAGATCAGCGGCAGCAGCGAGACGTGCCCGATCGCGAAGTTGAACTTGCGCGAGCGGGAGAAGGAGCCGTGGCCGCAGTCGTGCGCGATGCAGTGCAGGCCCCAGCCGCCCAGGCCGGCGACGATCCACAGCGGGATCCACAGCAGCCAGTGCGGTGAGAACGCGATGCCGACGAGGGCGCCGATGTACAGCGCCCAGCTGACGGCGAAGCCGAGCAGGCCGCGGCCCACTCTCGGTTCGAAGAACTCCCTCGGGATGGCCCCCGCGAGCCTTTCGCCCTCGATCTGCTCCGACTTGCGCTTGAAGTCCTCGAACGCGCGGTCCGGAGCGGACGGAAAGTTGTATGCCCCCATCGTCGTGGTTCCCTTCAGCCGGTCCGGCGGGACAGCCTGAGTTCCTGCGCCAGATAGCCGCTCAGGTCGTCGATGGTCTGGTGCTCGTAGAGCAGGCCGGGCGAGAGGCGGCGCTCGACGACCTTCTCCAGGGCGCCGGAGACCTGGACGGCGACGCGCGAGTCGAGCCCGTAGGACTCGAACGACTTCTGCGTGTCGATGTCGGCGGGCGGCACCTCGATCCGCTGGGCCAGGTGCTCGACGAGCCACTGGCGCAGGGAGTCCTCCGTGAGCGGGCCCTGGATCTGCTGGGCGTCCTTCTTGCGTCCGAACATGGTGGTTACGCTCCTGCTGGTGTGCGAGGGTGAAAGGTGTTGCGTTCGTGCGGGTGGAGCACTGCTGTGGGGGCAGCTGCGGTCACGCGGCCTGCTTCATGGCGCGCTTCCGCTCGATGGTGGCCTTGTCCGGTTCCCGGAGGTCCCAGACGACGCCGGCCTTGCCCAGGCCGAAGAGGAGCCAGCCGCTCAGATCCGGCTCCCACCAGGTCACGCCGTGGCGGTACGAGCCCGGGAAGGCGTGGTGGTTGTTCTGCAGGCCCTCGCCGAAGGTGAAGGCGGCGACGGGCCAGTTGTTGGCGCTGCGGTCCTTGTTGTCGAAGGGGCGGCTGCCGATCGCGTGGCAGATGGAGCCGACGCACCAGGCGGCCTGGTTGGCCACGAAGATGCGCGCGAATCCGCCGAAGACCAGGCCGGTCAGCAGCGACATCGGGGTCTGCTCAACGGCGAAGCCGGCGATCGCCGGGATCAGCAGGCCGGTGAGGACCCAGGCCGGGTAGGTACGGCTGTACCACATCAGCCGGCGGTCGCGCAGGACGTCGGGGGCGAAGACGCTCCACTTCGAGGTCTCGTCGCTGAGCATCCACGGCATGTGCGCGTACCACAGGCCGCGCAGCCGGGCCTTGATGCTCCAGCCGTGCAGGTTCGGCGAGTGCGGGTCGCCCTCGCGGTCGCTGAAGCGGTGGTGGCGGCGGTGGGTGGTGACCCAGAACATCAGCGGGCCCTGCGCCCCCATGGACCCGGTGATCATCATGATGCCCTCGAACACGGCTGAGGTCTTGAACGCCTTGTGCGAGAGGTAGCGGTGGAAGCCGATGGTGATGCCGCCCATGTGCACGAAGTACATGACGACGAACAGGACCAGGTCGGTGGTGGTGTAGTTGCCGGTCCACAGGAACCAGGCCGCGGCGGCGGTGCCGATCAGCGGCAGCGTCATCGTGGTGAGCGCGGAGAAGCGCTTGATGCGGGCACTGGCGGGGTCGAGCTTGACGATCGCCGACGCGAGCGGGTCGGCGGTAGCGGAAGACACGGGCCGCTCCCTTTCTACTCGGAGTTCTGCGCAGGCCGTGCGCGCTTGGGATAGCGCACGTTGGTGACCAGGCCCAGGACGTCCAGCAGCCGGATGAAGCCGCCGGCGATGTCGATCTGCCAGAAGGTGTGCCGGTTGTGGGCCAGCGCGGGCTGGGCGTGGTGGTTGTTGTGCCAGGAGCCTCCGACCGAGAAGGGCGCGAGCGACCAGACGTTGCGGCTGTTGTCCCGGGTGCGGTGGGGCCGGCTGCCCAGCGTGTGCCCGATCGAGTTGACGCTCCAGGTCACGTGGTCGAGCAGGAAGATCCGGGCGAGGCCGCCCCAGAGCAGGCCGCCGGCCGCGCCGCGGAGGCTGCCGCCGGTCAGCGCCCAGCCCAGCACGGCGGGGAGCGCGAGTCCGGCCAGGACCCAGACGAAGTAGTACTCGTTGATCTTCATCACGAGCCGGTTCTTCATCAGATCCGGGACGTAACGGCTCCAGTTCTGCCGGCGGACGGTGAACAGCCAGCCGACGTGACCGTGCCACAGGCCGCGCAGCCGGGGGTACTTGCGCCCGTCCTGCATCGGCCGGGGCGAGTGCGGGTCGCCGTCGCGGTCGGTGAACGCGTGGTGCTGGCGGTGGGTCGCCACCCAGAAGACCACGGGGCCTTGCGCGGCCATGCTGCCGGCGATGCCCCAGAAGGCGGTCACGCCCGGCTTGGCCGCGAAGGACAGGTGCGAGAAGAAGCGGTGGAAGCCGCCCTCGACGCCCAGGGACGTCAGCAGGTACATCCCGATGAGCAGGCCGAGGTCGGTGCCGGTGAAGCCGTAGTGGTACGCGAAGACCACCGCTCCGGCGAAGCCCAGGGTGGGCACGCCGACCGTGAGGTAGGCGAGCCGGCGGGCCGAGGCGTCGGTGTCGGTCGCGGCCTGCTGCTGCGGGGCCGCGGCCGGGCGGGCCGTCCGCGGGGCGCCGGATCCGGCGGCCCGGGCTGACTCAGGCGAAGTCGTCATGGTGGGCTCCCGTCACCGCACGGCCTGCGGCGTGTCGTCGGCGACCGGGGACAGCGTCTTCAGCGTCCCCTGGAGGTAGGCCTTCCGGGTCGCGTCCCGGCGGACCTTGCCGCTGGTGGTCATGGGGATCGCGCCGACCGGCCCGAAGTGCACGGCGGCGGGCCGGACTCCGTGCTCGGCCGTCACCGCGGCGATCACCGCGTCCAGCACGGCCGCCCCCTCCGCGGCCAGCCGGCGGGCGGTGCCGCGGTACTCGGCGGCCACCACGAGCTGCTCGCCCTGCTCTCCGGGGACGGAGAAGGCGGCGCAGCCGCGGACCTGCTCGTGGGCCTGGCGGACGGTGAGCTCGATGTCCTGCGGGTAGAGGTTGCGGCCGGCGATGACGACGAGGTCCTTGAGCCGGCCGGTGATGAACAGCTCGCCGTCGAGCAGGAATCCGAGGTCGCCGGTGCGCAGGTGGGTGCGCCCGTCGTCGCCGGCCGTGCGCGCGGTGAACGTGGCGGCGGTGAGGTCCGGCCTGCCGAGGTAGCCCTGGGCCACGTTGGGCCCGCTGACCCAAATCTCGCCGACCCGGCCGGCCGGGACCGGGTTCAGGGTCTCCGGGTCCACCACGGTCACCTCGTGGCCGTCGGCGACGGTGCCGCAGCTGACGACGTGCGCGACCCGCCCCGGCTCACCGGACGCGTCCCGGGAGCGGCGGACGATGCCGTTCTCCAGGGCTTCCTTGTCGAGCCGTTCGGTGCGCAGCGGGGTGCCCGTGGGCTTTCCCGACACGTAGAGCGTCGCCTCGGCCAGGCCGTAGCAGGGAATGAGGGACGTCTCGTCGTAGCCGCGGGGCCCGAATCGCTCGCGGAACTTGTCGAGGGTCACCCGGGAGACGGGCTCGGAGCCGCAGAAGACCTGGCGCAGGGTGCTGAGGTCGAGGGTTTCCAGCTCGTCGTCGGTGATGCCCGACGTACACATGTCGAAAGCGAAGTTGGGCCCGACGGAAATGGTGACCTTGTGGTCGGTGATCGCCTTGAGCCAGCGGTAGGGCTGCTGCACGAAGTGTGCGGGCGACATCAGCACCAGCGGCCAGCCGCCGTGCACCGCGAGCATGATCGTGCCCATGAGGCCCATGTCGTGGTACGGCGGCAGCCAGGTGCAGCCGACGCGGTCGGCCTCGTAGCCCATGTTGTGTTCCAGGGCGCGGCAGTTGCTCACCAGGTTTTCGTGGGTGAGCACGATTCCCTTGGGGTCGCCGGTGGAACCCGAGGTGTACTGCAGGAGGGCCGGGTCGGAAACGGCGTCGGGTATCGCCCGGCCGGGGGCGGGTGCGAGGAAGCCGAGGAAGTACTGGTCGTCGACGAACAGCCATTCCGGTGCCCGTACCGTGCCGGGGAGTTCCGCCTCGAATTGTGCGACGCGGCTCTCCAGCCGCCGGTCGGCAATGATCACGTCCGGTGCGCTGTCCACGACGATGGAGGCGAAGCGGGCCACGGCGCGTTTCCCGGTGGGCGGGAAGGACGGCACGGCGGTGGCGCCGGCGCGGAATATCCCGAACAGGGCGGCGATGTAGTGCAGCCCGGGGTCCAGGGCCAGCACGACGCGGCGTCCGGTGAGTTCGCGGTCCAGCAGGTCCGCGGCAATGCGGCCGGCGTGTTCGTACACGTCGTGGTAGGTCCAGTCGACGGCCTCGTCGCTGGTACCGTCGGCAAGAAAGCGGAATGCCAGGCGCCGGGGTCCGGCCGCCCGTTCCTGGAGAATGCCCGGCAACCCTGGCAATGCGGGATGGGCCCGCCCCGCTATGTGGTCCACAACGCCCCCGTGAGTTCAGTTCTGGGCGCGGGCCGCCGGCACACCGGTGTCTTCACCGGTGCGCGGCCCGCGTCATGGTGTGCTCCGTACCTGCGGCTGTCGCCCTTGTCAGCCGGTACGGACGATGCGGAGCTGCTGTGCGGAGCCCAGGTGGGCGCCGTCCCTGCCCCAGGCGTCGATCTCCTCGTCGACCCAGCCCTCGGCGGTGGCCGAGCGGGTCCGTGCGCGCAGCAGGATCCACGGCGAGGACGCCTGCGCGAGGTTGCTGCTGGTACGCACCGTGAGTTCCACGGTGGGCACCAACGCTAGCGTCGACAGTACCGCCGCGTAGGACGGTGCGAGTGAATCCATCAGGAACACGAATCGCAGCGCGTCCGGAGGCCGTTCGTCCTCCGTGATCCTGATCCACGCGATCAGTTCGGGCTCGGCGCCGCCCGCGTACGGCCGGTTGGGACCGACCGGGCGGATCTCCAGGTAGGTGGAGATGGCGACGAACTCGGGCGGAATGACGAAGACCTCGCACTCCTCCGGGGCCGGGGCCTTCGGAGCAGCCGGGGCGAACGTCTGCCATTCGGCCGGCTGCGGATTTCCGAAGACGGCCGATCCTGCTACGTGAATACCCTTCTCGGTGACCGCGTCGGCACCGAGCGTAGTGAGCGTGCGCCCGGCGCGGATCAGCGAGGTCTCCAGGCGGAAATCATCGCCGATCGGCCGCAGAAAACGCGCCGTTGCGCTCTGCAGCCGGAGGCCGGGTGAGATCTTCTGTGCGGCGTCCTGCATGGCGGAAGCCATGAGCGCGAGCGTCAGGCCGCCGTGAAAGCCGCCGAAGCCGTGCAGATGACTTCCGGCGGCGATCCCGGTGCCGGTCGGCCCGTCCAGGAGCGCCACCGGGGAAAGCGGTGAAGCAGTGCTGGTCATACCCCCTCCGACCCGATGGCCGGCAGGGCGGCATCGTCGCGGATGAGGTGCGGATTAGTGTGGTGGTGCTCGGTTCCTGGCAACACGCCATTCAATGTTCCGAGTTGGATCACATGGGTGACCGTAGAAGGGCCGTGCGTCACCAAGCAAGCGAAAAATTTTGTGACCCGCATCACCATGGATTTGAATCATGGGCCCGGCGTGACGTTCAACACTGACACTCTGCGCCGCAGTGGGTTGCGTCGTCCAACCCACCCGGAGATAGTCTCGCCGCCGACACGTTCAGAAGTGGCTTGGGGGGGCCTGTATGCGCGGATTGACGCTGCGAACCGCCGTGGACGGCACGGGAATTCTGGGGATCGGCGCGTACCGCCCGCACCGCGTGGTGGGCAATGCGGAAGTCGCGGCCCGCACCGGCCGCACCGCCGAGTGGATTGAACGCCGGACGGGCATCGTCGAGCGCCGATATGCGGCCGCGGGCGAATCGGTGATCGATATGGCGGTGGAGGCCGCGCGGAAGGCCGCGGCCGACGCGGGCATCGCCCCCGGAAGGATCGGTGCGGTCGTCCTGGCCTCCATGTCCCACCTGCAGCAGAGCCCGGGCGGTGCCGCGGAGATCGCCGGCCGGCTCGGAATCCGCGCCGCCGCTTTTGATCTCAACGCCGCCTGCGCGGGATTCTGTTACGGCCTGGCCGTCGCCTCGGCCATGGTGCGCGACGGCTCGGCGCGCTACGTCCTGGTGGTCGGCTCCGACAAGATGACGGACATCGTCGCGCCGGACGACCCGGCGGCGGCGATCCTCTTCGCGGACGGGGCGGGCGCCGTGATCGTCGGCCCGCGGGACGACGAGGGGATCGGCCCCGTCGTCTGGGGCTCCGACGGCAGCCGCGCCGGGCTCATCGCGCACGACGCCTCGTGGGACGCGTTCCGGGACGACCCGGACCGGGCGTGGCCGGTCATGCGGATGGCCGGGCCCGAGGTGTTCCGCTGGGCCATCGAGGAGATGCCGGCGGTCGCCCGCGAGGCGCTGGACGCCGCCGGGGTCACGGCCGGCGACCTCGACGCCTTCGTCCCGCACCAGGCGAACCTGCGCATGATCGAGACCGTCACCCAGCGGCTCGGCCTGCCCGATCACGTGACGGTGGCCCGCGACGTGGTGCACAGCGGCAACACCTCCGCCGCCTCGGTGCCGCTCGCCGTGGCCCGCCTCAAGGAGCTGGGCGTCGGCAGCGGCGGGCTCGCCCTCCTCCTCGGCTTCGGCGCGGGGCTCACCTGGGGCGCCCAGGTCGTCCGGCTGCCCTGAGCGACCGCACGGCCGGCCTCCGCCGCCTGGACGGCGACCGTCGCGCCGCCCACGGGAACGCCCTGCCTCCTTACCGCGCCCCGCCCCTCCCTACGGGAACACGCTTGCGGATGCCCGGCCGAACGATGCATTCCGGCCAGCTGAACCGGTAATCGGCCTAGTGTCGAGAGCAGGCTCATCCCCGTACGAAGGCAGGAACCACCATGAACCCCAGCCCGCCGTTCGCGCACTTCGGCCCCGAAGTGCTGCAGACCGCCCTGGGCGCGCTCCCGGCGCGCGCCGTCGAGGAGTTCACGGGTTCGTGGGACGACCTGCCGGCGGATGCCCACCTCGGCACCGACACGCCGTACCGCTTCCGCCGCTACGGCCGCTTCCGGATCCACGCGGACCGGCTGGAGCGGCTGCCGCACACCGCCTTCTTCCAGGACAAGTCCGTCAACAAGGTGCACGGTGGCGTGGAGCGGCTGTTCGCACCGCTCGCCGGTGCGGTCGCCGGCGGCGCGGTGCTGCGGACCCTCGTGCACACCCTCCGCCGCCATCTCCCCGGGCCGCGGGCCGGCATGGACACCTGTGGCGTGCACCAGATACGCGTCACGGCCACGCCCCGCACCGAGGGCCACCCTGCGCCCGAGGGCATCCACCGGGACGGGCACTGCTACGTGGCCCAGGTGCTGATCCGGCGCGAGGACGTCCGGGGCGCGGAGTCCTGTCTGTACGACCTGCGCCGCCGACCGGTGCACCGGGCCCTGCTCACGGCGCCGCTGGAGACGATCGTCCTCGACGACCGCCGCCTGCTGCACGGCGTCTCGCCGGTCCGGCCGGCGCCGGGGGCCGCGTCGGGCGTACGGGACATGATGCTGGTCGACTTCTTCAGCGCCGCTCCCCCCACGTGATCTTCCCTTGCCATTTCTTTTCGTTCCATTGCGGGAACGCGAACTCTCCTTCACATTCCAGAAATTCCACGGATTCGCTCTTACGATCACCGGAAAGTCCTGCCGTCCGCAGTGACAGTCCTTCGCTTTCTCCTGGAACGAGCCTTTCCGATGAACACCTTCGTGTCCCGCCGCCGCGCCGCGGCGGCCGCCCTGGCCGCCGCCCTTTCCCTCGCCCTCTCCGCCTGCGGCCTGTCCGGCGCGGCCGGGGGCGACCAGGTGCGGATCGGGGTCAGCGGAGCCGACCCGGAGTGGGACGTGCTCGCCGCGGAGGCGAAGAAGGAGGGCATCGACGTCAAGATCGTCCCCTTCGACGACTACCAGCTGCCCAACAAGGCGCTCGCCGACGGCGACATCGAGCTCAACGCCTTCCAGCACCTGGCGTTCCTCAGTCAGTTCAACGCGCAGAACCGCACGGACATCGTGCCGGTCACCTCCACCTCCGTCGCCCCCATGGGCCTCTACTCCCTCAAGCACAAGAAGGCGGACGAGCTCCCCGACGGCGCCCGCGTCGCCATCCCCAACGACCCCTCCAACCAGGGCCGCGCCCTGCTGCTCCTGGAGCGGGCGAAGCTGATCGAGGTCAGGGACGAGGCGGGCATCTACGGCACGCCCGAGGACATCACCGCCAACCCCCGCCACCTGAAGATCACCCCGGTCGACGCCCAGCAGACCCCGCGCAGCCTCCAGGACACCGCCGCCTCCGTCATCAACGCCGGCGTCGCCGAGCAGGCCGGGTACAAGGTCAGTCAGGCGATCTACCACGACGACCCCGAAGGCGCGGCGGCCCGCCCGTACGTCAACGTCATCGCGGCGCGCGCGAAGGACAAGGACGACGAGAAGCTGCGCGAGGTCGTCAGGATCTACCGGTCCCCCAAGGTCCAGGAGGCGGTGAAGAAGTCGGCGAACGGCGCCCGCTACACCCTGGACATCCCGGAGGCCGAGCTGACGGAGGAGCTCGGCCGGCTCACCGCGCAGGGACGGGGCTGATCACGGTGATCGAGCTGCACGACGTCACCAAGACGTTCCCGCAGGGCAAGGGCGGGGAGTTCCGCGCCGTGGACGCCGTGACCCTGCACGTCCCGCGCGGCAGCGTGTACGGCATCGTCGGGCACAGCGGTGCGGGCAAGAGCACCCTGCTCCGGCTGATCAACCACCTGGAGGCGCCCACCTCCGGCCGGGTCCTGGTCGACGGGCAGGACCTGGGCGCCCTCGGCGAGCGCGGGCGGCGGGCCGTACGGCAGTCCATCGGCATGGTCTTCCAGCAGTTCAACCTCTTCCGCTCGCGCACCGTCCTGGGCAACGTGGCCTATCCGCTCCGGGTCGCCGGGGCCTCCCGCGCCGCGGCCCGCGAACGGGCGGCCGAGGTCCTTAAGTTCGTGGGCCTCGACGGGCACGCCCGCCGCTACCCCGAGCAGCTGTCCGGGGGCCAGCGCCAGCGCGTCGGCATCGCCCGGGCCCTGGCCACCTCGCCCGGCGTGCTGCTGTGCGACGAGGCCACGTCCGCCCTGGACCCGCAGACCACCGGCGAGGTCCTCGGCCTGCTCCGGCGCGTCAACCGCGAGCTGGGCGTGACGATCGTCCTGATCACCCATGAGATGGAGGTGGTCCGCACCCTCTGCGACCGGGTGGCCGTCATGGCCGGCGGGGCGGTGGTGGAGAGCGGCGACGTGTACGACGTCTTCTCCCGCCCGCAGCACCCCGTCACCGAGGCGTTCGTGCGCTCCGCGCTGCACGACGTGCCGGAGGGGGCGGCCCTGGAGCGGCTTCGGGCCCGGCACGCCGGACGGCTGGTGACGGTCCCGGTCACCGGCGACACCACCGGCCTGTCGCGGCTGCTGCGCGAGCACGCGGTCGACTTCACGATCGCCCACGCGGGCGTGGGCGACGTCCACGACCGGCCCCTGGGCAGCGTCACCCTCGAACTGCGCGGCGCCGAGGCGGACGTCGACGCCGTCGTCGCCCGGCTGTCCGGCCCCGATCGTACGACGGCGGGTGCACGATGAAGGTCGACTGGAACCACTTCTGGGTCAAGGTCGTCGACGCCACCGGCGAGACGGTCTACATGGTGCTGGTCACCCTGGCGCTGTCGGCGGTGCTCGGCATGGCCGTGGGCCTCACGCTGTACGCGACCCGCAAGGGCGGCATCCTGCAGAACCGCGCGGTCTTCGCCGTCCTCAACGCGCTCATCAACGTCGTGCGGCCGGTCCCCTTCATCATCGCCATCGTGGCGCTGTCCCCGGTGACGCGCAGCGTCGTGGGCACGATGATCGGCACGGAGGCGGCGGTCTTCCCGATGGTGGTGGTGGCCACGTTCGGGGTCGCCCGGATCGTCGAGGGCAACCTGCTCTCCGTCGAGCCCGGGGTCGTCGAGGCGGCCCGCGCCATGGGGGCGGGTCCCCTGCGGATCATCCTGACGGTGCTCGTCCCCGAGGCCCTGGGGCCGCTGGTCCTGGGCTTCACGTTCATGCTCGTCGCGCTCATCGACTTCTCCGCCGTGGCCGGGACGGTCGGCGGCGGCGGGGTCGGCAACCTCGCGATGACGTACGGCTATCTGCGCTTCGACACCTCGGTGATGGTGGTGACGGTCGCGGTCCTGATCGTCCTGGTGCAGCTGGCGCAGCTGCTCGGCAACCTGCTCGCCCGCAAGGTGCTGCGCAGGTGAGGCCGGGGGCGGGGGCGCGCCGTCCTGGGCGCCCCCGCCCCCTGCGGGCTACGATCCGTGGACGTGAGCCTGCGGTTCGACGCGGACAGCGTCGTCCTCGACATCGAGGGCACGACGAGCGCCACGGAGTTCGTCGTGGACGTCCTCTACCCGTACTCGCGCCGCCGGTTCGGGTCGCTGCTGACCGAGCGGGCCGGCGAGCCCGCGGTCCGGCGCGCCGCCGAGCAGGTCCGTGCGCTGGTCGGGGAGCCGGCCGCGGACGCCCCGCGCATCGAGCAGGTCCTCAACGCCTGGCTGGACGAGGACCGCAAGGCCGCGCCGCTGAAGGCGCTGCAGGGCATCGTGTGGTCGGAGGGGTTCGCCCGCGGCGAGCTGGTCGCGCACTTCTACGAGGACGTGGTGCCGGCGCTGCGGCGGTGGCACGCGCGCGGGGTGCGGCTGCACGTGTACTCGTCCGGTTCGGTGGCGGCGCAGCGCGCGTGGTTCGGGCACAGCGCGCAGGGCGATCTCCTGCCGCTGGTCGAGGGGTTGTACGACACGGAGAACGCCGGGCCGAAGCAGTCGCCGGGCTCGTACGCGGCGATCAGCCGGGCCATCGGCGCGCCGCCGGGCCGCACGCTGTTCCTGTCGGACCGGCCCGCGGAGCTGGACGCGGCGCGGGCGGCGGGCTGGCTGACGGCCGGCGTGCGGCGCCCGGGCGAGCCGTACTACGCCCAGGGCACGGGCGGCCATCCGGAGGCCGGGTCGTTCGCGGGCATCGAGGTCGCGCGGTCGGGGAGCGGGCCGTGACGACCGGTGCCGGCGGGGACGCCCCGGCGGAGGCGGCCGCGGTGCTGGCCGCGGAGGCGGCGCGGTTCGCGTCGTTCGGCTGGATGCGCGGCACGTCGGGAAACCTTTCGGTGGTCACCGCCCGGGAGCCGCTGCGGCTCGCGGTCACGGCGAGCGGTGTCGACAAGGGCGAACTCACGGCGGCGGACGTGGTGCTGGTCGACGGCGACGGCAAGGCCGTACGGGGCGGCCGGCCGTCGGCGGAGGCGGCGCTGCACGCGCGGGTGGTGCGGCTGACCGGTGCGGGCGCGGTCGTCCACGTGCACACGGTCGCGTCGGTGGCGATGGCCCGGCGCCGGCCGGCGGGCATCGCCCTGCGGGACCTGGAGATGCTGAAGGGACTCGGGCTGCCGGCCGACGGCCCGGCCGTGGTCCTGCCGGTGATCGCCAACAGCCAGGACATGCGGGTGCTGGGCGACCGGCTGGCGGCCGCCCGCGAGCCGGGCGTGCCGGCGGTGGTCGTGGCGGGGCACGGCCTGTACGTGTGGGGTGCGGATCCGCGCGAGGCGCGGCACCGGACCGAGGTCGTGGAGTGGCTGCTGGAGCTGGCGCTCCTGGAGCCCCCGGGCCCGGACGGCGGCCGCTGAATCCGCGCGGACGGGCGCCCTACGCGGGTGGGCGCTGCGCGAGGCGGGGCAGGTGGAGGCCGAAGTGCAAGGCCCCCATCCGCACCGCGAAGACGAGGGACGCCGCGACGGCGGCGGCGGTCGACGGGCCGGTGCCGAGGCGGTCCAGGACCAGGTGGCAGACCGCGCCGAGCAGTGCCGCCGTGGCATAGACCTCCTCGCGCAGCAGCAGCGGCGGGAACTCCCCGCACAGCACGTCGCGGATCACCTCGCCGGTCACGCCCGTGAGCACGGCGAGGATGACGGCGGCGAAGGGGGTGACGCCGGCGTCGGTCGCGGCCCGCGCGCCGATCACGGTGACGACGGCGAGACCGACGGCGTCGACGGTCATCAGGGAGCGGTGCGGCAGTTCGCGGTACCGCAGGAAGACCATGGTCGCCACGGCCGTGGCCGCGATGACCGTGAGGAGGAGCCAGTCGTGGGTCCAGTACAGGGGGTGGCGGCCGAGGATCAGGTCGCGCAGGGTGCCGCCGGAGATGGCGGCGGCGAAGGCGAGGACCAGCCCGCCGAAGGGGTCGAGCCGGGCACGGTGGGCGGCCAGCACGCCGCTGGCCGCGAAGGCGGCGATCCCGGTCAGGTAGAGCACGTGGAGCATCGCTCCAGCCAAGCACCCGCGGCTCCCCCGCCGCCTCGGCCGATCGGCCGGAGCCGCATCGGCCGAAGGGACGAGCCCCCGGCCGGTGCGCCGCGGTCGTCACTCGGCGGTGCGGGCGACGACGTCCTCTATCCGGCGCGAGCGGTTGACGTGCAGGACGCCGAGCTCGCTGTAGCGGCCGGTTTCGTTGCTCCAGTCCAGATTGCCGCGCATGCAGGCGCGGTTGGCGTCGAGGAAGAGCCGGGTGTTCTCGCGCTGTTCGGGGGTGAGGCCGAAGACGCCGCAGAGCCGGTCGGCCTCGGCCTCCAGCTGCAGGAAGCGGGCGGTGCGGCGGCGGATCATGCGCTGGACGTGGACGATGGCCTCCGCGCGCGAGCACCCGTGCTCCATGCCGAGCAGCAGCACGGCGTTGTTGAGCTCCCCGTTGGCCAGGTCCTTCTCCAGGGAGTGCAGGTCGTTGGTGAGGGTGACGACCTCGGCCGTGATGACGCGGGCCTCCAGGACGGCCATGCTCTGGTGGATCTCGGGGGGCGCCTCGAAGTGGCCGCAGCGCTCGGAGACGTCGACGACGACCTCGCTGCCGATGCCGAGGCGGCGCAGCTTCATGTACGAGTCCATGCCGAGGACCGTCCCGCTGCGGCGGTTGACGGCCTCCGACACGTAGGTGAGGAAGTACTCCTCCCAGTGCCGTACGGAACGGGCGCGCCAGGCCGCGGACATGCCCAGCTGGGCCTGCTGCCACAGCTCGGTCCAGACGCGCGCGAGCGGGAAGGAAGGGGTGACGTCCGTGGCGCCCGGCTCCTGGCGGGCGAGGGCCGCCATCTCGTGGCAGATCTCGTAGGTGGCGGCGGGGTCCTCGCCCAGGCCGCTGTCGAAGAGGTCGTCGAAAAAGAAGAAGAAGCTCTGTACGGCGAGCCCGAACGTCAGCTCGTTGACGCTCGCTCCGGGCAGGAAGCCGGCGGCGAGCCGCTCGATCCGCCAGGTCCGGTACCGCTCGACGTTGTGCGGGCTGCTGAGCAGGCCGGTGGATACCAGCCAGTGCTCGTTGCGCGCCCGTGCCACCTCCACGTAGGGATTCAGCCGCTTGGGGAAAGGAATGTCCAGGGCGATGTCCTGTGGCATCGAGGCCAGCCTCCTTCAGGGCCGTGCTGAGCCGATCTCGATCCTTCCACTGTGCCTGCCCCTGCCTGCACGGAACGCCTTCTCCGTCTCTGCGTTCCCGGCCCGGGCATGGCAGAGTGCTGCCCCCTTGGCACAGCCATTAAAACGACAACCATATCGTGAGTGGGTGCATTGGGGCCGTCGGGCGCACTCGCTCCCCACTGCATAGGCCACGGGCCTTAGTCCGCACGCCAAGCGCCCCGCAAGCCCGGGGCAGGGCTTCGCGGGGCGCGAGGGCGAGGGTGCCGGAACAGCTTCACGAGGTGGCCGGAAAGCGGCGCCGTCACATCAGGGCTGTCCCTTCAGGGCGCTGCCGTCCCGTCGTCACTTCAGGGCGCTGCGCTTCTGCCACTGCTCCCAGGTCTCCTGCCAGACCTCCAGGCCGTTGCCGGGGTCGGTGACCTTGGTGCTGGTGGTGTTCTTGACCTCGACGGTGGAGCCGATGGGGAGGAAGTCGTAGGCCCGCTTGGCGTCGGCGGTGGTCATGCCGAAGCAGCCGTGGCTGTTGTTCTCCACGCCGATGGAGTTGTTCCAGGGCGCGGAGTGCAGGAAGGTGCCGGAGGCGGTGAGGTGGGTGACCCATTTCGCGTCGAGCATCCACTCGTTGCCGTGGCCGATGGTGGAGGAGTCCATGACCTCGTCGGCGTTCTTGCTGCGGACGGTGTGGATGCCGCCGCGGGTCGGGTCCACCGGGGAGCCGGCGGAGCCCTTGATGGTGCCGACGGCCTTGCCGTCCTCGTACATGGTGAGGGTGTGCGAGGGGACGTCGATGACGGCCTTGTGGTCGGCGCCTATGGTGAAGCCGAAGTCGTAGTTGCGCGCGAACACGCCGCCCTCGCCGGAGTCGACGCCGGCCAGCAGGCCCTTGACGGCGACCTTGGTGCCGCTGGGCCAGGAGGTCTTGGGCCGCCAGTCGATGCGGTCCTGGCCGGACCAGTCCTTCACCCAGCCCCAGGCGCCCTCCACCTTCGGCTCGGAGGTGACGGTCAGGGACTTCTCGATCTCGGCGCGCTTGCTCTTGTCCACGGCGTGGTCGAAGAGGATCGAGACGGGCATGCCCGTGCCCACGGTCTGCCCGTCGGAGGGGGTGTTGGCGAGCTTGTTGACGCTGGCCGCCGCCTGCGTGGTGAAGGTCGCGCTCGCGGCGGCCTCCTTGCCCTTGCCCTCCTTGCCGCCCTTGGCCTTGGAGCGCACGGTGTAGGTCGTCTGCGGGCCGGCCTTGCCGTCGGAGGTCCAGGTGGCGCCGTCCTCGGCCATCCGGCCCGGGACCTTGTTGCCCTTGGCGTCCTTGACCTCGACCTCCGTCAGCCGGCCGCCCTCGGCGCGGACGGATATCGGGGAGCCGAACTTCACGTCCTTGCCGTCCCCCGGCGTGACCGTGATCTTCGGCTCGGCTCCCGCGTCGGTACTGGCCGCGCCCGACCCTCCCGAACAGGCGCTGAGCACCAGCGAGCCCACGAGAGCGGCGGATGCCCACAGGGCGGAGCGACGACCCGGTCCGAGGTGCACGGCGAGACGACCTTTCTGGCTATCTGTACGTTTCTTCCTACGCCCGTACAGATGATCCACACGCTCGTACGGTTGCAGAGAGAAAAGAAACGTTTGTGCATCGGAACGAACCGAAACGCCCGGGCGCCCCCATCGCCCTCACGGACAACGGCGGCCCCGGGCGCGGCGGGTCGGGTGCGGCGGATCAGACCGACGGGTCGTCGCCGACGCTGACCGCCTTGTTCTCGCCGTCGACGAAGACCACGCGCGGCTTGAGGGCACGGGCCTCGTCGTCCGTGACCGACGCGTAGGCGATGATGATCACGATGTCGCCGGGGGCCACGAGCCGGGCCGCGGCGCCGTTGATGCAGACCACGCCCGAGCCGCGCTCGCCCTCGATGACGTAGGTCTCCAGCCGGGAGCCGTTGTTGACGTCGACGATGTGGACCTGCTCGCCGGGCAGCAGGTCTGCCTGCTCCATCAGCACGGGGTCGAGGGTCAGCGAGCCGATGTAGTTGAGGTCGGCCCCGGTGACGGTCGCGCGGTGGATCTTGGACTTGAGCATGGTGCGGAACATGGAGAACTCCTGATGTGTCGGCTCCCTGCCTGCTCCTGCAGGTCAAGGGCTGTCCCCGCACTTTACAACGGGGCATGCCGGGCACCGGCGGCGGTACGGCGCGGGCGTGCGCGGCGCGGAAGCCGGACCCGGCCGCTCCGCCGCACCGGTTTGGGGCACGGCTCCACCTCTCAAATGAGTGAATCCGGCGGGTGGTTCACTATTCGCGGGGGCTCCGGAAATGCCTGACCCATGGAGCCCCTCACAGCGTCGTCCGCCGCCCCGCACGAACCCGTCGCCGTCGTGGGCACGGCCTGCCGGCTCCCCGGCGGCATCACCGGCCTCGGCGGCCTGTGGACGGCCCTCGCCGAGGAGAGAGACCTGATCAGCGCGGGCCCGCCGGAGGGCCGGGTGGACCCGGCCCGCTTCCTCGACCCCGACCCGGAGCGGCCCGGCAAGGCCTACACCATGGCCGGCGGCTATCTCGGGGACGTCTCCGGCTTCGACCCCGAGTACTTCGGCATCTCGCCGCGCGAGGCCGCGCACATGGACCCGCAGCAGCGGATGCTGCTGGAGATGACGGCCGAGGCGCTCGACGACGCGGCCATCGACGCGGCGGGCCTCGCCGGCTCGGACACGGCCGTCTTCGTCGGGATCAGCGACATGTCCTATGGCGCCCTGCAGATGGCCCGCACCGAGGAGATCACCGCGTACGCGATGAGCGGCTCCGCGCTGTCGATCGCGGCCAACCGGCTCAGTTACGTCTTCGACCTGCGGGGCCCCAGCCTCGCGGTGGACACCGCCTGCTCCTCCTCGCTCATCGCCGTGCACCAGGCGTGCGAGACGCTGCGCTCGGGCCGCAGCCGGGTCGCCCTCGCGGGCGGCGCGAACCTGCTCCTCAGCCCGTACCACTTCATCGGCTTCTCGCGCGCCCTGATGCTCTCGCCGCGGGGGCGCTGCGCGACGTTCTCCGCCGGGGCCGACGGCTACGTCCGGGCCGAGGGCGGCGGGATGGTGGTGCTCAAGCGCCTCTCCGACGCGCTGGCGGACGGGGACCGCGTGCAGGCGGTCATCGCGGCCAGCGGCGCCAACTGCGACGGCAACACCTCCGGGATGACCGTGCCGAGCACGGAAATGCAGCAGAGCCTGCTGCACGAGGTGTACGAGCGGGCCGGGACCGGCCCCGACCAGGTGCTCTACTTCGAGGCGCACGGCACGGGCACGCCCGTGGGAGACCCCCTGGAGTGCCGGGCGGTCGGCGAGGCGCTGGGCCTGCGGCGGACGAACGGGCCACTGCCCATCGGGTCGGTGAAGACCAACGTGGGGCACGCGGAGCCCGCTTCGGGGATGGCGGGGCTGTTCAAGGGGATGCTGGTGCTGCGGCACGGCCGGATCCCGGCCTCGCTGCACGGCCTGCCCCTCAACCCGCAGATCGACTTCGCCGGGCTGAACCTCTGCCCGGTCGGCAGCATGCGGCCCGTGGCGGCCTGCGGTGACGGCGGTGTGGTGGGGGTGAACAGCTTCGGCTTCGGCGGTGCGAACGCGCACGTGGTGCTGGGCGC
Organism: Streptomyces sp. XH2; assembly: GCF_049725035.1. Classification (NCBI taxonomy): domain Bacteria; kingdom Bacillati; phylum Actinomycetota; class Actinomycetes; order Kitasatosporales; family Streptomycetaceae; genus Streptomyces; species Streptomyces sp. XH2. Next base: position 44,486 of record NZ_JBMMMZ010000011.1, on the reverse strand, counting down.
GGCGCCGCCGCGCCAGCGGTCCGCGCCGCCGGCGCCGGAGGGGCCCCTGCCGCTGGTCGTGTCCGCCCGCACGCGCACGGCGCTGGCGGAGGCGGCCCGCGCGGTGGCGGAGCGCGTCGGCGGCGCCGGTGGCCGGGAGTTCTACGACGTGTGCTGGACCGCCTCCCGCCGGCGGACGCGGCACCCGTACCGCGCGGCCGTCCTGGCCGACGGCCCCAAGGACGCGGCGGCGCAGCTGACGGCCCTCGCGGAGGACGAGAACGCGCTGGCGGCGGTCTCGGTGCACGCCGAGCGCCCGCCGGCGGGCGGCGTGGCCTTCGTCTTCTGCGGCAACGGCACGCAGTGGGCGGGCATGGGCGCGGCCCTGATGGCGCAGGAGCCCGCGTTCCGCACGGCGGTCGAGGAGGCGGACCGCCATCTGGAGCCGCTGCTGGGCTGGTCGGTGGCGGAGCTGCTGGCGGCGGGGGACGCGGCGGGCGCGCCCGGCCGGGCCGGCGACGCGGGCGGCACGCCCGGAGCGGCCGCAGGCGCCATGACAGCGCCCGGCGCGGCCGACCCGGGCCGCGGGGCCGGGTCCGGGTCCGGGTCCGACCACGCCGAGCGCATGACCGACACCGCCTTCGCCCAGCCCGCGCTGTTCGCCTTCCAAGTGGGACTCGTCGCACTGCTGGGAGAGTACGGAGCCGTCCCCGCCGCCGTGCTGGGGCACAGCGTCGGCGAGGTCGCGGCGGCGTACGTCTGCGGGGCACTGGACCTGGCGGACGCGGCGCGCGTGATCGCCGAGCGCAGCCGGGCGCAGGCGGGGACGGCCGGGACGGGGCGGATGGCCGCGGTCGGGCTGAGCGAGCAGGAGGCGGCGGAGGCGATCGCCGGGCACGGCGGGCGGCTGGAGATCGCGGCGGTGAACAGCTCCCGGGACGTGACGGTGTCCGGGGAGCCGGCCGCGCTGCGGGAGCTGGGCCGGGAGCTGGCCGCCCGGGACGTGCCGTTCCGCGAGCTCGCCGTGGACCACGGCTTCCACAGCGCGGCGATGGACCCGGTCGAGGGGCCGCTGCGGGCGGGCCTGGCCGGTCTCGTCGCCCGCGAGCCGCGGCTGCCGATGTACTCCACGGTGACGGGCGAGCGCGTCGGCGCGGGGCAGCTGGACGCCGCGTACTGGTGGCACAACGCCCGCCGGCCGGTGCGGTTCGCGGACGCGGTGGCGAAGGCGGCCGGGGCGGGGCTTACGGCGGCGGTGGAGATCGCCCCGCACCCGGGCCTGGCCGGCGCGCTGAACCGTATCGCCTCCGACGCCCCGGGCGGCGCGTTCCCCGTCGTCTCCCCCGTGAGCCGGGAGCGGTGCGACGGCGCGGCCGTGCGGCGGGCCGCCCTGCGGCTGCTGGCGGCGGGGGACGCGAGGGGCACGGACCGCTGGTTCCCGCAGCCCGGCGAGGTCGCCGCGCTGCCGTCCTACCCGTGGCAGCGCGAGCCGTACTGGCACGGCACTCCGGAGCACTGGCTGCGCACCAGCGGCGACGGGGTGCTGGTGCACCCGCTGCTGGGCGAGCGCGCGCCCGTGCTGGAGCCCACGTGGCACACCGCGGTGGAGCGCACCCGCACGCCGTGGCTGGCCGACCACCGCGTGGCCGGGTCCGTCGTGATGCCGGCCACGGGGTTCGTGGAGCTGGCGCTGGCGGCCGGGCGGGAGGCGTTCGGCGGCGCGGCCGAGCTCGGCGACCTGGAGATCACCCGCGCGCTGCCGCTGACCTGGGACGCGGCGATGGACGTCCGCCTGCAGACGTCGCTGTCGGACGAGGACGGCATCGTGCGCGTCGCCAGCCGCACGGGCGACACGGGCGGCTGGCGGCTGCACGCCCGCGGCCGGGTCCGGCGTCCGGCAGCCGCGCCACCCGGCCCGGTGGACATGGCGGAGGTGCGCGAGCGGATGACCGGCCGGCTGACCGGCGAGGAGCACTACGCCGCGGTCGCCGCGGCGGGTCTGGCTTACGGCCCCGCCTTCCAGGTGCTGCGCGAGCTGCACACCGGCCCCGGCGAGGTCCTCGCCGCGTACCACTGCGACCCGCCGGACGACGGCTACGGCGGGTACGTGGTCCATCCGGCGCTGCTCGACGGGGCGTTGCAGGCGGGGGCGCCGCTGCTGGCGGACGCCGAAACCGGATTCCTGCCGTCGGCGGTCGACGGGGTCCGCGTCTGGGCGCGGCCGCCCGCGGAAGGGCTGGTGCACGTGCGGGAGCGCTCCCTCAGCTCGCGCGAGGCCGTCTGGGACATCACGGTCGCCGGCGAGGACGGCGAGGTGGCGGTGGAGCTCACCGGCTGCCGGCTGCAGCGGGTGTCTCTCCCCACCGGGGACCGCGGCGAGGAGTACGTCTCGGTGCTGCGCGCCGCGCCGCTGCCGGGGCAGCCGGTGCCGGCGTGGGTGCCGCCGTCGCCGGGCGAGGTGGCCGCGGCAGCGGCAGCGGGGCTGGAGCGGCTGCGGAAGTGGCCGTCGATCGAGCAGTACGGGAAGGCCCATGCCTATCTGCGGCAGCTCACCGGGGCCGGTGCGGCCCGGGCCTTCGCGGCACTGCTCCCGGAACAGGACGTCTTCACGTCCGGTGAGCTCCTGGCGGCCGGTGTGCTGCCGCGGCACGAGAAGCTCGTGGGGCTGCTGGCACGCACGGCGGAGAAGGAGGGGCTGCTGGCCCGGGAAGGCGAGGGCTGGCGCTTGCTGGGCACCGGGCAGGTGCCCGGCTTGCGCGAGCTGTCCGGGCTCACCGACTACCTCCCCGCGTGCGCCCTCAGCATGCGCTTCGCCACCCGCCTGCCGGATCTCCTGTGCGGGCGGCTGGACCCGCTGGAGCTGCTGTTCCAGGACAGCGGCCCGGAGCTGGTCCAGCAGTACTACGACGTCAACCCTCCGTGCGCGCTCCACAACCGCATGGCCGCCGAGCTGCTGGGCGCGCTGATCCGCGCCTGGCCCGCCGACCGGCCGCTGCGCGTCCTGGAGGTGGGCGCGGGCACCGGCGGCCTGTCCGCGCACCTCGTCCCGCTGCTGGACGACCGCGCCCAGTACGTGTTCAGCGACGTCTCCGCCGCGTTCTTCCCTCCGGCCCAGGCACGGTTCGGCGACCACCCCTGTGTGACGTACCGCGTCCTCGACCTGGACACCGACCCGGAGGAGCAGGGGTTCGCCGCGGGCTCCTTCGACGTCGTCGTCGCAGGGTTCGCCCTGCACACGGCCGCCGACCTGCGGGCGGCGCTGCGGCGACTCGCGCGGCTGACCGCCCCGGGCGGCCATCTGCTGGCGCTGGAGCTGCACGACCCGGAGGTCGTGGCACTGCTGTTCGCCACCCTGGAGGAATTCTGGGAGACGCGCGATCCGGAGCTGCGAGCCGAGCACATCGTGCTGCCCCGCGAGCAGTGGCCGGACCTGCTGGCCGGCAGCGGCTTCCAGGACGTGGTTCAGACGGGAGCTGCGAGCGCACCCGCGAACGAGCACTTCTCCGTCCTCCTCGCCCGTACCCCGGCGGAGAACGGCGTGCCGCCCGCCGTCACCACCGGGCCGCCCGCCCGGGAGTCCTGGCTCCTCGTCACCGAGGACGACGCGGAGCGGGCCCTGGGCGAGCAGGTGGCCGCGGAGCTGGCCGCCGCGGGCTGTGCGGCAGGGCCGGTCGTGCCGCTGCCGGAGAGCCCCGGAGCGTGGCAGGACGTCCTCGGACAGACGCCGTCCGCAACAGTGGTCCTCCTGCTGAGCTCCGCCCCGGACCGGGCCGCCGAGGGCGACCCCGTCGCCGGCACGGAGACGGCCGTGCGCCGGGCCGCCGCGCTGCGGGACCTGGCCCTGGCGAAGCGGGCGCTGCAGGGCCCGGCGAGCGGCCCCTTCGTCCTGGTCACCCACCCCAGCGGTGCTCTGCCCGCGCCGGAGAGGCCCGCCTTCCCCGGCCAGGCCGCCGCCTGGGGCACGGCCCGTACGCTGGCCAACGAATCCGCGACGACGGCACGGCGGATCTCCCTCGACCGCGGGACCGACCCGGCCGAGGACGCGGCGCGGCTGGCCCGCGAGCTCCTCGCCGCCGCGCCCGAGGGCGAGCAGGAGGAGGACGAGGTCGCCCTGACCAGGGGCGGCCGGTTCATCCACCGCTTCGAGCGCGCCGCACCGGTCACGGAGCCGGCCGCACCGGACGGCGGGATCCGCTACCGGCTGCAGGTGCGGGACCAAGGGCTGGCCTACGGGCTGCGGTGGACCGAGACGTCCGTCGCGGACCCCGGGCCGGGCGACGTGGTGGTCGCGGTGCGCGCGGCCGCGCTCAACTACCGCGACGTGATGGTCGCGACGGGGCTGTTGCCACCCGTGGCCGAGGACGGCGTCTCCTCGGAGGACTACCTGGGGCTGGAGGGGGCCGGGGTCGTCGCCGCGGTCGGCGAAGGCGTCACGGAAACGGCCGTGGGCGACCGGGTGTTCGGCCTGTTCCCGGGGGCCTTCGCCTCGCACGTACGGATCCCGGCCGCCGCACTGCGCCCGGTCCCCGACGGCATGACCTTCGCGGAGGCGGCGACCCTGCCGGCGGTGTTCTTCACCGTCCAGCACAGTCTCAAGCACCTTGCCCGCCTCCGGCCGGGCGAGACGCTCCTCGTCCACGGCGCCGCCGGAGGCGTCGGCCTGGCCGCGGCCCAGTACGCCGACCTCGTCGGCGCGCGGGTCATCTCGACGGCGGGCAGCCCCGCCAAGCGGGATCTGGCGCTCGCCCTCGGGGCCGAGCTGGCGCTGGACTCGCGCACCCACGCCTTCGCCGACGCGATCCGCGAGCACACCGGCGGCCGGGGCGTCGACGTCGTGCTCAACTCGCTCAGCGGCGAGGCGGCGGCCCGCACCCGCGAACTCCTGGCCCCCTGCGGGCGGTTCGTCGAGCTCGGCAAGCGCGACGTCCTCGGCAACCAGCGCATGCTGCAGAAGGCGCTGGCGGACAATGCCGCGCACTTCGTCGTGGACGCCGCCAGCCTGGTCTGGCAGGCGCCCGGTCACGCCGAGGCGGTGTTCGACGAGGTCCTCGCCCGCATCCGCTCCGGCGACTACCTGCCCCTGCCCCACGTGGCCTACCCCGCCCACCGCGTCGAGGAGGCGTTCCGGCTCCTGCAGCACTCCAAGCACATGGGCAAGCTCGTGATCACCTTCGACGAGCCGGTGCCCGTCCACCGCGCCCCTCGCCCCCGGCGGCCCGCCGCCGACGGCACCTGGCTCGTCACCGGGGGCCTGGGCGGCTTCGGCGCGGAGACCGCACGGTGGCTCGCCGCGCGCGGGGTCCGCCGGCTGGACCTCGTGAGCCGCCGGGGCGAGGAGGCGCCCGAGGCCGGAGAGTTGCTCGCCCGGCTGCGTGCCCAGGGGGTCGACGTGCGGGCACACGCCGCCGACATCAGCGACGCGGAGGCGGTGCGCCGTCTGCTGGCGGGCCTTGGGGCGGAGGGCCGTCCCGTCCGGGGCGTCGTGCACGCCGCCATGCACCTCGACGACGACGCGCTCACGGAGCTCACCGACGAACGGCTCCGCTCCGTCCTCGCCCCGAAGTGGACGGGAGCCCTCCTGCTGGACGAGCTGTGTCCGCAGGCGGACTTCGTCATCTACTCCTCGGCCGCGTCGGCTCTGGGCACACCGCACCAGGCCCCCTACGTGGCGGCCAACCTCGCCATGGAGGCGCTCGTCCGGGCGCGGCGGGCGGCCGGCCGCCCCGGCCTGGCCGTGGCCTGGGGCGCCGTCGGCCGCGTCGGTTACGTCGCCCGCAACGAGCTGACCCCTGTGCTGAGCGCCATGGGCGTCCTCCCCGTCGATCCGGTGGACGCCCTGTCCGCACTGGAGCGTCTGCTCGGCAGGGAAGCGGAACATGCCGCGTTCGCCCGCCTCGACTGGGGCCGGCTCACCGTGCTCGCCCCGTCCACGGCCGGTCCCCGTTTCGCCGCCCTCCTGCCCACCACGGTCGAAGGCACCACCTGGCACCTGGAAGAGCTCCTCGAGCAGCTCGCCGCCGCGAGCCCCGACGAGGCCTTCGTCATCGTCGAGGACCTCATCACGTCCATGGTCGCCGACACCCTGCACATGCTCCCGGAAGAGGTCGACCGGCACCGGCCGCTGCAGCAGTTCGGCATGGACTCGCTCATGGGCATGGAGATGCTCGCCAAGTTCCGCAAGCAGCTCAACCAGGAGGTGCCGGTCATGGAGCTGCTGCATTCCGACGGCTCCATCCACGGCATCACCGAGACGGTCCTGCCCCACCTCCTCAAGCAGGCCCGCACCGGCACCCTGCCGGAGGGGCTGCCCGCCCTGCCGGGCACGCTCCCGGGCAGGCTTCCCGCCCTGCCCGGCGCCCGGAAAGCAGGTGGGGCGTGACCGTCGTCCTCACCGGCGCCACGGGCTTCCTCGGCTCCCGGCTGCTGCGCGCCCTCCTGGCCGGCGGCCGGACCGTGGCCGCCCTCGGCCGCGACGCCGCCGGGCAGCCCCTGGCCGCCCGGCTTGAGACGGCGCTGCGCGCCTGCGGTGCCAAAGACGGCGAACTCGCCGACGCGCGCGGGCGGCTGACGGCCGTGCCCGCCGACCTCACCAGGCCTGGGCTGGGTCTGAAGCCCGTGGACCACGACCGGCTCGCCGAGGAGGCCGAAGCGGTCTGGCACTGCGCCGCCGCCCTCTCGCTGATCGACACCGAGGACACCCTCGCCCCCGTCAACGTCGGCGGCACCCACCGGCTCACCGAACTCGCCGACCGCTCCCCCGCCCACGTACCGCTGCTGTACTTCAGCACCGCCTACGTGGCGGCCGGCCCGGACGCCGGGTCCGCGAACGGCCGGCCCGCACCCGTGCCCTCCGCCCTCGAAGCGGTCACCGGCTACGAGAGGACCAAGCGGCGGGCCGAGGCCGTCGTACGGGACTGGGCCGCGAGCCGGCAGCGGCCCGCGCTGATCCTGCGCCCCAGCCTCCTGGCCACCGACCGGCCCCTGCCCCCGGACGCCGCCCAGCAGCCCTTCTCGACGCTCGGCACCGGCCTGGCCGAGCTCATCGGCCAGGCTCCGCCGCTGCTGCGGCGCGGCATCCTGCACCGGCGTCCCGGGCTGCCCCGCGTCCGCCTGCGTCTCCTGGGCGACCCGGCGGCCCACATGAACATCGTTCCGGTCGAGTACGCCGTCGACGCCGCACTGCGCCTCGCCGCCCTGCCGCACCGACCGGGCGTCTCCACGTACCACCTGGTCCATCCCGTGGAGACGCCCGCGCCGCTGCTGGTCGCCGCGGTGAACGAACTCGTCCCCGGCGTCGAGCTGGTGCTGCGGCCCGCGGTCGACCGCCCCAACCTCATCGAGCAGCAGATCAACCCGATGCTGGCGAACTTCCTCCGGCGCGACTGGCGCAGCCGGACCGACGACCACACGCCGCTGCACGAGGTCCTGCCCGGCCTGGCCGGGCCCGCCCCCGTGGACATCGCCTACCTGCGGGCGGCCATGAACTTCCTTGCCCCCGAGCTCGGTTGAGAGAGGATCCGCCATGAACCCACCCGAGGGCAGGACGTCCTGGAAGAAGGCCGCCGCCGTCGCCGTACCGGCGCTCGTGGCCGTCGCGGCGATGGCGGTCGGGATGGCGGAGGGCGTGCTGGCGTCGTCGTTCGCCGTGTCGGGATCGGCGTTCCAGGTGTCGTCGGGCGAGCTGTCGAGCAAGGGCCTCGCCTCGTACGTCCACGTCGACCGCTCCGCGGACGGCACGGGCCACCCCGTCGCCCTGCTCGGCATCGGCGACGCCACGCTCTCCGACATCTGCCAGGCCGCGCGGGTCGGCACGCCGCTGGGGACGGTCGTGTTCAAGCTGACGGCCGGCGGGAAGGCCGGGGCGGTCAGGGCGAGCAACCTGGTCCTCGACAGCGAGGACCTGCTCGGCGACGCCACCTTCGGCCGGATCCAGCTGGGCCGGGACGCCTCCACGCTGGACGCGGTGCCCGGCGTTCAGGGCGAGGCCGGGCAGTTCGGGCTGCAGGCCTCGGAGGTGTCGGTGTCCGGGGTGCACTCGCACGCCCGGTCCGCCACCGGCGGGGACTTCAAGCTCAAGGGACTGGCGCTGGACGTGAGCCTGAACGGCAAGGCGTGCTTCTGACCCGGCGGCGGACCCGCTTCGCGGCCTGGCGGCGCACCCGGCCGTTCTGGGCCGGCGCCCTGCTCGTCCTCGCCGGCGCCGAGATCGCCGCGGTGCCGCTGGCGCCCGTGTCGGTCCTGGTCGGCCTGGGGCTCGGGGGCATCGCCGCGCTCGGCGTCGGGGCGGCGCTCGTCGTGGCGGGACTGTTCCTGTGGTTCCTGCCGCACACCCGGCACTACGTCGGGGTGCACGCGGTGATCGTGTCGGTGCTGTCCTTCGCAGTGACGAACCTGGGCGGGTTCCTCGCCGGCATGCTGCTGGGGATCGCCGGCGGCGCGACGGGCTTCGCGTGGACGCCGGAGGCCCCGGCACCGCCCCGCGGATTCCCGGCCCCTCCGGACCACCCTCCGCAGAAGGCGCTGGCGATCGCCCTCCCCCTCGTGCTCCTCGCCGCGACCGCCGCCCCCGCGCCCGGCCCGCGTCCGCCGGCTCCGGACGCCGTCACCACCGCGCGCACGCCGCCGACCGTGACCACCACCCGGTTCGCCCCGTCCGGGTTCACGCTCGCCCGCGTCACCGACGTCCCGACCGCGGACGGGCCGCGCCGGGCCATGGTGCTGAGCATGCGGGCGGCGTCCCTGGCCGACTACCGGCTGCGGACCCGGGACGGGGGCGGCGCCGAACTGTCCCTGGCGGCCGACGAGCTGAGACTCGGCGGGCAGGTGACGCTGTACCTCACCCGCCTGACCGGCTGTGTCCAGGGCGTCCTCTGCCTCACCTTCACCCCGGACCGGCTGCCCGTGCCGCCGGTGGCGCCGCCGTTCGTCTTCATGACGGACGTCACGGCGGAGCAGGCGCTGGTGACGAGCGGCACCATCGGCGCCGACGGCCTGGTCCTCAGGCCGGGCCGCTCCCCCGCTCCCCCGCCGCTTGTTCCCCCACCGCTTGTTCCCCCACCGCCGTGAGCGCCTCGGCGAGCCACTCCGTCCAGAAGGTCTCCAGGCCGATGCCGCCGCGCAGCACCGCGTGGCGCAGCCGGTCCTCCTCGCTGTCGCGCTCCGGCGGGAAGTCGCGTTCCTCGATCGCCCGGTACTCGGCCAGCTGGCGCCGGTGCAGCTCCAGGTGGCGCCGCAGCTCCTCCGCCAGGCCGGCCGTGCCCACGACGGCCGCGGCGCGCAGGCGCAGCAGCAGGGGGTCGCGAACGGGCCGGGGGTCGTCGGCCCCGGCGACCCACGAGGTGAGCGCGGCCCGGCCGGCGGGCAGGACCTCGTACTCCTTCTTCTGCCCGCGCGCCGGGGCGGCGGCGGGCAGGGCCCGGATCAGGCCGGCCTGTTCGAGCTTGCCCAGCTCCCGGTAGATCTGCTGGTGCGTGGCGGACCAGAAGTAGCCGATCGACTTGTCGAAGCGGCGGGCGAGCTCCAGCCCGGAGGAGGGCTTTTCGAGGAGTGCGGTGAGGATCGCGTGCGGGAGGGACATGCCCGCATCCTAAGGACCGGACGCGGGTGCGGGCCGTCGTCTCAGATCTCCGCGGCCAGCTCCGTCCCCTGGCGCACGGCCCGCTTGGCGTCGAGTTCGGCGGCGACGTCGGCGCCGCCGATGACGTGGACGGACCGCCCGGCCGCGCGCAGCTCCTCGTACAGCTCGCGGCGCGGCTCCTGGCCGGCGCACAGGACGACCGTGTCGACGGGCAGGACGGTGGACGTGCCGTCGACGGTGATGTGCAGGCCGGCGTCGTCGATGCGGTCGTAGGTGACGCCGGCGGTCATGGTGACGCCGCGGTGCTTGAGCTCGGTGCGGTGGATCCAGCCGGTGGTCTTGCCGAGTCCGGCACCGACCTTGGTGGCCTTGCGCTGGAGGAGGTGCACGGTGCGGGGCGGTGCGGGCCGGTCGGCCTCGCCGAGGCCGCCGGGCGTGCGGTAGCCGGTGTCCACGCCCCAGCGGCGGAAGTAGGTCTCCGGGTCGAGGCTCGCGCCGTCGCCGCTGTCGGTGAGGTACGCGGCGACGTCGAAGCCGATGCCGCCGGCGCCGACGACGGCGACGCGCCGGCCGGCCTCGGCCCCGTCGCGCAGGACGTCGAGGTAGCCGAGCACGCTGGGGTGGCCGGTGCCGGGGATGTCGGGTGTGCGGGGGGTGACGCCGGTGGCGAGGACGATCTCGTCGTACGCGGCGGCCGTGAGGTCGGCGGCGGTGACGGGGGTGGACAGGCGGACGTCGACGCCGTGGAGGGAGAGCTGCGTGCGGTAGTAGCGCAGGGTCTCCTCGAACTCCTCCTTGCCGGGGACGCGCTTGGCGACGTTGAGCTGGCCGCCGATCTCGGGGGCCGCGTCGTAGAGCGTGACGGCGTGGCCGCGCTCGGCGGCGGACACGGCGAAGGCGAGGCCCGCGGGGCCCGCGCCGACGACGCCGATGCGCTTGCGGCGGCGGGTGGGGGCGAGGACGAGCTCGGTCTCGTGGCAGGCGCGCGGGTTGACCAGGCAGGACGTGATCCTGCCGCTGAAGGTGTGGTCGAGGCAGGCCTGGTTGCAGCCGATGCAGGTGTTGATCTCGTCGGCCCGGCCGGCGCCCGCCTTGGCGACGAAGTCGGGGTCGGCGAGGAAGGGCCGGGCCAGGGAGACCAGGTCGGCGTGGCCCTCGGCGAGGAGCCGCTCGGCGAGCTCGGGGGTGTTGATGCGGTTGGTGGTGACCAGGGGGACGGACACGGAGCCCATGAGCTTCTTCGTCACCCAGGCGTACGCGCCGCGCGGCACGGACGTGGCGATGGTCGGGATCCGGGCCTCGTGCCAGCCGATGCCGGTGTTGATGATCGTGGCGCCGGCGGCCTCGATCTCCTTGGCGAGGGTGATCACTTCGGCCAGGGAGGAGCCTCCGGGCACGAGGTCGAGCATCGACAGGCGGTAGATCAGGATGAAGCCGGGGCCGAGGCGCTCTCGGGTGCGGCGGACGATCTCCAGGGGGAAGCGGATCCGGTTCTCGTACGGGCCTCCCCAGCGGTCGGTGCGCCGGTTGGTCGCGGCCGCGACGAACTCGTTGATCAGGTAGCCCTCGGAGCCCATGATCTCGACGCCGTCGTACCCGGCGTCCCGGGCGAGCTCCGCGGTCCGCACGAAGTCCTCGATGGTCTCCTCGACCTCGTCGCCGGTGAGGGCGTGCGGGACGTACGGGCTGATGGGCGCCTGGATCGCGCTGGGGGCGACGAGAGCGTCGTGGTGCGCGTACCGCCCGAAGTGGAGGATCTGCAGGGCGATCCGGCCGCCCTCGCGGTGGACGGCGGCGGTCACGGCCTTGTGCTCCTCGGCCTCGGCCGCGGTGGTCAGCTTGGCGCCGCCCGCCCAGGGGCGGCCCCGCTCGTTGGGGGCGATGCCGCCGGTGACGATCAGCCCGGCGCCGCCGCGGGCGCGGGCCGCGTAGAACGCGGCCATCCGCACGAAGCCGTGCTCGGCCTCCTCCAGCCCGACGTGCATCGATCCCATGATCACGCGGTTGGGAAGGGTGGTGAACCCGAGGTCGAGGGGGCTCATGAGGTGCGGATACGGGCTCATCGGGGGCCTTTCTCACGGTGCGGTCGTACCAGTTCTAGAGCCCCCGGGCCGTTTTTGCAACCAGTTGCATAAGGTCCTGCACCGTTTCTAGATCAACTACAACTTTGCCATTCCTTGGTGTTGTTGACCCAATCCATGCACGAGCCTCAAGATCACCCCCCGGAATCACTGGTTCCGCCACATGGAACCAGTGCTTCCCTCACGTGAGTTGAGAGGCAGGAGATCACGTTGAACAAGCAGGCACTGCGCAACGGCGCCAGATTCGCGGCTCTTTCGGCGGCCGCACTCGGGCTGACGGCGGCCATGGCCGCCCCGGCCGCCGCCGACGACCAGCCCACGCGCAAGCAGCTCATAGCCGACTGCGCGTCCGGCGAGGGGAAGTGCAGCTTCAACGACCCCGTGCTCGGCAAGGCGTTCCTCGGCGAGTTCCGCCAGGTGTCCAACTCGCTCTACAACTGCAGCAGCTCGGACGCCACGCAGTCGATGGGCTGGTCCGACTCGGTCGGGTCGACGGACTCCGTCGGCGTCTCCGTCACGGCCGGCGGCAAGATCGCGGGCATCGTGGACGTGAGCGTCACCGCGAACTACGGCCACACCTGGTCGAGCAACCACGAAGAGAACAGCTCGCTGAACATGACGGTGAAGCCCGGCGAGGTCGGCTGGATCTCCCGCGCCCAGGTGATGCAGACCGTCACGGGCACGTGGCAGACCCACTACGACAGCCCGAAGTGGGGCCACTACTACTGGTACGTGCCGGACACCATCACCGGCCCGGCCGCCAACGGCACGGACGGCAAGAGCAACGCGGTGGTCGTCAAGTCCCGCAAGATGACCGCGGAGGAGAAGGCGTCCTGTTCCGCCGGCAGCAAGTCGGGCCGGGCGTTCGTCGCCAAGCGCTGACGCGCTCCCTTGTGACCCCGTGACCCGTGACCCCGTGCGGCGGCGGAGTGCTCCCGCCGCCGCACGGGGCGTCCCGGATCACCAGGTGACGGGCATCCCCGCGGGCCTGATGGCCATGCGGTTGGGCACCCACGGGACCTCGTCCGCCGGCACCGCGAGGCGCAGGCCCGGCAGGTGCTCCAGCAGGGTCCGGAACGCCGTCTCGGACTGGCGGCGGACCAGGTGCGCGCCCGGGCAGTGGTGCCGCCCGTAGCCGAACCGCAGGTGCGGGTTGGGCGAGCGGTCGGGGTCGAAGTCCCCGGCGTCCTCGAAGGCGCCGGGGTCGAAGTTGACGGCGTCGAGGGAGAGCAGGATCAGGTCGCCCTCCTTGACGGCCGCCGTGCCGAGCCGGTCGTCCTGCGTGACGAAGCGCGGGATGGCGTTGCCCAGGACGACGCTGCAGCGCAGCAGTTCCTCGACGCACCGGGGCATGAGCTCCGGCCGGGCGCGCAGGGTGTCCATGAGCTCCGGGCGCCGCAGGAGGTTGAGGGCCGCGACGCCGAGGAAGCTCGCGAAGTCCTCGTAGCCGGTGACCCAGAGCATGGCCGCGATGTTGGAGAACTGCTTCTCGTCGAGCGCCTGCTGCCGGCCGTCGAGCTCCTCGCGGTCGTTGAGGTCGGCGAGGCGGTCCAGGAGGCCGCGGGGCCCGGCCGGGCGGGCGGCGGTGTAGTCCTGCATGTAGGCGCGGATCTCCTCCCAGTTCCGGGCGAGCTCCTCGTCGGTGGCGGTCTTCATGGTCAGGTCGAGGTCGGCGCGGACGGCCAGCCAGTGGCGGTCCTCGAAGGGCAGGCCCAGCAGGCGGCACATGCACTGCGCGGCGACCCATTCGGCGAAGTGGTGCTGGAGGTCGCCGGGGGCGCCCTCGCGGACCATGGCGTCCAGGCCCTGGACGGTGATCCCGGCGACCCAGTCGGCCGGCAGGTCGGGCTGCTTGCGGCTGAGCGCCTTCAGGACCTCGTCGCGCAGCCCGGCGCGCTGCAGGTGGTTCATGGCGTCCAGCAGCTCGGGCGCGAGGATCGGGGCGTCCTGGGTCGGACCGCCGGGGGCGCCCAGCACCGACCGGGCGAACTTGCGCTCCCGCAGCACCTGCTGGGCGAGCTCGTAGCCGGTGACCAGCCAGGCCTCGCCGCCCGCGTTCGTACGGACCTTGGCGACGGGGCACCGGCTCTGGAGGTCGTGGAGTTCGGGGGCGAGCCGGTCGCCCCGGTCGCTGAAGGGGTAGTGGGGAAGGGCCTGTTCGGGTGCGGACACGGTGCGCGAGACCTTTCGGGGGTTCCGGGGAGTGGGCGGGGTCACCAGCGGACCGGCAGCCGGGCCGGGGCGCGCAGCGGCGTGGACTCGTCCCAGGGCAGGGAGCCCGCAGGCTCGGCGAGCTCCAGGTCCGGCAGCTTCTCCAGCAGCACGCGCAGGGCGACGGACAGCTGGAGCCGGGTGAGGTGGGCCCCGGTGCAGTAGTGGGGCCCGTAGCCGAACGCGGTGTGCGCGTTGGGCGAGCGGGTCAGGTCGAGCCGGTCGGGGTCGGGGAACGCCTCCGGGTCGCGGTTGGCGGAAGCGATCACCGGGAGGACCGCGTCGCCGGCGCGGATCCGCTGCCCGTGCAGGGTGAAGTCCTCCAGGGCCACGAGGACGTTGATGGCGTTCATCAGCGGGACGTGCCGCAGCAGTTCCTCCACCGCGGTGTCGGTGCCGTCCGGGTCGTCGCGCAGCCGGCGGAGCTGGTCGGGGTGGGTGAGCAGCGCCAGCAGGGCGTTCGCGGTGTGCTGGATGTTGGTCTTGTAGCCGGCCATGAGCATGGTGACGACGAAGCTGACGACGTCGTCGCGGGTCAGGTCGCCGCCCTCCCGGCGGCTCTCGGCGAGGAGGAGGCTCACGTAGTCCCCCTCGTCCGGCCCGCCGGCCTCCTTCTCCTTGCGGTCGATCAGGCCGGACGCGTAGTCCTGGAGGGCGTACAGCGCCGCGAGGATCTCGTCCATGGGCAGGCCGGCGGCGCTGAGCAGGGTGAGGGTGTGCGGCAGGTAGAGGTCGCGGTCCTCGTGCGGCAGGCCGACGGTCTCGCACAGCACCCGCAGCGGCAGGGGCTCGGTGAAGGACGCCACCAGGTCGCCCGTCCGGTCGCGGGAGCCGCGCACCATGGTGTCGATCAGCTCCTCCGCCACGGCCCGGATCCGCGGGGCCATGAACTCCAGCTGGCGGCGGGTGAAGAGCGGGGAGACGGCGCGGCGGACGCGGGTGTGGTGCTCGCCGGTCATCTCCAGGAAGGTGGGCAGGCACGGCGGCGGGGCGTCGGCGTCCTCGCGGGGCGGCCAGGCGGAGAGCAGGGGGCGGGTGAGCCGGGGGTCGGCGAAGGCTGCGCGCACGTCCTCGTGGCGGCTGATGAGCCAGCCGGTCTCGCCGTTGGGCATGAGCGCCTTGACGACGGGCCGCTCGGTGCGCAGGCGCGCGTAGGCGCAGGGCGGGCCGGGGTCGGCGGGGTCGAAGGCCGGGACGGGGATGGGGGTGCCGCCGGCATCCGGCGTGGGCGTGCCGGTGGCGCCCGGTGTGGTGCTGCCGGTGGCGCCCGTTTCTTCCATGGCCGTCATGTCACGCCTCCTCGGCGGCCGCGCTCGCGGGCCGGGCGATGTAGCCGGAGGTGAAGAAGTACTCCAGGTAGCGGTCGAGGAGGGCGGCGTCGACCGGCGGGCACTCCAGCCCGCTGCCGGCCAGCGCCTCCTCGGCGTTGCGCCGCCCCAGGGCCGGGAAGACGCCGTTGAGGTACATCTCCTTCACGGAGATGTCGGCCTTGTTGCTCCGGTCGACGCACAGGGAGACGAACGGGGCCGTGGGGCTGGTGGGGTTGCGGGCGACGTGGCGGACGAGTTCGCCGACCCACTGCCCGTACGGCAGCGTCCGCAGTGCGAAGCCGGCCGCCCGCATGCGGTCGAGGACGTCGGCCAGCGTGGCCGGGCGGGGGTTGGTGACGTGGTGGACCCGCCCCGTGGCCGGGCGCCGCGTGGCGATGTGGACCACGGCCTCGGCGAGGTGGTCCACGGGCACGAAGTCCATCGGGAGGTCGATGTCGGGCGCGAGGCCCGTCTCGGCGATGGTCTTGAACAGCGAGCAGATGGCCGTCTCGGTGTTGCAGGCGCCGTGCTCCCGGTCGCCGGTGACCTCGTACGGCCGGTACACGGCCGTCGGCAGGCCCTGCTCCGCCGCGCTGCGCAGTACCCCTTCGGCCACCCACTTGCTCTCCGCGTAGCCCATGGTGAGCCCGTCGGCGTGGTCCAGCGGCAGGTCCTCGTCGACCGTGCGCACGCCGGCCGTGCCGAAGCCGGCGACGACGGCGACGGTCGACAGGAAGTGGACGGGGACGCGCCGGGGCGCGGCGAGCCGGACGATCTCGCGGGTGCCGTCGACGTTGGCCGGGCGCAGGGCCTCGTACGGGTAGAGGAAGTTGACGCGGGCGGCGTTGTGGACGATCAGGTCCAGGGAGCGCGACAGCTCGGCGGCGTGTCCGGGGGCCAGCCCGAGGCCGGGGGCGGCCAGGTCGGCGGGGAAGCACCGTACGCGCTGCCAGGCCGCGGCGTCCGGGCGGAGGCCGTAGCGCAGGAGGCCAGCCTTCACGCGCCGCTCGGCGTGCGCGGGGCTCGACGCCCGGACGGGGCAGTGGACGAGGGCGGTGGTGGCGCGCAGCAGCCGGTCGAGGAGGAAGGCGCCGACGAAGCCGGTGGCGCCGGTGAGCAGCACGTGCTCCGGCCGGCCGGGGCGGGGTGCGGGGCCTTCGGCGGGCGGGAGGACGAAGCCGAGCTCGGCCTCGCGGCGGAAGTCCACGGCGGGGACGGCCTGGTGCGCGGCGCCGGTGCGCGCCTCGCGGACGGCTTCGGCGAAGCCCGCCAGCGTGGGCGCGGCCAGCAGGGCCCTGACCAGGGTGGAGCCGAGTCCCGCGTCGAGGTGGAGCACGGCCAGGGTGCGGGTGACGGCTTCGGCGGCCAGGAGGGAGTCGCCGCCGAGGGCGAAGAAGTCGTCGTCGGGCGCGGGGCGGACGCGCAGCACGAGCTGCCACACCTCGGCGAGGGCGTCGAGCAGGCCGGCGACGCCGGGGTCGGTGGGCGCCTGTGTGCCGTCAGGGGTTTCGGCGGCGACGGGGGACGCGGCCGTGTCCGCCGCCAGCCGGCCGCGGTCGACCTTGCCGCCGCTCGTCACGGGGAAGGACTCCCGGGGCACGAGCGCGGGGACGGCCTGGGCGGGCAGCCACTGCGCGCAGTACGCGCGCAGCGCGGGGAGCGGTACGGCCCGGCCGGGTTCCGCCGGGGTCACATAGGCGGTCAGGGTGCCCGCCTCGATCTCGACGGCGGCTTCGCCGACGTCGGGGTGGGTGCGCAGCCGGGCCTCGACCTCGTCGAGTTCGATGCGGTGGCCGCGCAGCTTCACCTGGCGGTCCAGCCGGCCGCGGTACTCCAGGGTGCCGTCGGCGGTCCGTACGGCCCGGTCGCCCGTGCGGTACAGCAGGCCGTGGGGCTCGGCGGCGGGCACGCGGACGAACCGTGCGGCGGTCAGCTCCGGGTCCCCCGGGTAGCCGAGGGCCAGGCCGTCCCCGCCGACGTACAGCTCGCCCTCCTCTCCCGGCGCCGCGGCGGAGCCGTCGGGGCGCAGGACGTGGCAGGTGGAGGCGCCGAAGGGGCGGCCTATGGGGACGCCGGCGGCGTCGGCGGGCAGGGTGCGCAGGATGTGGGCCGTGGAGACCACGGAGTTCTCGGTGGGGCCGTAGAAGTTGACGACCGTGGTGTCGGGGCAGGCCTCCAGGACGGCGCGGGCGAGGGCGGGGTCCATGGCCTCGCCGCCGGCCGAGACGAAGCGGAGCCGCTTGAGCGCGCGGGGCCGGTTCCGCGCGACGAGGTGGAAGACGCTGGTGGTCAGGTAGGCCACGGTGACGCCGTGGGCGTGGAAGACCTCCTCCAGCGCCGCGGGGGACAGCAGTTCCTCGCGGTCGGCGAGGACGAGGCAGGCGCCGGTGAGGAGCGCTCCCCATATTTCTATGGTGGAGGCGTCGGAGGATATCCCGTAGGCGTGCAGGACGCCGTCGCCGGGGCCGGGCGGCGGCAGTTCGGGCTCGGAGAGCACCAGGCGGACCACGCCGCGGTGCGGTATCGCCACGGGCTTGGGCCGGCCGGTGGACCCGGACGTGAACATCACGTAGGCGCAGTCGGTCGCGGTGGCGGTCGCAGTGGCGGTCGCGTTCGCAGGGACGGGAGCTGCCGCGAAGGGCGCGCCCGGGGCTGCTCCGGCGGGCGCGGGCGCGGGCTCGGTTTCCGTGCCCACGGCCCCCGCGGTCGCGGTTTGCGTGCTCACGGCGTCGACCTCGATCCAGGTCAGCAGCCCGCGGATGCGCCGGCCGCTGCCGGGGAGGACGGCGGCCGCGCGCAGTCCGGCGTCCTCGGCCATGGCCCGCAGCCGGGCCGGCGGGAGCTCCTCGTCGAGCGGCACGTAGGCGCAGCCGGCCTTGAGGATGCCGAGGAAGGCGACGAGCGCCTCCAGGGAGCGGCTGCCGCACACGCCCACCGGCGACCCGGACTCGATGCCGTGGGCGAGCAGGCGCGCGGCGAAGGCGTCGGACCGGGCGGCGAGCTGACCGTAGGTCAGGGTGCGGTCGTGGTGCCGGGCCGCGAGGTCGTGCGGCCGCCGCGCCGCCTGTGCCGTGAACAGTCCGGCGAGGGTGCGCTCCCTGGGATAGCCGTGCGGGGTAAGGGGAGCGGGGTGCGCCGGGGCATGCAGGTCTGCCATGAGTACGTGCTCGCTTCCGAAAGGGACGGGCCCGAAAGGGATGGGCCCGAAAGGGACAGGGGTTCGGTTGCTTCCGGTCCGTCAGGTCTCATGGCTCTCACCCGTCCCGGTCGATCCGGTCGGCCTCGGAGAACTCGGCGGCGAACGCGGCGAAGTTGGCGGTGCGCCAGCGCTGCGGGCGCATCCGGAAGGTGATGTCGTCGGCGAGCTGGCCGGCGGTGGACTTCAGATAGGCGCGGGCTTCCTCGGGATCGAGGTAGCGGTGGGCTATGGCATCGCGCTCGGCCGGGTCCACGGGGTCGTCGACCGCGGTGACCGGGCCCTCCACGCTCACGTACCGGTAGGGCGGGTTCTCGTCCTGGACGCAGAGGCTGAACCGCCCCGCCGCGCGCAGCAGCCGCGCTTTGACGGTCTCCCGGCCGGTCTGCACGATGACGTCGCCGCCGGGCTCGTAGCGGTACCAGACGGGCACGAGCAGCGGCGCGCGGCCGTCGCCGTCGGCGACGCCCAGCACGCCCACGTGGAGGCCGGCAAGGAAACGTTCGCGTTCTTCTCCGGGCATCGCAGGCACCATGAAGGGCTCCCAGTGTCGGTGGATCAAGGCCGGATCTCTCAATGGAACAAGCGCATGACAATGCGGTCGGTGTGACCCGTGTGGCCGGAGGTCCGCACGTCGGCCCGCGACCGCACAGGCCCGCACACATTCCCCCGGACGGACGCACAGGAACACACACCTCCGCAGCCCGTCTACGCGCGGATACCTGTATCTCACCCGCGGCGGGGCGCCCGGCAGGTGGCAAACCGGCCATGAACGAAATCGAGCCGGAACCGGTTCCCCGGCCGGTGGGTCCCGGCGTTGCGCACCGCCGGACATTCCGGGCATACGACATACGCTCGCCCTGTGATCAATGTGACGGGTCTGCTCAAACGGCTGGCGATCGGCCGGGCCATGCGCAGCGAGGAACTGCACGAGACGCTGCTCCCCAAGCGGCTGGCCCTGCCGATCTTCGCCTCCGACCCGCTGTCGTCGGTGGCCTACGCCACGCAGGAGATCCTGCTGGTCCTCACGCTCGGCGGGCTCGCGTACCTGCACTTCACACCGTGGATCGCCGCCGCCGTGGTGGCGCTGATGGCCGTGGTCGTCCTCTCGTACCGCCAGGTGGTGCACGCCTATCCGAGCGGAGGCGGCTCGTACGAGGTGGTCTCGTCCAACCTCGGCGCCTCGGCCGGCCTGGTCGTCGCCGCCTCCCTGCTGGTCGACTACGTGATGACCGTCGCGGTGTCGGTCGCCTCGGGCGTGGACAACATCATCTCGGCGCTGCCCGGTCTGGCCGAACACCGCGTGGGCCTGGCGATCGGCTTCGTCGCCCTGCTGACCGGCGTGAACCTGCGCGGCCTGCGCGAGTCCGGCCGCGCCTTCGCCGCCCCCACCTACCTCTTCATCGCCGGCGTGCTGATCATGGTGGGTACGGGCCTGCTGCGCTACCTGCTCGGCCGGCCACCCGTGGCCGAGAGCGCGGGCTACGGGATCACGGGCGACCCCGCGGACACCGGACTGGCGGGATTCGCACTGGTCATGCTCTGCCTGCGGGCCTTCTCCAGCGGCTGTACGGCGCTGACGGGCGTGGAGGCGATCTCCAACGGCGTACCGGCCTTCCGCAAGCCCAAGTCGAAGAACGCGGCCACGACGATGGCGGTGATGGGCGCCATCGCGGTGGCGATGTTCGTCGGCGTGACCACGCTCGCGCTGGTCGCCAAGGTGCACATCACGGACGACTCCTGCCGGCTCACCGGCCTCGCGGGCGACTGCGGCTCGCACACCCAGCGCACCGTCATCGCCCAGCTGGCCTCGGCCGTCTTCGGCGGCGAGTCGAGCTTCGGCTTCTACTTCGTCCAGGCCGCGACCGCACTGGTCCTGATCCTCGCGGCCAACACGGCCTTCAACGGCTTCCCGCTGCTCGCCGACATCCTCGCCCAGCACCGCTACCTGCCGCGGCAGCTGCACAACCGCGGCGACCGGCTGGCCTTCTCCAACGGCATCATCGCCCTGGCCCTGGCGGCCGGTCTGCTGCTGTGGTTCTACAAGGCCGACGTCACCAGCCTCATCCACCTCTACATCCTCGGCGTCTTCACCTCCTTCACCCTCTCCCAGACGGGCATGGTGCGGCACTGGAACCGCGAGCTGCGCGACGAGGACGCGGCCCCGGAGATGCGGCGGCGTGGGCAAGTGGCCCGGGTCATCAACGCCCTCGGAGCCGTGGTCACCGGGCTGGTGCTGGTGATCGTGCTGGCCACGAAGTTCACCCAGGGCGCGTGGCTGGCGGTGGTCGCCGCCGTGCTGCTGTGGCTGATGATGCGGAGCATCCGGCGGCACTACGACGCGACCGCGGCCGAGCTCGCGTCCACCGATCCACGGGCCGAACTCGTCCGGCCCTCCCGGGTCCTGGTCATCGTCCTGGTCTCCACGCTCCACAAGCCGACCCTGCGGGCCCTGGCCTACGCGCGCGCCTTCAAACCGGACCAGCTGGAGGCGCTCACCGTCGCCGTCGACCGCGAGGAGACCGCCTCGCTGGAACGGCAGTGGCACGAACTCGACATCGACGTCCCGCTGAAGGTGATCGACTCCCCGTACCGCGAGATCACGCGCCCGGTCGTGGAGTACATCCGCTCCATCCGCCGCTCCAGCCCGCGCGAGGTGGTGGGCGTCTTCATCCCCGAGTACGTGGTGGGCCGCTGGTGGGAGCACCTGCTGCACAACCAGTCCGCCCTGTGGCTCAAGAGCCGCCTGCTGTTCACCCCCGGCGTGATGGTGACCAGCGTCCCCTGGCAGCTCACGTCCTCGGCCAGGGCCGACCACCCGGCGGCGCGGGCGCCGGGCTCGGTACGGCGGGGCGAGCCGCTGGGCGGCCGGGCGCCGTCCCCACCGGCGGAAACCGGGCGCGGGGGCGAGCCGGAGGGCTGACACCGCTCCCCCGGCGGCCGAGCCGGAAGCCACCTGCCCCGCCGCCACGGCGACCAGCCGGAACGGGCCTGCCCGGCGGTGCCGGACGGGCCCGGGGCATGGGCCGGAGGCGTGACCCGCAACGGCGCGCTGCGCCGGAACGCACCCCGCGACGCGCAGGCGCAACACACCTGCCCGCCGGTGCCGGACCGGCCCGGGCCCGCTCGCCCGGCGAACCCTGCCGCGTCACCTCACGAACCGCCCGCGCCGCTAACGCGTCCCGATCAGGGTTTCACCCGGCGCCGGGAACGCCGCCCGGACCAGATAGCCGCCCGGCACGGGACCCGCCGCCAGGTCACCGCCCAGCAGGCGGGCCCGTTCGCGCAGGCCCGCCAGCCCGTGGCCCCCCGCCGGTTCACCGGTGCCGGCCGCGAGCCCGCTGCGGACCTCCACCACCAGGCAGGTGTCGTCGTCCACCGACTCGACCCGCACCTCGACGGGCCGTCCGGGATCGCCGTGCCGCAGGACGTTGGTGAGGGCTTCCTGAACGGTGCGGTACGCGGCCAGCTCCACGGCCGCGGGCCACCGGACCCGCTCGCCCGGAACGACGACGGTCCGCGCCGCGAGCCCGCTGCGGCCTACCAGCGCCTTGATGTCGGCCAGCCGGCGCGCCGAGGGCGCGGCGTCGTCCGCCCGCGGCCTTCTGAGCACGCCGACGGTGTGCCGCACCTCGTCCAGGGCCCGCACGCTCAGCTCGCGGATGAGGTCGGCCTCCTTCCGCACCTCCGGATCGCCGCTGCTGTGCGCGAGCGCCGCCGCCCGCACGGCGATCAGGCTCATCTCGTGGCCGACGACGTCGTGCATCTCGCGGGCCAGCGCGGCCCGTTCGCGCGCCGCCACCGCCGTGCGCTCGGCCGCCCGCTCCCGGTCCCGGGACCGCGCGAGCTCCACCAGCTGCTCCGCGATGCGCCGCCGGGAGCGCATCAGCCGGCCGAGCACCACGGGGCCCGCCCCCACCAGGGCGGCGTAGACCTCCACCCTGAGCCAGTCGGCCGTGTCGGGGAACGGGCTTCCGAAGAAGGCCCGGTCCAGCAGGACCCCGCCCGCGACACACAGGCCGCAGAGCGCGGCCGTCGCTTCGGACGTCTCCAGGGCCACCCGCACCAGCGCGATCATGGACGCGAGCCACATGCCGCCGGCCGCCAGGGCCGGGAGCGTGAGGAGCAGGACCGGTACCGGCCATCTGCGGCGCCACGGCAGGGACAGCAGGGCGAGGAGTGCGACGGCGAGCGTGCCCGGTTCCGCCGTACGGGTGCCCAGCCTCATCGCCTGATCGCTGCCCGCCAGGGCGAGCAGCGCGCCCTCCACCAGCCAGGCCGGCGGCCGGATCCGGCTCAGGGCCCGGGCCGCCGCGTCCGTGAGCTCCGTCCCACCGCTCACGACGGGTGCGGGGCGAGGCCCTCGGTGGTGCCCGTGAGGCCCGACTGCCAGGCGATGACCGCGGCGCGGACCCGGTTGTCGGTGCCGAGCTTGGCCAGCACGGTGCTCACGTGCTCCTTGACCGTGCCGGGGCTGAGGTACAGCTCCGAGGCGATCTCGCGGTTGGACAGGCCGTCGCCCAGCAGGGCCAGCACCTCGCGCTCGCGCGGGGTCAGCTGGGCCACCCGGTCACCCGGGTCCGCCGGCGGCCGGACGGGGGCGGGGCTGCTGCCCTCCATCGAGGACGCGTAGCCGTCGACGACGGCGCGGGCGACGGACGGGGACAGGGCGCTGCCCCCGGCCGCGGCCGCCCGGACCGCCCACACCAGGTAGGCGGGGTCGCTGTCCTTGAGCAGGAATCCGTCCGCGCCCGCCCGCAGGGCCCGGGCCACGTACGCGTCGGTGTCGAAGGACGTCAGCATCAGTACGGCGGGGGCTCCCTGGCGTGACTTCAGGTCCCCGAGGACGGCGAGGCCGTCGCGGTCGGGCATCCGGATGTCGAGCAGGACGACGTCCGGGGCGCTGCCGGCGACCGCCTGCGGCACGTCGGTCGCCGTGCACTCCCCCACCACGGCGATCCCGTCCGCCGCGTCCAGCACCATCCGCAGCCCCGCCCGGAACAGTTCCTCGTCATCGACGATCAGAACCCGTATCAAATGCGGTCCCCTCCCCCGTGATCTCCGTCCGAGGATATCCCTCGGCCCCGGGGGCCGGCCCGGTGTTACCGGCGGGTCAGCCGGGGGCCGGCGGGGAGGTCGACCGGGGGCAGGCCGGCTGGTCAGCCAGGGGCAGGCCGGCTGGTCGGCCAGGGGCGGGCCGGCTGGTCGGCCAGGGGCAGGCCGACTGGTCAGCGAGAGGCGGACCGACTGGTCATTCGAGGAGCCGATCGGCCTTGAAGACGAGCGGAACGGCGACGAGCAGAGCGGTCGCCAGCGTCAGCGACCCGCCCGCGTACCACGCCGTGACCTGGGTGTACTTCCCCGGCGCCAGTGCCACCGCCAGCGTGGCGCCCAGGGTGGGCAGCAGCCCCACGGCGCGCACGAGACCGCCGTTGAGGCCCGCGGTGGCGCGCAGTCCGGCCGGGTAGAGGAAGGCGGTGAAGACCGTCACCGAGGCGGCCCACAGCATGGACCCGGCCGGCACCAGGACGCCCAGCAGGACGTAGCCGGTGGTGAGGTGCACGTGGCCGCCGCCCGCGGTGAGCACCGCCCAGGCCGGGCCGGTGAACGCCGCGACGAGCGTGAGCCAGGCGAGCAGCGCCGCGGCCAGGGCGGTGCCGGTGTAGGCGAGGAAGACCGCGCGGAGCCGGAGGGGCGTGGCGAGCAGGGCTTCCATGACGCCGCTGGTGAGGTCCCCCGCGATGACGGCGCGGCTGATGGAGAGCGTGATGAGGGCCGCCGCCACGCCCAGCAGGCCGGGTGCCGACAGGAGGGCCGCGCCGAGGGCCGCGCCGGTGGCGCCGTGGAGGCCGGTCACCGTGGCGAGGTCGCTGGAGGCCGTGGAGACGTCGCCGTGGATGCCCTCGGGGTAGACCCGGGGCAGGACCAGCAGCAGGACGACGAGCGCGAGTCCGGCACCGAGCGGGACGAGGGTGATGTGCCTGCCCTGGTGCCGCCAGGTGCGGGACGCCAGGGCCCGGGCGAGCGGCCCGGCTTGTACGGCCGTGTTCATGCCGCACCACCCAGGAGCCGCTGGATGGCGGTTTCGGTGTCGGGCCGTACCGGGCGGATGTCCGAGACCGTGACGCCCTCGTGGACGAGCCCGGCGACGAGGGCGCCGATCGTCGCGCCGGGCTCCACCTCGACCGGGGTCCAGCCGTCGTCCCGGGTGGCGGTGGTGGCGGGTTCACGGCGCACTTCGTAGCCGGGGCTGCCGTCGGATCCGGGCTTCAGGCGGGTGATGGCGCCGTCCTTGAGGACGAGGATGCCGGAGGCGAGCGTGAGCGCCTCGGGCACGCTGTGGGTGGAGTAGAGGACGGTGCGGTCCGCGGCCCAGCCCCGCACGAGCTCCCGGGTGGCCGCGGCGCTGACCGGGTCGAGGCCGGTGAGCGGCTCGTCGAGGAGCAGCACCTGAGGGTCGGTCAGCAGCAGCCGTGCGAGGTCGGCCCGCTGGAGCTGGCCCCTGCTGAGGCGGGCGGTGCGGCGGCCGAGGAGCGCGGTGATGTCGAAACGCCCGGCGGCGTCGGCGACGCGCCGGGCGCGCTCGCCCCGGGGCAGGCCCTGGACAGTGGCCCAGAAGTCCAGGTTGTCCCGGACGGTGAGCTGGGGGGCGAGCGCGGCACGGTGCGAGAGCAGGCCGATGCGGCGTTTGGCGGCAGGGTCCTCGGCGAGGTCCGCGCCGCCGACGCGGACGCGTCCGCTCAGGGGCGGCAGGATGCCCGCGAGGGTGCGCATCAGGGTGGTCTTGCCGGCTCCGTTGCGGCCCAGGAGGACGTGGACGCCCCGGGTGAGGGTCAGGTCGAGGGAGGCGGTCACGGGCCTCCGGCGGTATCCGGCGACGACGTGTTCCAAGTGCACGTCACTGTCGCTGCACTCCGGGTGTACGTCACTACTCACTCGTACGTCACCGCTCGCTCGTACGTCACCGCTCGCTCGTGCATCACTACTCACTCGTGCGTCCCTCACGCGTCGCCGTACAGCTCGCGGCGCTGAGCCGGTGTCAGCCGCGTCTCGTCGGTGCGGCGCAGCAGCGATACGTGGCGGCCGGGCCGGCACCAACCGAGCCTGCGCGGACCGAGCTTGACGGTCGTCACCGAGACGCCATGGACCCAGGTGCCCCAGTGGACGTGGCCTTTGGAGCATTCGATGATCGTGTCTGCTGCCATGGGCGGAGCTCCTTGCGTAGTGGGGGGACTCGCGGTGCGGCGGGAGGGGTCCGGTCGGGAGCGGCGGCGACCGCGGCGCATCCGATCATGATGAGGCTGAAGCTCCACAGCCCGATGGTCGCGATGATGCTCGCGTGCAGGACCACGTCGAGGACGAAGGCGGCCTTCCGCAGCCGCTCCGGCCCCACCAGGAACGCTGCGATCACCAGCTCGATGACGATCCCTCCCCAGGTGAGCAGTCCGAGCGTAAGGCCGTGCCCGGACAGCCAGCGCGCCGGGCCCTCGAAAGGCGGGGCCGCCCCGAAGATGGGATCCCGCAGGATGTAGTACTCGGCCGACCCGTTGAGCCAGTCCGGCACGCCGAACTTGCTGACGCCGCTCTGCACGTAGAGGATCACGAGCTGGACGCGGAGCGCCCAGACCGCGGCGAAGGCGGTGCCACGCGCGGTGGGCCCGATCGGTGTGCTCGGCCGCTGCCAGTGCCAGCGCCGGTCGTCGGCGATGCCCATGGGGATGAGCAGGAGACCGGCGATGCGGGCGATGGCCTCGCCGCCGTCGGGCAGGGCGATGCTGACGCCGATCGAGTACAGCAGCCAGGCGTGGATCCACACCGTCCAGCGCGGACGGTAGCCGCTGGCGACGACGGCCAGCAGGACGACCATGATCCAGCGTCGCCACTCCTGGCTGACCGCGTCGCCGCCGACGCAGTAGGCCGAGACCGCCAGGGCCTTCTGGCAGTGGGGGTACGGGGATTCGTTGAGGAGCGGGTGGAGCAGGGCGGCCGTGGGGGTGAGCGCCAGGGTGATCAGGTGGGCCGTGGCGATGAGGGTGCGGCCCCAGCCGAACCAGGTGGTGCGGGGGTCGAAGCGGCTCAGGGCCCTGTCCAGGGCGGAGGCGGGCCGGTCAGCCATGGCAGGTGATCCTCAGGTGCACGGTGCGGGTGATGTGCGACGTGTCGGGCGAGAGGTCCCGGTAGGCCCAGGGCACGGGGCGCTCGTTGGTCATGACGACGTCGCCGCAGAGGCTCGGCAGCGGGGACGCGTTGGTCACGTCCTGGGCCGGCCGTGCCGCCGCTTCGCGCACGCACGCGTCGTTGGCGTCCTGGCACGGCTCCCAGTCGCGCACCTGGGCGTTGAGGAGAGCCTCTTCGGGGCCCTGGGCCCGCTGCCGGCGGGTCAGGCCGAAGAGGTTGGACGCCCGCCCCTGCGGGGTCATCGACAGGTTGCGCGGCGCTTCGCCGCCGTCCGGCCGGTAGGCGCCCATCTGCTCGCTCTGCGGCGACTTGGTGAAGAAGGCCCAGCCCTGCGGCACGAACGCCGAGGAGTAGAACTTGGCGGTCGGCGCCCAGGACGGGGTGGTGACGTTGTTGGGCAGGGCGAAGTAGACCGAGGCCGCGATGACGGCGAGCATCGCGGCGAAGGTCCTGGTGAAGGCAGCCCGCTGCCGGGCCGCGTCGTCCGCGGCCCGGCAGTCGGTCTCCTTCGAGGAACCGTCCCTGACGGAATCGTCCTTGGAGGAGTCGTGCTGGGGCATGGTCAGAGGGCGCGCGCCACCGAGGCGGCCATGGCCTGCTTGGTGAACTGCGAGGTGTCGTCCGCGGAGCGGTAGGCCACCACGAAGACCACGCCGACCTCGGCGACGGCCGCGACGGTCGTCGCGACGGTGCCCGTCTGCACGACGGCCTGCTGGGTCTTGAACCACCAGGAGCCCAGCGCCACGGCGTCGGCGCGGTTGCCCTTGCCGTTGCTGACCGCCTGGACGTCGGCGGACAGGGTGGTGAGGGCCTTCTCGACCTTGTACGGGTTGCCGCTCTGCACGTTCTGCGTCACGGCCTGGTGGAAGGCCGGGTCGGTCGTGCGCAGCGCGGAGGTCAGGCTCGCCACGCGGGCGGCGTCCACCTTCTGCTGGGGTATACCGAACTTCTTGAGGACCTCGGGGTGTTCCTGGGCCGCGCGGCCGGAACCGAGGGTGAACAGGCCGACGATCTCCTCGTCGGTGTACTTGGTGTGCTGCGCGGCCGCGGCCGCGCCCTTCTTCGCGGGCTCCGACGCGGCCTGGGCGGCCGGGGCGAGCGTGCCCAGGACCGCCGCGGCGGTCGCAGCGCCGACGACGGCGGTGGCGGTGCGCCGGAGCGCCTTGCTCTTCATGTTGATGTCCACGACTCGATCTTGTCCGGGGGCAGTTGGCCGGACAACTGCCATCCGGCAGGGTGCCGAGTGGGAGGCGGGGGGGCGAGGAACCGCACGACTTCCCACACAAGGCATCGCACATTCATGCGAACCCCGGCCCTCGCCATTCGGGTGACACACCCCCCGGGTGGGGTATACCCCACCCCAAAAAGGTCATATGTCCATGATGTCCAGATACGATATGCAGCATGGTCAAGCCCGGACAGCCGCGACCCCGTCGCTCCCAGGGCCGGTGGTCCCCAGTTCAGCTGTCACCGGTGATCCTGACCGTGGTCATCGCCAGCCTGGCGTACGCCACTCCCCCGGACATGGCCTTCAGCCGCATCCTGCCCGCGGCCCCCGCCCTCGCCGCCGCCATGTGGCCCGTGCTCCCCACCGTGCTGCTGGGAACCGTCTGCTTCCTGCTCATGATCGGCCTCAGCCTGGTCTTCCCCGGGCTGGGGGCCTGGTACACGGTGGCGGGCATCGTCGCCGTCACCGTGGCCGCCGCGTACGGAAGCCACGTCCGCCTCCAGCGCGAGCAGTCCCTCTTCCAGGTCAGACTCGTCGCCGACGCGGCACAGCAGGTCGTCCTGAGCCCGATGCCGCGCCGCTTCGGCGCCATCGAGATCGAGTCGCTGTACCTCGCGGCCGCGGCCGAGGCCCGCATCGGCGGCGACTTCTACGAGGTGGCCGACACACGGCACGGCGTCCGCCTGCTCATCGGCGACGTACGGGGCAAGGGCCTGCCCGCCGTCGGGACGGCCGCGGCGGTGGTCAACTCCTTCCGCGAGGCGGCCTACGACGAACCCGACCTGGCCGGCATCGCCCGCCGCCTGGAAGCCAGCAGCACCCGCTACAACGCCGCGTTCCCCCCGGACGACCTGGCGGAACGCTTCTCCACCGCCGTCCTCGTCGAGATCCCGCACGAGGACAGCAGCAGCATCATCAGGATCCTCAACTGCGGACACCCCCCGCCACTCCTCCTGAACCGCGAGGGCCTCCGCGTCCTGAGCCCCACCGACCCCGCGCCGCTGCTCAACCTCGCGGGCCTGATCGGCGATTGCTACAGCACCGACACCTTCACCTTCGCTCCCGACGACCAGCTACTCCTCTACACCGACGGCGTCACCGAGGCCCGCGACCGCAACGGCGACTTCTTCCCCCTGGCCGACTGGATGAGCCACCAGACCCCGCAACGCCCGCGCGAACTCCTCGACGGCCTCCACCGCGACCTGCTCACCCACAGCAGCGGGGGCCTCGACGACGACATCGCGGCACTGGCGGTGCGCTTCCACCCGGCCCCGGACAACGGAAAGGCCGTCCTCTCATAACGAGAGAACGGCCTCCGACCTGCGAAAATCGCTGGTCGGGACGGCGGGATTTGAACCCACGACCCCTTGACCCCCAGTCAAGTGCGCTACCAAACTGCGCCACGTCCCGGTGCTTGTCCGGCCCGGGCTCTCGCCCTTGCCGACCGCGCATGAGAACAATACCGCACTTCAGCGGGTGATCGCGCACGCCTTCCAGCACAACGATTATCCGTGAATATTCTGTTTGGGCGATTTATTCGGTATGCCCCAGACCCCTCCCCCCCTCACGCGGTGTTGACCGCCCTCCCGGCCCCCGTGGGACCATCGGGCCTTCGGACGTCGCTCGCGACGCGGGCAACTCCCCCGCCCCAGGAGGACAGTTGGCAACCTCGGACGCCCCGATTCCCCCTTCCGCCCTCTCTCGGTCTTCCGCCCTCTCCCGGCGCAGGTTCCTGCAGGCCGCGGCCGGTACCGCGGCGGCGGCCGGAGTCGCTGGGGTGTTGCCCGGGGCCGTGGCCATGGCCGTGGCGGCGCCCGGGGAAAGCGGGGGGCTGTCGTTCACGGCTGCCACCAATGGGGCGGCCAGTCTCGCGCCCGGTGGGGACCGGCTGATCGCCGAGGTGCAGAACGTGCTGTGGTCCGTGCCGCGCAAGGGCGGGGAGGCCGTCGCGATCACTCCGGCGGATCTGGAGCCGACCCGGCCGGTGCACTCGCCCGACGGCCGGCAGCTCGCCGTCTGCGCGTACCGGGGCGGTGGCTTTCACATCTGGACGCTGCGGCCCGACGGCAGCGGGCTGCGGCAGGTCACGGACGGGCCGTGGGACGACCGCGGGCCCGCCTGGTCGCCCGACGGCACGCGGATCGCGTTCGCCTCCGAGCGCGGCGGCGACCCGGTGGCCGGGAGCCCGTACCGGGTGTGGGTGGTGGACGTGCGGACGGGCGCGCTGACGCAGGTCACCGGGGTGAGCGGGCAGGAGGGGCCGCTGCAGGACGGGGCGTGGGAGGACTTCGACCCGGCGTGGTCGCCGGACGGCGCCCGGCTGCTGTTCGTCCGCGGGCGCCTCGCCGGGACCGCACTGGAGGCCCGTACGGTCGCGTCCGTGCCCGCCGACGGGCACGGGCCGGTGCGGGTCGAGCACACCGAGGCCGCCGCCGGGCAGATCATGACGCCGGCGGTCGCCCCGGACGGGCGCCTCGCCTATCTCCGTACAACTCCCGCTCCCGCGGCCGGCTGCACGCTCGTCGTGGACGGCGCGCCCGTGGCGATCGACGGGGACGTCGAGCCCGTGCCGCCGCGCTGGACCCGGTCCGGCGAGCTGCTGCTCACCGTCAGCGGGACGTTCCGGGTCATCCGCCCGCAGGCACCGCGCGACGCCGAGGTCGTCCCCTTCGCCGGCCGGCTCGCGATTCCCCGGCCGCGCTACCGCACCAAGCGGTACGACCTCGACGCCGGTGGAGTGCACACGGTCCGCTCGTTGCATTTCCCCGCCCTCTCGCCCGACGGCCGCCGGGTCGCGTTCGGCGCCCTCAACGCGCTCTGGGTGGCCGACGTGGCGGGCGGCCGGCCGCCGCGCCGGGTCGTCAAGGCCGACCCCGCCCGCTATCCCTTCGGGCCCGCCTGGAGCCCCGACGGGCAGTCGCTCGTGTACGCGGGCGACAACGGCGGTCTGCTCGCCGCGCGCCGCCACGACCTCGCCTCCGGCGCGGACACCGTGCTGGCCGAGGGCGGCCGCGCGTACCCCGTCCTGTCGCCCGACGGCCGGAGACTGGCCGCCCTCGACCTGGCCGGGAACCTCGTCGTGCGCGACCTCGCCGCCGGTACGGACCGGGTCCTGGCAGCCGCCCTGGGCGGCGGCGGGCTGCCGGGCCGGCCGAGCTGGTCACCGGACGGCCGCTACGTCGCCCTCTGCGACCGCAACCGGCTGAACCAGCGCTTCCGCGAGGGGTACAACCTCATCCGCGTGATCGACACGACCGGCGGCGGCGCCCGGCTGCACGCCCTCGCCCCGCACGTCTCGCTGAGCGACCGCTACGGCTCCGGGCCCGTCTGGTCGCCCGACGGCCGGCACATGGCGGTGATCGCCGAGTCCGCGCTGTGGCTGCTGCCCGTGCGGCCCGACGGCACCCCGGACGGCGAGCCCCGCCGGCTGACGGACGAGGCCGCCGAGGACCCCTCCTGGGCGGCGGACTCCCGCACGCTCCTCTACCTCTCCGCGGGCCGCCTGCGGCTGCTCGACACCGCCAAGGGGTCCGGGGCCCGTACGGTCAGCGTGTCCCTCGGCTACCGGCGCCCTGTGCCCGCCGACACCGTCGTGCACGCCGGACGGCTCTGGGACGGCACCGGCGACACCGTGCGCGAGGACGTCGACCTGGTCGTCCGCGACGGCCGGATCGCCGCCGTCGAGCCGCACCGGGCGCGGCGCGCGGCCGCCCGCACCGTCGACGCGTCGTCCGGCACGGTGATCCCCGGGCTCTGGGACACCCACACCCACCCGTACCAGAACACCTACGGCGGCCGGCAGACGGCGCTGCAGCTGGCCTACGGGATCACCACCGCGGTGTCGTTCGGCGGCGGCGCCCACGAGCAGGCCCGCATCCGCGAGGCCGTGGCCGCGGGCGAGCTCGCGGGGCCGCGGCTGCTGGCCACCGGGGAGCTCCTCGACGGCGCCCGCGTCGCGTACAGCATGGGCCGCGCACACCGCACGCGCGAGGGGCTGCGCCGGTCGCTGTCCCGCGCCGAGGCCCTGGACTGGGACTTCGTGAAGACCTACGTCCGCGCGCCCGGCTGGCTGATGGAGGAGGCGGCTCGCTTCGCGCACGACCGGCTCGGGGTCCGCGCCGGCAGCCACCTCCTGTCGCCCGGCGTCCAGCTCGGCCAGGATCTGACGACCCATCTGCAGGCCACGCAGCGGCTGGAGTTCGGGCACGCGACGACCGCGTCGGGGCGCGCGTACCAGGACGTGGAGGAGATCTACACCCGCGGGGACTTCCACCTCGTCGCCACGATCTTCACGTCCGTACCGCTGCTCGGCGAGGCGCCGGCGCTCGCGCAGGACCCCCGGGTGACGCGGATGATGCCGCCGTGGGACGTCGAGGTCGTCCGCCGGACCGCGGCCGCCCCGCCGACCGCCGACCAGCTGGCCACCCTGGAGCGCGAGACCGGCGTCTACCGCCGGGTGCTCGCGGGCGGCGGCCTCGTCGCGCTGGGCACCGACGCCCCGCTCGTGCCCGTGGGTCTCTCCCTGCACCTGGGGCTGCGCGCGCTCCACCGGTACGGGCTGTCCCCGGCGCAGGCGCTGCGGACCGCGACGGTGCTGCCGGCCCGGGTCTTCGGCGCGGACCGCGACCTGGGCACGCTGGAGCCCGGCAAGCTCGCGGACGTGACGGTGGTGGACGGCGATCCCTTCACCGACTTCGACGCGCTGGTGCGGACGGTTTCGGTGCTGCGGGGTGGTGTGCCGTTCGAGGCGGCGCGGCTGGTCGCGGCGTACGAGCCGGCCGGAGCGCCTCCGGCTCCGGCGACGGCCGGGGTCCGGGCCGCGGACGCGTGGCTCGCCGTGTCACGGCAGATCCGGCGGGACTCCTGCTGTGACATGGAGCTTCACCTCTGACGGGGCGGGGCCCTGGGCCGGGTGCCCGGGGCCGACGCCGGTACGGCACCGCCGGTACGGCACCGCCAGTACGGCACCGCCGGTACGGCCGTGGGACTTACGCGCCATTGCGGCGGGAAGAAGAGTGCGGCACGCCCCGATCAGTTCCTCGGCCGTGTCTGGTACAGCCCCGCCGGTCACGCCATAGGGCTCACGCGCCATTGCGGCAGGGAGAAGAGTGCGACACGCTGCGATCAGCCCCTGGGCCGAGCCCAGTACGGCACCGCCGGAGACGTTCCGGGGACTGAGCACCGTCGCGGCGGAAGGACATGGCGCCGGCGCCATACCACCGCCGTTACGGCGAGCAAGCCCCCGGCCGGACCGGTCGGCACCCCGCACTCACGCCCGCAGCGACACCTCCGGCACTGCGGCTGCCCCGGCGGGCTCCGCAGGAGCCGCGGGCTGCCCCGCCGGCCGCGCCGCCACCGCCCGCCACCACGGATCCGCCGGGAGACCGGCGCCGTCCGCCGGCTCGAAGGGCTGCCCGGGTCGCGGCGTCGCGACGCGCGCCCCGTGGCGGCGGCCCGCGACGACGGAGCCCTCGGCGGGCTCCTCCCACGGGTGCGGCGCGAGGTTGAACGTGCCCCAGTGGATGGGCAGGAACACACCGTGCGCGGCGTCGCCGCCCTGCAGGTCGGCGTGGGCCCGGAGGCCCTCCTCGGGCGTCATGTGGATGTCCGGCCAGAATTCCGAATACGCCCCGATCTGCACCATCGTGGCGTCGAACGGCCCGTACTGGGCGCCGATGTCCTTGAAGCCGGGGAAGTAGCCGGTGTCGCCGCTGTGGAAGACGCGGTGGGCGGCACCGGCCACCACCCACGAGGCCCAGAGCGTGTGCTGGGTGTTGCGCAGCGCGCGGCCGCAGAAGTGGCGGGCGGGGGTGGCGGTGAAGGTGAGGCCGGCGACGCGGGCCGACTCGTGCCAGTCGAGCTCGGTGATCCGGTCCGCGGGCACGCCCCAGTGCTCCAAGTGGGCACCGACGCCGAGCGGTACGACGAACCGCGCGCCGGTGCCGCGGGCGAGGGCACGGACGGTCGGCATGTCCAGGTGGTCGTAGTGGTCGTGGGAGATGACCACGGCGTCGAGGGGCCCGGTCTCTCGCAGCGGCACGGGCACCGGGTGCAGTCGCTTCGGGCCCGCGAAGGCGAAGGGCGAGCAGCGCTCGGACCAGACGGGGTCGAAGAGCACCCGGGCCCCGTCGATCTCGGCGAGCACGCTGGAGTGCCCCATCCAGGTCAGCCGCAGCCCCGACGCCGCGGGGACGGCCAGGTCGGCCACGGTCGTCGGGTGGACGGGCACGGAGCCGGCGGGCGCCCGGCGGGCGCGCTCCTCCGCGCGGAAGTACGTGGGCAGGAACTTCAGCATCGCGCCGGACGGCGTGCGCTGGGCGCCGACGGGATTGGTGAAGACGCCGTCGGCGAAGTGCGGCGACCGCCGGATGCGCGCCATCCGCTCCCCGGACGGGTCGGCGCCGAACGCGGCGGGGCGCAGGGCGTCGAGCGGTGAGCTGCTGAGGCGGAAGCCGGTCACGGCACCTCCAGGGCGAAAGCGGCCAGATCACCCGCCATTATCTGCCCCGGCCCGGCGGGCGCCCGGGCGGCCCCCGGCCGACGGCCGGGCGGGCCTTCCGGGGAGCGCCGGTGCTCTCTCCGGCTGCCGCCGCCCGGGCTCACCCCCGTGATACGAGCCCGGACGCGCGGCCGGCGCACTGCCGGGGACCCACTGTGCAGGGTCGCGCCCCCACCCGCACGTGATTTTTTACGGTGCCGTCCCCTCCGCTTGCCGGGCTCCTACGGTGCCGCCGGTTCCGTTTGCCGGGCCTTCACAGCCCGCTCACCCGGAGGGTGATGTTCAGCCGGCCCGTGAGCCCGAGCGCGGCGGGCCCGGTGCCGGGAAGGGTGCGGGGCACGCCGTGGAAGGCCGCGCGCGAGGGCCCTCCGAAGACGAACAGGTCACCGCTGCGCAGTACGACGTCGGTCCACGGACGGTTGCGGGTGCGGGTGTTGCCGAAGCGGAAGACACAGCTGTCACCGAGGCTGAGGGAGACGACGGGAGCCGCGGACTTCTCATCGCTGTCCCGGTGCATGCCCATCGCCGCGGCGCCGTCGTAGAAATTGACCAGAGCGATGTCGTACTCGGCGGAGTCCGCGGCCTCCGGGGGCTCCTCGCCGTACGCGTCGGCAACGGCCTGCGCGGCCATCCGCCCCAGCCGGCCGGGGAACGGCTTGACCGGCGCGCCGTCGCCGTCCACGACCGTGCGGGCATAGCCGTACGGGTACCAGTGCCAGCCCAGACAAACCATGCGGACGGACATCTGCCCGCCGCTCGGCATGCGTACGGTCCGCAGCCCGGCGGGCGGCCGCGCCCAGGTGCGGCAGGCGGTGAGCAGGCGCTGCTGGGCGGCGAGGTCCAGCCAGCCGGGGACGTGGACGGCTCCGGGCGCGATCTCGGCCCGGGGGCGGGGAAAGAGCTCGTCGTCCATGGCCCCAGCGTAGGTCGGTCCTCTACGGGTGCCTGGGTGCCCGGTCCGGTTGCCCGGTTGCCCGGTTGTCCGGTTGTCCGTCCCGGACACCGGCCACAAGCCCCACAAGCCCACAAGCCCACGAGCCCACGAGCCGGTGTGACGGTCCTCTCACCACCGCCGTCACCCCCGGATGTCACACATCCACCGGTCCGATCCGTCCTATGGGCACAGGCACGACCACCACATCGGAGGAACCAGCCATGGCCAGGATCTCGCTCACCCCGGACCGCACCCCGCTCGTCCGGATCATGGAGTGGTACAGCCGGCGCACCTACGGCAAGGTGCTGGAGCCGCTGATGGCCCTCGCCCACAACCGGCGCGTGCTGCTCACGACGTCCCGCTTCGAGCTGTCCGTGGGCCGCTGGAAGAAGCTCGACCCGCAGCTGAAGGCGCTGGCCGAGATGGCGTCGGCGGCCGCCATCGGCTGCTCGTGGTGCATGGACTTCGGCTACTGGCTCAACCGCGGGCACGGGCTGTCGCACGAGAAGCTGCAGGACGTCCCGGTATGGCGCGAGAGCCGCGCCTACGCCCCGCTGGAGCGGGACGTCATGGCGTACGCGGAGGCCATGACGGCCACCCCGCCGACCGTCGAGGACGACCTCGCGGAGCGGCTGCGGCAGCGCCTGGGCGACGCCGCGTTCGTCGAGCTGACCTCGATGATCGCGGTGGAGAACCTCCGCTCGCGCACCAACTCGGCGCTGGGGCTGCACAGCCAGGGCTTCAAGGACAGCTGTGACATACCCGCCGCCGCGGCCCGCCCGCAGGCGGACCGGACGGTGGCGGGCCACTAGCCCCGCGGGCCGCCGGCCGGCTCCGCGGCCCATCAGCCTCCGCGGGCCGGGCCGCCGGCCCTTGCGGCCCGCTCGCCTACCCCTTGCGGCCCACGCCCCCGTAGAAGATCGTGTCGTTGAGCTCCTCGGGGCCCGGGACCGGCCCGTCCGGCCGCCAGAGCGGCACCCGGACCAGGCCCGGGTCCAGGAGTTCGAAGGCGCCGAAGAGCGGCTCGACGGAGGCGCGGTCGCGCAGGTTGAGACCTGCGGTGGCGTTCTTGTACGTGCCGACGACGCTGTCGCGGGCCTTCACGTCGGTGTGGCCGTCCGCGTAGCCCTCGTACGGTTCGGCCGTGGCGTGGGAGAGCACGAGGTGGCTGCCGGCGGGAAGGGCGTCCGCGAAGGCCGCGACGATGCCCGCCGGGTCCTCCTCGTCGGTGACGAAGTGGAGGACGGCCACGAGCAGCAGGGCCACCGGCTCGCGGAAGTCGATCAGCTCGCGCACCTCGGGGCGGGCGAGGATCGCCTCCGGGTCGCGCACGTCACCGAGGACGAAGCCCGCCTGTCCGGTGCCGGTGAGCTTCGCGCCCGCGTGCGTGGCGACGATGGGGTCGTTGTCGACGTAGGCGACGCGCACGTCCGGGGCAACCTCCCGCGCCACCTCGTGGGTGTTGGGCGAGGTGGGGATGCCCGTGCCGATGTCGATGACCTGCCGGACGCCGCCGCGGACGACCTCCCGCACGGCCCGCCGCAGGAAGGCCCGGTTGGCCCGGGCGGAGAGCCGCACCTGCGGGTGCGCCCGGATGACGTGCTCGGCGGCCTGCCGGTCGACCTCGTAGTTGTCCCAGCCGCCGAGGTAGTAGTCGTACATCCGGGCCGGGTGCGGCCGGCTGGTGTCGATGTCCTCGGCGGCGAAGCCCTGCTGGTTCATGCGGTGCTCCGATCCTGGTGTCATGCCCGTGGGCGCACGCCCGCGGGGTCATGCCCGTCGTGTGCTGCACGGTGCGTGCGCGGCTTACTCGCAGGCGGCGCCCGAGCCGGCGAGCAGGAAGTCCGCCGCGCCCGCCTTGGCGCCGTTGATGAAGCTCTCCATCTCGTGACGCGTGTAGATCAGGGCGGGGCCCCCTGGGTCGGTCGACTGGCGCAGGGCGATCCGGCCGTCGCCCAGCAGCAGCGCCTCGACGCACGAGCCCCCGTTGCCGCCGCTCCACGGCTTGCTCCACCCCTCGGTGCCGAGGTCGGTGGCGGGCATGCCGTTGTAGATGCGATCCATGGTTCAGATCTCCTTACGAATCCCGCCCAGGACGGCCTCGGTGGTCTGTGCCGGCGCGGCCTGCGCGCACATCCGGTCCAGCGCCTCCAGGAAGGCCGAGACGTCCTCGCGCTGGTCGAAGTACGAGGCGCCGACGAGGTTTTCTGCGTATGCGATGTCCGGAAGCTCCGGGAGCGGGAACCGGAAGATGTGGAACGGTCCGTACATCGCCGGGTGCGGCCCGGCGGCGAACGGCATGATCTGCAGCCGTACGTTGGGCATGGCGGTGGCCTCGGCGAGCCGGGCGACCTGCTCGCGCATGATGTCCGGCCCGCCGATGGGCCGGCGGAGCACGGTCTCGTCCATCACCACCCACAGCAGCGGCGCGCCCTCGCGGGTGAGCAGCGACTGGCGCTCCCGGCGGACGGCGACCGCGCGCTCGATGTCGGCCTCGGGGGCGTGCGGCTGGCCGGCGCGGAGCACGGCACGTGCGTAGCGCTCGGTCTGCAGCAACCCCGGGACGTAGTGCGGTTCGTAGGCCCGGATGAGGTTGGCCTCGCCCTCCAGGCTGACGAACGCGCTGAACCACTCGGGCAGGACGTCCCGGAAGCGGTGCCACCAACCGGGGCGGTTCGCCTCCCGCGCGAGGTCGAGGAAGCCCTCGACCTCGGCGGGGTCGGTGACGCCGTAGACGCGCAGCAGCTTCTCCACGTAGGGGAGCTTCAGGCCGACTTCGGCCTTCTCCATCCTGCGGACGGTGGCGTGCGTGACGTCGAGGGCGCGGCCCGCCTGCTCGTAGCTGAGGCCGGCCTTCTCCCGCAGGTCGTGCAGCCGTTTGCCGAGGACGACCCGCAGTACGGTCGGGGCGCCCGCCGGACGCGCTTCCGCCACTGTTCCTCCCCCTCCGTGCCCACCGGTCGTCAGCTGACCGTCAGATGCTTGTCATATGCCCGCAGTCTGTCACGCGCGCCCCCGGAGCCGACAGACTGCTCTGACGATTCTGTAATTTACAGATTGAACCTTGCCACACCTCAGCCGTATCGCACATAGTTACGGCGTGGTCCCCTCCCATGACGCACCTTCGCTCGGGCGCTTCGGCTGTTCCATGGCCGCGCGTCTGCAGGACGCCTTCCACTTCCCGGCTCGCGGCGCCTCGGTGGCAGCCGCGCGAAAACGGGTCCTCGCGCAACTGCGGGAGTGGGGCATCGACGAAGTGGCGTGCGACGACGCCCAGTTGGTGGTGTCCGAGCTCTTCACCAACGCCGTCCGGCACACGGACAGCGCGAACGTCAGCTGTCAGCTGAGGGTGCTCGGCGCGCATCTGCGCATAGAGGTGGCCGACCAGGGCCGCACGCCGACGGAGCCGCGGGCGCGGTGCAGCGGGGCGGACGAGGAGAGCGGCCGCGGGCTGCTGCTCGTGGGCGCGCTGTCCCAGGCCTGGGGGGTCCGGCCCGACGACAGCGGCCGGGGCCGCGTCGTCTGGGCCGATCTGGCTGCCGGGCGGCTCACCCCTTGAAGCCTTCTCTCCTGAAGCCCTCCCCCTGAAGACTCACCCCGGCGCCCTCCCCCCGATGGTGGCGCTACAGCGGCAGCAGGTCCGGCCGCTTGGGCTCCACGTGGTCTCCCGAGGACTCGCCGCGCAGCCGGCGGCCGATCCACGGCACCAGGTGCTCGCGCGCCCAGTGGATGTTGTCGCGCCGCACCTCGGCGGGCGAGCGGTGGTCCTCGTCCGGCCAGGCCTGGTCCGGGTCGGCCGGCACCTCAAGGCCGAGCACCTGGGCGGCCCGCAGGGCGACCCGCGTGTGCCCGTCGGGCGAGAGGTGGAGCCGGTCGTCGCTCCAGGCCCTGCGGTCCTGCACCGAGCGCAGCGACCACAGGTCCAGGACCGGGCAGCCGTGCCGGTCCGCGATGGCGCGCACATGGGCGGTGTACGTCGCGATCTTGCCCCGCAGGTGCCGCAGCACGGGCATCCCGCGGGTGTCGAAGCCGGTGCACAGCAGCACGGTGCCCACGGAGGAGGCCAGCTCGGCGACGGCCTTCTCGTAGCGCTCGGCCACGTCGTCCGGGTCGCTGCCCGGGCGCAGGATGTCGTTGCCGCCCGCGCAGAAGGTCACGAGCTCGGGGCCGAGCTCCTTCGCCCGGGGCACCTGCTCCGCGACGATCTGGTCCAGGAGGCGGCCGCGCACGGCGAGGTTGGCGTAGCGGAAGTCGTGCTCGGGGCGCTGGTCGGCGAGGAGTACGGCGAGTCGGTCGGCCCAGCCGATGAAGGTGTCGTCCGGCCCTGGGTCGCCGACGCCTTCGGTGAAGCTGTCCCCGACGGCTGCGTACGACCCGATCGCGCTCTTGCTGAATGAATTCGAATCGTCTGCCACGTCAGTACATCTTTCCTCCCCCGGAGTGACCTACGCCACCGTAACCAGGGGTTGACGTGCCGTGATGTATCCCACCCCGGCGAACTCCCCGCAAGCGGAATACGTCGGCGCGGCTACCGCACGGAGCGGATTGCCCGTACAACCGGTGTCGTAAGGTCGTTGAGCCGCCTCGCCGACGACCAGTGCCGGCAGCCGAGACCCAGGGAGTGCCCGTGACGCAGACGCCGCATGTGCCGTCCACCGAGCCCGAGCTGGCGGGAGTGCGCAACTTCCGCGATCTGGGCGGCCTGCCCGCCGCGGACGGCCTGCGGGTGCGGCACGGCGTCCTCTACCGCAGCGGCCACCTGGCCCACGCCACCGAGGAGGACGCCCGCTTCCTCGGCACGCTCGGCCTGCACACGGTCTTCGACTTCCGCAACGACGCCGACATCGCGCTCGACGGCCCGGACGTCGAGCTCACCGGCGTCCGCAACGTGAACCTGCCGCTCAACGACCCGGCCCACGGCGCCGAGTTCTGGAACATGGTGCGCGCCCGCGACCTCGCGCACCTGCGGAGCGTCCTGGCCGACGGCAGGGCGGCGGACCGGATGGCCGAGACGTACCGCGAGGTCATCACGGGCCGGACGGCCGAGCTCGGGTACGTCCTGCGCTCCCTCGCCGAGGACAGCGTGCCCGCGCTCATGCACTGCGCGGCCGGGAAGGACCGCGCCGGGCTGTCCGTCGCGGTCACCCTGCTCGCCCTCGGCGTCGCGCGCGACGTCATCGAGGCCGACTACCTGGAGTCGAACGCCCCGCACCGGCGCTACCGCATGCGGCGGGCGCCGGAGGCGACCGGGCCCGAGGACCGGGAGATCGCGGAGCTGCTCTCGCCGATGTTCGAGGCGCGCGCCACGTATTTGCGTGCGGCGTTCGAGACGATCGACGCCGTGTGGGGCACGGCCGACCGGTACCTGGGCGACGGACTCGGGCTCGGCCCGGCGGCCCGTGAGCGCCTGCAGGCCAGGCTGCTCACGGACTGACGCGGGGCTCCGCCCCGGACCCCGGTCCTCACACGCCGGACCGGCTGATTTCCTGCCCGGCTCAGCGATTGGCCACCGCCTGCTTCACCAGCGTGCGGCCGAAGTCCCAGAGCAG
Source organism: Streptomyces sp. XH2 (assembly GCF_049725035.1). Lineage (NCBI taxonomy): Bacteria > Bacillati > Actinomycetota > Actinomycetes > Kitasatosporales > Streptomycetaceae > Streptomyces > Streptomyces sp. XH2. The sequence goes on along the minus strand of NZ_JBMMMZ010000011.1, from coordinate 3,744 downwards.
CCCGCCCCCGCCGTGGGCGTCGTCCATCACAGCGGTGAAGGCGTCCACGAAGCGGTCCACCTCGCGCTCCCCGATGATCAGCGGCGGGATCAGCTTGATCACCTCCAGGTGGTCGCCGGAGACCTGGGTGAGGATGCGGTGCTTCTGCAGCAGCGGCACCACGACCATCTGCGCGAACAGGCCCTTGCGGGCCGCCTGCAGCATCGCCCAGCGGCTGCGCAGCCCCAGCGAGGACGGCTTGCCGAACTCGATGCCGATCATCAGGCCCCGGCCGCGGACGTCGTGCAGCAGCTCGTACTTGCCGGTGAGCGCCGCGAGCCGGGTGCGCAGCAGGTCGCCCGTGCGCCGGGCGTTCGCGACGACCTGCTCGTCCTCCAGCACCGAGAGCACCGCGAGCCCGGCCGCCATGGCCTGCGCGTTGGAGCCGAAGCTCGCGGAGTGCACGAGGACCCGGTCCATCGAGGAGTAGACCTTCTTGAAGATCCAGTCCTTGCCGAGGGTGGCGCCGACGGGCACGTAGCCGCCCGAGAGCGCCTTGGCCACGCACACCAGGTCCGGTTCGACGCCCGCCTCGTGCTGGTAGGCGAAGAAGTCGCCGGTGCGCCCGACGCCGGTCTGCACCTCGTCCGCGATGAGCAGCGCCTTGTGCCGGTGCAGCAGCTCCTGGGCGGCGCGCAGGAAGCCGGGGGGCGCCTCGTGGACGCCCTTGCCCTGGATGGGCTCGACGACGAAGGCCGCGACGTCGCCGCGGGCCAGCTCCCGCTCCAGCGCCGCGAGGTCGCCCAGCGGGATCGCCGTGTCGGGCAGCAGCGGCGCGAAGCCGTCCCGGAAGCCGTCCTCGCCGTTGACGGAGAGCGAGCCGGTGGTCAGGCCGTGGAAGGCGTGGCTGCAGTAGAGGACCCGCGGTCTGCCCGTCGCGTACCGCGCGAACTTCAGGGCCGTCTCCACCGCCTCGGTGCCGCTGTTGCCGAAGAACACCCGGTCCAGGTGGGGTGCGTACGACAGCAGCTTCTCGGCGAGCAGGCCGGGCAGCGGCTGGCAGTCGAAGCGGGTCAGGTCGGCGAGCGAGGCGTCGAGGACGTCGTGCAGTGCCTTGCGGACGACGGGGTGGTGGCGGCCGACGCCCATCACCCCGAAGCCCGCGAGCATGTCGAGGTAGTCCTGCCCGTCGGCGTCCCAGAAGTAGGCGCCCTCGGCCCGCTCGTAGACCTTGTCGAAGCCGATGGTGTGCAGCATGCGCGGCAGCTGGTGGTTGAGGTGCCGGGCGTGCAGGTCGTACCGCTCGGCGCCGCGCTCGGCGAGGAGCCGGGTCAGGTCGAAGCCCTTGCCGCCGCCGGCGGGGCGGCCGGTCGTGCCTGCGGTGTCGGTCGTGTCGGCTGTCATGCGTCGTCGTTCTCCTTGCCGGCCGCGGGAACGCCTGCGGCTTGCTCACGGGCCCGGGCTCCGTTACGGGCCGGGGCCTCCTTCTTCCGGGCCGGGGCCTCCTTACGGGCCGCGGCGTCGTGACGGGCCGGGGCCTCCTGATGAGCCGGGGTTCCCTTACCGCCCGCCGCTTCGTCACGAGCCGGGGCCTCCGTATCACCCGCGGCTTCCTTACGGGCCGTCGCCGAGCTGATCCGGCCGGCGATCTCGGCCGGGGTGAGCCCGAGGTCCGCCAGGACCTCGCCGCGCTTGGCGTGCGGCAGGAACTGCTCGGGGATGCCGAAGGTGCGCAGCGGCACGTCGACGTCGGCGTCGCGCAGCGCCTGCCCGACGGCCCAGCCGACGCCGCCGGTGCGGCTGTTGTCCTCGACGACCGCGACGAGCCGGTGCCGGGCCGCGAGCCGCACCAGCGCGGGGTCGACGGGCTTGACCCAGCGGGGGTCGACGACGGTGCACGGCAGGCCGCGGTCGGTGAGGAGCGCGGCGGCCTCCAGGCACACGCCGGCCATGGCGCCGACGGAGACGAGCAGGACCTGCGGCTCGGCACCGTCCGCGGGCAGGCCGATGACGTCCGTGCCGCCCTCGCGGCAGAGCGCCGGGACGGGCTCGCCGACGTTCTCCTTCGGGAAGCGGACCACGGTGGGCGCGTCGTCGACGTCCACGGCCTCGCGGAGCTGGGCGCGCAGCTGGTCGGCGTCGCGCGGGGCGGCGATCCGCAGGCCGGGCACGACCTGCAGGACCGACATGTCCCACATGCCGTTGTGGCTGGGCCCGTCGGTGCCGGTGACGCCGGCCCGGTCGAGGACGAACGTCACGCCGCACTTGTGCAGGGCGACGTCCATCAGCACCTGGTCGAAGGCGCGGTTGAGGAACGTGGCGTACACGGCGAAGACCGGGTGCAGGCCGCCGGTGGCCAGCCCGGCCGCGGACACGGCGCCGTGCTGCTCGGCGATGCCGACGTCCCAGACCCGGTCGGGGAAGGCCTCCGCGAACCGGGTCAGGCCCACGGGGTGCAGCATGGCGGCGGTGATCGCGACCACGTCCGGCCGCTCCTTGCCGATCCGCAGCATCTCGTCGCCGAACACCGAGGTCCAGGACCGGCCGGCCGAGGGGGCCAGCGGCCGGGAGGTGAGCGGGTCGATCACGCCGACGGTGTGGAAGCGGTCCGCGTCGTCCTCCAGGGCGGGCTGGTAGCCGCGCCCCTTCTCCGTGCGGCAGTGGACGAGGACGGGGCCGTGGAAGCGCTTGGCCCGGCGCAGCGCGGACTCGACGGCGGCGACGTCGTGCCCGTCTATCGGGCCGAGGTACTTCAGGCCCAGGTCCTCGAACATGCCCTGCGGGGCGAACGCGTCCTTGAAGCCCTTCTTGGCGCCGTGCAGCGACTCGTAGAGCGGCTTGCCGATGCCGGGCAGGCCCTGGAGCGCGTCCTTGCCCCAGGACAGGACCCGTTCGTAGCCGTCGGTCGTGCGGAGCGTGGCGAGGTGGTCGGCGAGGCCGCCGATGGTGGGGGCGTAGCTGCGCTCGTTGTCGTTGACGACGATGATCAGCTGCCGGTCCTTGGCCGCGGCTATGTTGTTGAGCGCCTCCCAGGCCATGCCGCCGGTCAGGGCCCCGTCGCCGATGACGGCGACGACGTGGCGGTTCCAGCGGCCGATTACCTGGTTGGCCTTGGCGAGGCCGTCGGCCCAGCCCAGCACGGTGGAGGCGTGGCTGTTCTCGATGACGTCGTGCTCGGACTCCTCGCGCGAGGGGTAGCCGGACAGGCCGCCCTTGCCGCGCAGCTTGGAGAAGTCCTGGCGGCCGGTGAGCAGTTTGTGGACGTACGACTGGTGGCCGGTGTCCCACAGGATGCGGTCGGCCGGGGAGTCGAAGGAGCGGTGCAGGGCGATGGTGAGCTCCACCACGCCCAGGTTGGGGCCGAGGTGGCCGCCGGTGCGGGCGACGGCGTGGATGAGGAAGTGGCGGATCTCCTCCGCCAGTTCGGTCAGCTCCTCGGCGTCCAGGGTCTTCAGGTCGCGCGGACTGCGGATGTTCTCGAGCAACGACACGCGGGCCCCCTCCTCGTCTTGCGGCCTGGGCCGGGGCGGCCGCTCGGTCGCTGTTCCTACGGTGGCGGGTCGCCGGTTCAGGCGACGGTGACGTGCGGTGCCCCGCCGGGGGCGCCGTCCGCCGCCATGACTTCGGCGATCTTCATTGCTTCCTCGATGAGGGTCTCCACGATCTTCGACTCCGGCACGGTCTTGATGACCTCGCCCTTGACGAAGATCTGCCCCTTGCCGTTGCCCGAGGCCACCCCCAGATCCGCCTCACGCGCCTCGCCCG
>NZ_JBMMMZ010000010.1:350205-393490 GCF_049725035.1 Streptomyces sp. XH2 | reverse complement strand
CATAGTGTTTCGGTGGTCATAGCGTTAGGGAAACGCCCGGTTACATTCCGAACCCGGAAGCTAAGCCTTTCAGCGCCGATGGTACTGCATGGGGGACCGTGTGGGAGAGTAGGACGCCGCCGAACAAATTTTAGAAGCTCCGGTAGCTGAACTCATGTTCAGCTACCGGAGCTTTTTTATTTGCACCGCGTTCACGTCCTGCGGAAACCCTCCCCTCATGGGGACAGTGGAAGCTCTCACGGCAGCCGGCATCGGTGCAGGTGACGAGGTCGTCGTACCGTCGTACGCCACAGCGGACGCGGCCGAGGCCGTCCGCCGGGCCGGGGCCGTGCCCGTGTTCGCGGACATCGACCCGGACAGCCTCTGCCTCGACCCCGCCTCGGTCGCCGCGACCCTCACGCTCCGCACCGCCGCACTGATGCCCGTTCACCTCTTCGGCCGCCGCGCCGACCTGGCCGGCCTGCGGGCCGTCGCCGAACGGCGCGGGCTGATCGTCGTCGAGCACGAGCCCTCAAGCCCCCTGGACGAGAACACCCGGAGGAGGCAGGCGAACGCCGCGTACCTCAACACCCGGCTCAGGGGCGTGGTGACGCCCGCCACCGGCCCGGGCATCGAACACACCTACCGCACCTACGTCGTCCGCATCCCGGGCAACGGCCGGCCGGACCGCGACGCCTTCGCGCGGGCACTGCGGGCCCGTGGCGTACGCTGCCACATCCCCGTACAGACACCCGTGCACCGACTGCCCGCCTACCGGCGGGAGTTGTGGCTCGCCGAAACCGAGCGGGCCGCCGACCAGTGCCTCGCCCTGCCCGTGGACGCCGCACTCACCCCAAGGGAACTCCACCGCGTCGTGGCGGTCTGCAACGCGCTCGGCGGACTGGTCCCGGAAGCCGCCTGAACCGCTGACCGGGGCGGGTCCGGCACCTTTCGCCCCACCCCGTCCACGTGGTCAAAAGGGCGTACGAACATGGGGTATGCTTTATCTCGTTGCCGGCCCCAATAGCTCAGTCGGCAGAGCGTCTCCATGGTAAGGAGAAGGTCAACGGTTCGATTCCGTTTTGGGGCTCGATAAAGAAGGCCCCCGCCAAATGGCGGGGGCCTTCTTCGCGTTCACTCACTGCAGTTCCGGCACCCGCATCGCCAGGATCGCCATGTCGTCCGACGCGGGCTCGGCGGCGAAGCGCTCGACCGCCCGCAGCACCCGCGCGGCCACCGCGCCGGCCGTCAGGCCCGTACACGTCGTCAGCAGGTCCGTGAGGCCGTCGTCGCCGAGCATGCGCGTGCCCTCGCGGCGCTCGGTCACGCCATCCGTGACGCACAGCAGCACGTCACCCGGCTCCATAGTGACGGTCTGCTCGTACAGCTCCAGGTCCTCCATGACGCCCAGCAGCGGCTGCGGGTCGGCCGCGGCCTCCACCGTGCCGTCCTGGCGCAGGCGCAGCGGGAGCGGGTGCCCCGCGCAGACGACCTTGAGGACCGCGCTGCCGTCCTCCTGCGGCCGCAGCTCGCCGTACAGCAGCGTCAGGAAGCGGCTGCGGGCGCCCTCGTCGAGGATGGCGGCGTTCAGGCGCTCCAGGACGGCCGGGCCGCCGTAGCCCTCGCGGGCGAGCAGGCGCAGTGCGTGCCGGGCGAGGCCGGTGACCGCCGCGGCCTCCGGGCCCGTGCCGCAGACGTCGCCGATGGCGAAGCCGTACGCGCCGTCGCGGATCGGGAAGAGGTCGTAGAAGTCGCCGCCGACCTCGTTGCCCTCGCCCGCGGCGCGGTAGATGACGTCGACCTCGACGCCGGGGACGTGCAGCAGCTCCGGCGGGAGGAGGCTGCGCTGCAGGGACTGGCTGATGGCGGTGCGCTCGCTGTAGAGGCGGGCGTTGTCGAGGGCGAGGGCCGCCCGGCGCGACAGGTCCTCGGCGAGCTCCAGGATCTCCTGGCGGAAGTGGTCGTCGGTGGGCTTGCCGAGCGTGAGCATGCCGATGACGCGGTTGCGGGCCACGAGCGGCAGGACGACGGTCTCGCCGCCCACGGCCGCCGCCGTGGCGAGGGACGTGCTGGGCGCGGCCGGGTGGTCGGTGGAGTCGGCCAGGCCGAGGGAGCGCAGGGAGCCGCGCAGGGCGGAGGCGTGGGCGGCTTCGGAGGGGGCCGTCCAGACGCGGGCGCCGGGTGTGGGGACCGGGTCCGGCGGGGCGAGCTTGCCGAGGAGCGTCTTGAGGCCGTCGATGCGGTCCTCGTCCTCGTGCAGGACGTAGGACAGCTCGGGCTCGGATGCGGGGTCGGCGACGGTGTAGACGGCGCACCAGGTGGCCAGGGTGGGGACCGTCATCTGGGCCATGAGGGCGAGGGTCTGGTCGCGGTCGAGGGTGCCGGCGAGCAGGTCGGAGGCCTCGACCAGGAAGGACAGGGAGCCGCGGCGGAGCCGTTCGAGCTCGTTGAGGCGGGCGCGCTCGACGGCGAGCGCGATGCGGTCCGCGGCGAACTGGAGGCGGAGGGCCTCCTCGTTGCTGTAGCGGCCCGGGGCCTCGGCGGCGACGCCCAGGGAGCCGGTGAGGCGGCCTTCGACCTTGAGGGGGACGGTGACGACGGAGCGCATGCCGGTGTCGGCGAGGAGGGGCACGGCGCCGGGGATGACGGCGAGGTCCTCGTGGACGGCGGGCATGCGGGCGGAGCCGTAGCGGCCGGTGCCGGCCTCGACCGGGACGCGGGCGAAGCGCTGGCGGGCGGACGGCAGGCCGGTGGAGGCCCGTACCTCCAGCTCGGTCTCGTCGTCGGTGGCCAGCAGGAGGTAGGCGGCGTCGCCGTCGAGCATGTCGCGCGCCCGCTCGACGGTGCGCTGCAGGAGGCCGTCGAGGTCGTCGGGGGCGGGGGAGCCGATGAAGACCTCGAAGGGGTCGGCGGTGCTCCGGTCGGCGGCGCCGCTGTCGGGGGCGGGGGAGCGCTGCAGGCTCTGCAGGACGGCCCGCTCCTCCTCGCGCACCAGCAGGCAGACGGTGGAGGGCGCGCCTTCGGTGTCGCGGACGCGCAGGTGGGAGGCGTAGACGGGGGTGATGCGGCCGTCGGCGCCCCTTATGCCGTACGAGCCCTCCCAGCGGGACAGGCGCAGGGCCTCGGCGATGCCGGTGGAGGTGCCGGGGGTGTGCGGCCAGGCGGCGAAGTCGGTGAGCGGCTTGCCGGTGACCTGGTCGGCGGTGAAGCCGAAGAGGGCGGCCGCGTCGTCGTTCCAGCCGGTGATGGAGCCGGTGCGGTCGAGCTGGACGACGCCGACGCGGACGCGCGGGTCGGCCAGGGGCAGGGCCTCGGTGGGCAGGGCGGGGCCCGCGGAGCGGGTGCCGGCGGGGCGGTCGGGCAGGTCGAGCTGGAACCAGACCTGCTTGTGGGTGGGGGTGTACTCGACGCCCCAGCGGGTGGCGAGGGCGGCGCACAGCAGCAGGCCGCGGCCGCCTTCGCGGTCGACGCCGCCGATGCGGCGCGCGGAGCTCTGCAGGGGCACCTCGCGCTCGGGATAGCGGTCGGCGACCTCGACGCGGACGCCGGTGCCGGTGCGCATGCACAGGACGTCGGCGGCGGTGCCGGCGTGGACGACGGCGTTGGTGACGAGCTCGCTGGTCAGGACGACGGCGTCGTCGATGATGTCGGGATGGCCCCAGCCCTGGAGGGTGTCCCGGACGAAGGCGCGGGCGGAGGCGACCGAGCGTCCGACCGGCTCGAAGGTGGCGGCAGCCCGCGCGGTGATCACAGGTCTCCTCGTGTAGGTCTCGGCGGTCTGCTCGCCCATGTCGCAGCGCCCCTCCATTGCCCTGGCCGGATGCCAGGTTACTTACCTTCACCGCACGGGCGGAGGCCGGTGCGAGCTGATTCCACCTTCGGAGTGCCCGCGGACCGTGTGCGATGCTGCCGAACTGTTATGGCCTGGCCGGGCCGGGGTGAAACACTGGGAAAGATTGAAGTGGAAGCCCGACGAGGATGATCGACCCTGCGGGAGGGACACGGTGGAGTCTGGCGCGGCGGCGCGGGGCGTGAGCACGCGCGCGAAGGGCGGACGGTCCCGGGCCAATGGGACGACGGAAGTGGACACGGCGGCCTTGACCAGGCTGCTGACGGCACTGTCCGCCATGCGCGACGGCAACTTCCGGAAGCGGCTGACGGTCTCCGGCGACGGGGTGATGGCCGAGATCGCCGCGGTCTTCAACGAGGTCGCGGACCGGAACCTGCAGCTCACGGGTGAGCTGGCGAGGGTCCGCAGGGTCGTGGGCCGTGAGGGAAAGCTCACGGAGCGGCTGGAGGTGGGTGCCTGCGAGGGCGCCTGGGCGGCCGCGATCGACGCGTCGAACGCGCTGGTGGACGACCTGGTGCGGCCGGTGTCCGAGGTGGGCCGGGTGCTGTCGGCGGTGGCCGAGGGCGACCTGGAGCAGCGGATGGACCTGCGCTCGCAGGGCGCGGACGGGGCGGCGCACCCGCTGCGGGGCGAGTTCCTCAAGGTGGGGCGTACGGTCAACGGCCTCGTGGACCAGCTGTCGGCGTTCACCGACGAGGTGACGCGGGTGGCGAGCGAGGTCGGCACCGAGGGCAAGCTCGGCGGGCAGGCCCGGGTGCGCGGTATGTCGGGTTCGTGGAAGGACCTCACGGATTCCGTCAACACGATGGCGTCGCGGCTCACCGCTCAGGTGCGTGACATCGCGCTCGTGACGACGGCGGTCGCCAAGGGCGACCTCTCCCGGAAGGTCACGGTGCACGTGGCCGGGGAGATGCTCGAGCTGAAGAACACCGTCAACACGATGGTGGACCAGCTGTCGTCCTTCGCCTCCGAGGTCACGCGCGTGGCGCGCGAGGTCGGCACGGAGGGCGAGCTGGGCGGTCAGGCGCAGGTGCCCGGCGTCGCGGGCGTCTGGAAGGACCTGACCGACTCGGTCAACCTCATGGCCGGGAACCTGACCGCGCAGGTGCGGGGCATCGCGCAGGTCACGACGGCGGTGGCCAACGGCGACCTGTCGCAGAAGGTGACGGTCAGCGCGCGGGGCGAGATCGCCCAGCTGGCCGAGACGATCAACCAGATGACGGAGACGCTGCGCACCTTCGCCGACGAGGTGACGCGGGTGGCCAGCGAGGTCGGTGCCGAGGGCCGGCTGGGCGGTCAGGCGCAGGTGCCGGGGGCCGCGGGCACGTGGAAGGACCTCACCGATTCGGTGAACACGGCCTTCCGCAACGTCACGACGCAGGTGCGGGACATCGCCCAGGTGACGACCGCCGTCGCCAACGGCGACCTGGGGCAGAAGGTGACCGTCGATGTCTCCGGCGAGATGCTGGAGCTCAAGAACACGGTCAACACGATGGTCGACCAGCTGTCCTCGTTCGGTGCCGAAGTGACGCGCGTGGCGCGGGAGATCGGTGTCGAGGGCGAGCTCGGCGGCCAGGCGGCGGTGCCCGGTGCGGCGGGTACGTGGAAGGACCTCACGGATTCGGTGAACACCGCTTTCCGTAACCTCACGGGGCAGGTCCGCAACATCGCCCAGGTGACCACGGCGGTGGCCAACGGCGATCTCTCGCAGAAGGTGACGGTCGACGTCTCCGGCGAGATGCTGCAGCTGAAGAACACCGTGAACACCATGGTCGACCAGCTGTCGTCCTTCGCCGACCAGGTCACGCGCATGGCGCGGGACGTGGGCACGGAGGGCCGGCTGGGCGGTCAGGCCCGGGTGGACGGCGTCAGCGGCACCTGGAAGGAGCTGACCGACTCGGTCAACTTCATGGCCGGCAACCTGACTTCCCAGGTGCGGCAGATCGCGCAGGTGACCACGGCGGTCGCCCGCGGCGACCTCTCCCAGAAGATCGACGTGGACGCGCGCGGCGAGATCCTGGAGCTGAAGAACACCATCAACACGATGGTCGACCAGCTGTCCGCCTTCGCGGAGCAGGTCACGCGCGTGGCCCGTGAGGTGGGTACGGACGGCCGGCTGGGCGGTCAGGCGCAGGTGCCCGGTGTGGCCGGCGTCTGGCGGGACCTCACGGACTCCGTCAACGGCATGGCGGGCAATCTGACGGCGCAGGTCCGCAACATCGCGCAGGTCGCCACGGCGGTGGCGCGCGGTGACCTCTCGCAGAAGATCGACGTGGACGCCCGGGGCGAGATCCTGGAGCTGAAGAACACCCTCAACACGATGGTGGACCAGCTGTCCTCGTTCGCCGACCAGGTCACGCGCGTGGCGCGGGAGGTCGGCACCGAGGGCATCCTGGGCGGCCAGGCCGAGGTCCAGGGGGTGTCCGGCACCTGGAAGGACCTCACGCAGTCGGTTAACTTCATGGCCAACAACCTGACGTCGCAGGTGCGCAACATCGCCGAGGTGACGACGGCGGTCGCCAAGGGCGACCTGTCGAAGAAGATCACCGTTGACGCGAAGGGCGAGATCCTCGAACTGGTCACCACCGTGAACACGATGGTGGACCAGCTCTCGGACTTCGCCGAGCAGGTGACGCGGGTGGCCCGCGAGGTCGGCACCGAGGGTCAGCTGGGCGGTCAGGCGCGGGTGCGCGACGTCACCGGCATCTGGAAGGACCTCAGCGACAACGTCAACCTGATGGCCAACAACCTGACCAGCCAGGTGCGGAACATCTCGCAGGTCGCGGCGGCGGTCGCCAACGGCGACCTGACCAAGAAGGTGACGGTCGAGGCGCGCGGCGAGGTCGCGCAGCTGGCCGACACCGTCAACACCATGGTGACGACGCTGTCGTCCTTCGCGGACGAGGTCACGCGCGTGGCCCGCGAGGTGGGCACCGACGGCATCCTGGGCGGCCAGGCCCGCGTGCCGGGCGTGAGCGGCACGTGGAAGGACCTCACGGAGTCCGTGAACGCCATGGCCTCCAACCTGACCGGCCAGGTCCGCAACATCGCGATGGTCACCACGGCCATCGCGCAGGGCGATCTCACCAAGAAGATCGACATCGACGCGCGGGGCGAGATCCTCCAGCTGAAGACGACCATCAACACGATGGTCGACCAGCTGTCGTCCTTCGCCGAGCAGGTCACGCGGGTGGCCCGCGAGGTGGGAACCGAGGGGCAGCTGGGCGGCCAGGCGCGGGTGCGCGACGTGGACGGCACCTGGCGGGACCTGACCGAGTCGGTCAACGAGATGGCCGGGAACCTGACCCGTCAGGTGCGGGCCATCGCCGAGGTCGCCACCGCGGTGACCCGCGGCGACCTCAACCTCAAGATCGACGTGGATGCGGCCGGCGAGATCCTGGAGCTCCAGGACAACATCAACACGATGATCGCCAACCTCCGCGAGACCACCCTGGCCAACAAGGAGCAGGACTGGCTCAAGGGCAACGTCGCCCGGATCTCCGGCCTCCTGCAGGGCCGCCGGGACCTCGACGACGTCGCCGGGCTGATCATGAGCGAGCTGACGCCGGTGGTCTCCGCGCAGCACGGCGCGTTCTTCCTGGCGATGCCGACGGGCTCGCCCGGCGGTCAGGGCGGCGAGCACGAAGAGGACGCGTACGAGCTGCGCATGCTCGGCTCGTACGGTTACTCGATGGGCTCCATGCCCACCTCCTTCCGGCCGGGCGAGACGCTGATCGGCACCGCCGCGAAGGAGAAGCGGACCATCCTGGTGGAGAACGTGCCACCGGGCTACCTGAAGATCGCCTCCGGTCTGGGCGAGGCGCCGCCGGCCCACGTCATCGTGCTGCCGGTGCTCTTCGAGGGCCAGGTGCTCGGGGTGATCGAGCTGGCCTCGTTCCAGCCGTTCGCCCAGATCCAGAAGGACTTCCTCAACCAGATCGCCGAGATGATCGGCACCAGCGTCAACACGATCAGCGTCAACACCAAGACGGAGATCCTGCTCAAGCAGTCGCAGGAGCTGACGGAGCAGCTGCGCGAGCGGTCGGCCGAGCTGGAGAACCGGCAGAAGGCGCTGGAGATCTCCAACGCCGAGCTGGAGGAGAAGTCCGAGCGCCTGGCCCGGCAGAACCGCGACATCGAGGTGAAGAACACCGAGATCGAGGAGGCCCGGCAGGTGCTGGAGGAGCGCGCGGAGCAGCTCGCGGTCTCGATGCGCTACAAGTCCGAGTTCCTCGCCAACATGTCGCACGAGCTGCGCACCCCGCTCAACTCGCTGCTCATCCTCGCGAAGCTGCTCGCCGACAACGCGGACGGCAACCTCTCGCCGAAACAGGTGGAGTTCGCCGAGACCATCCACGGGGCGGGCTCGGACCTGCTGCAGCTGATCAACGACATCCTGGACCTGTCGAAGGTCGAGGCGGGCAAGATGGACGTGAGCCCGACCCGTATCGCGCTCGTCCAGCTCGTGGACTACGTGGAGGCCACGTTCCGGCCGCTGACGGCGGAGAAGGGCCTGGACTTCTCCGTCCGGGTCTCGCCCGAGCTGCCGGCCACGCTGCACACCGACGAGCAGCGGCTGCTGCAGGTGCTGCGCAACCTGCTGTCGAACGCGGTCAAGTTCACCGACACCGGCGCCGTGGAGCTGGTCATCCGGCCCGCCGGCGGCGACGTCCCGGACACCATCCGCGAGCAGCTCCTGGAGGCCGGTTCGCTGCGCGACCCGGACGGCGAGGTGATCGCCTTCTCGGTCACCGACACCGGCATCGGCATCGCGGCCAGCAAGATGCGGGTCATCTTCGAGGCGTTCAAGCAGGCCGACGGGACGACCAGCCGCAAGTACGGCGGCACGGGCCTGGGGCTGTCGATCAGCCGGGAGATCGCCCGGCTGCTCGGCGGTGAGATCCACGCCGCGAGCGAGCCCGGCCGCGGCTCCACCTTCACCCTCTACCTCCCGCTCAACGCCGGTGAGCTGCCGCCCCAGGGCTATCCGCAGCTCGCGCCGGGCACCCGGCCCGAGCCGGGCGGCGCCGAGCACACGGGCGGCCCCGAGGACGTCACGGCGGTGGAGGCGGGCCTGCCCGGCGCCGGCCCGGAGGCGTCCGCGCGCGGGGCGGCCGGTCTGCTCCTGCGGCGCCAGCGAGCCGCGCAGGCCGCCGCGCAGTGGCCCGCCCCGGCCGCTCCGGCGGACCGGTCCCCGGCGGTCCCGCAGGGCGGCGAGCCTTGGCCAACGGAGCCCTTCGGTGACACAGAGCAACCGACGGCCAAGGGCTTCGGCTCCGGGTTCGGCGGAGGCTTCCACGGCGAGAAGGTGCTGATCGTCGACGACGACATCCGCAATGTGTTCGCCCTCACGAGCGTGCTGGAGCAGCACGGGCTGTCGGTGCTCTACGCGGAGAACGGGCGCGAGGGGATCGAGGTCCTGGAGCAGCACGACGACGTCGTGGTGGTCCTGATGGACATCATGATGCCGGAGATGGACGGCTACGCCACGACGGCCGCCATCCGCAGGATGCCGCAGTTCGCGGGCCTGCCCATCATCGCGCTGACCGCCAAGGCGATGAAGGGCGACCGGGAGAAGAGCCTGGATGCCGGCGCCTCCGACTACGTCACCAAGCCGGTCGACACCGATCACCTGCTCACGGTGATGGAGCAGTGGATGCGCGCCGAGTGACGCCCGGCCGCGGGCCCCGTGCGGGCTCCGCGGCCGGCTTCCGGGCGAGCGCTGACGGACTGTGCACGAGGACGTGTGGGGACCGGCGAATCGGGGAACCTTCTGGTCCCCCACTACGTTTCTGCTACGTGCACAGTGACATCGCGGTGACAGGGTGTGGCGACCGGCGGGGTGCGGCTACCATGACCGGCACAAGGACGGGCGGCGCAAGGGAGTCGTCCCCTGGGGCGGCGCCCGGTGCACTGCCGGGGCGAGGAGGACGGGCCATGGTGCAGAAGGCCAAGATCCTCCTGGTCGATGACCGGCCGGAAAATCTGCTGGCGCTGGAGGCGATCCTCTCGGCGCTCGATCAGACACTGGTACGGGCATCGTCAGGGGAGGAAGCGCTCAAGGCGCTGCTGACGGACGATTTCGCGGTGATCCTGCTGGACGTCCAGATGCCTGGCATGGACGGTTTCGAGACCGCGGCGCACATCAAGCGGCGGGAGCGCACGCGGGACATCCCCATCATCTTCCTGACCGCCATCAACCACGGCCCGCACCACACCTTCCGCGGCTACGCGGCGGGCGCGGTGGACTACATCTCCAAGCCCTTCGACCCGTGGGTGCTGCGCGCCAAGGTCTCGGTCTTCGTCGAGCTGTACATGAAGAACTGCCAGCTGCGCGAGCAGGCGGCCCTGTTGCGGCTGCAGCTGGAGAACGGCCAGTCGGGGCGTACGGGCGCGGCCGCGGCCCAGGAGCCCGCGGGGCTGCTCGCCGAGCTGTCCGCACGGCTGGCCGCCGTCGAGGAGCAGGCCGAGGCGCTCACCAAGCAGCTGGACGAGTCCGCCGACGCCGCGGCGGTCGCCACCGCCGCCCACCTCGAGCGCAAACTCACCGGGCTGCGCCGGGCGCTGGACGCCCTGGAGCCCGGGGCCGGCAGCGGGGCGAGCCCGCTGCCCGCCTCCAGCTGACCCTTCCGCCCCTTCCGGCCGTCGGTTCACCGCCTTCGGCTTCCGGTCTCCGGCCGGTCCTTTGACGCCGCGTCACCCTTGGAATCACAAGGCCCCGACACGAACGGGTGAACGCCGGGGCGCGGGTGTCCCTCGCGCCCGGCAACGGTAATCTCGGCACCATGGCCTCACGTACGTCCGGCAAGGGTTCCCAGAGCACGGCGGGCACCTCGAAGCAGGGTGCCGGGCGCTCGGGGGGCGCTGCCAAGAAGTCCCAGCCCAGGCCCGCCGGCCGGGCGCCCGCCAAGAAGGCGCCGCCCCGCAAGCCGCCCGCGAAGAAGGCCGCGGCCAAGCGGGCCCCCAAGCGCGCGCCCGCTCCTCCCGGCGGCGTCCGCCGCGTGGGGCGGGGCGTGGCGCACGGCGTGGGCGCGCTCTTCCGCGGCGTCGGCCGCGGCGCGCGGGGCCTCGACCCGGCCCACCGCAAGGACGGCCTCGCGCTGCTCCTGCTGGGCATCGCCCTCATCGTGGCCGCGGGCACGTGGTCCAGCCTGGAGGGCCCGGTCGGCGATCTGGTGACCATGCTCGTCACCGGCGCGTTCGGGCGGCTCGACCTCGTCGTGCCGATACTCCTCGGCATCATCGCGGTCCGGCTCTTCCGCCACCCCGAGCGTCCCGAGGCCAACGGACGGATCGTCATCGGCCTGTCCGCGCTGGTGATCGGCGTCCTCGGGCAGGTCCACGTGGCCTGCGGCTCCCCGGGCCGCGGCGACGGCTCGCAGGCCCTGCAGGACGCCGGCGGGCTGATCGGCTGGGCCGCGTCCAAGCCCCTGGTCTACACGGTCGGCGAAGTCCTCGCCGTACCGCTGCTGGTGCTGCTCACGGTCTTCGGGCTGCTGGTCGTCACGGCCACTCCGGTCAACGCCATTCCGCGCCGGCTGCGGCAGCTCGGCATACGCCTCGGCGTCGTCGAGCCCCTCCCCGGCGAGTACGAGGGGGAGGACGCCGGCGGCTACGGGGCGGACTACGCCGACGACTGGCGCGAGGATCCTCCCGCGCGCCCCCGCCGCGCTGCCACGCGACGGGCCGCCGGTGAGGCCCTCGACCCGGAGCGGGCCGAGGAGGAGGCGCTCAGCAAGCGGCGCAAGCCGCGGCGGCAGGCCGGCGGGCCCGTGGAGCCCCCGTCCGCCCGCGAGCCCGACGCCGTGGACATGGCGGCCGCGGCCGCCGCCGCGCTCGACGGTGCCGTGCTGCACGGCGTGCCGCCCACCCCGCTCGTCGCCGGGCTCAGCAGCGGCATCGGCCAGGAGACCGGGCAGCCGGGCGCCGTGCCGGGCGCGCGGGGCCGCGGCAAGGAGCCCGGGGCGGCGGACCGCACACAGGGCGTCCCCGACCTCACCAAGGGCGTGCCGGACCTCACCAAGCCCGCGCCCGCCCCCGAGGCGGGCTCCGGCCTGCCCGCCCGCGCCGAGCAGCTCCAGCTCTCCGGCGACATCACCTACTCGCTGCCCACGCTCGACCTGCTGGAGCGGGGCGGGCCGGGCAAGGCGCGCAGCGCCGCGAACGACGCCATAGTGGCCGCGCTGACCAACGTCTTCTCGGAGTTCAAGGTCGACGCCGCCGTCACCGGCTTCACCCGCGGCCCGACGGTCACGCGCTACGAGGTGGAGCTGGGCCCGGCCGTCAAGGTCGAGCGCATCACGGCCCTCGCCAAGAACATCGCCTACGCCGTCGCCAGCCCGGACGTGCGCATCATCTCCCCGATCCCCGGCAAGTCCGCCGTGGGCATCGAGATCCCGAACACCGACCGGGAGATGGTCAACCTCGGGGACGTGCTCCGCCTGGCCGACGCCGCGGGCGACGACCACCCGATGCTCGTCGCGCTCGGCAAGGACGTCGAGGGCGGCTACGTGATGGCCAACCTGACGAAGATGCCGCACATCCTCGTCGCGGGCGCCACCGGCTCCGGCAAGTCCTCGTGCATCAACTGCCTCATCACCTCCCTGATGGTGCGGGCGACGCCCGACGAGGTCCGCATGGTGCTCGTCGACCCCAAGCGCGTGGAGCTGACCGCCTACGAGGGCATCCCGCACCTGATCACCCCGATCATCACCAACCCCAAGCGCGCGGCCGAGGCCCTGCAGTGGGTCGTCCGCGAGATGGACCTGCGCTACGACGACCTGGCGGCCTTCGGCTTCCGGCACATCGACGACTTCAACGCGGCCGTCCGGGCGGGCAAGGTCACTCCTCCGGAGGGCAGCGGACGCGAGCTCTCCCCGTACCCCTATCTGCTGGTCATCGTCGACGAGCTGGCGGACCTGATGATGGTCGCCCCGCGGGACGTCGAGGACTCGATCGTGCGCATCACCCAGCTCGCGCGCGCCGCCGGCATCCACCTCGTCCTGGCCACCCAGCGCCCGTCCGTCGACGTCGTCACCGGCCTGATCAAGGCGAACGTGCCGTCCCGGCTCGCCTTCGCCACCTCCTCGCTCGCCGACAGCCGCGTCATCCTCGACCAGCCGGGCGCCGAGAAGCTGATCGGCAAGGGCGACGGCCTCTTCCTGCCCATGGGCGCGGGCAAGCCGGTCCGCATGCAGGGGGCCTTCGTCACGGAGGCCGAGGTCGCGGCCGTCGTGCAGCACTGCAAGGACCAGATGGCGCCCGTCTTCCGGGACGACGTCACCGTGGGCACGGCCAAGAAGAGGGAGATCGACGAGGAGATCGGCGACGACCTGGACCTGCTGTGCCAGGCCGCGGAGCTGGTCGTCTCCACCCAGTTCGGTTCGACCTCGATGCTGCAGCGCAAACTGCGTGTGGGATTCGCGAAGGCGGGCAGACTCATGGACCTGATGGAGTCGCGGGGCATCGTGGGGCCGAGCGAGGGCTCCAAGGCCCGCGACGTCCTCGTCAAGCCCGATGAGCTGGACGCGGTGCTCGCGGTGATCCGTGGGGACGGCGGGGCCTGACGGGGCCTGAGTTTCCTGCCCAACCGTTTCTCTCGGCGGCGTGTCGAGTTGAGAAAGGGGGGCGATCCGATGTCCCACCGTCGGCGCCGCAGAATCATCTGATGGCGTACAAAGTCCGGCTTCCGGCTTGCCCGCGGCTTTCGTATCCCCCCTAGACTGAACTCCCAGCAGGTGGCTACACGCTCGAAAGGCGCCCACGTGTCCATCGGCAACTCCTCCGCAGACGGCGGGGACATCCCCGCAGACGACCGGCCGTCGATCGGCCGGGTCCTCCAGCAGGCCCGTATCAGCGCCGGACTGACCGTCGACGAGGTCAGTTCCACCACCCGAGTACGCATCCCGATCCTGCACGCGATCGAGCAGGACGACTTCTCCCGCTGCGGCGGCGACGTCTACGCACGTGGGCACATCCGCACCCTCGCGGTCACCGTCGGCCTCGACCCGGCCGAGCTGATCGCGCGCTACGACGCCGAGCGCGGCGGGCGCCCCGCGCCGACCCCCGCGGCACCCCTCTTCGACGCCGAGCGCATCCGCCCCGAGCCCCGCCGGCCCAACTGGACGGCGGCGATGGTCGCCGCGATCGTGGCCGTCGTCGGCTTCGTCGGCTTCACGCTCTTCAACGGCGGCTCCCAGAGCACGGGCGGCTCCGTCGCGGCCGAATCGCCCTCCGCCAAGCCGCCCGCGTCGCCGAGCAAGAAGCCGCCGTCCGGCAAGCCGGCGGACCCCAAGCGGGAGCCCGGCGGCGGAGCCATCGCCGGCGTCCCGGCCAACAAGGTCACGGTCAAGCTCGCCGCCGAGAACGGCCAGACCTGGATGTCCGCAAAGGATCACAACGGCCGGCTGCTGGAGGAGGGCGTCCTCAAGCAGGGCGAGGCCAAGACCTTCACCGACCCCACCCGGATCGATCTCGTCCTCGGCAACGCGGGCGCCGTTCGGCTGTTCGTGAACGGCAAGGAGGTCAAGAACGTCGGCGACAACGGCCAGGTCCAGCGCCTCAGCTACACCAAGGGCGACCCCGTAGCGGGCTGACCTGCGGCGGAGGGCGGTCACGGACAACCGGAGGGCACCTCTCCGGGTGATCGTTCTCTCGTGCCGTCGTGGCCCCGCCCCGGCACTCGGCAGCGGATGCGGCCCCGGGACAAAGTAGGCTGAGCCCTATGCCCGAACGCCGTACCGTCGCTCTTGTCACACTTGGCTGCGCCCGTAACGAGGTGGACTCGGAGGAGCTGGCAGGCCGCTTGGCGGCGGATGGCTGGGACCTCGTGGAGGACGCCGCCGACGCCGATGTGGCCGTCGTCAACACCTGTGGCTTCGTAGAAGCCGCGAAGAAGGACTCCGTCGACGCCCTGCTGGAGGCCAACGACCTCAAGGATCATGGTCGTACGCAGGCCGTCGTGGCCGTCGGCTGCATGGCCGAGCGGTACGGCAAGGAGCTCGCCGAGGCGCTGCCCGAGGCCGACGGCGTGCTCGGCTTCGACGACTACGCCGACATCTCCGACCGGCTCCAGACCATCCTCTCCGGCGGCGTCCACGCCTCCCACACCCCGCGCGACCGCCGCAAGCTGCTGCCGATCAGCCCCGCGGAGCGGCAGACCGCCGAGGTGGCCCTGCCCGGCCACGCCCAGGACACCCCGCCCGCCGACCTGCCCGAGGGCGTGGCGCCGGCCTCCGGGCCGCGGGCGCCGCTGCGCCGCCGGCTGGAGACCAGCCCCGTCGCGTCCGTGAAGCTCGCCTCCGGCTGCGACCGGCGCTGCTCGTTCTGCGCCATCCCGTCCTTCCGCGGCTCCTTCATCTCCCGCCGCCCCTCCGACGTGCTCGGCGAGACGCGCTGGCTCGCGGAGCAGGGCGTCAAGGAGATCATGCTGGTCTCGGAGAACAACACCTCCTACGGCAAGGACCTCGGCGACATCCGCCTGCTGGAGACGCTGCTGCCCGAGCTGGCGGCCGTCGACGGCCTGGAGCGCATCCGGGTCAGCTACCTGCAGCCGGCGGAGATGCGCCCGGGGCTGATCGACGTGCTGACCTCCACCGAGAAGGTCGCGCCCTACTTCGACCTGTCCTTCCAGCACTCCGCCCCCGGCGTGCTGCGCGCCATGCGCCGCTTCGGCGACACCGACCGCTTCCTGGAGCTGCTGGAGACCATCCGCTCCAAGGCCCCGCAGGCCGGCGCCCGCTCCAACTTCATCGTCGGCTTCCCCGGCGAGACCGAGGACGACCTCGCTGAGCTGGAACGTTTCCTGACCGGGGCCCGCCTGGACGCCATCGGCGTCTTCGGCTACTCCGACGAGGACGGCACCGAGGCGGCCACGTACGAGGACAAGCTCGACCCCGAGACCGTCGCCGAGCGCCTCGCGCACATCTCCCGGCTCGCCGAGGAGCTGACCGCGCAGCGCGCCGAGGAGCGGATCGGAGAGACCATTGAGGTGATGGTCGACCGCGTGGACGAGGAGGACGGCGTCGTCGGCCGGGCCGCCCACCAGGCGCCCGAGACCGACGGGCAGGTCCTGCTCGGCGCCCGCCCGGAGCTCGTCCCCGGCCGTATGGTCGTGGCCGAGGTGGTGGCGAGCGAGGGCGTCGACCTCATCGCCGAACCGCTCGGCGACGGAGGGTGTACCGAGGAGGCGGGCAGATGACCGGAGTCCCGGCCTCCGCCACCGGAGGCCATGCCCCGGCGGCTGCCGCACGGCCGGCCGGGCTGTGGAACATCGCCAATATCCTCACCATGGTGCGGCTGCTGCTCGTGCCCGGGTTCGTGCTGCTGATGCTCCACAACGGCGGCTACGATCCGGCCTGGCGCTCCTTCGCCTGGGCGGCCTTCGCCGTCGCCATGATCACCGACCTGTTCGACGGCCACCTGGCTCGCACGTACAACCTGGTCACGGACTTCGGCAAGATCGCCGACCCGATCGCGGACAAGGCGATCATGGGTGCGGCGCTGATCTGCCTGTCCGCGCTGGACGACCTGCCCTGGTGGGTCACCGGCGTGATCCTCTTCCGCGAGATCGGCATCACGCTGATGCGGTTCTGGGTGATCAAGCACGGCGTGATCCCCGCCAGCCGCGGCGGCAAGATGAAGACCCTCGCCCAGGGGGTCGCCGTGGGCATGTACATCCTCGCGCTGACCGGTCTGCTGGCCACCGCCCGCTTCTGGGTGATGGCCGTGGCGGTGGTGCTGACGGTGGCCACCGGGCTCGACTACGTGCGGCAGGCCGTCGTCCTGCGGCGGGCCGGACGGGCCGCGGGCCGATGAGTGCCGCGAGCGACGCGTGCGCCCCGACGGCATCGGCGGTCCTGGCCGCCCTGGTGGCGCGCGGTGAGACCGTGGCCGCCGCCGAGTCGCTCACCGGGGGGCTGGTCGCGGCCGGGCTGACCGCGGTGCCGGGCGCCTCCCGTGCGGTGCGCGGTTCGGTCACCGCGTACGCCACCGACGTCAAGGCCGCGGTGCTGGGCGTCGAGGAGGAGCTGCTCGCCGAGCGCGGCGCCGTCGACGGCGCCGTCGCCCGGCAGATGGCCCGCGGTGTGCGGACGCTGCTGGGCGCCGACTGGGGGCTCGCGACGACCGGTGTCGCCGGTCCCGACGCCCAGGACGGCAAGGCCGTGGGGACGGTCTTCGTGGCCGCCGCGGGGCCGGACGGCCGCACGCCGGTGCGGGAGCTGTCGCTGGACGGGGACCGCTCCCGGATCCGGTCGGAAAGCGTCCGGGCGGTGCTGGAACTGCTGCTGAACGAACTGACGGAAAACGTGGGCGCAAAGGATACGGAACACAACGGGGGGAATGGATGTTTGCAGCCCTGAGTGAACACGACATAGCTCCCCGCACGGCCGGAGCCCGAGGCGGTACGGTGGGGCGTGAAGGATCCGGATTCGCGGTCCAAGGAGGGAGCCACCGATGATTCTGCTCCGTCGCCTGCTGGGTGACGTGCTGCGTCGGCAGCGCCAGCGCCAGGGCCGCACTCTGCGCGAGGTCTCCTCATCCGCCCGGGTCTCGCTCGGTTACCTCTCCGAGGTCGAGCGGGGGCAGAAAGAGGCGTCCTCCGAGCTTCTCTCCGCAATCTGCGACGCTCTGGACGTACGGATGTCCGAGGTCATGCGCGAGGTCAGCGATGAATTGTCGCTCGCCGAGCTGGCGCAGTCGGCAGCGGCGAGCGAGCCGGTACCCGCGCCGATGCGGCCGATGTTCAATGCGGTGTCCGTGACGTCCGTGACGGGCGTGCCGGGGGAGCGAGTGACGATCAAGGCTCCCGCCGAGGCCGTGGACGTGGTCGCGGCCTGACAGGCGTTATCCACGAAATCCCGGCCGGACATCCGGCCGGGATTTCGTGTTTCCGGAAGCCGCCCGTTTTGTGATGGTGTGCGATGGCGGGTCGACGGGAAGGCGGATAAAAAGACGAACAACACGGAACAAACCGGGCCGAACCATTGAGATGGGGAGAATCTGGATGTCTGTCGTCAAGAGCTCGCTGCCCGAGCACGACCGCAAGACCGTCGGAGACGCCCTCCAGGGCGCCCTGGTCGACCTCGTGGACCTCTCACTGGTGGCCAAGCAGGTGCACTGGACCGTCGTGGGCCCGCGCTTCCGCTCCATCCACCTCCAGCTGGACGAGGTCGTCGCGAGCGCCCGCGTGCACGCCGACACCGTCGCCGAGCGTGCCTCCGCCCTCGGCATCGCGCCGGACGGCCGCGCCGAGACCGTCGCGAAGACCAGCGGCATCGACCCGGTCGGCGGCGGCTGGTGCCGGGACACCGAGGCCGTGCAGACCCTCGTCTCCGCGCTCGGCGCCGTGATCACCCGGATGCGGGAGCGCATCCGCGCCACCGAGGAGCCGGACCCGGTCACCCAGGACCTCCTGATCGGCCTGACCGGAGACCTCGAGAAGCACCACTGGATGTTCCAGGCGGAGAACGCCTGAGCGCGCCCGGGACGGCCGGGGGACGCTTCCGTACGGGGCGCTCTCCGGTGGCGGCCGCGCCCCGGCCGCGCTCTCCTGGGGGCATGGAAGAGCACCCCGTGATCCGCTTCACGAACGAGCTGATGGTGCTCACGGACCTCGACCAGACGACCGCCGGGGCCTTCGTGCGCCGGGTGTACCAGGAGGGCACCCACGAGGGGGAGCAGCGGCTGATGGCCGACCTGCACCAGCGGGACCGCAGGATCACGGAGCTGGAGCGGGAGCTGGCGGGGCTGCGGGGCGAGGCCCCCGGCTGAGCGCGGGCACCCGGCCGTAGGTTCTGCCCGGCCACGGGCCGCTTGCCGGCCGTGGGTGCCGCAGGGCGCGTACGGGCCCGCAGCGCGCCGCCGCCGGTTCCCGGTGCGCTCTGCCACGCCCAGGGGAAGCCGGTCTAGCGTCGGCCGAAGGAGGCAGCCATGGTCCGGCGTGAACTCTGGGGCTGCCGCAGGCCGTACGTCCTGCTGGGGCGGGTGACTGCGCTCGCCGCCGGCGGTGTGTGGTGGTGGGTGCTGCTGCGCCTGCTCACGCAGCCGGGGCGGCCCGCGGCCGTCGACGGGCTCGTCCTTGCGGGCGGCTGGGGGCTGAGCCTGCTGCCGGTGCACTGCGCCCCCTGGCGGCGGCGCCCGGCCGGGGAAGGCTGGGGTGGACGTCTGCGGAAGCTGAGGGCTTCACTCGTTCGGATCAATCGTCTCCGGCGCCCGGAGGCCTCGCGGTGCCCGGAGGCCCCGCGGGGCCAGGACCGGGCTGACAGCCGGGGCACCAGTACGTGACGCGCTCCCGGCCCGCATCCCCCTGCCCGGCCGTCAGCAGCGGCGTCCCGCAGCGGCGGCAGGGCCGGCCCGCGCGCCCGTACACCCACACGCGGTGGTCGTGGCGGGGGTCGCCCGTGGTGATGCGGGCGGCCCGCGACTTGTTGGCTTCCAGGAGCTTCCTGGCGAGGGCGGGCAGGCGCTCGGGCGCCGGGACGTCGCGGACCGGGAGCCAGGGCGAGAGCCGGAGCATGAAGCAGAGCTCGGACTTGTAGACATTGCCGATGCCGGCGAGGTTGCGCTGGTCGAGCAGGGCCTCGCCGACGGGGCGGCCGGGGTCGGCGAGCAGCCGGCGCAGCGCCTCCTGCGCGTCCCAGCCGGGGCCCAGGAGATCCGGGCCGAGGTGGCCGACCACGGTGTGCTCGTCGGCGGTGCGGAGCAGCTCCAGGACGGGGAGGCGGTATCCCACGGCCGTGCGGTCGGCGGTGGCCAGCACGGCGCGGATCTGGTGCCCGGGGCCGCCGCGCCAGCGCTCACCGGTGGCGTAGACGCGCCAGGCACCGTCCATCCGCAGGTGCGAGTGGAGCGTGAGGCCGCCTTCCACGCGCGTGAGCAGGTGCTTGCCGCGCGGGAGGACCTCGGTGACGCGGCGGCCGGTGAGGTCCACGGTGGCGAGCGCGGGGACGCGCAGGTCGGAGCGGACGAGCGGACCGCCGGTCAGGGCGTGGCCGAGCTCCCGCGCGGTGCGCCAGACCGTGTCTCCCTCGGGCATGTGCTCCTCCGTTTCGTCCGCCCTCCGGCTCCGTCCTCCGGCTCCGTCGGCTTCCGGCTCAGGGCGCGCGCAGGCGCAGGCCCTTAGGTGTGGCGTGGAAGCCCGCAGCCTCCAGCAGCGCCCCCAGGGGGGACGAGAGGGCGGAGGCGCCGTTGACGCGCTCGACCGTGACGGTGCCGAGCGCGCCCGCCCGCGCGGCCCCGGCCAGCGCCTCGGCGGCCTCGCGCAGCCCCGCGTCGTCGGCGTCCGCGGTCTCCGCCCCCTCCTGCTGCGGCCAGGCGAGCAGGGTCTTGCCGCCGCGCTCCATGTAAAGCGCGAGGGCGCCGTCGAGGAGGACGACCAGGGAGCCCGCCTTGCGCCCCGGCTTGTGCGTCGCCCCGGCGGGCGGCTCGGGCCACGACAGGGCCGCGCCGTAGGCGTTGGCGGGGTCGGCGGCGGCGAGGACGACGGCCCGGGTGCGGCGGGGGGTGGCCGACGGAGCCTCCCAGGGGGCCCCGGGCGCCTCGGCCGGACCGCCGGCGGCGCGCTCGCGGGCCGTGCTCGCGGCCCGCAGCCGGTCGACGGCGCCGTCCATGGCGAACTGCGCGGCGCCCAGGCCCTCCACCACGTAGCCGCGCCGTGCCTGGCCGCTCTCCTCGAAGACGGACAGCACGCGGTACGCCGCGGAGAAACCGCCTTCGAGGCCCTCGGCGGCCACGGCTCCCCGGGTGACCACGCCGTGCCGGTCGAGGAGCGTGCGGGCCAGGGCGTGGGCGCGGTGCGTGGGGTCGGGCTCGTGGGCGGGCAGCAGGGACCAGCGGCCCGCGACCGTGGGCGGCCCGCTGCGCGAGGCGGTCGGCGTGGTGGGCAGGCCGCCGCGGGCCGTGAAGGAGCCGTAACGGCCGCGCGGGACCGCGCGCTTGGCGCGGTGCGCCGTCGAGCCCGCCGTCCGCCCCGAGCCGAGGAGGGCGCGGAGCGGGGCGAGGGTGTCGTTGGTGAGCCGCCCGGACCAGGCGAGGTCCCAGACGGCGTCCGCGATCTGCGGCTCCGTGCCGTCGGGGACGGCGGCGCGGACCCGCTCGGCGATCTGACGGAAGAACAGGCCGTAGCCCCCGGAGAGCGCGTCGAGGACCGCCTGGTGGAGCGGCGAGAGCTCCAGCGGGTGGGGCGCGGGCAGCAGGAGCGGGGCCGCGTCGGCGAGGAGCAGCGACACCCAGCCGTCCTTGCCGGGGAGGGCGCCCGCACCGGCCCACACGACCTCGCCCGCCGCGGTGAGCTCGTCGAGCATCGCCGGGGTGAAGTCCCGCACGCGGCCGGGCAGCACCAGCTTCTCCAGGGCCGACGCCGGGACCGGCGCGCCCTGCAGCTGCTCGACGGCGCGCAGCAGACCGTCGATGCCGCGCAGGCTGTGCGTGCCGACGTGCTGCCACTGGGGTAGGAACGCCGCCAGCGCGGTGGGCGGTACGGGCTCCAGCTCGTGCCGCAGCGCGGCGAGGGAGCGGCGGCGGAGCCTGCGCAACACGGCGGCGTCGCACCACTCCTGGCCGATCCCGGAGGGGTGGAACTCGCCCTGGACGACGCGGCCGGCGGCCATGAGGCGGTGGAGCGCGCCGTCGGTGACGGCGGTGCCCAGGCCGAAGTGCGCCGCTGCCGCGGCGGAGGTGAAGGGGCCGTGGGTGCGGGCGAAGCGGGCGAGGAGGTCGCCCAGCGGGTCCTTGACGGGCTCGGTGAACGCCTCGGGGACGCCGACGGGCAGCGCCGTGCCGAGGGCGTCGCGCAGCCGTCCCGCGTCCTCCACGGCGGCCCAGTGGTCCTCTCCGGCGATCCGTACGCGGATGGCGCGGCGGGCCTCGGCGAGCTCCCGGACCCAGGCCGGCTCCGCGCCGCGCGCGGCCAGCCCGGCGTCGGTCAGCGGGCCGAGGAGGCGCAGCAGGTCGGCGACGCTCTCCGGGTCCTTGGCCCGGCGGTCGTCCGTGAGCCACTGCAGCTCGCGCTCCAGGTCGGCCAGGACCCCGGCGTCGAGGAGCTCGCGCAGCTCGGCCTGGCCCAGGAGCTCGGCCAGCAGCCGCGAGTCCAGCGACAGGGCGGCGGCGCGGCGCTCCGCGAGCGGCGAGTCGCCCTCGTAGAGGAACTGGGCGACGTAGCCGAAGAGCAGCGAGCGGGCGAACGGCGACGGCTCGGGGGTGGTCACCTCCACCAGGCGGACGCGGCGGGCCTCGATGTCGCCCATGAGCTCGGTGAGGCCGGGGACGTCGAAGACGTCCTGGAGGCACTCGCGCACGGCTTCCAGGATGATCGGGAACGAGCCGAACTCGCTCGCCACCTGCAGCAGCTGCGCGGCGCGCTGGCGCTGCTGCCACAGGGGGGTGCGCTTGCCGGGATTGCGGCGGGGCAGCAGCAGGGCGCGGGCGGCGCACTCGCGGAAGCGCGAGGCGAACAGGGCGGAGCCTCCCACCTGGTCGGTGACGATCCCGTCGATCTCGCCCTTGTCGAAGGTGACGTCCGCGGCGCCGACGGGCGACTGCTCGCCGTCGTACTCCGTGCCCTGACCGGCGGGGTCCGCGTCGAGCAGGTCGAGGCCCATGAGGTCGGCGTCGGGCAGCCGCAGCACGATGCCGTCGTCCGCGTGCATCACCTGGGCGTCCATGCCGTACCGCTCGGAGAGCCGGGCGCCCAGGGCGAGCGCCCAGGGCGCGTGCACCTGCGCGCCGAAGGGCGAGTGGACCACGACGCGCCAGTCGCCCAGCTCGTCGCGGAAGCGCTCCACGACGATGGTCCGGTCGTCCGGGACGTGCCCGCACGCCTGGCGCTGCTCGCTCAGGTAGGCCAGGACGTTGTCCGCCGCCCAGGTGTCGAGCCCGGCGGCCGTCAGCCGCTCGCGGGCGGCGTCCGGCCCGGCGGAGCCCACCTCGCGCAGGAACGCGCCCAGGGCCCGGCCCAGTTCGAGCGGGCGGCCCAGCTGGTCGCCCTTCCAGAAGGGCAGCCGCCCCGGGACGCCCGGGGCGGGGGTGACGAGGACCCTGTCGCGCGTGATGTCCTCGATCCGCCACGAGGTGGTGCCCAGGGTGAAGACGTCGCCCACGCGGGACTCGTAGACCATCTCCTCGTCCAGCTCGCCGACCCGGCGTCCGCCCTTGGCGCCGTCCTTGGAGTCGGCTCCGGCCAGGAAGACGCCGAACAGGCCGCGGTCGGGGATGGTGCCGCCGGAGGTGACGGCCAGCCGCTGCGCGCCGGGGCGCCCCGTGACCGTGCGGGCCACGCGGTCCCACACCAGGCGCGGCCGCAGCTCCGCGAAGGCGTCGGACGGATACCGCCCGGCGAGCATGTCGAGCACCGCCGTGTAGGCGGACTCGGGCAGCGCGGCGAAGGGTGCGGCCCGCCGCACCAGGGCCAGGAGCTCCTCCACGTCCCAGGTGTCGACGGAGACCATGGCGACGATCTGCTGCGCCAGGACGTCCAGCGGATTGGCGGGCACCCGCAGCGACTCGATGGACCCCGAGCGCATCCGCTCGGTCACCACGGCCGCCTGCACCAGGTCTCCCCGGTACTTGGGGAAGACGACGCCCGTGGACACGGCGCCGACCTGGTGGCCCGCCCGGCCCACGCGCTGCAGCCCGGAGGCGACCGAGGGCGGCGACTCGACCTGGACGACCAGGTCCACCGCGCCCATGTCGATGCCCAGCTCCAGGCTGGACGTCGCGACGACGGCGGGCAGCCGGCCCGCCTTGAGGTCCTCCTCGACCAGGGCGCGCTGTTCCTTGGAGACCGAGCCGTGGTGCGCGCGGGCGAGGACCGGCGGCGCCCCCTTGGCCGCGCCGGACTCGGCCATCAGCTCGGCGGGGGAGTGGTGCTCGGGCAGGGACTCGCCGGTGGCGCGCTCGTAGGCGATCTCGTTCAGCCGGTTGCACAGCCGCTCGGCCAGGCGGCGGGAATTGGCGAAGACGATGGTGGAGCGGTGCGCCTGGACGAGATCGGCGATGCGCTCCTCCACGTGGGGCCAGATCGACGGCTTGTCCTTGCCGTCCCCGCCGTCCTGCACCGGTGAGGCGCCCAGCTCGCCCAGGTCCTGCACCGGGACGACCACCGACAGGTCGAACTCCTTGCCGGACGGCGGCTGGACGATCTCCACCCGCCGCTGCGGCGAGAGGTAGCGCGCCACCTCGTCCACCGGCCGGACCGTCGCGGACAGGCCGATGCGCCGCGCGGGGCGGGGCAGGAGGGCGTCGAGCCGCTCCAGCGACAGGGCGAGGTGCGCGCCCCGCTTGGTGCCGGCGACGGCGTGCACCTCGTCGAGGATGACCGTCTCCACGCCCGCCAGCGCGTCCCTGGCGGCGGACGTCAGCATCAGGAACAGCGACTCGGGCGTCGTGATGAGGATGTCCGGCGGCCGGTTGACGAGCGCGCGGCGCTCGGCCGGCGGGGTGTCGCCGGAGCGGATTCCCACGCGCACCTCCGGCTCGGGCAGCCCCAGCCGCACGGCCGCCTGCCGGATGCCGGTCAGCGGGCTGCGGAGGTTGCGCTCCACGTCGACGGCGAGGGCCTTGAGCGGGGACACGTAGAGCACCCGGCAGCGCTTCTTGGCCTCGGCCGGCGGCGGGCTGCTCGCCAGCCGGTCCAGCGAGGCGAGGAAGGCGGCGAGGGTCTTGCCGGACCCCGTCGGCGCGACCACGAGGACGTCCGACCCCTCGCCGATCGCGCGCCAGGCCCCGGCCTGCGCCGCCGTGGGCGCGCTGAAGGCCCCCGTGAACCAGGCACGGGTCGCCGGGGAGAACCCCGCCAGAGCCCCGCCCGCATCCGCCGCCGCACCGGTCGCCGTCTCGTCCGCCATGCCACCCATCGTGCACCGCGCCACTGACAATGCCCCGGACCCGCAGGTCAGTCCTGGTGAGGGCGGGCGCATGGGGCGCCGGCGGCCGGGCGCATGAGGCGCCGGTCGCGGACGGGGCGGTGGGGGTCGGACGGGGTGGTGGTGCCCGGGCGTGGGACGGGCGTCACACGGCGCGGTCGTAGGCGCGCAGGGTCAGCAGCGCGGTGAGGGTCACCATCGGCCGGCACTCCAGGCGGGTGCCGGGCGCCCACTCGCGCCAGCGGACCGGCCAGCCGCCGTCCTCCTGCTGCGAGGCGGCCAGGAAGTCCAGCGACCGCTCCATCTCGGCGTCGGTGAACCAGGAGCGGGCCGACGAGTCCGGGGTGGCCGCGAAGTCGTGCGGGTAGTGGTGCTCGCCCGGTGCGTAGCCCTCCGGAACGGGGTAGTCGGCCACCCGCGCGGGGTCCAGGACCGCCAGCCGCTGCTCCCGGACGACCCGGCCGAGCCGTTCGGCCGCCGCCTGCGCCCGCCGCCGGTCCGGCGCCCCGTCCAGGAAGGCGACCGCCGCCGAGACCTCGTACGGGTGAGTTCTCGCACCGCTCCCGAGGGCCTCCACCGCGGCCCAGCAGAAGTCGGTGGCCCGGAACAGCCACGCGTGCCACACCTCGTTGCGGTGCAGCAGGCCCACCACGGGGCCGGTGGCCAGGAGGTCGCTCGGCGGGTCGTCCACCACCGGGGTCCAGGGGGCCGCCGGGTAGCCGCGCAGCGAGGGGTGGAGCGCGGGCAGCGCGCCGTCGGGGGTGGAGACGGCGGTCAGATAGCGGCAGACGCGCTCCATGCGCCGGTCGCCGCAGCGGCCGATCTCGTCGAGGACGCGCAGGGCGTGGGCGGTGTGCAGGGGCTGGCTCACGGGGCCGCGCAGATCCGGCTCCAGGGCGAAGCCGTAGCCGCCGTCCTCGCCGAGGTACGCGGCCAGGGCCGCCTCCACGGCGTCGGGGCCGCCGTCCAGGAAGTGGAAGGCGAATCTCCGCTGTTCCAGGACGCGGGCGGTGAGCCAGATGAACTGTTCGGCACGGACTGCGGGGGATGTTCCGGATCGGGCCATGCACCGACCGTAGGCCGGAAAACGGCCCCGGTCAGCGGCTCGTGGCGGGCAGCACCCTCAGGGGCGGGATACTGGGCGCATGCGGTTGACGGTTTTCTGGCAGCGGATGGCGAATCATTTCGGCGCGGCGTACGCCGACTCCTTCGCGCGCGACCACGTGATGTCCGAGCTGGGCGGGAGGACGGTGCACGAGGCGCTGGACGCCGGCTGGAACGCCAAGGACGTGTGGCGCGCGGTGTGCCGGGCACTGGAGATCCCCGACGACAGACGCTGACGTGCCGCGCCCGCGGCCGCGGGATTCCGTTTTTCCGCCTCACCCGGTAGGCCACACTTGCGGCGTGGCAGACGACCCCGTTCCGGAAGAACCCGTCCCACCCGCCCCGCCGCCTGCGCCCGGCCCCGCCGCCGGCATGCCGCCCTGGCTGCCCCGTGCCATGGTGTCGGCGCTCGCCCTGGTCGCCTGCTTCATGCTGGCGGTCTGGGCCTTCCAGCAGCTGATCGGGCTGCTGCTGAACATCGTCATCGCCTTCTTCCTCGCCCTGGCCATCGAGCCGGCCGTGTCCCGGCTGTCCGCCCGCGGACTGCGCCGCGGCCTCGCCACGGGCCTGGTCTTCCTCGCCGTCACCGTCGTCGTCGCGGGCTTCTTCGCCCTGCTCGGCTCGATGCTCGCCGACCAGATCGTGACCATGGTCGAGAACTTCCCCTCGTACCTCGACGCGGTCATCAAGTGGGTCAACCGGGTGTTCCACACGAGCCTGTCCCGCGTGCAGGTCCAGGAGAGCCTGCTGCGCTCGGACTGGCTGCAGCGGTACGTGAAGAGCAGCGCCAGCGGCGTCCTGGACGTCTCGGCCACCGTCCTGGGCGGGCTGTTCCAGCTGCTGACCGTGGTGCTGTTCTCGTTCTACTTCGCGGCGGACGGGCCCCGGCTGCGCCGGGCCCTGTGCTCCGTGCTGCCGCCCCGCCGGCAGGCCGAGGTGCTGCGCGCCTGGGAGCTCGCCGTCGCCAAGACCGGCGGCTACATCTACTCGCGCGCCCTCATGGCGCTGATCTCCGGCGTCGCCCACTACGTGCTGCTCGTGGTCCTGGGGGTGCCCTACGCGCCCGCCCTCGCGATCTGGGTGGGCTTCGTCTCGCAGTTCATCCCGACGATCGGCACCTACCTGGCGGGCGCCCTGCCCGTGCTGCTGGCCTTCACGGTGGACCCCTGGTACGCGGTCTGGGTGCTGGGCTTCGTCGTGGTCTACCAGCAATTCGAGAACTACGTGCTGCAGCCGCGCATCACCGCCCGGACCGTCGACATCCACCCCGCCGTCGCCTTCGGCTCGGTGGTCGCGGGCGCCGCCCTGCTCGGTGCGGTGGGGGCGCTGGTGGCCATTCCGGCGGCGGCGACGCTGCAGGCGTTCCTCGGTGCGTACGTGCGGCGGTACGAGGTGTTGGGGGCGACGGGAGCCGCGGCGGGCCCGGAGTGGCGCGCTTGACAGCAAAATCGAACATCCATTCTTATGGGTTCCCCGGCGCTGTGGAGCCGTGTGCGGAACCGCTTCCCGGGCCTCTTCGCGGGCCGGGTTATCCACAGGCCGGAGCGACGCCCGGGCGCATTGTCAGTGGCAGGCGTTAGCGTCGTGGACGTGAAGCGATCGACTCAAGCAAACCGGGTGGAACCCATGGCAGGCACCGACCGCGAGAAGGCGCTGGACGCCGCGCTCGCACAGATTGAACGGCAATTCGGCAAGGGCGCCGTGATGCGCCTCGGAGAGCGGCCGAACGAGCCGATCGAGGTCATCTCCACCGGGTCGACCGCTCTCGACGTCGCCCTCGGCGTCGGCGGGCTCCCGCGCGGCCGTGTGGTGGAGATCTACGGCCCGGAGTCCTCCGGTAAGACGACCCTGACCCTGCACGCCGTGGCCAACGCCCAGCGCGCCGGCGGCACGGTGGCCTTCGTGGACGCCGAGCACGCCCTCGACCCCGAGTACGCCAGGAAGCTCGGCGTCGACATCGACAACCTGATCCTGTCCCAGCCGGACAACGGCGAGCAGGCCCTGGAGATCGTCGACATGCTGGTGCGCTCCGGCGCGCTCGACCTGATCGTGATCGACTCCGTGGCGGCCCTGGTGCCGCGCGCGGAGATCGAGGGCGAGATGGGCGACTCCCACGTGGGTCTCCAGGCCCGGCTGATGAGCCAGGCGCTCCGGAAGATCACCAGCGCGCTCAACCAGTCCAAGACCACCGCGATCTTCATCAACCAGCTCCGCGAGAAGATCGGCGTGATGTTCGGCTCCCCGGAGACCACGACCGGTGGCCGGGCGCTGAAGTTCTACGCCTCGGTGCGCATCGACATCCGCCGCATCGAGACCCTGAAGGACGGCACCGAGGCCGTCGGCAACCGCACCCGCTGCAAGGTCGTCAAGAACAAGGTCGCGCCGCCCTTCAAGCAGGCCGAGTTCGACATCCTCTACGGCCAGGGCATCAGCCGCGAGGGCGGCCTGATCGACATGGGCGTGGAGCACGGCTTCATCCGCAAGGCCGGCGCCTGGTACACGTACGAGGGCGACCAGCTCGGCCAGGGCAAGGAGAACGCCCGCAACTTCCTCAAGGACAACCCCGCCCTCGCCGACGAGATCGAGAAGAAGATCAAGACGAAGCTGGGCGTGGGCGGCGCGTCCGAGGCCCCGGAGGGCGAGCCCGGCGCGGCCGCGGCCGGCGCCGAGGGGGATGCTCCGGCCAAGTCCGTGCCCGCCCCGGCGGCGAAGTCCACGGCGAAGGCGGCCAAGGCCACGGCTGCCAAGAGCTGATCCATGACACGGCGATGGGAGTACCCCCGGCCGGGCGCCGGGGAAGACCCTCCGGGGCCGGACGTGGACGACCGTACCGGCGGTGGCGCCCCCTCCTCGTCGAGGGCCGGGGAGACCGGGGCGCCGCCGCGGCCCGAGGAGCAGGCGCGGGCGATCTGCCTGCGCCTGCTCACCGGGACCCCGCGCACCCGTAAGCAGCTCGCGGACGCCCTGGCCAAGCGGGGCATCCCGGACGAGGTCGCCGAGGAGGTCCTCTCCCGCTTCGAGGACGTGGGCCTGATCGACGACGCGGCGTTCGCCGGGGCCTGGGTCGAGTCCCGGCACCACGGCCGGGGCCTGGCCCGCCGCGCCCTCGCGCGCGAGCTGCGCACCAAGGGCGTGGACTCCACGGTGATCGACGAGGCCGTGGGGCAGCTCGACGCCGAGCAGGAGGAGCGCACCGCCCGCGAGCTGGTCGAGCGCAAGCTCCGCTCCACCCGCGGGCTGGACCGCGAGAAGCGGCTGCGCCGCCTCGCCGGGATGCTGGCCCGCAAGGGCTACTCCGAGGGCCTCGCCCTGCGTGTGGTGCGCCGCGCGCTGGAGGAGGAGGGCGAGGACCCGGAGCTGCTGGACCACCTGGCGGACATGTAGGCGGCCCGCGAGCGGCACGGCGTCCGTGGCCCCAGGCGGGCCCTGTGCGCCGTCACGAGGTCCGGGAGGCGGCCCGGATCGGGTGCTCTCCCACGGCTTGGATCGGGAGCTCCCCCACCGCGAGAACGGGCGAGGCCGTTGACGGCCCGGCCGCCGCCATGGCCGGCAGGCCGGCGAGGCCGTGCTGCGCCACACGGCGGCGTCACGGCGCCGAGGGGCCGCAGGCGCATGACGACGCGTCCCGGTGCCCGGCACGGGCGTGCCCCGCCAGCCCGGCGCTACGGCACCTGCGCGGCCGTGCCCGGCGCCACCGGCAGCCCCGCCGCGCGCCAGGCCTGGAAGCCGCCCGCCAGATCCGTGGCGCGGTGCAGGCCCAGCAGGCGCAGGGAGGCCGCCGCCAGGCTCGACGCGTACCCCTCGTTGCAGATCACGATCACCCGCAGGTCGTGCCCGGTCGCCTCGGCCGCGCGGTGCTCGCACTGCGGGTCGAGCCGCCACTCCAGCTCGTTGCGCTCCACCACGAGCGCTCCGGGGATGGTCCCGTCGTGCTCCCGCAGCGCCGCGTAGCGGATGTCGACCAGCAGCCCGCCCCCGGCCTGAGCGGCAGCGGCTTCGGCGGGGCCGAGCCGGTCCAGGCCCTCGCGGGCGGCCGCCAGCAGCTCCTCGACCCTCATGCCCACTCCTGCGGCCACTCGACCTGCTCCAGCCGCAGCACCTGCCCCGTGCGGCTGTACCGCCGCATCAGTGGCAGCGGCGGGTAGTACGCGTGCACGGACACCGCGTGCTGCTCCGCCGAGGCGTTGAGCACCTGGTGCACGTGGTGGGTGCCGAAGGCCCGGCCCCGGCCCTCGGAGAGCCGCCTCTCGCGGTCGATGCCGTCCGCCAGCTCCAGGGTCTTCCAGCCGTCCGTGGGCATCGGGGCCGCCAGCGAGTGCTCCGTCAGCACGCCGCCCGCGACGGCCAGCGCGCCGTGCGAACCGCCGTGGTCGTGCCAGCCGGTGCCGCTGCCCGGCGGCCAGCCGATCAGCCATGCCTCGCTGTCGCCCGGCCCGTTGAGCCGCATCCAGGTGCGGCCCTGGGGGTCCAGCGGGAGGGAGGAGACCAGCTGTGCGTCGGCGGCCGCGCGCTGGGCGAAGGCGAGGAGGTCGGCCTCGGAGGGCGCGCCCGGGGCGCCGGAGGAGACCGGGGAGGAGCCGGGCACGGGTGTGGGCAGGGGAAGGAACACAGGGACCGTCCTGAGTGATCGCGAAGGGGCGCGCGGCGGCCGGCGCACAGAGCGCACACGCAGGCCGCGCGAAGGGAATGCGGATCAGCAGGACGGACGACAGACGCAGCCCGCGTAGCGGACGAGGTCCAGGTGGACCCTCCGCCAGAAGTGCGCGCCACTGTCAGTCACGTTCAGTAGTCAATCATGGCGGTCGGTGCGGGTCAACGGTTGGCCGTGGCTTCGCTGGGGGCTTCTTCCGGCGCATGCGCGCCCCCGGCGCGCTCGCTGCTCGTCGCCGGCGCTTCCGACACCGCGGCCTCGGTGCCGCCGCCGGTCCGGGCGGCGTCACTGCCGGCCCGGCCCTCGCCCTCGTGCCCCTCGCCCGCGGCCCCGCCCCGTACGGCGTCCGCGCACGCGTACAGCTCCGCGGGCCGCACCCCCGCCAGCGCCGCCACCAGGTGCCCGTCCGGGCGCACCACCAGCACCGTGTGGGCGGGAGCGCCCGGGTACTCGTCGGTGACCAGCAGTTCGGCGCGCACGGGGAGGGCGCTGACGGCGGCCGCCAGCTGCGGCATGAGGCCGGCGTCCGCCCAGTGCCGCCGCTCCCACACACCACTGCCCGGTGCGGTCAGGACCACCAGGAGGTCGCCGCCCAGCCGCTCCCGCAGCGGCACGCGCGAGCCGTCCGGAGCGGTCACCCGCACGTTCTCGGCCAGGGCCCCCAGGGGCGTGGCCACCGCGACGGACCCGGCGGGGGGTGCCGCGGGCGCCAGGGGCGTCCGGACGTACGAGGGGGGCGTGCCCAGCTGCCCGCGCCCGACGTGGCCGTCGGTGAGCAGCTCGTCGTGCCCGCGCAGGGCGCCCGGCAGCAGCGCGCGGCGCACGCTGTTCCACCCCCCTGCGCCCCGTACCGCCGGCAGCGCCCGGTCGGCGGCGCGCAGCCGCGCCCCGACCGCCCCGCGCCGCTCGGTCTGGTAGCTGTCCAGCAGCGTCTCGGAGGCGCCGTGGTGCCAGGCGAGGGCCAGCTTCCAGGACAGGTTCTGGGCGTCGCGCAGCCCCTCGTCGAGGCCCTGTGTGCCGAGCGCGCCCAGCAGGTGGGCGGCGTCCCCGGCGAGGAAGGCGCGGCCGGTGCGCATCCGGCGCGTGAGGCGGTGGTGGACGGTGTGCACGCCGGTGTCCAGGAGCTCGTACGGCGGCACGTCGCCGCACCAGCCGGCCAGCGAGTCGCGCACGCGGGCGAGGAGCGCGTCGGGGGTGACGAGCTCGCCGCCGGGCGGCAGGGGCCAGTCAAGCCTCCAGACGCCGTCCGGCAGGGGACGGGCCGTCACTTCGCCGCCCCGTGCGGGCGACCGGTGCAGCACGGCCTCACCGGGCCACGGCAGTTCGGCCCGGAGCGCGGCGACCGCGTACCGCTCGACGGCCGTCCGTCCCGGGAAGCGCGCGCCGAGCAGCTTGCGCACGGTCGACCGGGCGCCGTCGCAGCCGACGAGGTAACTTCCCCGCCAGGTCGGGCCGTTGTCGCCGCGGAGCTGCGCGGTGACGCCGCAGGCGTCCTGCCGGATCGTCTCCAGGCGGCCGGCGCGGACGACGCGCACCTTGTCCTCAAGGGCGAGCGCGGCCCGCAGCTCCCGCGTCAGGACGTGCTGCGGCAGGTGTAGCGGCGACGGCCCGGCTTCCTCGGCGCCCTCGGCCCCGCCGGCGGCCGCGGCCGCCCCCGGAGCCGCGAACGACAGCCGGGTGACCACCGTGCGGCGCCGCATGGTGCGCCAGCCCGTCCACCGGGCGCCCTTCTCCGTGGCGCATCCCAGCCGCTCCAGCAGAGCGGCGGTGTCCGGGCTGAGCACGGCCGTGCGGGCCGGCCGCTCCTCGTCGGGCGCGGGTCCCTCTCCCGGGGTCTCGTCGAGGAGGACGACGCGCACCTCGTGGCGGGCCAGGCACAGGGCGAGCACGAGGCCGACCGGGCCGGCCCCGACGACGATCACCGGGTCCACAGCACGGCTCCCGGGCGTCCGCCGCGGCCGAGATCCCTGCCCGGGGCTCCACGGTACGTACGGGGCGTACGGGATGTATGGGGTCCGACGGGGGGAACGCGGTGCTCGATCACAGAACGTATGCAACCCACTGCGGGTGCGTGCGTCAAGTGATCAGGGCGCTCGCCGCGGCGCGCCGCACGGGGCGCGCCCCGCCGCCCGGAGGGGCCGACGGGGCGTCACCTGCGGGGTTGCTCAGCCGGAGTGGGAACCGTCTGCGCCGGAGGCGCCGTCCGCGCCGGTCGTGGAGCCGGTCGTGACGGCGGCTCCTGCCGTCGCCATCGCGGGCGGGGCGCCCTTGCGCGAGCGCTGCGTGCGCCGTTCGACCCAGGTGGCCACCGAAGACAGCGCGAGGCAGAGCACGATGTAGATCGAACCGAAGACGATCACCATGGGGATGAAGGCGTAGACGCCGTTCACCGGCTTGGTCTGCTCGGCGAAGGCCTTGCCGACGAACAGCAGTTCCTCGTAGAGGATGATGAATCCGAGCGAGGTGTCCTTGAGGGTCACCACGAGCTGGCTGATGATCGACGGCAGCATCGTCCGCACGGCCTGGGGGATCAGGACGCTCGACATCACCTGCGTCTTGCGCAGCCCGAGCGCGTAGGCCGCCTCGCTCTGCCCGCGGGGCACCGCGTTGATCCCGGAGCGGAAGATCTCCGCCTGCACGGAGCCGTTGTAGAGCGTGAGGCCCAGGACCAGCGCCCACATCGGGTCGGAGGTGAACGCCCCCGCGAACAGCAGGAAGATCATGATCACCAGCGGCATGGCGCGGAAGAACTCGACCACCACGGTGGCCACCCAGCGCACCGGCCGGTGGTCGGACAGCCGTGCGGACGCGAGCACCGCGCCGAGCGCGAGCGAGAGGACCGCGGCGATCGCGAACGTCTTCAGGGTCGTGAGCAGCCCGTCGACGATCCGCTGATGGGTGTCGGCGTACTCGTAGTCGTCCCACAGGCCCGGCTGGAACTGGCCGGTGTCGTCCAGCTTGTAGACGACGAAGGCCACCAGGCCGAGGATCGCGACGGTGGAGAGCGCTCCGTAGAGGCGGTTGCGGGCCCGCGCGCGGGGGCCGGGGGCGTCGTAGAGGACGTTCGCGCTCATCGGGCCACCGCCAGCCGGTTCTCCAGCAGCCGGAACAGACCGCTGATCGCGAGAGTGATGATGATGTAGCAGATCGCGATCCAGAGGAAGATCACGTAGATGTTGTAGCCGGTGTCGGCGTTGAGGGACTTCTGCACCGAGCCGAGCTGGGTCACGTTGAAGCCCGAGGCGATCGCCGTGTTCTTGGCGAGGGCGATCATCAGGCTGCCGATGGGGGGCACGGCGATGCGGGTGGCCTGGGGGAGGACGACCTGCCCCAGGGTCTGGCTGAAGGTCATCCCGATGGAGCGGGCCGCCTCCGCCTGGCCCACCGGCACGGAGTTGATGCCCGACCGGACGGCCTCGCAGACGAACGCCGAGGTGTAGCACCCGAGCGTCAGCACGGCGAGCCAGAAGGAGTCCCAGCCCTTGAGGCCGAGGGCGGGCAGCCCCAGGGTGACGGCGAGGAACAGCAGCACGAGGGGGGTGTTGCGCAGCAGGGTCACCCAGGCGGTGCCGAATATGCGCAGGGCGGGCACCGGGGAGACCCGGAACGCCGCCATCAGTATGCCCAGCACCAGGGCGAGCAGACCGCTGAGCCCGGTGAGCTCGACGGTGCCCAGGAAACCTTCGCGGAACTCCGCGAAGTGGTCCGACAGAACGTTCAAGGCGGCTCTCCCGGCGGGTCGTTACGGATCGGCGGCGGACGGGGCGGAGGCGGGGCGTGAGGCGGGCGGCGCGGGGCGGCGACGGCCGTCAGTAGCGGTCGATCGCGGGCGGGTTCGGCGCGGGGTTGCCGGCGAGGCCGATGGTGGCGTCGTACGCCTTCTTCCAGTCGCCGTTCTTCTCGTGCGCCTCGATGGCGTTGTTGACGGCCTCCCGCAGTGCCTTGTCGTCCTTCTTCAGGCCGACGCCGTACGGCTCCTGGGAGAAGGGCTTGCCGACGACCTTCAGGGCGCCGTTGTTCTCCGCGGCGTAGCCCTTGAGGATCGTGTCGTCGGTCGTCACGGCGTCGACCGTGCCGGACACGAGCTCCTGCACGCACAGCTGGTAGCCCTGCTGGGCCTTGGCCTCGGCCACCCCGTACTTGGGCTCCTTGATGCGCTTGAGCGGCGTGGAGCCGGTGGCCGAGCAGACCTTCTTGCCCTTGAGGTCGTCCGGGCCCTTGATGCTGCTGTCGGACTTCACCAGGAGGTCCTGGCCGGCCACGTAGTACGGTCCGGCGAAGTCGATCTGCTTCTTGCGCTCGTCGTTGATCGTGTACGTGCCGACATAGAGGTCGACGCCGCCACTGGCGATCTGCGTCTCACGGGCCTCGGACGGCACCGTCTTGAACTTGATGTGGTCCTCGTCGAAGCCGAGGTCGGCCGCGATCATCCGGGCGATCTCCACGTCGTAGCCGGAGCGCTTCTTGGAGGTCGGGTTCTCGTAGCCCATGCCCGGCTGGTCGGCCTTGGTGCCGATGGTGATCGTCTTGCCCTTGATCCGGTCGAAGACGGGCGAGCCCTTGACGTCGGCCGCGGTGTTCACCTTGTAGGTCGGCACGGCCGGCGCGGACTTGCCGTCGCTGGGCTTGCCGGCCTTGTCGTCGTCGGGGCTGCCCGACTTCCCGCAGGCGGTGGCGGCCGTGGTGAGCGCCAGCGCCACGGCGGCAGCTGCGACGGTCTTGCGGAGCTTCATGGTGAACATCCTTTGCGTCAGCAGGTGTTGCGGAGCGGAAGGGCGCAGGGGCCGGTACGGCGGCGGCGTGGGCTCCGGCGCGGTGGGGCGGTGGGCCGGCGCGCCGGTGGGGGGAGGGGCCCGGTGGGACGGATCAGCGATGCGGGATCTTCGAACGGATCAGTGGTGCAGGATCTTCGACAGGAAGTCCTTCGCCCGGTCGCTGCGCGGGTTGCTGAAGAACTGGTCCGGCCGGGCCTCCTCGACGATGCGGCCGTCGGCCATGAAGACGACGCGGTTCGCGGCGGAGCGGGCGAAGCCCATCTCGTGGGTGACGACGACCATCGTCATGCCGTCCCGCGCGAGTTGCCGCATGACCTCCAGCACCTCGTTGATCATCTCCGGGTCGAGCGCGGACGTCGGCTCGTCGAACAGCATCACCTTGGGGTCCATGGCCAGGGCGCGGGCGATGGCCACGCGCTGCTGCTGGCCGCCGGAGAGCTGGGCCGGGTACTTGTCCGCCTGGGCTCCGACCCCGACCCGGTCGAGCAGGCCGCGGGCCTTCCGCTCGGCCTCGCGGCGGTCCGTCCTGCGCACCTTGACCTGGCCGAGCGTCACGTTCTCCAGGACGGTCTTGTGCGCGAAGAGGTTGAAGGACTGGAAGACCATGCCCACGTCGGCGCGCAGTCTGGCCAGCTCCTTGCCCTCCTGGGGCAGCGGTCTGCCGTCGATGGTGATCGATCCGGAGTCCGTGGTCTCCAGACGGTTGATCGTCCGGCACAGCGTCGACTTGCCGGACCCCGACGGGCCGATCACGACGACGACTTCGCCGCGCGCGATGGTCAGGTCGATGTCCTGGAGGACATGCAGGGCGCCGAAGTGCTTGTTGACGCTCTTCAGGACGACCAGTGGGACCGCGGCGGCCGTGGCCTCTTCGGCCACCGATTCTTCGCTCATCGGCGTTCCTCGCTCCATCCTCCTCGATTGGGAGGACCCTAATGAGCGGGTACGACAAGCGTCATTACATCTGAGCTGAAATTGAGCATAACGATCCGGCCGCAAAGGGACACTCCGCGTGAAGGGGGCGCGCGGCGCGCTCGCCGGGCGCGCAGGCGTACCGGGTGGATAACGGAAGCCCCTTCGCTCCCGGAACCCCCTTGACGGACCGGGCGTCCATCAGCGTGGATGCGGGGGTGCCCACGCTGCGGTCACAGGGAGGGGGCCTGGATGAGGCTGCTGCTCGTGGAGGACGACGACCACGTCGCCGCGGCCCTGGCAGCGGTGCTGTCGCGGCACGGCTTCGACGTCACGCACGCCCGGAGCGGCGAGGAGGCGCTGCGGGCCCTGCTGCCGGACACCGGCGCGCCGTTCGCCGTCGTCCTGCTCGACCTCGGCCTGCCCGACCAGGACGGCTTCGAGGTCTGCGGCAGGATCCGCAAGCGCACCGGGACGCCCGTCATCATGGTCACCGCCCGCGCCGACACCCGGTCCAAGATCCACGGCCTCAACCTCGGCGCCGACGACTACGTGGTCAAGCCCTACGACACCGGCGAGCTCCTCGCCCGCATCCACGCGGTCGCCCGCCGCAAGCCCCCCGCGGGCGGCGGCCCGGAGGAGGCGCAGGAGACGCCCGGCCCGCACTCGCTGCGGCTGGGCAGCCTCGTCATCGAACTCCCCAACCGCGAGGTCTCCGTGGCGGGGGAGACCGTGCCCCTCACCCGCAAGGAGTTCGACCTGCTGGCCCTGCTCGCCCAGCGGCCCGGCGTCGTCTTCCGCCGCGAGCAGATCATCAGCGAGGTGTGGCAGACCAGCTGGGAGGGGACGGGCCGCACCCTGGAGGTGCACGTCGCCTCCCTGCGCTCCAAACTGCGCCTGCCCGCACTCATCGAGACGGTGCGCGGGGTCGGCTACAAAATCGTCGTCCCGGCCCGGTGAGGGCCGGCCGGACCCGTGCGCACCCGACTCCTTCCGCTCCTCATCGTCCTGCTCGCGGGCGTGCTGCTGGCCCTCGGCTTCCCGCTGGCCGGCGGCATCGCCGCGGCCGAGCAGCAGCGCGTGGTCGTCGACCGCATCGACGACACGGCCCGCTTCGCCGCCCTCGCGCAGTTCGTCACCACCCGCCCGTTCGATCCGGCGGCGGGGACCGACGAGCGGCTCAACACCCTGCGCTCCGAGCTCCTGCGCTACGAGGAGCTGTACGACATCCGCGTCGGCATCTTCTACCGCGACGGACAGGCCATGGCGGTCGCTCCCAGGCGCTGGACGGTACCGGCCGACGGCGAGGGCCAGAGGGCCTTCCAGGAGGCCCTGGCGGGGCGCCGCAGCCACGATCCGGGGCAGGTCTGGCCGCTGCAGAACCGCCGGCTCGCGGTGGCCTCCCCGGTCATCCGCGACGGAGACGTCGTCGCCGTCGTCGTCACCGACTCGCCCACGGGGCAGCTGCGCTCCCGGATCCTGCACTCCTGGCTGCTCCTGGGGGCCGGCGAGACCGCGGCCATGCTCGTCGCCGTCGCCGCCGCGTTCCGCCTCACGGGGTGGGTGATGCGCCCCGTGCGGACCCTCGACGCCGCCGCGCACGGCATCGCCACGGGGCGGCTGAACTCCCGCGTCGCGGCCGACAGCGGGCCACCCGAACTGCGCCGCCTCGCACGCTCCTTCAACGAGATGGCCGACAACGTCGAGTCCGTCCTGGAGCAGCAGCGCGCCTTCGTCGCCGACGCCTCGCACCAGCTGCGCAACCCGCTCGCCGCGCTCCTGCTGCGCATCGACCTGCTCGCGCTGGACCTCCCCCCGGGGCACGCGGAGGTCTCCTCCGTCCGGACGGAGGGCAAGCGCCTCGCGCGCGTGCTCGACGACCTCCTCGACCTCGCGCTCGCCGAGCACGCCGAGGCCAACCTCCAGCTGACCGACATAGCGGAGATCGTCATCGACCGGGTGGGAGCCTGGTCGCCGCTCGCCGACCGCGAACGGGTCGCACTCTCCTACGACGGCCCGACCGCCGTGACGGGCTGGGCCGACCCGGTCGCCCTCTCCAGCGCCCTGGACGCCGTGGTGGACAACGCCCTCAAGTTCACGCCGGAGGGCTCCCCGGTGCACGTCAGCGTCGAGGTGGAGGGCGACTGCGTGGGCATCACGGTCGCCGACGGCGGCCCCGGCCTCACGGACGAGGAGCTCACCCGCATCGGCGACCGCTTCTGGCGCAGCGGCCGCCACCAGAACGTCTCCGGCTCCGGCCTGGGGCTGTCCATCTCCCGGGCCCTCCTCGCGGCCGGCGGCGCCACGCTCACCTACGCGCCGAACGAGCCCCGCGGCCTGCGCGCCGTGATCAAGGTGCCGCGCCACGGCGGGGACGGCGGTGCGGGGCGCACACAGGCGGTGGAGGCGCATCCGTAGGCCGTGCCCGTGCCCTCGAATGCACTGCACCGGTTCTCAGGGCGTCACTGGTCTTTAGGGCGTCACCGGTCCTCAGGACGTCACCGGTCCTTAGGGCGTCACTGGTCCTTAGGGCGTTACCGCTCCTCAGGGTCAGGGCTTCACCGACGCGTAGTAGCGGCGCGCCCCCGCGTGCAGCTGCAGGGGATCGGTGAAGATCGCCGTACGGAGGTCCACCTTCTGCGCGGCGTGCACCTGCTTCCCTATGCGGTCCCTGCTGTTCATCACCGACCGCGTGACGCTCTCCGCCAGCTCCGCGTCCGCGTCGTCCATGGTGACGAGCAGGTTCGCGACCGCCAGCGTCTTCACCGCCTGGGACGCGCGCAGCTCCGGGTACGCGTCCACGGGCATCACCGCCGCCCTGTAGTAGCGCGTCTGCGGCCCCTGCGCGTGCAGCGGCTCGATCAGGTCGCCCAGCTGCACGAGGCGGATCGACAGCCGCAGGCCGAGCGACTGGACGGCGTTCGTGGGCAGCCCGCCGGACCAGAAGAACGCGTCCAGCCGCCCCCGCTCCAGCAGCCCCGGCATCTTGTCGATCCCGACCCGCACCGGCGTGATGTCCTTGTCGAAGTCCAGCCCCGCCGCCTTCAGCAGCCGCCGCGTGATCAGCTGCACCCCCGAGTCGTCCGTCCCCACGCCCACCCGCAGGCCCCGCAGGTCCCGGGCCGACTGGACGGGCGAGCCCTTCTCCACCACCAGCTGGATGTAGTCGTCGTACAGCCGGGCGCAGGCGCGCAGGCTGCCGGCGCCCGGCTTCCCCTCGTCGCGGTAGGTCGCGACCGAGTCGGCGGTGGCCAGGGTGAAGTCCGCCTCTCCGGACGTGAGCTGCCGGAGGTTGTCGATCGACCCCTGGCTGCGCCGCAGCCGTACGTCCAGGGAGGGCATGTCCTGCGCCAGGTCCTCCTTGAGGAGGTCCCCGTACTTCGCGTACACGCCGGTCGGCA
The DNA here is from genome assembly GCF_049725035.1 of Streptomyces sp. XH2. Lineage (NCBI taxonomy): Bacteria > Bacillati > Actinomycetota > Actinomycetes > Kitasatosporales > Streptomycetaceae > Streptomyces > Streptomyces sp. XH2. The sequence goes on along the minus strand of NZ_JBMMMZ010000010.1, from coordinate 353,957 downwards.
CCCCGGTCGCGAACGTCATCCGCCCGGCCGGCGACGTATCGCCGTGCACGGACACCAGCCACCACACCAGCAGGGCGAGCACCGCGGCGCTCAGAGCGGCCGCACGGGCGGCGCGGCGTCCGCCGGGGCGCAGGGAACGGGGAAGCATGGGCGGATCCTGCCAGGCCCCGGCGGGCTGCGGGAGAGGGGCGCCGAAACGGCGTGGCCCGGAGGGGGGCGCCCGGACCGCCCGCTCACTCCCCGCACGGCATGGAGAACCGCCCGGCCTGCCTGTCGGGGGAGTCAGGTAGGCCGGGCGGGGCCGGGGGAAGGCGCTCAGGCCTTGGCGGGAGCGGCGGGAGCGTCCGCGTGGTAGCGCAGGCCGGCCAGCGTGGCCAGCAGAGCGGTGACGATCATGTAGATCCAGCCGTGCCGGAAGGCGCCCATCGTCGGGTGCTCCGAGCTGCCGAGGATCGCGGTGAGCAGGGCGACACCCAGGGCGGAACCGATCTGGCGGGACATCATCAGCGTGCCCGAACCCACCGACAGCTGCTCGGCGGGGAGCCCGCTCGCCGCCCCGAAGAGGGCCGGCTGGATCAGGGCGTTGCCCGCGCCGACGAGGATCGCGCCGGGCAGGTAGGCGGCGGCGTAGTGCGGCGTGGGGCCGGCCGCGGCGAACCACCAGGCGCAGCCCACGGCGAACACCAGGCCTCCGCTCACCGCGGAGGCCCGGGCGCCGATACGGCGGATGATCTTCCCCGAGAGGGCGGACAGGATCATGACGGTGACCGGGGTGGGCGCGATGCCCAGGCCGGCGCGCAGGACCGAGTAGTCCCACTGGCCGGTCAGGAAGAGGGCGGCCTCGAAGAGCATCGAGGCGAACGCCAGGTAGTAGAGGAAGATCCCGATGGTGCCGACCCGGAACAGCCGGCTCGCGAACAGTGCGGGGCTGATGATCGGGTCGGAGGTGTGGCGGACGTGGCGCAGGCAGGCGAGGATCAGGACCACGGCCGCGACGAAGCAGCCCAGGGTGCCGGGCGACGTGTAGCCCCAGTCGGGCGCCTCGACGAAGGCCATGGTCAGCGCACCGGAGGCGAGCAGGATCAGCGCCGACCCGAGGAGGTCCAGACCCTGTGACGCCTTGCGGGGGACCTTGGGCAGCAGGCGTGCTCCGGCCAGGACGGCCACGGCGCAGATGGGGATGTTGATCAGGAAGATCCACCGCCAGCTGATCTCCACCAGCAGGCCGCCCAGAACGGGGCCGCTGCCCGCGGCGACGGCCGCGACCGCCGTCCAGATGCCGATGGCCGTGGAGCGCTCGTGCTCGGGGAAGGCCGGCAGGGCCAGCCCCAGGGAGGTGGGCACGAGGACGGCGGCGGCCACCGCCTGCACCACACGGGCGATGATCAGCACGGTGAGGCTGGGGGCGAGGGCACAGCCGACCGAGGAGAGGCCGAAGAGGACCATGCCGATCAGGAAGCTGCCCTTGCGGCTCGTCTCGTCCGCGAGGCGCCCGGCGGGGATGAGGAGCGCCGCGAGGACGATCGTGTAGCCGTTCAGCACCCACGACATGGAGGCGAGCGAGGCCTGCGGGAACGACTTCTCCAGGGCGGGGAACGCCACGGTGACGGCGAACAGGTCGAGGATCGCGAGGAACTGGGCGGCCGACGCGACGGTCAGCACCAGCCAGCGCCGGGGATCCGCCGGTGCGGGAGCGGCTGCGGTGGCCGCATCCACCGGCTTGGTTTCGGGAGTTGAGGTCATGGACGTATCCGTCGTCTCTCCGTTGTCCGAAAAGGAGGCGCTTTCCACTATCGGCGCCCATGACCGCCCCATCGAGTGGCAGATCTGCCATGAGCCGTTAGATTGCTGCCATGACGCAGCAGCCCGGCGGTCCCGGTTCCGTGGCCGTGGCGGTCACCGACGGCATGCCGATCCTCGAACTGGCGGTGCCCTGCCACGTGTTCGGCACGCCGCATCCCGATCCCGACGTCCCCTGGTACGACTTCCGGCTCTGCAACCTCACGGAGGGCGAAGCCGTCCCGGCCCGGCAGTGGTTCACCACGCACACCCCGCACGGCTACCGCGAACTGGTCGAAGCCGACACCGTCATCGTCCCCGCCAGCGCGGACGTCCGCGGAGACCCGCCGGCGCGGCTCCTGGAGGCCATCAGGGAAGCCCACGACCGCGGCGCGCGCATCGTCTCCTTGTGCTCGGGGGCCTTCGTCCTGGCGGCGGCCGGGCTGCTCGACGGGCGCCGGGCCGCCACGCACTGGCAGCACGCCCCGCTCCTGGCCGAGCGCTACCCCGAGGTGGACGTCGACCCCACCGTCCTCTACATCGACGACGGCGACATCCTCACCAGCGCCGGGAGCACCGCCGGCATCGACCTGTGCCTGCACGTGCTGCGCAAGGACCTGGGGTCCCGGGTGGCCGGCTCGGTCGCCCGCCATCTGGTCGTCCCCGCCCACCGGCCCGGCGGGCAGGCCCAGTACATCGAGACGCCCGTGCCGCCGACGGAGACCGACAGCGGGCTGGCCCCGTTGCTGCACTGGGCCGCCGAGCGCCTCCACCAGCCCCTCACCACCCCCCAGCTGGCCCGGCAGGCCGGCACGAGCGTACGGACGCTGGTGCGGCGCTTCCACCGGGCGACGGGCACCACCCCCCTCCAGTGGCTCCAGGCCCAGCGCATCTCACGCGCCAAGGAACTGCTGGAGACCACCGACCAGCCGATGGACAAGATCGCGGAGCAGTGCGGCCTGGGCGGCGCCGGCAACCTCCGGCTCCACTTCGCCCGCAGCGTCGGCATTCCCCCCAGCGAATACCGCCGCGCGTACCGCACCGCGGACGGCGGGACACATGCTTCCGCCACTTCCGCCAACGCCACTTCCGCCGGTTCCGCCGCCGGTTCTTGTACCAAAGTCGGATATCCGGCCCCCCTGCTCCGAGGGTAGAAACGAAGGCGATCGCCTTCGTCGGAACCTCCCTGGGAAGGGATTTGCATGCCCGTCATCTCCGTCGACATGTGGCACGGCCGGTCCGAGACGGACAAGGCCGCCCTGGCACGTGAACTCACCGACGCCTTCCAGCGCGCCTGCGGGAGCACGCGCGAACGCATCTACGTCATCATCCGCGACGTCCCGAAGGAGAACTGGGCGATCGGCGGTGAGATGTCCACGGACCTTCCTACCGTCGCCCCTGTATCCGAGCCCGCGCCTTCCGCGGCGGAATGACCGGGCCTTCCATGCTTGAGTCATCCAGTCCTGGCCCACCCATGCCTGAGCCGTCCATGCCCGAGCCGTCCATGCCCGAGCCGTCTATGTCCGAACGGTACGCGGAAGGCGACCGTATCCGCAGGGAAGTGCTGGGCGACGAGCACGTCAACTCCCTGCTGAGTGACTGGCCTCCGGCGAAGCCCCTGCTCGACCTGATCACCACGTACCCCTGGGGCTCTGTCTGGGCGCGCGAGGGTCTGGACCGCCGGACACGCAGCCTCCTCAACCTCGCCCTCCTCACCGCCTTGAACCGGCCCGAAGAACTGCGCCTCAACATCCACGGCGCGCTGCGCAACGGATGTTCCGTCGAGGAAATGGCCGAAGTGGCCCTGCAATGCGCCGCTTACGCCGGCGCTCCGGCCGGCATCGCGCTGATGAAGGCGGTCCATGAGGTCCACGAGGCTCACGACAGCGGACCGGGGCAGAACTGACCAGCCGGCAATGGGGGCGGGGGGGCGGGGCGCGCGCCCCCCGCGCCCCCCCCCCCCCCGACCCCCC
>NZ_JBMMMZ010000010.1:266349-350195 GCF_049725035.1 Streptomyces sp. XH2 | reverse complement strand
GGGCCCGGGGAATCCTTCCCCGGGCCCGCCCCCGCTTCTCATCCCGCCCGTCCGGCGGCCTCGTCAGCGCACGGGCGCCGTCAGCTCCGCGTCCCGCCCCGCGGAGCCCGCGGCCCCGGCGAGCCGGCTCATGCCCTGCTTGAGGCAGGACCGGGCGATGGAGTCGCCCTGGAGCAGCGTGCGGGAGTTGACGTGCGGCCGGGCGCCGATCGCGGTGACCCACTGCACCGACTCCACCGGAGGCCCGTAGGAGAAACGGGCCGGGTGGGGAACGCCCCGGCCGTCGATGACCTGGAAGGTCACGTCCGTGACGTCCAGACCGCCCGTCTCGTAGCCGGAGCCTCCCGCGTCGGGGATGAAGTGGGCCCGGCATCCGCCCGCGGCGCGCAGCGACGCCAGCAGCGGGTCCGTGGCCCGGCGCACGTCGGTCGTCGGCAGGTGAGCCTCGACGAGCGCCGTCACACGAACCGGCGCGCCCGGCACCTGGGGCGAGCCGACGAAGAAGGCGCCGGACTCCTCGTCGGCCGTCACCCTCATGCGCGGGCCGAGCACCTGGACGACCCCGGCCTCGACCAGGGCGCGGAGCTGCCGGACGCGCGTGGCCGGCGGCCCGCTGGCGGCGTAGTTGTTCAAGCCGCTGAACCAGCCGTCGATGTGGTCCCGGTAGGAGGCACCGCTCAGGCCCCGGTGCGAGATGACCTGCCGCACCTCGTCGCGCAGGTCACGCATGACCGCGGCGGCGGCCTTGACGGCGCTGGCGGCCGGGCCCAGATCCGAGTGACGCAGATCCTCGTCGAGGACGCCGAGGATCCACGCGCGGTAGTCGGCGGAGCCGGCGAACTCACGCCGGTCCGCCGGACGGTCGAGCGCCTCCCAGTTCCAGCGCAGCTCCGGGTCGGGCACCAGGTCACTCAGGAGCGCCTCCATCCCGGGGGAGCCCCAGGCGTGCCGCGGGTACTCGGCCAGCAGCCGGGCGTGCCCGGCCGGGTCGTCGGCCTGCAGCAGCACCTTGTAGTAGTTCCAGGCGACCTCCTTCGCCACGAGGGGGAACAGGTCGCGCATGAAGTCGGTGCGGCCGGTGCCCGCCGGGCCCCTCAGCCGGGCGATCTCGCCGGCGGACAGGAACGTCGCCTGGTAGCGGGGCACGATCTCCTGACGGATCTCCGCCCGCGCGCGGTACGGCACACCGCGCCCCGAACCGGCGTGGATGACCGGCTCGTTGCCGCTCGGCAGATAAGTCAGCCGGCCGTCGGAACCGGTGACGAAGCGCCCGCCCCTGCCCTCGGTGAGCAAAGCCATGTAGTCGTAGAAATTCAGCCCGAGTCCCCGCAGGGCGACGGACTGCCCCGCGCCGACCGGCGCCAGGTCCGCCTCCGCCGGGCTGCTCGGCGGCACGTAGTGCAGACCGTGGCGGGAGGCGAAACCGGCGAGATCGCGCTGCCTTTCCGTGGGCTCGACGTCGTAGTGCCCCTGCGCGAGGATCACCGCGTCGACCGCCAGCGGCAGGTCCCGTCCTTCCAGTGACACCTGCTGCACGCCGTCCGCGGACTCGGTGAGCGAAGTCGCCCGCGTCCGGTGCACCTGGATCCGGACTCCGGACGGCGCGTTGCGCACGATGTGGGCGAAGGCCCAGCCGAGGTATTCCCCCTGAAACGCCCGTGAGGCGTACGACCACGGTTCCATCACCGCGGCCTCGGCCTTCGCCTCCTCGGTCACATCGGTGACCTCACCCGCGGCGACCATGCGCGCCCACTGGTACTGGGTGGGCCCGTACGTCAGCGGGCCCTCGCAGGTAACGGTGTCGTCCGTGAACACGGTCACGTCGCCGGCGACGGTGTTCATCAGCAGCCGGCGCGACTGGCCGAGCTGCCACACCCGCCCGCCTCCCGCCGGATGGGGATCGACGACATGCACGTCCACCTGTTTGCCCCCCGCGATTTCAGGGGCATTGGCGCAGATGCGTTCCAGGGCCACGGTCCCCCTCGGCCCGGCACCGACAATGCAGATGCGTATGGTTTCCGCTTCCATAGACGTAGTGGACGTAGTGGATGTAGTGGACGTAATTGACGTAGTTGATATGGGTGACATGCCAGCTCTCCTAGCTGAAGCGAATCGTGAGAAGTCGGCGCGGCTCAGCCGGTGACGGTCACTCGGCGTCCTCTTTCTGCGTTTCCTTCTGCAGTTCCCGGAAGAGGGCGGGGAAGTAGTTGATGTCGTCGGTGAGGCCGGTCAGCAGGGAGCCGATGACGGGGCCCGTACTGCCGGAGCCCTTGAGGTCGGCGCCCTTGAGGAGGTCGCTGTTGTGCCGCCGGGTGCGGTCACCGAACGGCAGGGATCCCGTGGACAGATAGCGGATGGCGCCCTCGGCGTCGCGCTTGGGGATGATCTCGGACTTGGCGTAGCGGCTGGCGCTGAAGGGAATGTCCAGGCGGCCCGCCGCGAACGCGTCGACTATCGCGGTCATGGTGTCGGGCGCGGCGAGGACGGGTTCGACGATGTCGGCGACCTCGTCGACGATCCAGGAGAGCTCGTCGGCGACGCGTTCCTCGTCGGCCTTGACGAAGTCCAGGAGTGGTGAGTTGGCGCGGTCGGCCAGCCGCAGCCCCTCGACGTTCGCGCGGGTGTCGGGGATGCCGAACGCTTCCTGATAGGTCTTGGTGATGAGCTTGGAGGCCCCGCCGAGCCGGGCGACGAGCGCCCCGTAGAAGATCAGGTCCTCCGCGTTGCCGCGCTTCTTGGGGAAGACGCCCATGAATTCGTGGAGAACGGCGTGCACGTCCACCCCGGGAGGCAGGTAGGTGCGGGCGAGGACGGGTATCGCCCGCAGCGCGGCGACGTCCTGGACGAGGTGGCCGCTCTGCGGGTACGAGACGGAGATGCAGCGCACTCCGGCGCGGGCGGCGAGCACCGCTTCGAGGACGCTGATCGCGAGGCTGATCGAGGGCGGGACGAGCACGGCGGTCAGGGTGCCGAAGAGCTCGCGGTCGACGGTCAGGCCGAGGCCGGCGAGTTCGCCGCACACCGCGTCGACGGCGTGCCACGCGGCGAGGGACTCCGCGAGCGGGACCGCCTTGGAGTACGGCAGGTTGTACGAGATGCCGCCGCCCTCGAAGGAGGTGATGCCGGAGGCGACGGCGACGTCGAAGAGGATGCGGGCGTCGGGCGAGCCGTGGCGTATCTCCAGCGGGGCGGCGACGGACTCGTTGACTTCCCGGCCGCGGAGGTAGCCGTGGCTGACCAGGGGATAGCCGTTGAGGTCGGCGGGCGCCCGGTTGAGGGAGCGCAGGGCCTGCTCGAAGCGTTTGAGGCGGGTGTGCGAGTCGATGGTGAGGGTGAGGATGTCGGGGGCCGCCTGCTCCTCCAGTTCGCGCAGGAGGGCCTTCATCTCCTCGTGGCCGCCGACGCCGCAGCGCGGCTGGATGGCCACCCGGCCCGCGTCGCGGGCGTCCATGAGGACGCGCGCGGCCGTGGGTTTGCCGAGGGAGGCGATGTAGTCGACGGACTCCGCGAGGGGCGGCAGGGCATCCGCGCCGGGACTCCCGGAGTGCCCCGGCAGGTAGCTGATCTTCGTCATGACGCCACGGGCAGGCGCCGCCGGTCAGCCGTCCGGCTCGCCCGCAGCTCGTCGAGTGCGGGAAGGAGCTGGGCCGGGTCCTGGAGGATGCGGTCGACGCCCAGGGCCTGGAGGCGCTCCAGGTCCCGGGGGTCCTTCTTGCTGCCGACGGAGAGGTTGCCCCCGACGATGACGGGGCAGGTGATGCGGCCGGCCTCGCGCGCGGCGGGCAGGTCGCGCAGGTCCTCGTGGACGTGGCCGTTGAGGCTGCCGATGATGACGGCTTCCGCGTCGGGGTGCTGCTCGCACGCCTGGGCGAACTCCTCGACGGGCGTGCAGGTGCCGAGGTTCTCGACCTCGAAGCCGAGGCCCCGCAGGGCGTGGGCGATGAGGTGATTGGCGACGGCGTGGCTGTCGCTGGCGGCGACTCCGAGGATGACGAGGCGGCGTTCGCTGTGCGACATGGGAATGCTGCTCCTTCGGGTGTGCCTTCGGGTGGGCCTACAGGTGTGCCTTCGGGGGGCCTTCAAGCCTTCGGGTGTGCCTTCGGGCGGGCGACGATGCCGGACGGATGGTGGCGCCGCGGGCCGGGCGGGGATCAGTCGTCGAAGGCGGCGAAGAGCTCGCGCTTGCTGACCGAGCGCAGCCGGGCGACGTCGTACTCCTCGGCGTCGGCGGCCGCGAGGGAGTCGAAGACGTAGTTGATGGCCGGGACCAGGCCCCACACCTCGTGGTACGGGGGCCAGCCCGGGTGCCCCGCGTCGACGTCCTGCTGCCGGGCGAAGAGGTAGTCGGCCCAGCTGCGGCTGGAGGGCGCGCGGTGGTGGTAGTCGTGGACGACGGTGTCGCCGGTGAGGACCAGGTAGCGGGAAGGGGCGTGGACGAACACCATGCGCAGGGTCCAGCGGGCCCAGGCCAGCGTGCGCCGTCCGGCGGGGAGAGAGCGGCCGGGCGCCGGTTCACCGATGAATATGGCGTTGGTCAGGGAGGCGAAGTACTCGCGGCCGCGCCGGACTTCGGTGCCGGCCACGGGGAAGGTGTGCTTGACGCACAGGCGCAGCGTGTTGCTGACCTGGAACAGCGGGATCAGCGGGACGAACCAGACGACGAGCAGGGCGTCCCACGTGCCCGTCGCGATCGTGGCGGCGGCCGCGGCACCGTAGAGCACCACGGAGGTGGCCTTCTCGCTCGTGGCCGACTTGATCCAGAAGGAGCGGGTCCGGGCGACGGCGAACGCGAGGTGGAAGCGCGGTGAGCCGAGCTTCGCCAGCACGCGGCGCCACATCTGACGTCGCGTCATGCCGGGGTGCAGGCCGAGGCTGACGAGGAACGCCTGGACGGTGGGGTCCCGGAGGGTCATGTGGTGAGCGGCGTGGTGGTCGCTGACGTGCTCGCGGCTGTACCGCTCGAAGTTCTGGATGATCAGCAGGCTGGAGGTCGCCCGGCCGATGACGGCGTCGAGCCTGCGCTTGCGGTACATGTTCTTGTGGGAGCACTGGTGGTAGACCATCATGCGCAGGTTCCGCATGCCGTGCAGGGTGACGGCCCAGCCGGGCAGCAGCAGGAACAGGAACCAGGACCCCAGTGCCCATCCGGTCGCACCGATGGCGGCTCCCACGAGCATCGCGGCGACCGCAGCGGCCAGGTGGTAGGTGGGTGACCAGCCGAACGGGGCCTGTCCGGCCAGGGGTTTGCCCGTGAAGACGGTGAGCGGGGCCTGGAGGAGCCCTGGCAGGCTCCTCATGGTCTCCCTCGGGTCGGGGGCCGCGCCGGCGGCCGGGCCCGCCTGCCGCGGATGGGCATCGGTAACGGACACGCGCTCTCCTGGATCGATCCGGGTCTGTCATTTCTGGACTTTCCTGGAACGGCCCTCCGGTGCCTTCCGGAGGGCGAACAGGGGCGACGGCCGCGGGAATCGACGTCGCGGAGCATGGCTGATCCCGGCCCCCGGTCTCGATGGAAGCCGGGACGGAACGTCCGGCCGCCGCCCAGCAGATTTCTATCGGACCTCGTAGCCGGCGACCATTGGACTTTTGGTGAAGAGCTGGTGCGTGAGGGAGACCAGACCCGCCTGGAGCCGGGACTCGACGCGGAGCTTGCCGAGAATCTGTGCCACGTGGGCCTTGACCGTTCCTTCGGTCACCTGAAGACGTGTGGAAATGCTGCGGTTCGAATAGCCGGCCCCCAGCAGGAGGAATACCTGGCATTCCCGTTCGGTCAGCAGGCCGATGCGCCGACGTTGTTCGGACCATATTTCTCGCTCGGCAGTTTCAGTGCCGATGATGCCTTCCACTGCAACAACACCCCCATTAAGTGCAGTATTACGGAACGCGTATGGACGGTAGAACAACAAGCTTGCCCCCGGGCTGCTCGCCGCCTCTATCAAGGCTCCGTAAAATATGTGCCCCATGCACGGACATTTCGTCCAATTAGTGGGTGTAGGGGTGTGTAATGACCGCAAAAATCCCCTGATTACCCCAGTTTCGAAGATTGAAACTAATCCTTAGTTCCATCTTTTCGGCTGAGGCGACGATAAACTCACAACCGGGTCGGCGGCCGGTTTTATGGTCGCTCACGGAAGGTCGACGGGCGCGCACGCAGGGCAACGGTGAAACGGGAAGGCGGGCTGCGGTGAGGCACCGGCGTGAGGTCGGCGCCGTGTCGTCCGGATGGATTTCTACGCCTGCGGGAGCGAGCGGTCAGCAGCGCATTTTCCGGTATTTCCAGCGCACTCGGAGCCGATATGGAGGCCATTATTCGAGTATCCGTGCACTGCCTTCGGCTGCAGGCTCCTGTGTAAAACGGAACAGCGCTTATGGCTGGACCGCGTCCCGTTATGAAAGAGTCGCCTTCCGTCTTTTCCCGTTACTGCGCCCGTCTTCGTAATTCATCGCTCAGGACTCGTCAGGGCCCGCTCGGCGCTCGCTCAGGACCAGATCCAGCAGGCCGGGGAAGGCCGCGTCGAACTCCGCCCTGCGCAGCCTGTTCAGGCGGCGCGAGCCCACGTCCCGCTGCTCGATCACGCCGGCCTGGCGCAGCACCGCGAAGTGGTGGCTGCGCGTCGCCTTGGTGACCGGCAGGTCGAACGTGCCGCAGGCCCGGGTCCAGTCGGGCCCGCCCGCCAGCTCCTTCACGATCGTGCGCCGCACGGGATCGGCGAGGGCCGTGAGCGCGTCGCTCAAGGTCACGTCGTCGGGATGGACGTGCGAGAGGTTCCGGGCCCGCTGCGACTGGGCGCGTCCTTCATCCGGCCGACGGGGCAGGGGGGTTGACGAAGTGTTCGACTCGGGTCTTACATTCATGGTGATCGACCTCCATCGAACACTTTAGACGTCCCAGGAAGCATGGTGGTGTGTCATGCCCGGCCGCTCCCCGTCCCGCCAGGCCGCGGCCGCCGGGAGCGTGCCCCCGGGCGTGGCGGGTGCGGAGGGCGGGGCGGATCCGGCGGATGCGGCCTCCCGGCCCACCGGTCCGCTCGCCCTCTTCGCCGTCTGTCTCGGCTTCTTCATGGTCCTCATGGACAGCAGCGCCCTCAACGTCGCGCTGCCCGCCGTACGGGAGGATCTCGCCGGAAGCCTGGCCGGCCTGGAGTGGCTCATCAACGGCTACACCATCACCCTCGCCGCCTTCCTGCTCAGCGGCGGAGCCGTCAGCGACCGCTGGGGCGCCCGGCGGGTGTTCGAAGTCTCGCTGCTGGGATTCGTCGTGACCTCGGCGGCCTGCGCGCTGAGCCCCGGACTGGGCTTCCTGGTCACCGCCCGGGTGCTCCAGGGCGTCACCGCCGGCGGCCTGCTCCCCGCCTCCCTGGCAGTGATCGCCCACATGTACCCGGACCCCGCCCGGCGGGCCCGGGCACTCACCGTCTGGGGCGGGGTCAGCTCCCTCGCCCTCGTCTTCGGCCCCGTGCTCGGCGGAGTGCTGACCACGGCCGTCGGGTGGCGCTCGATCTTTCTGATCAACGTGCCTGTCGGACTGCTGGCCTGGGGGCTGACCAGGCTGCAGGTGCCGCGTTCCGCCACCCGCGAAGCGGCTCTCGACCCCGCCGGGCAGACACTGGCCGTCATGGTCGTCGGCTGCGGCATCGGCGCGCTCATCGAGGGCGGGGCCCGGGGCTGGACCGACATCGTGACGGGCGTGCTGCTGGCGGTCACCCTCGCCTCGGCCGCGGCGTTCGTCGCCGTCGAGCGCCGTGCGGCGGCACCCGTGCTTCCCCTCGGCCTGCTCGCCCGGCCACGGTTCGCCTGCGGCCTGGCCATCGGCGCGCTGTTCCAGTTCGGAGCCTACGGCGCACAGTTCGCCCTCTCGCTGCGGCTGCAGAGCGCCTGGGGCCTCGACGCGCTCGGCGCGGGGCTGTCCTTCGTGCCCTTCGCGGCGCTGTGGGCCTTCGCCTCCTTCGTCCTGGCCCGGGCGGTCACCCGCACCGGCCCGCGCCCGCTGCTGACCGGCGGTGCACTGGCCGCCGCGGCCGGCGCCTGCGCGCTCCTGCCGCTCGGCGGACACCCCGGCTGGTGGATCTTCTTCTGCGGCAGTGCCCTGCTCGGGCTCGGCGCGGGACTGATGGGGCCGAGCCTGCCCGCCGTGGTCCTGAGCGCAGTGCCCGCCGACCGGTCGGGCCTGGCTTCCGGCGCGCTCAACGCCCTGCGCCAGGTCGGCGGTGCCGTGGCGATCGCTCTGTTCGGCGTCCTGCTCGACGGCTCCCCCGGGCCGGCGGGGCTACGGATCTGCCTCGGCCTCGTCGCCCTCGGGTTCCTGGTCGTCGTCATGGCCGTACCCGCGGCCCTGCCCTCCCGCGCCCGCGCCGCGCACGCCACCCGTCCCTGACTCCCGCACCCCTCATGCCGCGACACCCCTCTCATGCCGCGACATCCCCCACGCCCCTCACACCCCCGCACCCCCCGACACCCTTCACACCGCCACACCCCTCGCACCGCCACACCCCTCGCACCGCCACACCCCTCGCACCGCCACACCCCTCGCACCGCCCGGGAAGGAACCATGCGCGCCATCGTCGTCACCCAGTACGGAGGCCCCGAGGTCCTCACCGTCGCCGAACTGCCCGCCCCGGCGCCCGGCCCCGGAGAGGTGCTGGCCCGTCCCTCGGCCATCGGCGTCAACTTCAAGGACGTCTACGAGCGCGAGGGCCGGGGGAAGCCGTCCCCGCCCTTCACACCCGGCTCCGAGGGCGCGGGCACGGTGACGGCCGTGGGCGAGGGAGTGACCTCCCTCGCGCCGGGCGACCGCATCGCCTGGTGCACGGCCCCCGCCGGCTACGCCGAGCAGGTCGTGGTGCCCGTGCGGGCCGCCGTCCCCCTGCCGGCGGACATCACGGACCGGGACGCGGCGGCTCTGCTGCTCCAGGGACTGACCGCCCACTACCTCACGACCTCCACCCACCCCGTGGGCGAAGGCGGGACGGCCCTGGTCCACGCGGCAGCCGGAGGCGTCGGCCGCCTCCTGACCCGGCTGCTCACCCGCAACGGCGTCAAGGTCATCGCCACCGTCTCCACGCCGGCGAAGGCCGAGGCCGTGCGGGCGCTGGGCGCCTGGCAGACCCTGGTGACCGCCGGAGACGCCGGCATCGACGGGCAGGTACGCGACCTGACCGGCGGACGCGGTGTCGACGTCGTCTACGACGGCGTGGGCCGCGACACCTTCGAGGCGGGGCTGAGAGCGCTCCGCCCGCGGGGCACGTTCGTCCTCTTCGGCGAGGCCTCGGGCCCCGTGCCCGCGTTCGACCCGCGCCTGCTCGCCTCCCACGGCTCGCTCTTCCTCACCCGTCCGACGCTCAACGACCACGCGACCGACCCGGCCGAACTCCTGGAGCGCTCGGCGGAGCTGTTCGGCTGGCTGCGCGACGGCGAGATCGACGTCTCCGTCGGCGGGACCTACCGGCTGGAGGAGGCGGCCCGGGCCCACCGCGATCTCCAGCAGCGCCGCTCCACGGGCAAGCTCCTCCTCAGCCCCGGGAGCTCTTGAAGCCCCGAGCACGAGCCCCAAGGGCTCTTGACCCCCGAGCACGCCCCGGAGCGCCGGGACACCGCCCCGGGACGCCCCCGCGGGCGGTGGTCCGGAGCTTCGCCGGGCCCCCTTTACCCTTGAGGAATGACCAGCAGCAGTGACCGGACCGGGGCAGTGGACGAAGTGGGCGTTACTCGAAGCTACGAGATCCGCACCTACGGGTGCCAGATGAACGTCCATGACTCCGAGCGGCTGTCCGGCCTGCTGGAGGACGCGGGCTACGTCCGCGCCCCCGAGGGCACCGCGGAGGGCGACGCCGACGTCGTCGTCTTCAACACCTGCGCGGTGCGGGAGAACGCCGACAACAAGCTCTACGGCAACCTCGGCCGGCTGGCTCCCATGAAGACGAAGCGGCCGGGCATGCAGATCGCCGTCGGCGGCTGCCTCGCCCAGAAGGACCGCGACACCATCGTGAAGCGCGCCCCCTGGGTCGACGTCGTCTTCGGCACGCACAACATCGGCAAGCTGCCGGTGCTGCTGGAGCGCGCCCGCGTCCAGGAAGAGGCCCAGGTCGAGATCGCCGAGTCCCTGGAGGCGTTCCCCTCGACGCTGCCGACGCGGCGCGAGAGCGCCTACGCGGCGTGGGTGTCCATCTCCGTCGGCTGCAACAACACCTGCACGTTCTGCATCGTCCCGGCGCTGCGCGGCAAGGAGAAGGACCGCCGCACGGGCGACATCCTCGCCGAGATCGAGGCGCTCGTCGCCGAGGGCGTCAGCGAGATCACCCTGCTCGGCCAGAACGTCAACGCGTACGGCTCCGACATCGGCGACCGCGAGGCGTTCTCCAAGCTGCTGCGCGCCTGCGGCGAGATCGAGGGCCTGGAGCGCGTCCGCTTCACCTCCCCGCACCCGCGCGACTTCACCGACGACGTGATCGCCGCCATGGCCGAGACGCCGAACGTGATGCACCAGCTCCACATGCCGCTGCAGTCCGGCTCGGACACCGTCCTCAAGGCGATGCGCCGCTCGTACCGCCAGGAGCGCTTCCTGGGCATCATCGAGAAGGTGCGCGCCGCCATGCCGGACGCCGCCATCTCCACCGACATCATCGTGGGCTTCCCCGGCGAGACCGAGGAGGACTTCGAGCAGACGATGCACGTGGTCCGCGAGGCCCGCTTCGCGAACGCCTTCACCTTCCAGTACTCCAAGCGCCCCGGCACCCCGGCGGCCACCATGGACGGGCAGATCCCCAAGGAGGTCGTGCAGGCGCGCTACGAGCGCCTGGTCGCCCTCCAGGAGGAGATCTCCTGGGAGGAGAACAAGAAGCAGGTCGGCCGCGTCCTGGACGTCATGGTCGCCGAGGGCGAGGGCCGCAAGGACGACGCCACGCAGCGCCTCTCGGGCCGCGCCCCCGACAACCGCCTGGTGCACTTCACCAAGCCGGACGAGGACGTCCGCCCGGGCGACGTGGTGACCGTCGAGATCACCTACGCCGCCCCGCACCACCTCCTCGCCGAGGGCGCCGCCAAGGCCGTGCGCCGCACGCGCGCGGGCGACGCGTGGGAGAAGCGCAACGCCGCTGCCGCCGCCAAGCCGGCCGGCGTGATGCTGGGCATCCCGACCATCGGCGCCCCGGCGCCGTCCCCGGCCCCGGCCGCCGCCGGCTGCGGCGACAGCTGCGGCTGACGCCCCCGCCCGCAGAACCGCGGCCCGGGCCACCCGGGCCGCGCCTGCGCGGGCGGCACGGCGGGCGTATCGTTCCCGCCATGCTCGTCGCCGCTGCCGTATGCCCCTGCCCGCCGCTGCTCGTCCCGGAGGTCGCCGCCGGGGCCGCCCCCGAGCTGGACGGCCTGCGGGCCGCATGCCTGGACGCGGTGGGGGTCCTCGCCGCCGCCCGGCCCGACCGCCTCGTCGTCCTCGGCCCCGCGCCCCTGGACGGCCGGGGGCCGCACCCGCAGGGTGCGCGCGGCTCGTTCCGCGGCCTCGGCGTCGACCTCGACGTCCGCCTGGGGCAGGGCGCGCCCGCGGAAGAACGGGAGCTCCCGCAGTCCCTGGCGGTCGCCGCCTGGCTGCTGGACCGTACGCGCTGGGCGGTCGCGCCCGTCGAGGGCCTGGGCGTCGGGGAGCCGCTGGATCCCGAGCGCTGCCTCGCGGCCGGCCGTGAGCTGGCCGGGGGCGACGGCCGGACCGCCCTGCTGGTGATGGGCGACGGCAGCGCCTGCCGGACGCTCAAGGCGCCGGGCTACCTCGACGAGCGGGCCGCCGCCTTCGACGCGGAGGCGGCACGGGCGCTGGGCGCCGCCGACACCGCGGCCTTGACCGCGCTCGACGCCGCCCTCGCCCAGGAGCTGAGGGCGGCGGGCCGCGCCCCGTGGCAGGTGCTCGCCGGGGCCGGCGAGGGCGCGGGGCTCAAGGGACAGCTGCTGTACGACGAGGCGCCCTACGGAGTGGGGTACTTCGTGGCGACGTGGTCGTAGGCCCGGCGCGCCGGTTCTGAGGGCCTCAGGCCGCCCTGACGGGCCCGCGGGAGAGACCGGATCCCCCGGGGCTCCTTCGCGCCGAACGGCGGTGAGAGGGCCGTACAGGGCCTTCAAGGGCTTCCTCGTGAGGGGCTCCCGGCTCGTGACCGCACCTCCCCGGTGGACCCTGGACAGGAGGTCGCCGCGACGGCGTACCCCGGACACAGCGACGGGGCGCGGAGCCGATGCTCCGCGCCCCGCCGCCGACGAGGTCAGTGGGCCGATACCGCCCGGCGGCCCTCAGGAGGTGTGGCCGCCGGAGGAACCGCCGTCCTTGCCGTGCTCCTTCTCGGCGAGCCGCTCGATGGCGTCCTTGGCCTTGCCGGTGCCCGTCCGGATCTGGCTGTGGTACTTGCCCTTGGTCTTCTCGTCGACCACCTTGGCGGCCTTCTCCAGCCCGTGCTCGATCTTGTCCCCATGCTGCTGCGCGAGGTCGCCGATCTTGTCCTTCGCAGGGGCGAGCTTGGCCTTGAGAGTATCCAACAGGCCCATGGCGCCTTCCCTCGTCTTTCTGGTTCAAGAGCTACTTACGGGCGCCCTCACCGGCCTCGCTGTCCGCGGCCTTCTCCGCCGACTGCTGCTTGGGGATCTCGACCCCCTCGCCGGCCTGAGCCTCGGCCTCGGTCTCGCCGGACTCCGAGGCGGCCGCCTCGGTCTCCTCCGCGGCAGCCTCGGCCGACTCCGATTCCGCCGTCAGAGTGGCCGTTGCCGCCTCTTCGGTTGACGCCTCGGACGACTTGCGGCGAAACCTTGAAAACACGCCCATATCTACTCCATTACCTTACTGGTGTGAGCGAAACCCCGCGCCGCCCGGTCCGCGCCGGGGCGCCGATCCGTGGAACAGCTGCCTCCGGCCCGTGAAACCGGCCGCCGGGACCTCGCAACAGGCAACGAACCCGGCAGCGCCGCGTCACGTCGCTCGTTCGTGGGGTGCGGCCGGGGTTTGCGAGACTGATGCGGTGAAAAACCCGGTGAAAAACGCAGTTCCCGCCCCGCGGGTCATCGCCGTCGTGGGCCCCACGGCGGCCGGCAAGTCCGACCTCGGCGTCGCCCTCGCCCAGCACTTGGGCGGCGAGGTCGTCAACGCCGACTCCATGCAGCTGTACCGGGGCATGGACATCGGCACCGCCAAGCTGACCCAGGAGGAGCGGCAGGGCGTGCCCCACCGCCTCCTCGACATCTGGGACGTGACCGAGACCGCGAGCGTCGCCGAGTACCAGCGGCTGGCCCGTGCGGAGATCGACCGGCTCCTGGCCGAGGGCCGCACCCCCGTGCTCGTCGGCGGCTCCGGCCTCTACATCAAGGGCACCATCGACGCCCTGGACTTCCCCGGCACCGACCCGGCCGTCCGCGCCCGCCTGGAGGAGGAGCTGGCCGAGCGGGGCCCCGGCGCCTTGCACGCCCGCCTCGCCGCCGCCGACCCGGCCGCCGCCCGCGCCATCCTGCCCGGCAACGGCCGCCGCATCGTGCGCGCCCTGGAGGTCATCGAGATCACCGGCCGGCCCTTCACCGCGAACCTGCCGGGCGAGGAGCCCGTCTACGACGCCCTGCAGATCGGCGTCGACGTCGAGCGCCCCGAGCTGGACGAGCGGATCACCCTGCGCGTGGACCGCATGTGGGAGGCGGGACTCGTCGACGAGGTGCGCGACCTGGAGCGGCAGGGCCTGCGCGAGGGCCGCACCGCCTCCCGCGCCCTCGGCTACCAGCAGGTGCTCGCCTTCCTGGCGGGGGAGTGCACCGAGGACGAGGCGCGCGCCGAGACCGTACGGGCCACCAAGCGGTTCGCCCGCCGCCAGGACTCGTGGTTCCGCAAGGACAGCCGGGTCCACTGGCTGAGCGGGGCGGCCGACCGCAGGGCGGAACTGCCCGGTCTCGCGCTGGCGTTGCTCGAACGGGCGGTCACAGCCTGATCACGTGATGGCATCGGGACGCTACGCGCGCCATTCCGGCCTGCGCGGGCGTGCCATCATCAAGCTTCGATCGAGCCGTGAAGTCCGGGTAGGAGGGCGCGTGGCGATGGAGGCCGGCCCTCGCGACAGACCGCAACAGCCGCCGCGGAGGGGGCACCTCCCAGCGGTGGCCGGGGGAGAGCCGGAGGCGCTGAGCCCGGACGGTCCCGAGGACACCGAGGGGGCCGTCGAGGCCGGTGCCGCCAGCGCCGCGCCCGCGTCGTTCCGGGAACTGCGCCCGCAGCGCAGGCTGCGCATCTGGCAGCTGGCCCCGATCGTCGGGCTCGCCGCCGTCGGCTCCCTGATGTTCGCCTTCCCGCTCGCCTTCGAGTTCGGCGACGGCGGACCGGTCGTCGCCATGCTCGGCCTCCTCATCAGCTGCTGCGCCGCGGGCTGGGGGGTGATGGCCGCCCGCCGGGTCGGCTACACCTGGCCCGGCATGCCGGCCCCCGGTTCCGGAGGCCGCCCGGACTGGCGGTACGCCGCCACGTACGCCCTCGTCGTCGCCCTCGCCGTCGTCCTCGCCGTATGGCGCGTGGCGCGGCTGCGCTGAGCGGGCCCGCAGCGGTGAGGCGGGCCGGGGGCCTCTCCGGGGAGACGGCCGGCCGGTCCCCGTACCATCGAACCGTGAGCACCACACAGATCGCCTTCCTCAAGGGCCACGGCACCGAGAACGACTTCGTGATCATCCCGGACTACGACGGCCGCATCGAGCTGTCGCCGGCCGCCGTCGCCCGTCTGTGCGACCGCCGCGCGGGCATCGGCGCCGACGGAGTGCTCCGGGTCGTCCGGTCCGCGGCCCACCCCGAGGCGCGCGCCATGGCCGGCGAGGCCGAGTGGTTCATGGACTACCGCAACAGCGACGGCAGCATCGCCGAGATGTGCGGCAACGGCGTCCGGGTCTTCGCCCGCTACCTCCGCCACGCGGGCCTCGCCGAGGCCGGCGACCTGGCCGTCGCGACCCGCGCCGGCATCCGGCAGGCCCACATCGCCAAGGACGGCCCCGACGGCACGCCCGGCGGGATCACCGTCGGCATGGGGCGGGCCGTGCTCCCCGAGGGCGAGGTGACCGTCACCGTCGGCGGCCGCAGCCGCCCCGCGCGCAACGTGAACATGGGCAACCCGCACGCCGTCACCTTCGTCGGCCACCTCGACGACGCCGGCGACCTGTACACCGCCCCGGAGGTCGCCCCCGCCGGTGCCTACCCGGACGGCGCCAACGTCGAGTTCGTGGCCGACCGCGGCCCGCGGCACGTCGCCATGCGCGTCCACGAGCGCGGCTCCGGCGAGACCCGTTCCTGCGGCACGGGCGCCTGCGCGGTGATGGTCGCGACCGCCCGCCGGGACGGCCTCGACCCCGCCGTCACCGGCCTCCCCGTCACGTACACCGTGGACGTCCCCGGCGGCCGCCTGGTGATCAGCGAGGCGCCGGACGGCACGGTCGAGATGACCGGCCCCGCCGTGATCGTCGCGGAGGGCACCTTCGACCCGTCCTGGCTGGCCACGGCGTTCGCCTGAGGACGCCACTACCTCTTTTCCGCCCCGTCCGCCGGACTCCGTGCGGCGTGGCTCGCTCGAATGGGTGATCCGTTTCACTCTGGGCGAGAGCGGGTGAGCAGCGCGTGATGGGCTCGGTAGCATCAAGCACCGGTACGGAGGCGCGCAGCCGACCGCCGGTCGACGCTGCCGGAGGTGCCCCCCCATGAGCACGGACGCCACGCCCGAAGGTGTTCCAGGCCGCTGGCGCGGCCGCGCCCGCCTCGACCTGAGACGGCTGGGGCGGGCGGCCCTCGGCGGGTCGGGCTCGCGCGGCAGGCTGCCGGACGCCATCGACCACGTCGCCAAGGTGCACCGCGCCCATCACCCGGGCGCGGACCTCGACATCCTGCGGCGGGCCTATCTGCTCGCGGAGTCCTCCCACCGCGGCCAGACCCGCAAGAGCGGCGAGCCGTACATCACCCACCCGCTCGCCGTCACCCTCATCCTGGCCGAGCTGGGCGCCGAGACGACGACCCTGACCGCCTCCCTCCTCCACGACACCGTCGAGGACACCGAGGTGACGCTGGACCAGGTGCGCGGGCAGTTCGGCGAGGAGGTCCGCTTCCTGGTCGACGGCGTCACCAAACTGGAGAAGGTCGACTACGGCGCCGCCGCCGAGCCGGAGACCTTCCGCAAGATGCTCGTGGCCACCGGCAACGACGTCCGCGTCATGTCCATCAAGCTCGCCGACCGGCTGCACAACATGCGCACGCTCGGCGTGATGCGCCCCGACAAACAGGCCCGCATCGCCAAGGTCACCCGGGACGTGCTGATCCCCCTCGCCGAACGGCTCGGCGTCCAGGCCCTCAAGACGGAGCTGGAAGACCTCGTCTTCGCGATCCTCCACCCCGAGGAGTACGCCCGCACCCGCGAGTTCGTCCTCGGGCACGCCGACGGCCTCGCGACCCTGGAGGCGACGGCGGAGCGGGTGCGCGCGGTCCTGCGCGAGGCGGACATCGCGGCCGACGTCCTCGTCAAGCAGCGACACTTCGTCTCCGTGCACCGGGTGCGCCTCAGGCGGGCCGAGGTGACGGGCTCGGACCTCGGCAGGCTGCTCGTGCTGGTCGCGGAGGACGCGGACTGCTACGGCGTCCTCGGCGAGCTGCACACCTGCTTCACGCCGTTCATCTCGGAGTTCAAGGACTTCATCGCGACCCCGAAGTTCAACCTCTACCAGTCGCTGCACACGGCGGTGGCGTGCCCCGGCGGGGAGGCCGCGCAAGTCCTCATCCGCACCCACCAGATGCACAGGGTCGCCGAAGCCGGCGTCGTCGCCCTGGGGAATCCGTACGCGGCCCCGGAGACGCCCGACGCCACGGACGGCGAGCGCGTCGACCCCACCCGGCCCGGCTGGCTCTCCCGCCTCCTGCAGTGGCAGCAGGCCACGCCCGACCCCGACACCTTCTGGACCTCGCTCCGCGACGAGCTCGCCCTGGACCGCGAGATCACCGTCTTCCGCGCCGACGGCGGCACCATCGGCCTGCCCGCCGGGTCGAGCTGCGTCGACGCCGCCTACGCCCAGCACGGCGACGGCGGGCACAGCTGCATCGGCGCCCGCGTCAACGGCCGCCTCGTCACCCTCAGCACCGTGCTGCGCGACGGCGACACCCTGCAGCTGCTGATGTCCCGCGACAGCGCCTCCGGGCCCTCCCCGGACTGGCTGGAGCACGCCCGTACGCCCGCCGCGCGGATCGCCATCGAGCGCTGGCTGGCCACCCATCCCGCGGCCGAGGCGGCCCCGCCCGTGCCCCTCGCTCCGGGCCGCCCCTGCCCGCCGCCCCGGGCCACCGCGCCGGCCGCGCGGTGGCCCGTCGCCGTCACGGCCGACGGGGCGGACCTGGCGGCCGCGAGCGTCCGGCTGGCCGGCTGCTGTACGCCCGTGCCGCCCGACGAGGTCACCGGCTTCGCCGTACGCGGCGGCGCGGTCACGGTCCACCGGGCGCAGTGCCCGGCGGTGCACCGCATGGTCACCTCCGGCCGGGAGCCCGTCGGCGTCCGCTGGAGCAGCGCCGAGGGAGGCGGTGCCTGCGGCTACCGCGTCACCCTGCGCGCCGAATCGTTCAGCAGGCCGCACCTCCTGGCCGACCTCACGGAGGCCATCGCGGCCGAAGGGGCGGCGGTCATCTCGGCGGCCGTCGAGCCGCCCCACGAGCAGCGCGTGCGCCACACCTACACCCTCCAGCTGCCGGACGCCGACCGGCTGCCGGAGCTGATGCGCGCCATGCGGCGGGTGCCGGGGGTCTACGACGTGGCGCGGGCCGGCCGGCCGGTGGCCACGGCGCGCCTCTAGCAGGGCGGGTCGGGTCGGCAGCGGGAGGCGGCCGGGACCGGAGTGACGGGTTTCTCCCCCGGGCGGGGAGCCGCTCGTACAGCCTTCCGGGCACGCTCGTACGGGTGGGGCGGCGCCGTGCCGCCACTGCGCGGGGCCCCCGCGCTGATAGCGATGGACGCATGCCGCAGTCACCCGGGAAACCCGCCCTGATCCCCTGGCGGACCGTGCGCCGCCGCGCCGCCCTCGCCACCGTCACGGCCCTCCTCGTCGGCGCCGCCGCCCCGCCCTCCGCGGCCCCCCAGGGCATCGGTGACCGGCTCTTCCCGGACCTCGGCAACCCCGGCTACGACGTGGCCGCTTACGACATCAAGTTTGACTACCACGCCAACAGCCGGCCGCTCGACGCCGTCACCACGATCGCGGCACGGGCCACCAACGGCCTGGACCACTTCAACCTCGACTTCTCGGGCGGCACGGTCCGCTCGGTGACGGTCAACGGCCTGCCCGCCCAGTTCGCCTCCGCCAAGGAGGACCTCGTCGTCACCCCGTCCGTCGCGCTGCCGGCCGAGGGCCTGTTCACCGTCGTCGTCCGCCACACCAGCGATCCGCGCAACCCCAAGGACGGCGGCTGGATCCGTACGAAGGACGGGCTGGTCATGGCCAATCAGGCCGACGCGGGGCACCGGGTCTTCCCCTGCAACGACCACCCCTCCGACAAGGCCCGCTTCACCTTCCACGTCACCGCCCCCGGCGATCTGACGGTCGTCGCCAACGGACGGCCGCAGGGACGCGCGGCCCGGGGCGCGAACACCGCCTGGACGTACCGCAGCGAGCACCCCATGGCCACCGAGCTCGTCCAGGTCGCCATCGGCCGCTCCGCCGTCGTGCACCGCGCGGGGCCCCACGGCCTGCCCGTACGGGACGTCGTCCCGGCGGCCGACCGGCAACGCGTGGAGAAGTGGGCGTCCAAGACCCCCGAACAGATCTCCTGGATGGAGGGGAAGATCGGCCGCTACCCGTTCGAGAACTACGGCGTGCTGATCGCCGACGCGTCGACCGGCTTCGAGCTGGAGACGCAGACCCTGTCCCTCTTCGAGCGCGGCCTGTTCGTCCGGGACGACCTCCCCGCCTGGTACCTCGAGTCCATCATGGTCCACGAGCTCGCCCACCAGTGGTTCGGCGACAGCGTCAGCCCGGCGAGCTGGTCCGACCTCTGGCTCAACGAGGGCCACGCCACCTGGTACGAGGCGCTGTACGCCGAGCACAAGGGCGGCCGCACGCTCGACGCCCGGATGCGCGCCGCCTACGAGCACTCCGACACCTGGCGCACCGACGGCGGGCCGCCCGCCCTGCCGAAGCCGCCCGACCCCGGCAGGCGGATCAGCATCTTCCGGCCCGTCGTCTACGACGGGGGCGCGCTCGTCCTCTACGCGCTGCGGCAGAAGATCGGAGCGGCGGCCTTCGACCGCCTGGAGCGCGAGTGGATCAACGTCCACCGGGACGAGAGCGCCACCACCGCCGACTTCACCGCCCTCGCCTCCCAGGTCTCCGGCCAGGACCTGAAGGAATTCCTCCAGGACTGGCTGTACGGCCCGAAGACCCCGCCCATGCCCGGCCACCCGGACTGGAAGGCCGCGGCGAAACCCGCGTGACGCTCCGGCGGCGGCATGGGACCATCGACGCGTCGGCGGGGCCGCCGGCCGCGGGAATCCCCGGGGCCGCTCACGCGTTGTCGACGGTGCGGCCGCTGTACGGCCGCCACCTCCCAACGATGCAAAGGATCAAATGACCTCCTCTTCTTCCCTTCCCCAGGACCGGCAGAGCCTCCCGGAGAGCCTTCGGGCCGACGCCCTGATGGAAGAGGACGTCGCCTGGAGCCACGAGATCGACGGGGAGCGCGACGGCGAGCAGTACGACCGCTCCGAGCGGGCCGCCCTGCGGCGCGTCGCCGGCCTCTCCACCGAGCTGGAGGACGTCACCGAGGTCGAGTACCGGCAGCTGCGCCTGGAGCGCGTGGTGCTGGTCGGCGTCTGGACGTCCGGCACCGTGCAGGACGCGGAGAACTCCCTCGCGGAGCTCGCCGCCCTCGCCGAGACCGCGGGCGCCCTGGTGCTCGACGGCGTCGTCCAGCGCCGCGACAAGCCGGACCCGGCCACGTACATCGGCTCCGGCAAGGCCCAGGAGCTGCGGGACATCGTCCTGGAGTCCGGCGCCGACACCGTCGTCTGCGACGGTGAGCTCAGCCCCGGCCAGCTCATCCAGCTGGAGGACGTCGTCAAGGTCAAGGTGGTCGACCGCACCGCCCTGATCCTCGACATCTTCGCCCAGCACGCCAAGTCCCGTGAGGGCAAGGCGCAGGTCTCGCTCGCCCAGATGCAGTACATGCTGCCGCGGCTGCGCGGCTGGGGCCAGTCGCTGTCCCGGCAGATGGGTGGCGGTGGCTCCGGCTCGTCCGGTGGCGGCATGGCCACCCGAGGCCCCGGTGAGACCAAGATCGAGACGGACCGCCGGCGGATCCGCGAGAAGATGGCGAAGATGCGCCGGGAGATCGCGGAGATGAAGACCGGCCGCGACGTCAAGCGCCAGGAGCGCCGGCGGAACAAGGTCCCGTCGGTCGCCATCGCGGGCTACACCAACGCCGGCAAGTCCTCCCTGCTCAACCGGCTCACCGGCGCGGGCGTCCTGGTGGAGAACGCCCTGTTCGCCACCCTGGACCCGACGGTGCGCCGGGCCGAGACGCCCACCGGCCGCGTGTACACCCTCGCCGACACCGTCGGCTTCGTCCGGCACCTGCCGCACCACCTCGTCGAGGCGTTCCGCTCCACCATGGAGGAGGTCGGCGACTCCGACCTCATCCTGCACGTGGTGGACGGCGCGCACCCGGCGCCCGAGGAGCAGCTGGCCGCCGTGCGCGAGGTGATCCGCGACGTCGGCGCGACGAACGTGCCCGAGATCGTCGTGATCAACAAGGCGGATGCCGCGGATCCGCTGGTCCTGCAGCGGCTGCTGCGCATCGAGAAGCACTCGATCGCGGTGTCCGCGCGCAGCGGCGAGGGCATCGACGAGCTCCTGGCCCTGATCGACCGCGAGCTGCCGCGCCCGGCCGTGGAGATCGAGGCGCTCGTGCCGTACACCCACGGCTCGCTGGTCGCGCGGGCGCACGCCGACGGCGAGGTGATCTCCGAGGAGCACACCCCGGAGGGCACCCTGCTGAAGGCGCGGGTCCACGAGGAGCTCGCCGCAGAGCTCCAGCGGTACGTGCCCGCGGCCCGCGGCTGAGGACATCGTCCTCAAGCCGAGCAGCGCTCTTGAAGCGAGAAGGCCCCGTCCCCCGGGATCCCGGGGAGCGGGGCCTTCGGCCGTGACGGCGGCACTGCTACCGCGAGGTCACCGCTTGGCGAACTTCTGGCTGATGGCGTTGTAGACGCCCTGCGCCTCCGGGCCCAGGTGCGGGCCGGCCAGCCAGGTGCTGTTGGCCGGGCCGATCGAGGTGTTGGAGACCAGCACCACCTTGCCGTCGGCGCCCTTGGCGAACCAGCCGCCACCGGAGGAACCACCGGTCATCGTGCAGCCGATGCGGTACATCGTCGGCTGGGACGGCTCGATCGTCAGCCGGCCCGGCCGGTCGACGCAGTCGTACATCTTCTGGCCGTCGAACGGCGCGGCCGCCGGGTAGCCCCAGGCGCCCATGGACTGGATGGACTTCACCTGCGGGGCGTTGAAGTCGACCGTGAGGGCGTTGCCGACCGTCTCCTCCAGGGACTTGCCGGAGCCCGCCTCGGGCTTCACGTGCAGCACGGAGAAGTCGTACGGGGCACCCGCGCCACCGGTCTCGGCGCCCTGCGCGATCCACTGGGAGGAGGTCTGCGCCCAGTCCGCCCACCACACGCCGTACGGGGCGACGTCCTGCACCGGCGCGCTGTTGACCTGGGCGCCCGGAAGGCCCTTGTCGTTGTACGACGGCACGAAGGCGATGTTGCGGTACCAGCCGCCCTTCTTGCCGGCGTGCACGCAGTGGCCCGCGGTCCACACCATGTTGGACTTGCCCGGGTGCGCCGGGTCCTTGACGACCGTCGCCGAGCAGACCATGTGGCCCTCGGGGCTGTCGAAGAACACCTTGCCGACGGGGGCCGCGTTGTTGTGGTACGGCACGGCGACCGACTTCGCCTGCACCGGCCGCGGCTCGGGGTCGGTCACGCCCTGGTCACCGGAGGCGCCCGGCGCCGTGCCCGGAGCGCCCTGCGTGGAGAGCGTCTTGTCGCTGGGCTTGGCCTCCTTCATGGAGTCCGGCTTCCAGTGGTCCTTGATGATGGGGTTGACGAAGTCGCGGGCCTCGCGCAGCCACTGCTCCTTGTCCCAGTTCTTCCAGGCGCCGTTCTTCCACTTCTCCAGGTCCTTCAGGGAACTGGGAAGGTTCTTGGGCAGCTCGAGCCCCTCGTCGCCCTTCTGCGAGGCGGCCGCACTGGGCTTGTCGCTCCCCGCCGCCTCGTCGTCGGACGGGCCGCACGCGGTGGCGGTCAGCGCCAGCGCGGCCGTCAGAGCGGCCGCGGCCAGCGCGGGCCTGCGGATGGATGGCATGGAGTGGGTTCCCCCTGATCGATCTGTTCGGACGTGTCCGCAATGTGCGACCACGGTGTGGAGTTGTCATGCACCGCCCCAGCGGGGGAGGCAGGGCCCCACTATGCCGGTGAGGTGGGAGACGGGTTCGGGCGGGTCCTCGGTTCCGCGCCGCAAGGATCTTGACGGTGGGCCGTGATCCGTGGCGCGCGGCGTCGTTGGTACGTACGGGGGAGTGCCGACCAGCGTTCAGCCCACAGTTGGAGCAGCAGGAGGAGCCGGAGCCCGTGGCCTTGACCCAGCTACCGCCGACGGCGTCGCCGGCCGCAGCGTACGAAGGCATTCTGCGGCGGCAGTCGTCCCGCGAATCGGCCGCGCGTACGTATGCCCGGTCGCTGCCCATCGTGCCGGTGCGCGCCCGGGGGCTGACGATCGAGGGCGCCGACGGCCGCCGCTATCTCGACTGCCTCTCGGGGGCCGGCTCGCTGGCGCTGGGCCACAATCACCCGGTCGTGCTGGAGGCCATCCGCTCCGTCCTCGACTCCGGCGCCCCCCTCCACGTGCTCGACCTGGCCACTCCGGTCAAGGACGCCTTCACGGACGAGCTGTTCGCCACGCTGCCGCGGGGGCTGGCCGCATCGGGCCGCATCCAGTTCTGCAGCCCGGCCGGCACCGACGCCGTGGAGGCCGCCTTCAAGCTCGTCCGCACCGCGACGGGCCGCGACGGCCTGATGGCCTTCACCGGCGCCTACCACGGCATGACGGAAGGGGCGCTCGCCGCATCGGGCGGTGCGCCGGGCGCCCGGGTGACCCGGCTGCCCTACCCACAGGACTACCGCTGCCCGTTCGGCGTCGGCGGGGAGAACGGCGCGCGGCTCGCCGCCCGCTGGACCGAAAGCCTCCTGGACGACCCCAAGAGCGGCGTGCGCCTCCCGGCCGGGATGATCGTCGAACCCGTGCAGGGCGAAGGCGGCGTGCTCCCGGCGCCGGACGGCTGGCTGCGCCGGATGCGCGAGCTGACCGCGGAGCGCTCCATCCCGCTCATCGCCGACGAGGTGCAGACCGGAGTGGGCCGCACGGGGGCGTTCTGGGCCGTCGGGCACAGCGGCATCGAGCCCGACGTGATGGTCCTGTCCAAGGCGATCGGCGGCAGCCTTCCGCTCGCCGTCATCGTCTACCGTGACGCCCTCGACGCCTGGCAGCCGGGCGACCACGCCGGCACGTTCCGCGGCAACCAGCTCGCGATGGCCGCCGGCGCGGCGACGCTGCGGTACGTGCGGGAGAACGGCCTGGCCGGGCGCGCCGCGTCGCTCGGCGGGCGCATGCTGGACCGGCTGAGGAGGCTGGCGGGGGAGTACGACTGCATCGGTGAGGTGCGGGGGGCCGGGCTCATGATCGGCATCGAGTTCGTCGAGCCGGAGGAGGGTGCCGGCTCCGCAGCCCGCGCCGGAGGGACTGCGGCGGCTGATGACGAGGCCGGTTCGACGGCCCGCCCGGCGGCCGGACCGGAAGGCGGCGTACCGGTCCCCGGCACGCGGAGCGGCCCGGCAGGCGGCGCGCAGCCGGGCGCAGGGCGCGGCCCCGGTGATCACGGCCCGCTGCCCGCCTCGCCCGCACGGGCCGTGGCCGTCCAGCAGGAGTGCCTCCGCCGCGGCCTCATCGTCGAACTGGGCGGTCGCCACTCCTGCGTCGTCCGCCTCCTGCCACCCCTGACCATCACCGACGAGCAGGCCGAGGCGGTCCTCGACCGGCTCGCCGACGCCGTCGCCGCGGTCTGCCGGCCAGGCTCGCGCATCCCCGGTACCCCCGCCCCGAGCACGCCGAAGGAGGCAGGCGCCGCATCCCCGGCCTGACGCCGTGACGTGCACGCCGTACACCGTATGAACGCATCCACCGGGACCGGTGCTTCCACCGCCGGCCAGGAACGCGAACCGTCCGCCCACGGCGCCGTGCCGGGCGCGTCCCCGTCCGCCCAGCCGCATGAGGCCGCCCGGGAGCGCGAGCCCCAGGGGCGCGAACCCTCCGCCCACGCACAGCCTGTGGTCTCCGCCGTCCCCCGCCAGGGCGGCGCCCCGCGCGGCGAGATCCCGGACCCCGGCCCCCCGAGCGCCCCCGACCCGCTGGAGCACCCCGACCCGGCCGTCGCCGCAGACGCCGCCGCCTCGGAGAACCTGCTGCGCTGCTGGATCCGTGAGACCGGCGTGCCGCGGCCTGGCGGGCCCGTGCTGCGCCTGCCGCTCACCGCGAGCGGAGCGGTCCTGCAGGTGCCCGTGACCTACTGGTCGGCCACCGGCTGGCACCGCCTCGGCCGGCCGGCCCTGGCGGACGCCCCCGACGACGCCCCCGCCCTCGACGCCGTCACCCTGGCCGCACTCCTCGGCCGGGAGGCGGCGCACCGCGCGGCCCGCGCGGGCTGCCCCGCCACGGGCGGGACCGCCGAACTCGCCTCCCGCGTGGCGGACTCCGCACGCCGCACCGCCGTCTTCCTCGCCGACCGGCGCGCCCGCCCCGCCGACCCGGGCGCGGGCGAGCTCTTCCTCTACGCCGAGCAGTCCCTGCTCCTCGGTCACCCCCTCCACCCCACGCCCAAGAGCCGCGAAGGCCTCACCGACACCGAGGCCCGCATCTACTCCCCGGAGCTGCGCGGGTCCTTCCCGCTGCACTGGCTGGCCGTCCACCGCTCCCTCCTCGCCACGGACTCGGCCTGGACCGAACGCGGCCGGCCCGTCGACGCCGCCACCCTCGCCGCCCGGCTCGCCGGCCCGGAGCTGCGCC
The DNA here is from genome assembly GCF_049725035.1 of Streptomyces sp. XH2. Lineage (NCBI taxonomy): Bacteria > Bacillati > Actinomycetota > Actinomycetes > Kitasatosporales > Streptomycetaceae > Streptomyces > Streptomyces sp. XH2. The sequence goes on along the minus strand of NZ_JBMMMZ010000010.1, from coordinate 325,073 downwards.
TGCCCCAGGACACCGTGGCGCTGCCGCTGCACCCCTGGCAGGCCCACGACGTCCGCAGCCGCCCCGGCGTCCAGGCGCTCCTGGACGCGGGCCTGCTCCACGACCTCGGCCCCCTCGGCGCGCCCTGGTACGCCACCTCCTCCGTACGGACCGTGTACCGCCCCGGCGCGCCCGCGATGCTGAAGCTCTCCCTCGGCGTGCGCATCACCAACTCCCGCCGGGAGAACCTCCGCAAGGAACTGCACCGCGGCGTCGAGGTGCACCGCCTGCTGCGCAGCGGCCTCGCCGAGCAGTGGCGCGCGGCCTGCCCCGGCGGCCTCGGCTTCGACGTGGTCCGCGACCCCGCCTGGCTCGCGGCCGATGCCCCGGACGGCACACCGCTGAGCGGCCTCGACACCGTCATCCGGCACAATCCCTTCGGCCCCGGCGACGACGCCGTCTGCCTCGCAGGGCTCGTATCGCCCCGCCCCTGGCCCGTCGCCGCGCACGACCGCCCCGGTGCGCCCGCCGAAGCCCTCCCCATGCGCTCCCGCCTCGCCCGCATCGTGGCCCGCCTCGCGCACCTGACCGGCCGCCCCGCGGGCGCCGTCTCCGCGGAGTGGTTCCTGCGCTATCTGGAGGCGGTGGTGCGCCCCGTGCTCTGGCTCGACGGGGAGGCGGGCATCGCCCTGGAGGCCCACCAGCAGAACACCCTCGTCCTCCTCGACCGGGACGGCTGGCCCACGGGCGGCCGCTACCGCGACAACCAGGGCTACTACTTCCGCGCCTCCCACCGGGACGCCCTCGACCGGCGGCTGCCCGGGATCGGCACCGGGAGCGACACCTTCGTGTCCGACGAGGTCACCGACGAGAGGTTCACCTACTACCTCGGCATCAACAACATCCTCGGCCTGATCGGGGCGTTCGGCGCGCAGCGCCTGGCCGACGAACAGCTCCTGCTGGCAGCGCTGCGCCGCTTCCTCAGGGAAGCCGCCGCCGGCCCGGCCGCCACCCGCTCGTCCCTGCCCGCCCGCCTCCTCGAAGCGCCCGCCCTGCGCTGCAAGGCCAACATGCTGACCAGGCTGAGAGGGCTCGACGAGCTCGTCGGCCCGGTCGACACCCAGTCCGTCTACGTCACCATCGCCAACCCCCTGGTCACGTCGGCCCGATGACCGGCGCGAGCCCCGGCCCCGGGCGAACGGGGCCCTTGAGGACACGGGCCCGGCAGGGCCCACGGGATCCCTGACACCGAGGGGATCCTCCGAGAGGAGTGCGTCTCCGTGCCGCCCACCGACCCCAGTACGAGCCCGGGCGCCGGCCCCGGCCTCGGCGCCGTCCCGGGCCCCGGCCCGAGCTCCGACGGCCTCGCCGTCCCGGGCACCGGCGGCAGGCTCGACGACAGAGCCTGCGCGAGCGCCGGTGACGGCGCCGGCCCCCCGACCGACAACGAGACCACCCTCGAACTGAAGCTGTCCGAAGAGTTCGCCGGGCTCCTCGACCACGGCCCGCCGGAGCCCGCCGCGATCACCGCGGGCCGCGGGCCCGCCGCGGCCATCGGCCCGGGCTCCGACCTCCTCGACTCGCTCCCCGACTGGGGCCCCGCCGACACCGGCGCCGGCACCTTCCAGCTCGTACCGGTCCGTGTGGAGCGCGATCTGCGGCTCATCACCCGCTGGATGAACGACCCGGCCGTCGCGGCCTTCTGGAAACTGGGCGGCCCTGAGAGCGTCACCGAGGCCCACCTGCGCGCCCAGACCGGCGGCGACGGGCGCAGCATCCCCTGTCTCGGGGTGCTCGAAGGCGTGCCGATGAGCTACTGGGAGGTCTACCGCGCCGACCTCGACCCCCTCGCGCGCCACTACCCGGCCCGCCCCCACGACACCGGCATCCACCTCCTGATCGGCAAGGTCGCCGACCGGGGCCGCGGCCTCGGCACCCGCCTGCTGCGGACCGTCGCCGACCTCGTCCTGGAGCACCGGCCCTCCTGCGGCCGCGTCGTCGCCGAACCCGACCTGCGCAACACCCCGTGCGTCTCCGCCTTCCTGAGCGCGGGCTTCCGGCTCATGGCGGAAGTCGACCTTCCGGACAAGCGGGCGGCACTCGTGGTCCGCGACCGTGCCCTGCGCACGCTCCTCTAGTACGTACGCGCTTCACCCGTCACCCCTCACCCTCGCCCGGCTCATCTCAATCCCCTCCCACCGGCCTTTTCGAGGAGCCCCCTTGTCTCCTTCTTCCCGGTCCGAATCACCCCGGCCCGAGCACCTCGGCACCCGCTCCGGCCCGGACGCCACCGCCCGCGCCGCCGGCCCCGACGCCGCGGACAACCCGGCCCACTCCCATCCCGAGGACATCCCCGACCGCCCCACGCGCCCCACCCGAACCGACGGCTCGGACTGGTCGCTCGCGGGCGCCCGGCTGCTCGCCAAGATGCTCGGCGAGCTCAGCTACGAGGGCGTGCTCACCCCCGAGCCGGACGACGTGCTGCCCGAGCAGTCGGACACGCTGCCCGGTCCGGGAGACACACCGCCCGGGCCGGACGGCCCACCGGCGGCCCCGGAGCCCGCCGCTGCCTACCGCCTGCCGTTAACGGATGACGTGACCTGCCGCTTCCGCGCCCGCAGGGGCGCCTACGGTCACTGGCGCGTCGACCCTGATTCCGTCACCCCCTTCCAGGACCCCCTCCGCTTCCTCGCCCTCGCCCACGACACCGTGCTCGGCCTGTCCGGCGACACCACCGGCCACCTGCTCAGGGAACTCCTCGCCACCCTCGCCGCCGACACCCGCCTCCAGGCGGGCGCCCTCAGCGCGGCCGACCTCGCCGACCTCGACTACGCCGCGCTGGAAGGCCACCAGACCGGCCACCCCTGGCTCATCGCCAACAAGGGCCGGCTCGGCTTCTCCGCCTCCGACGCCGCCCTGTGGGCACCGGAGGCCCGCATCCCGCGCCGCCTGCCCTGGATCGCCGTCCACCGCGACCTCGCGCACTACCGGGCCGTCCCCGCACTCGCCACCCCCGATCGCCTCTACGCCGAAGAGCTCGCCCCCGGCACCCGGGCCGCCTTCGCCCGCACCGTCGCCGACCACGGGCGCGACCCCGCCGGCTACCTCTGGCTCCCGGTCCACCCCTGGCAGTGGGACGAGACCGTGGCCCCCCTCTTCGCGCCCAGCCTCGCCGACGGATCCATCATCCTCCTGCCCACTGACAACGACCTCCGGCTCCCGCAGCAGTCCGTCCGCACCTTCCTCAACGCCAGCCGCCCGGACGCCCGGACCGTGAAGCTCCCGCTGTCGATCCTCAACACCCTCGTCTGGCGCGGCCTGCCCACCGAGCGCACCCTCGCCGCCCCCGCCGTCACCGCCTGGGTCCAGGCCCTCCGGGACGAGGACGACTTCCTCCGGGACGAGACCCGGGTGATCCTCCTCGGCGAGACCGCCTCCGTGACCGTCGAGCACCCCCTCTACGACCGGCTGCCCGGCGTCCCCTACCAGTACAAGGAACTGCTCGGCTGCATCTGGCGCGAGCCTCTCGGCCCCGCCCTCGCCCCCGGCGAGCGCGCCCGCACCCTCGCGGCCCTGCTGCACACCGACCCCGCCGGCCGCTCCTTCACCGCCGAGCTCGTCCGCCGCTCCGGCCTGGCCCCGGCCGACTGGCTGCGCCGGCTCTTCGCCGCGCTGCTCCCGCCGCTGCTGCGCTTCCTCTACCGCTACGGCACCGTCTTCTCCCCGCACGGCGAGAACACCATCGTCGTCTTCGACGACAACGACGTCCCCACCCGCCTCGCCGTCAAGGACTTCGTCGACGACATCAACATCAGCGCCGTGCCGCTCCCCGAGCACGCCTCCATGCCCGGGGACGTACGGGAGGTGCTGCTCACCGAACCGCCCGGATTCCTCACCCAGTTCATCCACTCCGGCCTCTTCGTCGGGGTCTTCCGCTACCTCGCGCCGCTGTGCGAGGAACAACTCGGCGTGCCCGAAGCGGCCTTCTGGTCGCTCGTCCGGGCGGAGATCGTCCGGCACCACGAGCGCTTCCCGCGGATGAAGGACCGCTACGAGGCCTTCGACCTGCTCACCCCGCGGATCGAGCGCCTCTGCCTCAACCGCAACCGGCTGCATCTCGACGGTTACCGCGACCGCCCGGAGCGCCCGCACGCGGCCGTCCACGGCACCGTGCCCAATCCGCTGCACATTCCGTGACGCCGCCGCCGATGTCAGTGCCGCCCCTTAGGGTGGAAGAGCTATGACTGCCTCCTCCTCGCCCTCCCTCGCCGACCTGCTGCACGCCGCCGTCACCGCCGTCGGCGGCACCGAGCGGCCCGGCCAGGTCACCATGGCCGAATCCGTCGCCGAATCCGTCGACGGCAATTCCCACCTGCTCGTCCAGGCCGGCACCGGCACCGGCAAGTCCCTCGGCTATCTGGTGCCGGCCCTGGCCCACGGCGAGCGCGTGGTGGTGGCCACGGCGACGCTGGCGCTCCAGCGCCAGCTCGTGGAGCGCGATCTTCCGCGGACGGTGGACGCCCTGCAGCCGCAGCTGCGCCGCCGCCCCCAGTTCGCCATGCTCAAGGGCCGGTCCAATTACCTGTGCCTGCACCGGCTGCACGAGGGGGTGCCCCAGGACGAGGAGGAGGGGCTCTTCGACCCCTTCGAGGCGGCGGCGCCCTCCAGCAAGCTCGGCAAGGACCTGCTGCGCCTGCGCGACTGGTCCGACGAGACGGAGACCGGTGATCGCGACGACCTCACCCCCGGCGTCTCCGACCGGGCCTGGTCCCAGGTGTCGGTCACGTCCCGCGAGTGCCTCGGCGCCTCGAAGTGCGCGTACGGCGCGGAGTGCTTCGCCGAGGCGGCCCGGGAGCGGGCCAAGCTCGCCGACGTGGTGGTCACCAACCACGCCCTGCTGGCCATCGACGCCATCGAGGGCGCCCCGGTGCTGCCGAGCCATGAGGTCCTGATCGTCGACGAGGCCCATGAGCTGGTCTCCCGGGTCACCGGCGTCGCCACCGGCGAGCTCACCCCCGGCCAGGTCAACCGCGCCGTGCGCCGCGCCGCCAAGCTGGTCGACGAGAAGGCCGCGGATGCCCTGCAGACCGCCGCGGAGAGCTTCGAGCGCCTGATGGAGCTCGCGCTCCCCGGCCGCCTGGAAGCGCTCCCCGACGATCTCGAGTACGCCCTGATGGCGCTGCGCGACGCCGCCCGTACGGTCATCTCGTCGATCGGCAACACCCGCGACAAGTCCGTCCAGGACGAGGACGCGGTCCGCAAGCAGGCCCTGGCCTCCGTGGAGAACATCCACGCGGTCGCCGAGCGCATCGTGGAGGGCTCCGAGTACGACGTCGTGTGGTACGAGCGGCACGACCGCTTCGGGGCCTCGCTCCGGGTGGCCCCGCTCTCGGTCTCCGGGCTGCTGCGCGAGAAGCTCTTCAGCGAGCGGTCCGTGGTGCTCACCTCGGCCACGCTCAAGCTCGGCGGTGACTTCAACGGCGTCGCCGCGTCCCTGGGCCTGGCCCCGGAGGGCACCGGCGGAGCGGACAGCCCGGAGTGGAAGGGCGTCGACGTCGGCTCGCCGTTCGACTATCCCAAGCAGGGCATCCTCTATGTCGCGCGGCATCTGTCCCAGCCCGGCCGGGAGGGCAGCCGTTCGGACATGCTCGACGAGCTGGCCGAGCTGGTGGAGGCCGCCGGCGGCCGGACCCTGGGTCTGTTCTCCTCGATGCGCGCCGCCCAGGCCGCGGCCGAGGCGCTGCGCGGCAGGCTCGACGTGCCGATCCTCCTCCAGGGCGAGGAGACGCTCGGCGAGCTGATCAGGAATTTCGCCGCCGACCCGCGTACGTGCCTGTTCGGCACGCTGTCGCTGTGGCAGGGCGTCGATGTGCCGGGGCCGAGCTGCCAGCTGGTGGTGATGGACCGCGTGCCCTTCCCGCGCCCGGACGACCCGCTGATGAGCGCCCGGCAGAAGGCCGTGGAGGAGGCGGGCGGCAACGGCTTCATGGCGGTGGCGGCGACGCACGCCGCGCTGCTGATGGCCCAGGGGGCGGGTCGGCTCGTCCGGGCCTCGGGGGACCGTGGTGTGGTCGCCGTGCTGGACCCCCGGCTGGCCACCGCCCGCTACGGCGGCTTCCTGCGCTCGTCACTGCCGGACTTCTGGTACACCACGGACCGTAACCAGGTGCGGCGCTCGCTGGCTGCGATCGACGGGGCGGCGAAGGCGGAGGGCCGCTAGACGCTGCGGGCCCGGCCTCGCCGGGCCCCGGGACGTACGGAGGCGCAACAGCAGCACGGCGGAAAACGGAAAAGAGCCCCGGAACCGGCGCAGGTGGTTCCGGGGCCCGGCCTTGCAGCCTGCACCTTCAGACGCGGCGCAGCACCGCCACGACCTTGCCGAGGATGGTGGCCTCGTCGCCCGGGATCGGCTGGTAGGCGGCGTTGTGCGGCAGCAGCCACACATGGCCGTCCTCGCGCTTGAAGCGCTTGACCGTGGCTTCCCCGTCGAGCATGGCGGCCACGATGTCGCCGTTCTCCGCGACGGGCTGACGGCGGACCGTCACCCAGTCGCCGTCGCAGATGGCGGCCTCGATCATGGAGTCGCCGACGACCTTCAGGACGAACAGCTCTCCGTCGCCCACCAGTTGGCGGGGGAGCGGGAAGACGTCCTCGACGGACTCCTCGGCGAGGATCGGACCGCCCGCGGCGATCCGGCCGACCAGCGGCACGTAGGACGCGGCGGGCTTGCCGGTGGTGTCCGTGGGCTGCGAGCTGGGCTGGTCCGAGCCGCGCACCTCGTAGGCGCGGGGGCGGTGCGGATCCCGGCGCAGGAAGCCCTTGCGCTCCAGCGCCATGAGCTGGTGCGCCACCGAGGAGGTGCTCGACAGCCCGACCGCCTGGCCGATCTCCCGCATGGAGGGTGGGTAGCCCCGGCGCTGGACGGAATCCCGGATCACTTCGATGACCCGCCGCTGGCGGTCGGTGAGGCCCGAGCTGTCGGCCCGGATTCCTGGAGGTCGCCCCGGGAGGGCCCGAGCGGGCTTCTGCCCCTCGGAGCTCATGGCTGCGTCATTCATCGGGTGTGCCTGGTCGAGTCGGTTCTGGGAGCGGTCCTGGGCGGTGATTGTGGCGCTGTCTGCGGTGGTGGTCACGTCGGCCCCTCTCGAGATGTTCTCCCTAGCTGGACAACGGTAGTTGCTTTCGAAAGGTTGCGCCAAACACACGTTCGAGTGAAATATCGAAGTTTGCCTGACGTGATCAAGGTCGAGGGTGTACGGCTGAAGATCAATTCGGACTATTACGGTACCCTTCGGTGCGAAGAGCACCGGGCGGGTTCCGGGGTCCTGCGGGCCCCGCGCGGGACCGGCCGGATCGGACCGGAGCCCTCCGTGAGTGGCTCCAGTCTGTCATCAAAGCCCCCGTGCCCCTGCGGCCGGGGCGGCTCGCGTAGGGTCGTGAGCGGTCTTCGCGGCCGCGACACGCGTCCGGTGCGGTTCACCGCACGGCACCAGATCTAGTGGTTTGATTGGCGGAAGCCGCCCACAGGTTGTGGTCGAGGGGCGTCGCCGGTCATTTGAGGGCGCCGTCATCGCCTATGCTTGGGGCTGCTTCGCGAGGCCCCCGTTCGAGGGTCCGCCGAGGCTGAAGATCGTGCACAGTCCTACGAGGGTGAGGAGGGTGGAGAGCCATGCACTGCCCCTTCTGCAGGCACCCCGACAGTCGCGTCGTCGACAGCCGGACCACCGATGACGGCTGCTCGATCCGGCGCCGGCGCCAGTGCCCCGACTGCTCCCGTCGTTTCACGACCGTGGAGACGGCGTCGCTGATGGTGATCAAGCGGAGCGGGGTCACCGAGCCCTTCAGTCGCACCAAGGTCATCTCCGGAGTGCGCAAGGCGTGCCAGGGCCGCCCGGTCACCGAGGACGCCCTGGCCCAGCTCGGCCAGCGGGTCGAGGAGGCGGTGCGCGCCACGGGCAGCGCCGAGCTCTCCACCCATGACGTGGGTCTCGCCATACTCGGCCCCCTCCGGGATCTCGACCTCGTCGCGTATCTGCGGTTCGCGTCCGTGTACCAGGCGTTCGACTCGCTCGAGGACTTCGAGGCCGCCGTCGCGGAGCTCCGCGAGCAGCGGTCCGCCGCGACCGCCGGCGACGGCGACGAGGACTCCCGGGTCCCCGCGCCCAGCACGGCCGCCGAGTAGCCGCGGCCATCACAGACCTGCCCGGTGCGCCGCGCGCCCGGGCGAAAGACAGACATAGCGCGCCACGGAAGAAATAGGCGCATTAGGGCGTTTTGCCCGTAGAGGGAGGCGGCATGACCGAGACGACGAGCGGCCCGGCACGAGGTTCCCGCTCCAAGGGGAACAAGGGCGGCAAGGGTCTGCGCATCGAACGCATCCACACCACCCCCGGGGTCCACCCGTACGACGAGGTCGTGTGGGAGCGTCGTGACGTCGTCATGACCAACTGGCGCGACGGCTCGATCAACTTCGAGCAGCGCGGCGTGGAGTTCCCCGACTTCTGGTCGGTGAACGCGGTCAACATCGTCACGAGCAAGTACTTCCGCGGCGCCACGGGTTCGCCCGAGCGCGAGTCCAGCCTCCGCCAGCTCATCGACCGCGTCGTGCTGACCTACCGCAAGGCGGGCGAGGAGCACGGCTACTTCGCCTCCCCGGCGGACGCCGAGATCTTCGAGCACGAGCTGACCCACGCCCTGCTGCACCAGGTCTTCAGCTTCAACTCCCCGGTCTGGTTCAACGTCGGCACCAAGCAGCCGCAGCAGGTCTCCGCCTGCTTCATCCTCTCCGTCGACGACTCCATGGAGTCGATCCTCGACTGGTACAAGGAAGAGGGGATGATCTTCAAGGGCGGCTCCGGCGCCGGCCTGAACCTCTCCCGCATCCGCTCCTCCAAGGAGCTGCTCTCCTCCGGCGGCAACGCCTCCGGCCCGGTCTCCTTCATGCGCGGCGCCGACGCCTCCGCAGGAACGATCAAGTCCGGTGGCGCCACGCGCCGTGCGGCCAAGATGGTCGTCCTCGACGTCGACCACCCCGACGTCGAGGCCTTCATCGAGACCAAGGTGAAGGAGGAGGAGAAGGTTCGCGCCTTGCGCGACGCCGGCTTCGACATGGACCTGGGCGGCGAGGACATCACCTCCGTCCAGTACCAGAACGCCAACAACTCCGTCCGCGTCAACGACGAGTTCATGAAGGCCGTCGAGACCGGCTCGAAGTTCGGGCTGCGCGCCCGGATGACCGGTGAGGTCATCGAGGAGATCGACGCCAAGGGCCTCTTCCGCAAGATGGCCGAGGCCGCGTGGGCCTGCGCCGACCCGGGCATCCAGTACGACGACACCATCAACCACTGGCACACCTCGCCGGAGTCGGGCCGGATCACCGCGTCCAACCCGTGCAGCGAGTACATGCACCTGGACAACTCCTCGTGCAACCTCGCCTCCCTCAACCTCATGAAGTTCCTCCGCGACGACGACCAGGGCAACCAGTCGTTCGACGCCGAGCGCTTCGCCAAGGTCGTCGAGCTGGTCATCACGGCGATGGACATCTCCATCTGCTTCGCCGACTTCCCGACCGAGAAGATCGGCGAGACCACCCGCGCCTTCCGCCAGCTGGGCATCGGCTACGCCAACCTCGGCGCCCTGCTGATGGCCACCGGCCACGCGTACGACAGCGACGGCGGCCGCGCCCTCGCCGGTGCCATCACCTCCCTGATGACCGGCACCTCCTACAAGCGCTCCGCCGAGCTGGCCGCGGTCGTCGGCCCGTACGACGGCTACGCCCGCAACGCCGACGCCCACAAGCGCGTCATGAAGCAGCACGCCGACGCCAACGGTGCCGCCCGGCGCATGGACGACCTGGACACCCCGGTGTGGGCCGCGGCGACCGAGGCCTGGCAGGACGTCGTCCGCCTCGGCGAGAAGAACGGCTTCCGCAACGCCCAGGCGTCGGTCCTGGCGCCCACCGGCACCATCGGCCTGATGATGGACTGCGACACCACGGGCGTCGAGCCGGACCTGGCCCTGGTCAAGTTCAAGAAGCTCGTCGGCGGCGGCTCGATGCAGATCGTCAACAACACGGTGCCGAAGGCGCTCAAGCGCCTGGGCTACCAGCCGGAGCAGGTCGAGGCGGTCGTCGCCCACATCGCCGAGCACGGCAACGTGATCGACGCCCCGGGCCTCAAGCCCGAGCACTACGAGGTCTTCGACTGCGCCATGGGCGAGCGTGCGATCTCCGCCATGGGCCACGTGCGCATGATGGCCGCCGCGCAGCCGTTCCTCTCCGGCGCGATCTCCAAGACGGTGAACCTGCCGGAGTCGGCCACCGTCGAGGAGGTCGAGGAGGTCTACTACGAGGGCTGGAAGCTCGGCCTGAAGGCCCTCGCGATCTACCGCGACAACTGCAAGGTCGGCCAGCCGCTCTCCGCCAAGAAGAAGGAGGAGGCCAAGGCCCCCGAGGCCGCCGCCCCCGCCGCGGAGAAGGTCGTCGAGTACCGCCCCGTCCGCAAGCGCCTCCCCAAGGGCCGCCCGGGCATCACCACCTCCTTCACGGTGGGCGGCGCCGAGGGCTACATGACCGCCAACTCCTACCCGGACGACGGTCTCGGCGAGGTCTTCCTGAAGATGTCCAAGCAGGGCTCGACCCTCGCGGGCATGATGGACGCCTTCTCCATCGCCGTCTCGGTCGGTCTGCAGTACGGCGTGCCGCTGGAGACGTACGTCTCGAAGTTCACCAACATGCGCTTCGAGCCGGCCGGCATGACGGACGACCCGGACGTGCGGATGGCGCAGTCGATCGTCGACTACATCTTCCGCCGCCTGGCGCTGGACTTCCTGCCCTTCGAGACCCGCTCGGCCCTCGGCATCCACTCCGCCGAGGAGCGTCAGCGTCACCTGGACACCGGTTCGTACGAGCCGACCGACGAGGACGTCGACGTGGAGGGCCTCGCCCAGTCCGCGCCGCGCCAGACCGAGGCCCCGAAGCCGGCGCAGCCGGCCGCCGCGGTCCCGGCCCCGAAGCAGGCCCACAACTCCACCGAGCTGGTGGAGATGCAGCTGGGGCTGAACGCGGACGCCCCGCTGTGCTTCTCCTGCGGCACGAAGATGCGCCGCGCGGGCAGCTGCTACCTCTGCGAGGGCTGCGGCTCGACCAGCGGCTGCAGCTGATGCGGGTGCCGCCCGGCACTGAATAGCACCTGACGGCGGGGGCCGGAGGAATTCCTCCGGCCACCGCCTTCGTCATGCCCGCGCGGTGAATTCCCTCTGGCCCTCGGCGATCGGCACGTCGTTGATGCTGGCCTCGCGGCGCCGCATCAGGCCGTCCGGGGCGAATTCCCACTGCTCGTTCCCGTAACTGCGCCACCACTGGCCGCCGGCGTCGTGCCACTCGTACCGGAAGCACACCGAGATCCGGTTGCCGGACCACGACCAGAGCTCCTTGCGCAGCCGGTAGTCCAGCTCCTTCTCCCATTTGCGCCGCAGGAAGGCCCGTATCGCGTCCCGGCCGGTGATGAATTCGTGCCGGTTACGCCACACGCAGTCCTCGGTGTAGGCGAGGGCGACCCGTTCGGGATCGCGGCTGTTCCAGGCGTCCTCGGCGGCCTGCACCTTGGCGCGGGCGGAGGATTCGTCGAAGGGGGGCAGGGGTGGGCGCTGGGTCATGGCAAGCCCTTCCACACATGAGGAATGGGGGAGAACGGTCGTTCTCACGTTTCGTGTGTAGCCTAGAGAACGATCGTTCTCCGCGCCAGCCCGGGAGGGGCAATGGACATCACCGAAGCCGACGGACGCCTGCTCGACGCCGCGGAGGCCCTGTTCTACGAGCACGGCGTCCAGGCGGTCGGGATGGACCGGATCCGAGCGGCGTCCGGGGTCTCGCTCAAGCGCCTCTATCAGTGCTTCCCCTCGAAGGACGTGCTGGTGGAGGCCTACTTGCGGCGGCGCGACGGGCGCTGGCGCGGCGCGCTCGCCGAGTACGTCGCCGCGCGTCCGTCGGCGGCGGAGCGCCCCCTCGCGGTGTTCGACCGGCTGGAGGAATGGTTCGGCGAACCGGATTTCCGGGGCTGCGCGTTCATCAATGCCTACGGCGAACTCGGTACGGCCTCCCCGGCCGTGGCCGAAGCCGTGCGGGACCACAAGGTCGAAGTGCTGCGCTATCTGCGCGGACTGGTGCGTGACGCAGGGGCCGCGGAGCCCGGGCCCGTGGCGGAACAGCTGGCGGTCCTGGTGGACGGTGCGATCACCACGGCGGCGATCACCGGAACTCCGGCCCCCGCGCGCAGCGCACGGGAAGCGGCTTCGGCAGTGCTGGAGGCGGCCGGTCTCGCGCAGCGGCGGCCGGCGGGCCGCCCCGTTCAGGGACGGAATACTGTCGGGTGACCGGCCGAGGGGAGAGGGCAGCAGCAATGACGGGCGATTTCACGTGGGGCGGCGAGGAACTGGACCTGGGCGCGTATCTGGCGCGCATCGGCATGGAAGGACCGGTGCGGCCCGACATCGCGACGCTCGGGGCGGTGCACCGCGCTCATGTGGCCGCCTTCCCTTTCGAGAATCTGGAAATCCTGCTGGGCCGGCCGATTCTCCTGGACGTCAAGGCACTTCAGGACAAGATGGTGGCGCAGCGCCGCGGAGGGTACTGCTACGAGCAGAACCTGCTCTTCGCGGCGGCCCTGGAGCGCATCGGATTCTCCTTCACGGGTATCGGTGCGCGGATCAGGATGGGCAGTGACAAGCTGCGCCCGGTCACCCATATGGCGTTGAAGGTCGAGGCGGGCGGCGAACGGTGGCTGTGCGACGTCGGGTTCGGCGGAGAGGGGCTGCTGGAACCCCTGCCGTTCCGCGACGGGGTGCAGGTGCGGCAGGGCGGCTGGACGTTCGGCATCGAACGGGAGCCGGAGGGCGTGCGGGTGCTCCGTTCACTCCACCCGGAGGGCTGGTTCGACCTGTACGCGTTCGGCCCGGAGGAACGCGTCCCGGTCGACTACGCCGTCATGAACCACTACATCTCCACGCACCCGCACTCACCCTTCGTCTCGCGCGCGGTGGTACAGCGGACGGAGCCCGGCATACGGCGGAGTCTGGTGGGCTCCATGCTCGTCACCGCCCGTCCGGACGGCCCCGAGGAGCAACGGGAGGTACGCGCGGAGGAGTTGGTGCGGTTGCTGGCGCGAGAGTTCCGGATCGAGCTCGGCGAGACGGACGCGGAGATCCTCGGACGGGTGCAGTCCTCCGGTACGTGACCTCGGTCCGCTGTGCGGGCCGTACGATGGCGCGGTGCTGGTCAAGTGGACTCGCTGCACCGTGGTCGACCGCCGCGGCTTCGAACGCGGGCAACGCAAATGGGCGGGCCTGCCCGGCGAGCCCGGTTTCCGGGGGCAGGGCGGGGGCTGGAGCAGAGGGCGCCCGCACGTGGTGCACCTGTTCGGCTTCTGGGAGAGCCGGGCGTTCTACGACTCCTTCATGGCGCGGTCGCACGACAGGCTGGCGGCCGCGCAGGCCGGGACCTTCAAGAACCTCCAAGTGCGGCTGTTCGAGCACCGCTTCGACGTGAAGGTGGGCTTCAGCCCGCAGTTCGCGGATGCGGACGTGGTGCGGATCGCCCACTGCCGCGTCCGGGAGGACCGCGTGGAGCACTTCACCCTGATGCAGGAGAAGGTGTGGAACCCGGCCATGGCCGGGTCCCCGGGCATGCTGCGCGGCGTCTTCGGGGAGGCCCCGGGCCGGGAGTTCCTCGTCCTCTCCGTGTGGAACTCCGGGGCCGAGCACGGGAAGTACCGCGCGGAGCGGGTCGAGCGGCTCGCCCTGCGGGCGCAGCTCGAAGCCGATGTGGCGGAGATCGGTGGCGACATCGTCGCCCTGGAGCCTTCCTGGACCGTGTGACGCGCCGGGGCGCCCGCCGGCCGTGCGGCCGCGGGTCAGGCGGTTGATGCAAAGACCCCCGCGCGGGCTGCCGCCAGGGCGGCGTCCGCGGCCTGCCCGGCGACCGCCCCGTCGAGCGGCTCGCGGGTGATGAACAGCCGGAAGAACAGCGGTGCCGAGACGGCGCGGGCGAGGGCGCCGGGGTCCGTGCCGGCGGGCAGTTCGCCGCGGGCGACGGCCCGTTCGACCAGTGGCGCGCAGCGCCCGAAGCGTTCTGCGTAGAAACCCCGCAGGGCGTCCGCCGCCTGCTCCGACTGGAACGCGGCGGCGATGAAGGCGGCGGGTGCCGCCCCGGCGGCCGGATCGCCGAAGGTGTCGACGACCTCCTGCGCCAGGGCGTGCAGATCGCCGCCGAGGGTCCCGGTGTCGGGCGGCGTCCAGCTGTCCTCGCCGGCCAGGTCCAGCGCGTCGGCGACGAGCCCCTCGACGCTGCCCCAGCGCCGGTAGAGCGTCGTCTTGTGGACGCCGGAGTGCTCGGCGACGTACTCCACGGTGAGGCCCGGATAGCCGTGCTCGACCAGCCCGGAGAGGACGGCGTCGCGTACGGCGGCGCGCGTGCGGGCGGTGCGCCCGCCGGGGCGCACCGTGCCGGGTGCCGAGGAGCCGGGGGAGAGGGTCCGTGAAGGGTTCGGAGGCAACTGCAACTCCTGTTGCGTTAGCTGGACGGGGCGTGTCATGCTGAGCGTAACGCAACTTGGGTCGCGTTTGGTGTGCGTGGTCCGGTGCCCGACCGCGGGGGCGTCGTGCCGCCCGTTGCCGATGCCGACGGAGGTTCGCTTGCCCACTCAGCTTTCTTTGCGCGGTGTGTCCGTGTCCCGCGGTGACCGGCCGCTCCTCGACGACGTCACGTTCTCGGTACGGCCGGGCGAGCGGATCGGCATCGTCGGCGAGAACGGCGCGGGGAAGTCCACGCTGCTGAGACTCCTCTCCGGTGCCGAGGCTCCCGACGAAGGAGTCGTCGTGTCCGGCGCCGAAGGCGGTGTCGGCCGGCTCGGGCAGACGCCCGGACTCCCGCCGGACCGCACGGTGGGCGATGCGGTGGACCACGCCCTCGCCGACCTGCGCTCCATCGGTGGGAGCAGGCCTGCGAGGCGTGGACGGCCGAGACGGCGGCGCTGGAGGGGACCGCCGCCGGCGTCGCCCGGCGGGTGGCCCCCGGCCGGGCCGCCAAGGACGGCCACAAGATGGCCTGCGACCGCGACAAGGGCCGTGTCCAGGCCTCGGGTCTCCAGCAGGGTGCGCAACGCCCAGGAGCGGCTGCGCCGGCTCCGGGAGAACCCGGTGCCCCGCCCGCCGGAGCCGCTGCGCTTCGCCGCACGCCCGGCCGCGGGCACCACCCAAGGCGTCCTCGTCGCCCTGGACGGCGTACGGGCCGGTGAGCGGCTGGCGGTCGGCCGCATGGAGATCCGCGCGGGCGAGCGGCTGCTGCTCCACGGGGTCAACGGAGCGGGCAAGAGCACCCTGCTGCGCCTCCTCGCGGGCGCGTCACCGAACCGGACGCCGGCACCGTGACCCGGCGCGGCCGCATCGGCTACCTCGCCCAGGAGATCCCCGTGACCCGCCCCGCCGAGCGGCTCTTCGCCGCCTTCTCCCGCGGCCTGCCGGGCACGGAGGAGGAACAGCGGGCCCTGCTGCTGTCCTACGGGCTCTTCCGGGAGTGCGACCTCCACGTCCCCCTCGGAGCGCTCTCGGCCGGGCCGCGCCGCCGTCCGGGGCTCGCCCGCCTCCTCGCCCGGTCCGCCGACCTCCTCCTGCTGGACGAGCCGACGAGCCACCTCGCGCCCGGCCTGGTCGAGCGGCTGGAGGAGGCGCTCGCCCAGTGGTCCGGCGCCCTGGTCGTGGTCACCCACGACCGGCTGCTGCAGGACCGCTTCGAGGGCCGCAGGCGCGAGATACGGGCGGGCCGGGTGCTGACCGGGGGCTGACGAGGCGGGCGGTCGGCACCCGATCTAGGGTGGGCGGCATGGCACGGCCCCGACGCATCGTTCTCATCCGGCACGGAGAGTCGGTGGGCAACGTCGACGACACGGTCTACGAACGGGAGCCCGACCACGCACTCAGCCTGACCGAGCGGGGCCGCAAGCAGGCCAAGGACGCCGGGGGACCGCTCCGCGAGCTCTTCGGCGACGAACGGGTCTCGGCCTACGTCTCGCCCTACCGGCGCACCCACCAGACGTTCCACGCCCTGGGGCTCGACCCGGGTCG
Source organism: Streptomyces sp. XH2 (assembly GCF_049725035.1). Classification (NCBI taxonomy): domain Bacteria; kingdom Bacillati; phylum Actinomycetota; class Actinomycetes; order Kitasatosporales; family Streptomycetaceae; genus Streptomyces; species Streptomyces sp. XH2. Next base: position 308,978 of record NZ_JBMMMZ010000010.1, on the reverse strand, counting down.
CGTGCGCGTCCGTGAGGAGCCGCGGCTGCGCGAGCAGGACTGGGGCAACTGGCAGGACCCGGTCGACGTGCGCAAGCAGAAGGCGTACCGGGACGCCTACGGCCACTTCTTCTACCGCTTCGCCCAGGGCGAGTCCGGGGCCGACGTCTACGACCGCGTCGGCGCCTTCCTGGAGAGCCTGTGGCGCAGCTTCGAGGACCCCGGCCACCCGCCGAACGTCCTGCTGGTCACCCACGGCCTGACCATGCGGCTCTTCTGCATGCGATGGTTCCACTGGACGGTCGCCGAGTTCGAGTGCCTGTCGAACCCGGGCAACGCCGAGACCCGCGCACTGCTCCTCGGGCCCGACGGCCGCTACCACCTCGACCGGCCCTTCGAGCGCTGGTGCACCCCTGAACCGTACGGCTTCACCGGTTAGACACCACCGTGGCCGCTGGAAAGGAATTAGAGTTCGCTGCGATGACCGCTGACCGATTCCACCGCGCACTGGCGAGCCTGCGCGGGCTGGCCCTCGGCGATGCCCTCGGCTCCCAGTTCTTCGTCCCCGGCAACTACCCGTCCCTCAAGCGCCGCGAGCTGCCCCCCTCCCCCTGGCAGTGGACCGACGACACCGAGATGGCCTGCTCCGTGCTGGCCGTCCTCGCCGGCCACGGGCGCATCGACCAGGACGCGCTCGCCCGCTCCTTCGCGGAGCACCACGACTTCGACCGGGGATACGGCCCGGCCGTGGGCCGCATGCTGCGCCTGGTCAGGGAGGGCGGCGACTGGCGCGAGCTGGCCTCGGCCCTCTTCAACGGGCAGGGATCCTGGGGCAACGGCGCGGCCATGCGCATCGCCCCGCTCGGCGCCTGGTACGCGGACGACCCGGAACAGGCCACGCATCAGGCCGAGATCTCCGCGTACACCACCCACCAGCACCGCGAGGCGGTCGCCGGGACCATGGCCGTGGCCGCCGCCGCGGCCATCGCCGCAGGGCGGACCGGGCCCGTCGCCCCGGACGCCCTCCTGGACGGAGTCATCGCCCTCGTGCCGCGCAGTGCCGTCCAGGCGGGGCTGCGCCGCGCGCGGGACATGCTCGACTACGGCGACGCGACCACCGTCGCCGCCGTCCTCGGCTGCGGCCGTCGCACCAGCGCGCACGACACCGTGCCCTTCGCCCTGTGGTCCGCGGCGCGCAACCTCACGTCCTACGAGTCGGGGTTCTGGACCACCGCGCAGGTCGGCGGTGACGTGGACACCAACTGCGCCATCGTCGGCGGAGTGGTCGCCGCGGGCGAGCGGGGCACGCCGCCCGCCGACTGGCTGCGGCGCACCGAGCAGCTGCCGGACTGGCTTCCCGCGGGCGCGGGCCGCCGGTAGGGGCGCCGGCCGGGGCGGAGGAGCGGCCCCGGCAGCCGGGTGACCGGACGGCCGGGGTACCCGCGGGAAACCGGAATGGAACCGGCCGGAAGAAAGGGGAGGGGGCGGGGCTACTCGGCTTACCCGCAGGGGCGTACGCTTGCTGGCGCCATGCCGTACGAACCGCCTACCCACACCGTCGAGCGCTCCTTGCGCGCCACGACCGGAGCCAAGGTCGTCGCCGGGCTCGACGAGGTCGGCCGGGGCGCCTGGGCCGGCCCGGTCACCGTGTGCGCGGCCGTCACAGGGCTGCGCCGCCCTCCCGAGGGCCTCACCGACTCCAAGCTGCTGACGCCCAAGCGGCGGTCCGTCCTCGCCGGGCAGCTGGAGAGCTGGGTCACCGCCCACGCGCTCGGCCACTCCTCCCCACAGGAGATCGACGAGCTGGGCATGACGGCGGCGCTGCGGCTGGCCGCGAACCGTGCCCTGGAGGCACTGCCCGTCCGGCCCGAGGTGGTGATCCTCGACGGCAAGCACGACTACCTCGGCGACCCCTGGCGGGTCCGTACGGTCATCAAGGGCGACCAGTCCTGCGTCGTCGTCGCGGCGGCGTCCGTGCTCGCCAAGGTCCGGCGCGACACGATGATGGCGGAACTGGGCGCCGGCTACGAAGACTTCGGCTTCTGTGACAACGCCGGATATCCCTCGCCGGTGCACCGCGCCGCCCTCGAGGCGCTGGGCCCCACCCCGCACCACCGGCTGTCCTGGTCCTATCTGGACGCGCTGCCCAGGTGGCAGCACCTCAAGCGGGTTCGCAGCGTCCCCGACACAGCTTCACTGGAGGCCGGTGGCCAGCTCGGTTTCGACTTCTGAGCGGCCCTGACCGCCACCCGCCGACGCGACTCGCACCGGCGTTTGATAAACATCAACTCATGCCTCTCATCCCCGAGGAGCCTCAGATTCACGAGAGTGTCCCGGGTCCCCGCGCCGTGCCGGCCCCCGGCCGTACGACGCCGACCCCCCGCCCTGTCCCTGGCCCCCGCCCGGCCCCGCGGCCCGGTCCCGCCGCCCAGCGCGGCCCGGTGCCGGCCCCGGCGCCGTCCCGGCCCGCCGCGGCGCAGACGGCGGCTGCCGCCGCCGGTCCGCAGGTCCAGCTGATCCCCGCCTCCGCGCAGGGTGCCCTGGACGCCGCTGACGAGGCCGTCGACCTGCTGCTCGACACCGGCCGCGCGCCCGGCGAGATCCTGGTGCTCACGACCGGTGACCCGCACCCCTGGGCGGCGCACGAGCTGTCCTTCGGTGAGGCGTCCTACTGGGCGCAGCACGACGCCCGTGACGACGTCTTCTACGCGGCCGCCGACGCGGACCGTGCCGGCTCCCGGCCCGTCGTGGTCGTCGCCGTCAACGGCGGCGCGGACGAAGCGGTCACCCGCGCGCTGCCCGCGGCGATGGCCCGCGCCGGTGCGCTGCTGATCGTCTGCGGCGACCCGCAGCGCGTCAACGCCCTGATCTCCGCGAGCGTCTGAGAACGGACCGTGGCGGCCGCCCCTTGGCGGGGTGGCCGCCACGGTCCGGTCCCGCATGCGGGCCTGTGGCGCCCAGGGCATGATGCCCGGGCTACCGCAGCCGTTCAGCGGGCCGCCGTGTGGCGGTCCGCCTTGGGCGCGCCGCCGCCCGACGTCACGGGCGCCGGCGGGTGCTCCGGTGAGCGCGGCCGGCGCCCGCTGCGGCCTTCCCCGAGAATCTGCCAGCCGCCCGCGGTCAGCGTGATGTACGCCCCGCAGCGCAGCCCGTGCAGCGTGCAGGCGTCACGCAGGCCCCACATCCACGCCCCGTCCTCCTCGGTCCAATGGGCCTCGCCCGAACGGCAGTAGAGCAGTACGGCCGTCCGGACCGGGGCGCGTCGCCGCAGGTCGTGCGGGATCACCCGGCGCAACTGCGCGAGGAGCGCGTTGCGCAGCTCCCAGCCGTCGGGCGGGACGGGCCGGCGGGCGAACGAGGCGCTCGCCGCGAGCCGTTCGTCGTGGTCGAGGACGGCGACGACGGCTGTCGACGGCGCCGGCAGATGGCGGGCGTGCAGACCGGTGATCACCTCACGCGGGTTGCGCAGCAAGGGAATTCCGGCCGCGGCCCACTCGGAGGGCTCGAGCATCCGGCTCAGCCGGTGGCCGGGCTCGGCGGGCGGAGGCGGTGCGAAGTCGAAGGCCATGACCCTCCCTTCGGCTGCTTGGCCACGGGCCGGGTGGCGGCGGGCAGGGATGCGCGCCACGACGGCCGTCCCGGCGGGCCGTGGACGGACGAGAGCGGGATCGCGTCCAATTCTCGCCGCGCCGGAGGCATGCGGCAACGATCAATTGGCGCCATTGGCCGGCGGCGCGCGGCTCTTGGCGCCCCGGCCGCCCCCGCCGCCCCCGCCGGCCTGGCGGGGCTAGCCCTGCACCGCCAGCACCATCGGGAACACCTCCGGTGCTCCGGCCCGCCGCAGCAGCCGGGCGGCCACGGCCAGCGTCCACCCGGTGTCGGTGAAGTCGTCGACGAGCAGGACGGGCCCACCGGCGGAGGCCAGCGCGGCCGCGAGCTCCGGCGGCACGGTCAGCGCGCCGTCCAGCGCCCGCAGCCGCTGGGCGCTGTTGGTGCGCGGCACCCGGGTGTCGGTGTCCGCGCCGCCGTACTCGACCGTGCCGAGCAGGGGCATCCGGCCGACCGAAGCGATGCGCTCGGCGAGCGACCGGATCAGGCGCGGCCGCGTTCGCGAGGCGAGGGCGACGACACCCACGGGGCGTGCGGGGGCGTCCGCGGCGCCGGAGGCCCAACCACCCGGACCGCGGGCCCAGTCGGCCAGCACGGTCACCACGGCGTCCGCCACATCATCCGGAACAGGCCCGTCCGGCGTCTGCGGCGCGAGGAGGGGACGCAGCCGGTTGCCCCAGCCGATGTCGGACAGCCGGCCCAGGGCGCGGCCGGTCGCGGCCTGCTCGCCCGCCGGGATGCGGCCCTTGAGGTCGACACCGACCGCGGGCATGCCCGTCGGCCACATCCGGCGCGGCTCGACCTCCACGCCCGGCCGGCCCAGCTCGCCCCGCGAGGCGTCGAGCGCCGCGGCGGAGACCTCCGCGGTGAAGCGCGGGCCCGCGCAGTTGTCGCAGCGCCCGCACGGCGCCGCCTGCTCGTCGTCCAGCTGGCGGCGCAGGAACTCCATCCGGCACTGCGTCGTGGTGGCGTAGTCGCGCATCGCCTGCTGCTCCGCGCCGCGCTGCCGCTCCACCCAGGCGTAGCGCTCGGCGTCGTACGCCCACGGGCGTCCCGTCGCCGTCCAGCCTCCCTTCACCCGGTGCACGGCGCCGTCGACGTCGAGGACCTTGAGCATGGTCTCCAGGCGGGAGCGCCGCAGCTCCACCTGGGGTTCGAGGGCCGGCAGGGAGACGGGGCGGTCGGCGGCGGCGAGCACCTCCAGGGTGCGGCGGACCTGGTGCTCCGGAGGGAAGGCGAGGGACGCGAAGTACTTCCAGATCGCCTCGTCCTCCCGGCCCGGGAGCAGGAGGACCTCGGCGTGCTCGACGCCGCGGCCGGCTCGGCCGACCTGCTGGTAGTAGGCGATGGGGGAGGAGGGGGAGCCCAGGTGGACCACGAAGCCCAGGTCGGGCTTGTCGAAGCCCATGCCCAGCGCCGAGGTGGCGACGAGCGCCTTGACGCGGTTGGCGAGCAGGTCCTCCTCGGCCTGCTGCCGGTCCGCGTTCTCCGTCTTGCCCGTGTACGCGGTGACCGTGTGGCCGCACCGGCGCAGGAACGCGGTGACCTCCTCGGCGGCGGCGACGGTGAGGGTGTAGATGATGCCCGAGCCGGGAAGCTCGGCGAGGTGGTCGGCGAGCCAGGCCAGCCGGTGCGCCGCGTCGGGCAGCTGGAGCACCCCGAGGCTCAGGCTCTCCCGGTCCAGCGGGCCGCGCAGCACCAGCGCCCGGGTCGACTCCTCGCCCGTGCCCAGCTGCTCGGCGACGTCGGCGGTGACGCGGGCGTTGGCGGTGGCGGTCGTGGCGAGGACGGGGACGCCGGGCGGCAGGTCGGCCAGCATGGTGCGAAGCCGGCGGTAGTCGGGCCGGAAGTCGTGGCCCCAGTCGGAGATGCAGTGGGCCTCGTCGACGACCAGAAGGCCGGTCGCGGCGGCGAGCTTGGGCAGGACCTGGTCGCGGAAGTCGGGGTTGTTCAGCCGCTCCGGCGACACGAGAAGCACGTCGACCTCGCCCGCCGCCACCTCGGCCTGGACGGTGTCCCACTCCTCGACGTTGGCCGAATTGATCGTGCGCGCGTGGATGCCCGCCCGCGCCGCGGCGTCCACCTGATTGCGCATCAGGGCCAGCAGCGGCGAGACGATCACCGTGGGTCCGCTGCCGCGGGCGCGCAGCAGGGCGGTCGCGACGAAGTACACCGCCGACTTGCCCCAGCCCGTCCGCTGCACAACCAGGGCGCGGCGGTGGTGGGCGACCAGCGCCTCGATCGCCAGCCACTGGTCCTCGCGCAGTCTCGCCCTGCCCGTGGTGTCACCGACGAGGCGGGCCAGGACGGCGTCGGCCGAGGCACGGAGGTCTTCGTTCGTCATGCCCCCATGCAACACGAGTGCACTGACAATGCGCGAACGGGCCCGGCCCGCTGTGGAAAACCACTGTCCACAGCGTTGGTAGGACCATATTCCCGGGTTATCCACAGGCCTGGCGGGCTCCGGCGGGTCCGCGGGACTCTCGGGCCATGACGCAGCACAACGAATCCTCCCGTCCCTCCGTCCCCTCCTCCCCGTCCGCCGACGTGCCCGGCGCGCCGGCCACGGGTCCCGGGCAGCAGGTCACCCTCCGCTCCCCGGCCGAGCTGGCCGACGCCCTCCCCTACCTCCTCGGCTTCCACCCGACGGACAGCGTGGTCCTCGTCGCGCTGCACGGCGAGCGGGGCCGCTTCGGGGGCCGGCTCCGGCTCGGCATCCCGCACAGCGGCGAGGAGTGGCCGGAGGTCTGCGACCAGCTCGCCGAGACCCTCCTGACCGGCAGCAGCAAGCGCGGCAACCGTCCCGAGGGCGTGGTCATCTTCTTCTGCCAGGACCCCGATGCCGCCAGTGGCCAGACGCCGCAGCAGGTCATGGAGCGGCTGCGCCCCTTCGCCCAGAGCCTGCGCCGCGCCTGCGGCCGGCTGGACATGCCCGTGCACGAGGCCCTGTGCATCTCCGACGGCCGGTTCTGGTCGTACTGCTGCCCCGATCCCCGCTGCTGCCCGCCCGAGGGCACCCCTCTCTCCCTGCCCGGCACCTCGGTCATGGCGGCCGCGGCCACCTACGCCGGCATCGAGGTGCGCGGCACCCTCCGGGAGATGGAGGACCGGTACGCACCCCTCACCGGGAAGAGGGCGGAGGCACAGCGCAAGGCGCTCGACGCCGCGGCCTTCGCGATGGTGCCCCGCATCCTCGGCGGCGCAGGCTGCGAGCCCGTGCGGCAGGAGGCGCTCGCCCTGGCGCGGACCCTGGTCGACCGCTTCGACGGGACGCCGCCGCTCCCCGGCCGCCCGGCGGCCGACGCGTGCGACGACTCCCTCCTCACCGACGAGGAGGCCGCCACCGTCATCGTGGGCCTGCAGGACCGCGTCACGCGCGACCGGGCCGCGGAGTGGATGGAGGGCCCGCGGGCCGCCGCCGTGCTGCGGGTGTGGCGCGCCCTGGCCCGCCGCTGCGTGCACCCGTACGCGGAGTACGCGGCGGCTCCCGTCACGCTCGCCGGCTGGGTGGCCTGGGCCGGCGACGACCAGCCCGAGGCGCGGGTCGCGCTGAGCCGGGCCCTCGCCGCCGACCCCGAGTACGTCTTCGCCCAGCTGCTCTACCGCGCGTGCAACGAAGGGCTGGACCCGGAACCGCTCCGCCAGTGTCTGCGGCAGGAGCGGGCCGACCGGGCCCTTCAGGACGCGGTCCGGGCCGAGGTGGAGCGCCTGGAAGCGGCGGCACTGGCGGCCTCGGCGGCCTCGGCGGTCCCGGAGACGCAGGGCGCAGGCGGCACACGGAGCGCGCGCCGGCGGACACGGCCCGGAGGCCCCGCGGGCAGCACCGGCCCCGGTGGCCCGGCCGGGCCCGCCGGCAAGCCCCGCGCGCGGCGCAGGAGCTCCCGGAAGGGGGACTGCAGCCGGGAGGAGCGGCCGTAGTGAACCCGTGGCCCACACAGGCGGCCCTCCACACCGTGACCTCGGCGGGCCCGGCGCCGTTCATCCGTGTGGCCCGCAAACGTTGTCCGTCGTCCCGGTCCGTGACACCCACAGGGGAGCGCAGTCAAGTGCAAGGCATCGTCCCCCATGGCCAGCCGCCCCGGCCCCGTCATGCGCCGTCCCAGCGCCCCGCCCCGGGGCGTCCGCCCGCTCCGCAGCCCGTGCACACGGCCATGATCTGCGTCGCCCTCCCGGCCCTGGCGATCTCCGGGGAGCACGGGCAGATGACCGGTCAGGGGCTCGACGGCTTCTACCGCGGCGGGCGCCGGCTGCTGGCCCGCTGCAGGCTGAGGGTCGGCGGCGCCGAGCCGCTGCCCGTGCAGGGGCGGATGCTCGGCGCCGACCGCGCCCGCTTCGTCGGCGCCGTGAGGACGGCCGCGGATTCGGGGCCCGATCCCGCCGTCACGGTCGAGCGGCTGCGCTCGGCCGACGGCGTCGAGCGGATCGCCCTGCGCAGCACCGCGGCCCGTGCCCTGCGGCTGCCCGTCGAGGTGTCGCTGGGCACCGACCTCGCGGAGCTGGGCGCGGTCGCGGCGGGGGCGGCCGGGCCCGAGGTCCCCGCCGGGGTGCACGCCTCCGGCCTGCGGTGGTCCACGACGGAGGCGCAGGCGGCGGTCACCGCCGATCCCCCGCCGGGGGACGCCCTGGCGTCGGCGGGGCTGCTGTGCTGGGAGATCGAGCTGCCGCCGGGAGGCACGCGCAGCATCGAGCTGCGCGTCCTGCCCGAGCAGCCCGGCAGGGTCCGGCAGCCCGAGGCGGCCGTCCCCCCGGGCCGCTCCGCGAGCGTGCCCTGGGGCGACCCCCAGGCGGAGGGCGACGATCCGCGGGCGGGCGCCCTGCTCGCCGCCGCCCTGGACGATCTCCGCGCGCTGCTCGTGCGCGACCCCGGCAGTCCCGGTGACGTCCATCTGGCGGCCGGCGTCCCCTGGCGCTGCGGCCTCGCCCCGGCCGAGGCCCTCTGGGCGGCGCGGATGACGCTGCCCCTCGGCGTCCGGCTTGCCGCCGGGACGCTGCGCACCCTGGCCCGTACGCAGCTGGCGGGACCGGGCCCCGACGGCGGGCGGATCCCCGGCGCCCTGCGCCACGCCGGGGCGCACCTGCCACCCGGCTGCACCGGCATCGAGGCCACCCTGCTGTTCCCCGTCGTCCTGGCGGAGGCCCGCCGGTGGGGGCTTCCGGAACGGGAGACGGAAGCGCTGCTGCCCGCCGTCGAGCGCTGCCTCGCCTGGCTGCAGACCGCCACGGGCGAGGACGGCTACCTCCCGGACCCGGTGCCCGGCGGGCCGTACCGGTGCGAGACACAGGCGCACGCCCACCGCGCGGCCCTCCTCGGAGCCGACCTCCTGGAGGCCTTCGACCGCCCCGGGGCCGAGCACTGGCGGAGCTGGGCGGCCGGCTTGCGCGGACGGTTTCGCGAGGAGTTCTGGGTGGAGGATCCGGGCGGCGGGCGCCCCGCCGCCGCCCGCACGCCCGAAGGCCGCCGGATACCGCACCTGGGCGGCGCCGCCGCCCACCTCCTCGACACCGGCCTGCTGGGAGGGGGGATGCCGGCGCCGGGCCTGCTCGACAAGGTGCAGACCGAACAGCTCGCCCGGCTGCTCGGCGGGCCGGCGCTCGACTCCGGCTGGGGCCTGCGCAGCCTCGGGGCGAAGGAGCCGGGGCACAACCCCTTCGGCCACCGCAGCGGCGCGGTCAGGGTCCACGAGACGGCCGTGGCCGTGGCGGGCCTGGCCTCCGCCGGATACGAGAAGGAGGCCGGCGCGCTGCTGCGCGGCACGCTGGACGCAGCGGCCGCCTTCGGGCACCGGCTGCCGGAGATGTACGCGGGAGAGCAGCGCACGGCCGGGAGCGCGCCGCTGCCGCATCCGGCCGCCTGCCGTCCCGCGGCCGTCGCCGCCGCGGGCGCGGTGCACCTGCTGACCGCGCTCGCCGGCCTGCGGCCCGACGCCCCGGCGGGCTGCGTCGCGGTGCGGCCGCTGCACACCGCGCCGCTCGGGGCGCTCAGGTTCACCGGGCTGCGCATCGCCGAGCAGCCCTTCGCGATGCGGATCAGCAGGCTGGGCCTCGGCATGGTCGAGGAAGCCGCCGACGGCCTGCAGCTGGGGGTGTGAGCGGGTTGCTTCCGAGGCTCGCGGAGGGGGCGCTCCCCGGCCCTTCGCAAGACCCTGTTTATCGTCAGGAAGACGACTATGATCGCGTCATGCCCTACGACCCGTCGGCCTTTCCGCCCTTCGCTGTCACCGTCGACCTGGTCGTGCTCACCGTGCGCAGGCACGCGCTCTGCGCGCTGGCCGTGCGCCGCGGCGAGCCGCCGTACCAGGGCCGCTGGGCGTTGCCGGGCGGGTTCGTACGGGGCGACGAGGATCTGACGACCGCCGCCGCGCGGGAGCTGGCCGAGGAGACCGGGCTGAACGCCCATGACCCCGCGGGCCCCGTCCTGCCCAACGCCGCCCACCTGGAGCAGCTCGCCACGTACGGCGATCCGAAGCGCGACCCGCGCATGCGGGTGGTGAGCGTCGCACACTTGGCGCTCGCGCCCGACCTGCCCGCTCCGCGCCCCGGGGGAGACGCGCGCAGCGTGCGCTGGGCGCCGGTGGAGGAGCTGCTGGACCAGGAGGCCGGCTACGGCCGCGACGGCGAGCAGGTGACGCCCCTCGCCTTCGACCACGCGCAGATCCTCGCCGACGGCGTCGAGCGCGCCCGGTCCAAGATCGAGTATTCCTCGCTGGCCACGGCCTTCTGCCCCCAGGAGTTCACCGTCGGCGAGCTGCGCCGGGTCTACGAGGCGGTGTGGGGTGTCGCCCTCGACCCCCGCAACTTCCACCGGAAGGTGACGGGCACCCCGGGCTTCCTGGTGCCCACCGGCGGGACGACGACGCGCCAGGGCGGCCGTCCGGCCCAGCTCTTCCGGGCCGGCGGGGCCACGCTCCTCAACCCGCCCATGCTGCGCCCCGAGGCGTAGCCCGGCGGTCCTGGCCGCCCGCCCCTGCCGGGAAGGCCGCGCGCAAGGGCGACGGCCGGCGGCCGGGTATGCGTGCCGGTGCATGCCCATGACGGGACACGCTTACAACTGCCTACATTGCGTAGCAATTCGGACATACCGGGTTACGGTGCTGCCGTACGTCCCAGCGATCCCCTGCGCCCTCGGCCGCCTCGGTCACCGAGCGGGCCGAGGGGTGCCGCCGAGCCGTCTCACGCCCCGCGAGAGAAGCCATGATCCAGGCCATCGGACTCACCAGCGCCCCCCAGCGCAACAGGTTCCCCGCCGTCGACGACCTCACCTTCGAGGCCCGCCCCGGCCGGGTCACCGTCCTGCTCGGTGCCCCCGGCGCGGGCAAGACCAGCGCCCTGCGCCTCCTGCTGCGCCTCGACCCCGGGCGCGGCGTCGCCCTCTTCCGCGGCCGCCCCCTGGACCGCGTCCCCCATCCCACCCGTGAGATCGGCGTCGTCCTCGGGGACGTCCCCGGTCACCCCGCCCGTACGGCCAGGGGGCACCTGCGCATGCTCAGCGCCGCCGCGGGCGTCCCCGCCGAGCGCGCCGACGACGTCCTGGAGGTCGTCGGCCTGACCGGCCTGGCCGGGCAGCGCCTCGGTGACTTCTCGCTGGGCATGGACCGCCGCCTCGGCCTCGCCGCCGCCCTCCTCGGCGACCCCCACACCCTCGTCCTGGACGAGCCCGCCCACGAGCTCTCGCCCCGCGAGACGGCCTGGCTGCACGGCATGCTGCGGGCCTACGCGGACCACGGCGGCGCCGTCCTCGTCACCTCGCCCGACCCCAGGGAAGCGGCCCGCATCGCCGACCGCGTCGTCACCATCGACGAGGGCCGCCTCGTCGCCGACCAGGAGGCCGCCGAGTTCTCCCGCACCCGCCTGCGGCCACGCGTCGCCGTCCAGTCGCCGCTGGCCGCCCGCCTCGCCCACGCCCTCAGCGCCGAGGCCGACGAGGCGGAGGCGGCCGAGGCCGGGCAGGCCGTGGAGGTCGTGCAGGAGGGCGGCAGCAAGCTCTCGGTCTACGGCAGCACCTGCGCCGTCGTCGGCGAGACCGCCTACCGGCACGGCATCCTCCTCCACCGGCTGACCGAGGAGATCGGCGACACCGGCCCCGTACCCCCGCTGCTGCGGGCCGACGGCCGCAGGCCCGCCCCGTCCCTGGTGGACGCGCCCGGAATGCGCGCGGAGGGGCCCGGCGCCGCGGCCTCCGGTGAAGCCGCCGGTCCCGTCCAGCTCCCGCGCCTCCAGCCCCGTCTCCCGGCGCCCGACCCGATCTGGCCGCTGCGGTACGAACTGCGCCGCGCCACCGGCGTGCGGACCGGCTGGATCGTGGCGGCCGCCGCCCTCGCCGCCTCCCTGCTCGTCGCCGTCCTCCTCGCCAGGTCCGGCACCGCCCCCGAGCCGCGCGTGCTCACCGGCTGGCCGGCCCTGCTGCCGCTGCCCCCCGCCGTCTTCGGGGCCGGCCTCATCGGTGCCCTCGCCTTCGGCCAGGAGTTCCGCTATCCCGCGCTCGCCCCGGACCAGGGCACCGTCCCGCGCCGTCTCGGCCTGCTCTTCGCCAAGCTCACGGTCACCGCCGTGGCGGCCGTGCTGCTCGCCCTCGCCTCCCTCTTCCTCGACGCCGGCGCCCTCGGGCTGCTCTTCGGCAACGACGTCGTCTCCCTCCCGCGCGACTGGGCCGTGCTGCTGGCCGGCTGGACGGCGCTGACCCTGGGCTGCGCCTGGGCGGGGCTGCTGGCCGCCGGGCTGTTCCGGTCGACGGCGCTGGGAGTGGTCGCGGTGCTCGCCGTGCCGACGCTCGTGGTCCCCGTCCTGGGCAGCGTGCTCGCCGAGCCCGCGGCCCGCTCGCTCGTCGGGCTGCCGGAGCGGCTGCGCTCCGCCGCCGTCGTGCAGTGGCCCTCCGGCGTCGACCGGGGCGTCTCGACGGCGCTGCGGCTGGTCTCCCAGCCGGTCGGCTGGGCGCTCGCACTGTCGCTGGGGGCGCTTCTCGGTGCCTACGTCCTCGCCGTGTTCCGCGGGAGGCCGCGGTGAGGGCCGCCGCCGCGCCGGCCGAGGACTCCGGCACCCCTTCCCACGTGCAGAGTTCCCAGGCCGCGACCGTCACGCTCCGCATATGAACGATCTCGGAGAGTGCCCGATTCTGTCCGTTTGGCCGTCAATTGTGAGGTAATGGGCGATCACCCTTTCGTGTGCTTTTCACCAAAGACCTCAAGGGACCTCGAGGTGTCGCCGACAAAGGAGGCGTGAGTACCCTTGCGCACACCATGATGACCGCGGCTCGCCCCGCCGACTCCGGCCTCGCAGGCCCGGGCGAGCTTGACCGTTACTCCTATGCGGAGGCCCCTGGGGCCGACCGCGGGGCACCGCCCGCCTGGGACGGCGAGGCGGAGCTGAGCCGCGCCGGCCGCAGGGCCGCCGGCAGCCGGGGCCGGGGCCTGCACGGCCAGCTCGTGCAGCAGCTCGGCCAGATGATCGTCTCGGGTGACCTGGGCGCGGACCGCCCGCTCGTCCCCGAGGAGATCGGGCAGCGCTTCGAGGTCTCCAGGACCGTCGTCCGCGAATCCCTGCGCGTCCTGGAGGCCAAGGGCCTCGTCAGCGCGCGCCCCAACGTCGGCACGCGCGTCCGCCCCGTCAGCGACTGGAACCTCCTCGACCCCGACATCATCGAGTGGCGGGCCTTCGGCCCGCAGCGGGAGGACCAGCGCCGCGAGCTGTGCGAGCTGCGCTGGACCATCGAGCCGCTGGCCGCCCGCCTCGCCGCCGGGCACGGCCGCGAGGACGTCCAGCAGCGCCTGGCCGACATGGCCGAGATCATGGGCCACGCCCTGGCCCAGGGTGACTCGCTCACCTTCACCCGCGCCGACGCCGAGTTCCACTCCCTGCTCCTGCAGGTCGCCGGCAACCGCATGCTGGAGCACCTCGCGGGCATCGTCTCCTCCGCCCTGCACGTCTCGGGCGCGCCCTCCGGCGGCTGCGACCGCCCCACCGAGGCCGGCGTGGGGCACCACCTCCGCATCGTCGACGCCGTCGGCGCGGGCGACGGGGCCGGGGCCGAGGCCGCCATGCGGCAGCTGCTCATCGCCCACCCGGACGTCGAGCGCGTGGTGCCCGCACCGCGCGAGCACTGACCTCGGAGTGGAGCGGGACGGTACGAGTGGGGTCGTACGGAAGGGCCGCACGCGCAGGGCCGGGCCAGGGCCTCCGCGTGCGGCCGGATGCGCGGCCGCACGCGTGAGCCGTCCGGTGGCGCCGGCGCCCCTCCCGGAACTCGGACCGGGACGCCAGGAAGTGGAGTGTTCTGTCCAGTTGAGCAGGCATTCATTCCGGTTTGGGGTGTGACTCGGGCCACGAGGATTGGGCGTAACGCTCCTTGAGGCAGTGCGATGACTAAGGAGGTGGTGGACGCGGAGGGAATACCGGCCTCGTCCGGGGCGCTGTCTCCGTCTGCATCCCATCACCCGCGCGCCGTCGGTTCATCCTTAGCCGGCGGTCGTCGGAACCGGTTCCCCGATCAGGGCGGGCCGGGGCCGGAAGCCGTTTCCATCGTTCCGAGAGGTTGTTCGTGTCGGCCAGCACATCCCGTACGCTCCCGCCGGAGATCGCCGAATCCGAGTCTCTGATGGCGCTCATCGAGCAGGGAAAGGCCGAGGGGCAGATCGCCGGCGACGACGTGCGTCGGGCCTTCGAGGCTGACCAGATTCCGCCAACCCAGTGGAAGAACGTTCTGCGCAGCCTCAACCAGGTCCTCGACGAGGAGGGTGTGACGCTGATGGTCAGTGCCGCAGAGGCGCCCAAGCGCACCCGCAAGAGCGTCGCAGCGAAGAGCCCGGCGAAGCGCACCGCCACCAAGGCCGTCGCCTCCAAGACGGTCACGGCCAGGCAGACCGCGTCCTCGGCGTCCGCCACGTCCGCCTCCGCGGCGTACGGCGACGACGAGAGCGCGGAGGCGCCCGCCAAGAAGGCCGTCGCCAAGAAGGCGGCGGCGAAGAAGACGGTGGCGAAGAAGGCCGCCGTCAAGAAGACGGCGGCCAAGAAGACCGCCGCGAAGAAGGACGCCGACGAGCTCCTCGACGAGGACCTCGTCGACGAGACCCCGACCCCGGGCAAGGGCGAGGAGGAGGACGAGACCGGCGAGAACAAGGGCTTCGTCCTCTCCGACGACGACGAGGACGACGCTCCCGCGCAGCAGGTCGCCGTCGCCGGTGCCACCGCCGACCCGGTCAAGGACTACCTGAAGCAGATCGGCAAGGTCCCCCTCCTCAACGCCGAGCAGGAGGTGGAGCTCGCCAAGCGCATCGAGGCGGGCCTGTTCGCCGAGGACAAGCTGGCGAACTCCGACAAGCTCGCCCCCAAGCTCAAGCGCGAGCTGGAGATCATCGCCGAGGACGGGCGCCGCGCCAAGAACCACCTCCTGGAGGCCAACCTCCGCCTGGTGGTCTCCCTGGCCAAGCGCTACACCGGCCGCGGCATGCTCTTCCTGGACCTGATCCAGGAGGGCAACCTCGGTCTGATCCGTGCGGTCGAGAAGTTCGACTACACCAAGGGCTACAAGTTCTCCACGTACGCGACCTGGTGGATCCGCCAGGCCATCACGCGCGCGATGGCCGACCAGGCCCGCACCATCCGCATCCCGGTGCACATGGTCGAGGTCATCAACAAGCTCGCGCGCGTCCAGCGCCAGATGCTCCAGGACCTGGGCCGCGAGCCCACCCCGGAGGAGCTGGCCAAGGAGCTCGACATGACCCCGGAGAAGGTCATCGAGGTCCAGAAGTACGGCCGCGAGCCGATCTCCCTCCACACCCCCCTGGGTGAGGACGGCGACAGCGAGTTCGGTGACCTCATCGAGGACTCCGAGGCGGTCGTGCCGGCCGACGCCGTCAGCTTCACCCTCCTCCAGGAGCAGCTGCACTCCGTCCTGGACACGCTCAGCGAGCGCGAGGCGGGCGTGGTCTCCATGCGCTTCGGCCTCACCGACGGTCAGCCGAAGACGCTCGACGAGATCGGCAAGGTCTACGGGGTGACGCGTGAGCGCATCCGCCAGATCGAGTCGAAGACGATGTCCAAGCTGCGCCACCCGTCCCGTTCCCAGGTCCTCCGCGACTACCTGGACTAGACCCCGGAGCGGAACGCAGCACTACCCGCAGGGCCCGGCACCTCGTGAAGAGGCGCCGGGCCCTGCGGGCTGTACGGGTGACAGTGCGACGGATCCGGAGGCATGCCGTCCAGGTTCCGGATGCGTCGCAGGCCCTGCGGGTTGACTCTTGGTGTACGAGGAACTCCGCAGAGTCAGGAGACTGTATGCGTTCGCTGAGCTGCCTGCTGGCCGGGACGATCGCGCTACTGGTCGCGGTCCCCGCTCCGGCAGTGGCGGACCGTGCGGTCGTCGGAGGGCAGGCCGTCAGGAGCTCCGAGGCGCCCTGGGTGGTGGCTCTGGGCAGCCGTCAGCGGTTCGGGGCCGCCAGGGCCGGGCAGTTCTGCGGAGGCGTCGTCGTGGGCCGCAGAACGGTCGTCACGGCCGCGCACTGCCTGAGCCACGAAGTGCTGGGCGTCGACGTGAACGACGCGAACGACCTGCGCGTCATCATCGGCCGGGAGGACCTGCGGGGCATCGGCGGCTCGGAGGTGGAGCCGCAGGAGACCTGGGTCAATCCGGGATTCGACCCCGGCAGCAACGCCGGGGACATCGCCGTCCTCACCCTGAAGAACGCGGTGCCGGAGAGCTATGTGATCCCGATGGCGCAGCAGGGTGACCCCGCCTACCAGGTGGGCGGGCAGGCCACCGTCTACGGCTGGGGCGATGTCGTGGGCAACGGCACCTACTCGGACATCCTGCGCGGGGCGCGGGTGCGCGTCATGCAGGACACGGCGTGCGAGCGGGCCTATCCGGGCAGCGAGGAGGGGGTCTACCGCCGGGCGTCCATGCTGTGCGCCGGGGTCCCGCTGGGCGGGCGGGACGCCTGCCAGGGCGACAGCGGCGGGCCGCTGGTGGCCAAGGGCAAGGTGGTGGGCGTGGTCTCCTGGGGGGCCGGCTGCGGCCAGCCCCTGTATCCGGGCGTGTACACCCGGATCTCGGCCTACACGGCCCTCGTGGCGGCGCACAGCCCCGACGGGGTACGACCGCCCGCGGCTCCGGCCCCGCAGCCTGCTGCGCAGCCTGCCGTGACGCCGGGGCAGCCGCCCGCTGCTCAGCCGCACAGGCAGCACGCGGGCAAGGGGGTCAAGAGCGAGCCCAGGCCCGCGAGAGTACGAGAGCGGGCGGCTTCCCCCGCAGTGGGGGCAGCCGCCCGCGGCTGTCCGGCACAGGGTGGCCGGACCTCGCTCGTCGTCGGATGCGATGTGTCAGCGTTCCGCTACGGACTCAGCGGTCCTCGTCGGGCGCAGACGCCGGGGAGGCGGTGAGCCGCTCCGTCTCGTCCTGTATTTCCGCGGCGATCTTCTTGAGTTCTGGCTCGAACTTGCGTCCATGGTGGGCGCAGAAGAGCAGTTCACCGCCGCTCATGAGAACGACGCGCAGGTAGGCCTGAGCGCCGCACCGGTCGCAGCGGTCAGCGGCCGTCAGCGGGCTCGCGGGGGTCAGAACAGTAGTCACGTCGCCTCTTCTCTAGCTCGACGAGCTGTCGTACCAGGGTCAACATCCAACCAGGCCGAAAACGTTCCCGCTCACGGCTTTTCCTCGAAAGTTCCTTCCGAGTCCCTTCCGAGACGGCCAGATCTTGACGGTTGGCGGCGAATGAGCCGTATTGCGTGGGCCTACGGTTTCACATCGCTGGGGGCTTTCGTCCTCCCGGCCGGCTTGCCGGTGTTCTTGAGGACGTGCCCGGAGCCTAAATGGTTCATGCCTCCAAGGGAACGTGATGTGCACGTCACTCCATCGTGTCATCGAACGTGTGATCGATGGCTGGACTAGCATGGTCGTTCCCACGGGTGGCTGCACAAAGGCTCTACCAGGCATCGGTACCCTCTGAACGGCAACCGGGCCGCCGGTCCGCCGACCGGGGCCGAAAAGAAATTCAGCGAGGAGCGAACCCGCGTGACCGCCGAAACGTCCGTGCCGTCCACTGCGCTGCTCACCGGGGCAGACCGGGACGGGTCCAACTACACCGCGCGGCACCTGCTCGTCCTCGAAGGTCTGGAAGCCGTCCGCAAGCGGCCCGGTATGTATATCGGCTCGACGGACAGCCGTGGTCTGATGCACTGCCTCTGGGAGATCATCGACAATTCCGTCGACGAGGCCCTCGGCGGCTACTGCGACCGCATCGAGGTGATCCTCCACGACGACGGTTCCGTGGAGGTGCGCGACAACGGCCGCGGCATCCCCGTGGACGTCGAGCCCAAGACCGGGCTGTCCGGCGTCGAGGTCGTCATGACCAAGCTGCACGCGGGCGGCAAGTTCGGCGGCGGCTCCTACGCGGCGTCCGGCGGTCTGCACGGCGTCGGCGCGTCGGTGGTCAACGCGCTCTCCGCCCGCCTGGACGTCGAGGTCGACCGCAACAGCCGGACCCACTCCATCAGCTTCCGCCGCGGCGTCCCCGGCATCTTCACCGAGTCCGGCCCGGACGCCCCCTTCGACCCGGCGAACGGCCTGCTCAAGGGGAAGAAGATCCCCAAGGCGCGCACCGGCACCCGCGTCCGCTACTGGGCGGACCGCCAGATCTTCCTCAAGGACGCCAAGCTCTCCCTGGAGACCCTCTACGGGCGCGCCCGGCAGACGGCCTTCCTGGTGCCCGGCCTGACGATCGTCGTCCGTGACGAGCGCGGCCTCGACGGCGCGGGCAGCACCGAGGAGGTCTTCCACTACGACGGGGGCATCAGCGAGTTCTGCGAGTACCTGGCGCAGGACAAGGCCGTCTGCGACGTGCTGCGCCTGACCGGGCAGGGCACCTTCAAGGAGACCGTGCCCGTCCTGGACGACCGCGGCCACATGACGCCCACCGAGGTCACCCGCGAGCTGGGCGTGGACATCGCCCTGCGCTGGGGCACGGGCTACGACAGCACGGTCAGGTCGTTCGTCAACATCATCGCCACCCCCAAGGGCGGCACGCACGTGACGGGCTTCGAGCGCTCGATCACCAAGACCGTCAACGAGGTGCTGCGCTCCTCCAAGCTCCTGCGCGTCGCCGAGGACGACGTCGTCAAGGACGACGCCATGGAGGGGCTCACGGCCGTGGTGACGGTGCGCCTCGCCGAGCCGCAGTTCGAGGGGCAGACCAAGGAGGTGCTCGGCACCTCCGCCGCGAACCGGATCGTGGCCAATGTGGTCGCGAAGGAGCTCAAGACCTTCCTGACCTCCACCAAGCGCGATGCCAAGCAGCAGGCCAGGGCCGTGCTGGAGAAGGTCGTCGCCGCGGCCCGCACCCGCATCGCGGCCCGGCAGCACAAGGAGGCGCAGCGCCGTAAGACGGCCCTGGAGTCCTCCTCGCTGCCGGCCAAGCTCGCCGACTGCCGCAGCGACGACGTCGAGCGCAGCGAGCTGTTCATCGTCGAGGGCGACTCGGCGCTCGGTACGGCGAAGCTGGCGCGGAACTCCGAGTTCCAGGCGCTGCTGCCGATCCGCGGCAAGATCCTCAACGTTCAGAAGGCGTCGGTCTCCGACATGCTGAAGAACGCCGAGTGCGGCGCGATCATCCAGGTGATAGGAGCCGGGTCCGGCCGGACCTTCGACATCGACGCGGCCCGCTACGGCAAGGTCATCTTCCTGGCCGACGCCGATGTGGACGGCGCGCACATCCGGATCCTGCTGCTGACCCTCTTCCAGCGCTACATGCGGCCCATGGTCGAGGAGGGCCGGGTCTTCTCCGCGGTCCCCCCGCTGCACCGGGTGGAGCTCATCCAGCCCAAGAAGGGGCAGGACAAGTACATCTACACGTACTCCGACAGCGAGCTGCGGCAGACGCTGCTGGAGCTGGAGCGGAAGAACGTGCGCTACAAGGACTCCATCCAGCGCTACAAGGGCCTCGGCGAGATGGACGCGGACCAGCTCGCGGAGACCACGATGGACCCGCGCCACCGCACCCTGCGGCGGATCAACATCAGCGACCTGGAAGCGGCGGAGCGCACCTTCGACCTGCTGATGGGCAACGAGGTGGCGCCGCGCAAGGAGTTCATCACCAACTCCGCGGCCACTCTCGACCGCTCGCGCATCGACGCCTGACGCGTCCCTCCCGGCTCCTCTCTCCCGGGTACCTCCTCGGTGCTCTCTCCACCCCTGGGTGGAGAGAGCACCGTCGTGCATCTCCACCCGGGACCCACCCGTGCTCCGATCCGCGGCCGGAGCCGGATCCGTAGTTTCGGAAGCGTTCGTCGTCAGCGCTTTTCCGGGATCCGCGGAGGCTCCTCATGCCGGGTATGGCCAATGGTCTGGTGATCGTTGCCGTTGTCGTGCTCACGCTGGTCCGGCAGGTCCGGCCGCAGCGGGTGAGCACCGACGCCAGGAGCTGGTGGGCCCTGCCGGCCCTGCTGGTCTTCCTGGCCGTGCGCGAGCCCGGGCTCATCGACCCCGCGCACCGTGCCGTGTCCGCCGGACTGCTGGCGGGCGGGGTCCTGGCCGGGCTCGCCACGGGGGCCGCCTGGGCGTGGAGCAGCCGCGTCTGGGCGGACGCGTCCGGCGAGACCTGGGCGCAGGGCAGCAAGGCGACGGCCGCGATATGGCTCGGCGGGGCCGCCCTGAGGCTGGGGCTGCACGGTCTGGGCGCGCTCGCGGGCGTCCACCAGGGGAGCTCCGCGACGATGGTGACCGTCGCCGCCGTGCTGCTGGCCCGTAGCGCCGTGGTCCTCCACCGCGTCCACGGCATACGCCCGGCGCACCGTGTCACGGCCGGCGGCTGACACCCGCTGCAAGGTGGAAGGATCGCGCGTGCCGATGGAGAACTGGACGGCCTGGCCCGCCCGCGAGGCCCTCTCCGGGGTCGGGGTGCCGAGGCGCCGGCAGGTGATGACGTGGGGGGTCAGAGGAGTCCTGGCGGCCCTGGTGCTCTGGGGGGCGCTGCGCAACGGCTCCTTCCACGGCTGGGGGTACGCGGCCCTCGCCGCGGGCTTCCTGGCCTGCGCCGCCGCGGTGCGGGGCTACTACCTCACCACCCTGGCGCGGCGGCCGGGGCCCTCCCTGGCGCTCCTCGGGGTGCTCCTGGGTGTGGGGGCGGCGGCCCAGCTGGCGGGGGAGCACACCTCGGCCGCCGTGCTCTGGGGCGGCACCGTCGTGATCGCCGTGGAACGGTTGCCGCTGCTCCACGCGCTGGCCGTCTCGGCCGTCACCACGGGGGCCTATGCCCTGGCGAGCACCGAGCGGCCGCTGGTGATCGCGGGCACGGTGGTGGCGCTGCCCTTCGTCGGCTACGCGCTCCGGCTGGACGAGGAGGCGCGGGGTGCCGGTTTCCGGCTGCTGGCCCAGGAACGGGCGGCACGGCGCGCGGAGGCGGAGTCGGCGGCGCTGGCCGAGCGGGCCCGGATCGCCCGGGAGATCCATGACGTGCTCGCGCACAGCCTGTCCGCGCAGATGGTGCACCTGGAGGCGGCCCGGCTGCTGATCGAGCGCGGTGAGGACCCGCAGCGGGTGCTGGAGCGGGTGGTGGCGGCCCGGGGCATGGCGCGCGAGGGCCTGGCCGAGACCAGGCAGGCCCTGTCCGCGCTGCGCGGGGAGCTGACCCCCGTGGAGGAGTTCCTACGGGAGTCCGCGGCGGGGGAGGGGGCGCGGCTGGAGGTGACGGGGGAGCCGCGCGCCCTGCCGGCCGAGGCCGGGCTGGCGGTGCGCAGGGTCGCGCAGGAGGCGCTGACCAATGTGCGCAAGCACGCGCCGGGTGCGCCGGTGGAGATGCGGTTCACCTACTTGGAGGGGTGGGTCGAGTTGTGGGTCCGCGACCGGGGGGCGCGCGGAGCGTCGGGAGAACTGGGAGCCGCTGGCTCCGGGTACGGTCTGCTCGGGATGAGGGAGCGGGCCGAGCTGCTGGGCGGCACGCTGGATGCCGGACCGGCAGGGTCCGGGGAGGAGGGGTTCGTGGTGCGTCTGCGGGTGCCCGCATGACGGGTGGCGGGGGCGGCGGCGTGGGCACCGGCAGTGGTGCGGGCGGTGACGGCGAGATCGCGAGGGTCGTCGTCGCGGACGACCAGACCGTGGTGCGCGAGGGCATCGTGATGCTCCTGGGGCTGCTACCGGGCATCGAGGTCGTCGGCGCGGCGGCCGACGGGGAGGAGGCGGTGCGGCTCGTCGCCGAGCACGCTCCGGATGTGGTGCTGATGGACCTGCGGATGCCCCGCTGCGACGGAGTGGAGGCCACGCGGCGCATCCGTGCCGAGCACCCGGCCACCCACGTCGTCGTCCTCACCACCTACGCGGACGACGACTCGCTGTTCCCGGCGCTCCGGGCGGGGGCGCGCGGCTATCTCACCAAGGACGCCGGCGGCGAGGAGATCGTCCGGGCCGTGCGGCACGTGATGTCGGGGGAGGCCGGGCTGTCGCCGAACGTACAGCGGCGGCTCCTGGAGCGGCTCTCGGATCCGGCCGCGGCCGGCGGTGCCGCGGCCGCCGGACCGGCCGCCGGTACGGGCTACGGTGCGGCATCCGCCGCATTCCCGGCCGCCGCGTCCCCGGCCCGCCGGGAGCTCCCCGACGGGCTCACCGCGCGTGAGGCGGAGGTGCTGTCGCTGGTCGCCGAGGGACTGTCCAACGCCGAGATCGCCCGGCGGCTGCACGTGAGCACGGCGACGGTGAAGACGCACATCAACAACCTCTTCGCCAAGACGGGCGCGCGCGACCGCGCCCAGGCCATGCGCTATGCCTTCCAGTACGGCATCGCGCGGCCCCCCGGGTCATCCATCACCTGATGGGGTGAACGTCGGGCCAACGGCCCGGCCCGGGCGGCGGCGTTCCGCCCATCCTTGGGTCCCTGACGGCGGGTGACACCGGTCGGCCGGGCCCGGCGACCCAAGGAGAGTTCGGTGGAGAAGCACGACAGACGCGGTTCCGGAGGAAGCGGTGCCGGAACGATTCAGCCGACCGCCCTGGACATCTACAGCGAGGTCCAGCGCGGCGCCGCCTTCCAAGAAGTGCGCCGCCGCTACCGCCGGTTCGCCTTCCCCGCGGCGGCCGCGTTCCTGCTCTGGTACCTGGCCTACGTGGTGACGGCGATCGCCGCACCCGGCCTGATGGCCCGCCAGGTGGCGGGCGCGCTCAACGTCGCGATGGTGGCCGGCCTCGCCCAGTTCGCCACGACGTTCCTGCTCACCTGGGCCTACGCCCGCCACGCCCGGCTGCACCGGGACCCGGCGGCGCTGGAGCTGCGCTGGGCGGTCACCCTGGAGACCCGCCAGGATCCCGCCTCCGCCCCTGTCCCCGCCCTGCCGTCCGCCCGCCGGGCCGGCGTTCCCGCCCTCCACCCGCGGGGTGAGCACCGATGACCGGCGCCCACCACGCCCTGGCCCTCGCCCTGTTCAGCGCCTTCGTCCTGGTCACGCTGGCCATCACCACCTGGGTGGGCCGCGGCCGCCGCGGTTCCCCGGAGGAGTTCTACGCGGGCGGCCGGCTCTTCTCCCCCATGGAGAACGGTTTCGCCATCGCGGGCGACTACCTGTCCGCCGCCTCCTTCCTCGGCGTCACCGGCCTCATCGCCCTCTACGGCTACGACGGCATCCTCTACACCGTCGGCTTCCTCGTCGCCTGGCTCGTCGTGCTCTTCCTCGTCGCCGAACTCGTCCGCAACTGCGGCCGGTTCACCCTCGCCGACGTCCTGGTGGCCCGGCTGCGCGAGCGGCCGGTCAGGATCGCGACCGGGGTCTCCTCCGTCACCGTCTCCGTCGTCTACCTCGTCGCCCAGATGGTCGGCGCGGGCAGCCTCATGACGCTGCTGCTGGGCGGCACCGGCGAGCGGGCCCGCGCCTGGACGGTCGTCGGCGTCGGCGTCCTGATGGTCGTCTACATCACCCTGGGCGGCATGCGGGCCGCCACCTGGATCCAGATCGTCAAGGCCGTCCTGCTGCTCGGCGGCACGACCGTCCTCACCGTCCTCGTGCTCCTGCGCTTCCACGGCGACCTCTCCGCCCTGCTCACCACCGCGGCCGGCCGCAGCGGCCACGGCCGGGCCTTCCTCGCCCCCGGCCTGAAGTACGGCGGTGACTGGACCTCCCGGCTGGACTTCGTGAGCCTCGGCCTCGCGCTCGTCCTCGGCACCGCGGGACTGCCGCACATCCTCTCGCGCTTCTACACCGTGCCCACGGCGCGCGCCGCCCGCCGCTCGGTGATCTGGTCCATCGGGCTCATCGGCACCTTCTACCTGATGACCGTCGTGCTCGGCTTCGGCGCCGCCGCAGTGCTCGGCTCCGGCACCGTGCGGGCCGCGGGAGCCGGCGGGAACAACGCGGTGCCGCTGCTCGCCCTCGACCTGGGCGGCGGCCCCGGGTCCACCGGCGGCACGGTGCTGTTCGCCGTGGTCGCGGCCGTCGCCTTCGCCACGATCCTCGCCGTCGTCGCGGGGGTCACGCTGGCCTCCTCCGCCTCGGTGGCCCACGACCTGTACCGGAAGCCGGGCCGCCGTGCCCGTACGCCCCGCAGCGAAGTGGCGGTGGCGAGGGCCGCGGCCGCCGGCACCGGAGCGGTGGCCATCGGGCTCGGCCTGCTCGCCCAGGACCTCAACGTCGCCTCCCTGGTGGGGCTCGCCTTCGCCGTCGCCGCCTCCGCGAACCTCCCCGTGCTGCTCTACTCGCTCTTCTGGCGGCGGTTCACCACCCGGGGCGCGGTCTGGTCGGTCTACGGCGGTCTGGTCCCGGCCGTGGTGCTCGTCGTCCTGTCACCGATCGTCTCCGGCGGCCCCGGCGCCATCTTCCCCGGCCTGGACTTCGCGTTCTTCCCGCTGGAGAACCCCGGCCTGGTCTCCGTCCCGCTGGCCTTCCTCGCCGGCTGGCTCGGCACGGTGACCTCGCCCGAACCGGCCGACGCCGCCGGGCACGCCGAGACGGAGGTGCGCTCGCTGACCGGCGCCGGCGCGGCGTGACGCCTCCGGCGCAGGCGGTGCGGGCACCGGCGCGTCGCGGCACCGCGGCCCGCCGGGCGGCGAACCTACCGTCCTGCCCCCCTCCGTCCTGAACCTACCGTCCCGTCCACGCGTACCGGTGCTCCGGACGGCCCGTCTCCCCGTACTTGAGGGTCAGGCTCAGCCGCCCGGACTCCTCCAGCCGCTTGAGGTAGCGCTGCGCCGTGGAGCGGCTCAGCCCCGACCGGGCGGCGACCTCGTGCGCGGACAGCGGGGACGCGGCGTCCGAGAGCACCTGCCGTATCAGCTCGGCCGTGGGCGCCGAGTGCCCCTTCGGCAGCGGCGTGCTGGTGGCGGCCGTGCGCAGCGTGCCGAAGATCCGGTCGACCTGGTCCTGCCCCGCCTCCTGCGCGTCGTCGAGGGTGCGGCGCAACTGCGCGTACGCCTCCAGCTTCACCCGCAGCCCGGGGAAGGTGAACGGCTTGACGAGGTACTGCAGGGCTCCGTAGCGCATGGCCGCCTGGACGGTCGCGACGTCGCGCGACGCCGTCACCATGATCACGTCGGTGAGGTCGCCCAGCTGCCGCAGGCGGCGGACGAGCCAGAGGCCGGTCTCGTCCGGGAGGAAGTGGTCCAGCAGCACCAGGTCGATGCCGCCCTTCTCCAGCACGGCCATGGCCTGAGCCGCGTTGTGGGCCTTGGCGCCGACGCGGAAGCCGGGGACCCGCGCCACGTACGCGGCGTTGATCTCGGCGACGCGGAAGTCGTCGTCCACGACCAGGACATCGATCATCGTTCACCCCTTCGAGTGAGCTGCTTGGGCTGCGGTGAGCGCAGCGCTTCGGGCAGCTCCACGGTGAACACCGCGCCGCCGCCCTTCCGTTCGCCCACCCGCGCGGAGCCCCCGTAGCGCTCGGCCAGCCGCCGTACGAGCGAGAGACCGAGCCCGCGGCGGCGGTGCGGGGCGGCCTCCTTGGTGGACCAGCCGTCGGTGAAGACCAGTTCGCGGACCGCGGCCGGCACCCCGGGGCCGTTGTCCGCCACGCGGACGACGAGCGTCTCCCCGACGGCCCGCAGCTCCACCTCCACGAACGGAGGACCGGCCGCCCGGTGGGACCCCGCCGCGTCCAGGGCGTTGTCCACGAGGTTGCCGAGCACGGTGACCAGGTCGCGCGGGTCCACGACCCGGTCGGGCAGCCGGGTCGCCGGGCTCACGCGCAGGGCCACGCCGCGCTCCGCCGCGACCGCGCTCTTGCCGACCAGCAGGGCGCCCACCAGCGGGTCGCGGACCCGCTCGGTGACCTCCTCGGCCGTCGCCCGGTGCGCGCCGGTGACCTCGGCGACGAAGTCGGCGGCCTCCTCGTGCAGGCCGAGCTCCAGGAGCCCGGCGATGGTGTGCAGGCGGTTGGCGTGCTCGTGGTCCTGGGCGCGCAGGGCGTCCGTCAGGCCGCGGGTGCCGTCGAGTTCGCGGCGGAGCTGCTCCAGCTCGGTGCGGTCGCGCAGGGTCGCCACGGTGCCGCCGTCGGCCGTGTCCCTGCGGTTGACGACGAGCACCCGCCCGTCGCGGACGGTCAGCAGGTCGGTGCCCGTCACCCGGCCGGCCAGCACGTCCGTGGTGCGGCCGGGCGGCAGCACGCCGTCCAGGGGGTGGCCGATGGCGTCCCGGCCGATGCCCAGCAGCCGCGCGGCCGCGTCGTTGACGAGACGCACGCGGCCGTGCCGGTCGAGGGCGACCACGCCCTCGCGGATGCCGTGCAGCATGGCCTCGCGCTCGTCCAGGAGGGCGGAGATCTCGGTGAGTTCGATGCCGTGGGTGCGCTTGCGCAGCCGGCGGGAGGCGGCGATCGCGGCGATCGCGCCCACGCCGAGGGCCGCGCCGGCGTACGTGAGGATGCCCGGCACGGCCCGCAGCAGCAGGGCGTGCACGTCGTCGTAGGCGATGCCGACGGAGACGGCGCCGACGACGGCTCCCTCGCCGTCGCGCAGGGGCACCTTGCCGCGCGCGGAGCGGCCGAGGGTGCCGCGCTCGATGCCCGTCCACTCCCGGCCGCCGAGGACGCTGCCGGGGTCGGAGCTGACGTGCTCCCCGATCCGCTCCGGGACGGTGTGGGAGTAGCGGATGCCGCGGGTGTCGACGACCACGACGTAACTCGCGCCGGTGGCCAGCCGGATGCGCTCGGCGTCGGCCTGCACGGGTCCGCCGGGGGAGGGCGGCCCGGCCAGCAGGCTGTGCGCGATGCCGGGCTGGGCCGCGGTGGCCCGGGCGATGGTCAGGGCCCGGAGCTCGGCCTGGTCGTCGAGCTGGGCGGCCAGGGGCGCGAGGAAGAGCCCGGCGGCGAGCCCGGTGACCCCGGTGATGATCAATAGCTGGACGAGCAGCACCTGGGCGAAGACGCGGCGCGGCCAGCGGGGGCGCATGCGGGTCCCCCTCCTGCCGGTCGTCGTGGTCCTCATGTGCGCCTCCGGCGTCATCTTCCGTGGCGCCTTCGTCGCTCTTTGTTGTTCTACCGCGCGCAAAACGAGCAGAACAGGGTTCGTGCACTCAAGCCGCACAGCGCTCACAAGGCTGTCTGTGCGCCACGCGCCACATCTAGCCTCCAGCACCGGCCACCCCCTTGGCCGGAAACCTGCACAGGAGGAGGCGGCAAGCATGATCAGTGGCACCCCGCCGGGCCACGCTCCGGCGATCGAGCTGCGCGGCGCGAGCAAGGTGTTCCGTACGCCGTCGGGCGCCTCGCACACCGCCGTACGGGATCTCGGCCTGACCGTGGAGCAGGGCGAGTTCGTGGCGGTCGTCGGCCCGACCGGCTGCGGGAAGTCCACCACGCTCACCCTGGTCAGCGGCCTGGAGGAGCCGACCGAGGGCGAGGTGCTGGTCGGCGGCGAGCAGGTGACCGGAATCCGGCCGGAAGTCGGCTTCGTCTTCCAGCAGGACGCCGTCTTCCCCTGGCGGACGGTGCTGTCCAACGTGACGGCCGGGCCGCGCTTCCGCGGTGTGCCCAGGGCCGAGGCGCGGGAGCGGGCGCGCGACTGGCTCGGCCGGGTGGGGCTCGCGGCCTTCGCCGACCGCTATCCGCACCAGCTCTCCGGCGGCCAGCGCAAGCGCGTCGCGCTCGCCCAGACCTTCGTGTGCGACCCGGCGATCCTCCTGATGGACGAGCCCTTCTCGGCGCTCGACGTACAGACGCGGGCCCTGATGTCGGACGAGCTGCTGGAGCTGTGGGGCGGCTCCCACGGCGGACGGACCGCCTCCGTCGTCTTCGTCACCCACGACCTCGAAGAGGCCATCGCCCTCGCCGACAAGGTCGTCGTGATGACCGCCGGGCCGGCGACCGTCAAGCAGGTCTTCCCCGTACGGCTGCCGCGCCCGCGCAAGGTCGAATCCATCCGTCTGGAACCCGAGTTCGTGGAGATCTACCGCGAGATCTGGTCCTCCCTCGGTGAAGAGGTCCGCATCACCCGTGAGAGGGGTGCTTCCCGTGTCGCATGATTCGGCCGATTCCGGAGGGGCGTCCGTGATGCTTGAGGCGGCCGCATCCGTGGGCGCCCCCGCCGCCCTGACCATGGAGCGGTCCCTCACCCGCGCGAAGGCCGCCCGCCGGCGCAGGCTCACCGTGTACGCCGCGCGGGTGCTCGTGCTCGCCGTCGTGCTGGGCGCGTGGGAGCTGATGGCCCGCAACGGCGTCATCGATCCGTTCAACTTCTCGATGCCGTCGAAGATCTGGGACCAGATCGCCCAGTGGACGCTCCACGGCACCGCGCAGGGCTCGCTCGGCGAGCAGATCTGGTACACGCTCTACGAGGCCCTGCTCGGCTGGGTGCTCGGCGTGACCGGCGGCGTGGTGCTCGGGATCGCGCTCGGCCGGGTGCGCTTCCTGGCCGACGTCTTCGGCCCGTACATCAAGGTCCTCAACGCGCTGCCGAGGATCGTCCTCGCGCCGATCTTCCTGATCTGGTTCGGGCTGGGGCCGGCGTCCAAGGTTGCGTCGGCGGTCGTCCTGGTCTTCTTCCCCGTGTTCTTCAACGCCTTCCAGGGCGCTCGCGAGGTCGACCGCAATCTGGTGGCCAACGCCCGCATCCTGGGCGCGAGCAACCGCCGGGTGACGCTGCAGGTCGTCATTCCCTCGGCGACCTCCTGGATCTTCACCAGCCTGCACGTCAGCTTCGGCTTCGCGCTCATCGGCGCGATCGTCGGCGAGTACATCGGCGCGACCAAGGGGATCGGGCTGCTGGTCTCCGCCTCGCAGGGCACCTTCAACACGGCGGGCGTGTACGCCGCCATGGTGATCCTCGCCGTCGTCGCGCTGCTCGCGGAGGGGCTGCTGACCTTCGCCGAGAAGCGGCTCTTCCGCTGGAAGCCGGGCGGTTCCGGGCCGGGGGAGTGACGGCACGCCGCAGCTCCCTCCCGCCCGCCCCCACCGCACCCCCACACCCCCCAGCATGTCCTGCACGTCCTGTTCGTCCCCGCGAACCACCGACCGTAAGGAACAGCGATGCGAACGTTCAGCAAGACCGCCGGAGCCCGCGCGGGCGCCGTCGCGGCGGTGATGTGCCTGCCCCTGGCCGGGTGTGCCGACGAGTCGTCGACGAACAAGCCGAACCCGGCGCTCGAGGCGGCGAAGGGCGACATCGTCAAGATCATGGTCGGCGGCCTGGACAAGGTCATCTACCTGCCGGCGGTCCTCACCCAGCGGCTCGGCTACTTCCAGGAGGAGGGCGTCACCGTCGACCTGCTCACCGAGCCCGCGGGCGTCCAGGCCACCACGGCCCTCGTCTCCGGCGAGGTCCAGGGCGTCGTCGGCTTCTACGACCACACGCTCGACCTGCAAGTGAAGGGCAAGCAGGTGGAGTCCGTGGTCCAGCTCGCGCAGACGCCGGGGGAGGTCGAGGTCGTCTCGAAGAAGGCCGCGGGCGAGCTGGCCTCGCCCAAGGACTTCAAGGGGAAGAAGCTCGGCGTCACCGGGCTCGGTTCCTCCACCGACTTCCTGACGAAGTACCTGGCGGTGAAGAACGGGGTGAAGGTCAGTGACTTCACGCCGGTGGCCGTCGGCGCGGGGCAGACCTTCATCTCCGCGCTCCAGCAGGGTTCCATCGACGGCGGGATGACCACCGACCCGACGGTCGCGCAGATCGTCGCCAAGGACGCCGGCAAGGTGCTCGTCGACATGCGCACCCCCGAGGGGTCGCGGGCGGCGCTCGGCGGCCTCTACCCGGCGTCCAGCCTCTACATGAACACCAGCTGGGTCGACGGCCACAAGGACGTGGTGCAGAAGCTCGCCAACGCCTTCGTGAAGACCCTCGCGTGGATGTCCGAGCACACCCCGGAGGAGATCGCGGCCAAGATGCCCGAGGACTACGCCAAGGCCGGCAAGGACCTCTACGTCCAGGCGATCAAGAACACCCTGCCGATGTTCACCAAGGACGGGGTGATGCCCGAGGACGGGCCCAGGACGGTCCACGAGGTGCTGAAGTCCTTCAACCCCGACCTCAAGGGAGCCAAGGTGGACCTGCAGAAGACCTACACCACGGAGTTCGTCAAGAAGGCCGGCTGACGGCACCCGGACGGGAAGGGCGCGGGCCGGTCAGCGCCTCTGCGGGGACGTCCGTACGAAGGGGAGTGACGGATATGACGTCCATCCGCGCGGGCGTGCCGGGAGCACGTCCGCAGCTCTCCGGCCGGGCGGGCTCCGCGGCGCCCTGTTCGACGGCAACCTGCCAGGCCCGGCCGTCGGCGTGGGCGACGGTCACCGACCAGTGCGGTGCCGCGCCCTCGGTGTGCGTCACGTCGAAGGCGTCCGCGTCCTCCTCTCCGGTCAGTTCGCGCACCGCCAGCTCGGCCGCCTGGGCCGGGCGCTCCCAGGCCGAGCGGCCCCGGCAGTCGCCGGTGACGATCCGGCGGTCGCGCACCGCCTCCAGGACGTCCTTGACGCCGTGGGCGGTGACCCGGCCGTACGCGTAGCCGTACGGGAGGACGAAGAGCGTCGGGGAGAAGCGGTGGCCGCCGATGTGGGTGACCTCCCACGCCTCCGCCCCGGACGCGGCCAGCTCGGCGGCGAGGGGGCGGCCCAGCAGGGCGCAGCAGCGGTCGCGCTTGCCGTTGGTGCACACGAACACCAGCGGGTCGCCGTCGTAGGCCTCCCACAGGCCGCCGTGCTCGCCCGCGCCGAGCGCGGCGAGGTCCAGCCGGGTCAGCTCCGCGGGGTCGGCGATCGCGGCGGTGCGGATCCAGGAGCGGCCCGGGGCCGTGTGGGCGGCGAACACCCGGTGGGTGCCGGGCTGGTGGCAGTCGGCGTGCCGGCCGGGGCGGCGGATCAGCGCGGTGCGGACGCCCGTGCCCTCTGCGGCCGTGTCCAGCGCCCGCCCGACGGCGGGGTCGAGGTGGCTCGCGGTCAGCGCGTCCGCACCCCAGGGCCCGGGCTGCTCGACGAGCAGCCACGTCCGTGCGGTGGCGGCGGTGCCGGCCAAGGGCTCGGCGAGCTGGCGGGAGGCGGTCGCGCACGTACTCACGAAGGTAAGCCTAACCTGAGTTGCCGGTGTTCGTATGACGGGACGGCCGGGACGGCTGAAGTCCGTGGGGTGGCCTGAAAGGGTCTCTCGGGGCGTCAGGGCAGAGGCTGGGGCGGCGTGGGGCCGGAGTACGCGCCCGAGGGCCGCATCCGCATGGGGCGCTCCCCGTACTCCTCCAGGGCGTGCGCGATCCAGCCGGCCGTACGGGCCACCGCGAAGACGGTCTCCCCGGCCTCGGGCGGCATCTGCGCGGAGACCGACAGCACGGCCAGGGCGAGGTCCACGTTGGCGTGCAGGGCGACGTGCCGGGCCGTCGTCGCCTCGACCTCCCGCGCCGCCGCGAGGGCGTCGGCGGCGGCCGGCACGGTCTCCAGCCGGGCGAAGAGAGCCGTGGCACGGGGGTCGGGACCCTTGTAGAGCCGGTGGCCGAGGCCGGGCACGCGGCGCCCGCCGCGCAGGTGGTCGGCCACGACCGCGCCCGCGCTGCCCCGCTCCAGCACCTCCGTCAGCATCCGGTGCGCCGGCCCGCTCGCGGCACCGTGCAGCGGGCTCTCCACGACACCGAGGCCGGCCGTGACGACCGCGTAGGGGTGGGAGCGGGCCGAGGCCGCGACCCGCACCGCGAGCGTGGACGCGGCCAGGTCGTGGTCGATGAGCAGCACGAGGGCCGCCTCCAGGGCGCGCAGTGACGCCTCGTCGGGCGCCTGCGCGGTCAGCCGCGACCACAGCCGGCGGGCCAGGGGCCCGCCGCCGTCCTCCCGGGGCAGCGGCCCGGCGGCCGGCAGGGCGTCGACCAGCGTGGGGATCAGGCCGCGCGCAGTGCCGAGCACGGCCTGCGGCGAGAGGTCGAAGCGCAGCGGGTCCGCGGCGGCCGCCGCGATCGCGGCCACCCGCAGCCGGTCGGCGGGCCCGCCGTGCGCGGGCAGGGAGCCCACGGCGCGGAGCGCCGCGATCAGCGCGTCGTGCGGGGCGGTGAACCGCGTGCCGCGCCGCAGCCGGCCCGTCCACAGCCAGTCCGCGACCTCCTCGTAGGTGTACCGCTCCGCCAGGGCGGTGGCGTCCACCCCCCGGTAGTAGTACCGGTCCTTGTCGATGAGCGTGATGCCCGTACGGATCGCCGTCTCGCCGCCGAACGCCGTCTCGCGCCTGCTGCGCCGCAGGAGGGCGTCGACCTCGCGCGCGTCGAAGGTGCTGCCGCGCCCGCCGGGGCCGCGGCGGCTGCTGAGCTGGCCGCGGCTGACGTACGCGTAGACCGTCTCCGGCTTCACGCCGAGCCGCTCCGCGACCTCGCGCGTGGTCAGCCGCCGGTCTTCCGCCCCGGCGTGCGCCTCGCCGCCGTCCGTTCTGTGGTCCGCCATGGGGCACACGTTATCCACCCCTCTACATTGATTCGAATCAACATTGACAAGTATTGAGTCAAGCATGGACAGTCGCATCAAGATCTGATCGATCGCCTGCTGAGGAGGCAGCCATGCCGATCACCGATGTGCCCCGTGGACTGGCCGGCGTCGTCGTCACCGACACCGCGCTCGGTGACGTCCGCGGCCAGGAGGGCTTCTACCACTACCGCCAGTACTCGGCCGTCGAACTCGCGCGGACGCGCTCCTTCGAGGACGTCTGGCACCTGATGTTCCGCGGATCCTTGCCGGACGCGCAGCAGCGTGCCCGCTTCGCCGCCGAGACCGCCGCCCTGCGCCACCTGCCGCAGGACGTGCGCGAGGCCCTGCCGGGCATCGCCCGCGCCGGCGCCCGCTCGGGCCCCCTCGCCGGGCTGCGCACCGCGCTGTCCCTGCTCGGCGCCTCCGCCGGGCTCCGGCCCCTCTACGACATCGCCCCCGCCCGGCGCGAGGCCGGCGCGCTCGCCGCCTGCGCCGCCGTGCCCACCCTGCTCACGGCCCTGTACCGGCTCGGGCGGGGCCTGGAGCCCGTGGAGCCGCGCGACGACCTGCCCCACGCCGCCAACTACCTCTACATGCTGACCGGGACCGAGCCCGGCCCGCGGCAGGCCCGCGCCGTCGAGCAGTACCTCGTCTCCACCATCGACCACGGCTTCAACGCCTCGACGTTCACCGCCCGCGTCATCGCCTCCACCGGCGCGGACCTCGCCGCCTGCCTGTGCGGCGCGATCGGCGCCCTGTCCGGCCCCCTGCACGGCGGCGCCCCGAGCCGGGCCCTGGACACCCTCGACGCCATCGGCACGCCGGACCGCATCGACGAGTGGATCCGCGCCCGCGTCCTCGCCGGGGAACGGATCATGGGCTTCGGGCACCCCGTCTACCGCACCGAGGACCCCCGCTCCCGGATGCTCCGCGGCATCGCCCAGGAGTTCGGCGGGAGCCTCGTGGAGTTCGCCGTCGAGGTCGAAGGCCGAGTGGAGGCGATCCTCGCCGAGCTCAAGCCCGGCCGGGAGCTCCACACCAACGTCGAGTTCTACGCCGGCGTCGTCATGGAGCTGTGCGGGCTGCCGCGCGAGATGTTCACCCCCACCTTCTGCGCGGCCCGCGTCGTCGGCTGGAGCGCCAATATCCTGGAGCAGGCGGACGACTCGAAGATCATCCGCCCGGCGGCCCGGTACACGGGCCCGCCCCCGCCCCAGCCGGTCCCCGCCGCGCTCGACTGACGATGGAGGCGCCCCCCGTGGCCAAGCGACAGATCCCGGTCATCGTGCTCGCAGGATTCCTGGGATCGGGCAAGACCACGCTCCTCAACCACCTCCTGGGGAGAAGCGGGGGCACCCGCATCGGGGCGGTCGTCAACGACTTCGGCAGCATCGAGATCGACGCCATGAGCGTCGCCGGCCAGGTCGACTCGATGGTCTCGCTGGGCAACGGCTGCCTGTGCTGCGCCGTCGACACCAGCGAGCTCGACGGATTCCTGGAGAAGCTCTCCCGCCCCGCGGCCCGCATCGACGTCATCGTGATCGAAGCGAGCGGACTGGCCGAGCCGCAGGAACTCATCCGGATGATCCTCGCCAGCGACAACAAGGACATCGTCTACGGAGGGCTCGTCGAGGTCGTCGACGCGGCCGAGTTCGACGCCACCCGCGCCACCCACCCCGAGCTCGACCGGCACGTCGCGATCGCCGACCTCGTCGTCCTCAACAAGGCCGACAGGATCGGCGACGAGGCCCGCGAGGAGCTCCTCGGCACTCTGGCGGAGCTCAGCCCCGGCACGCCCGTCGTACCGGCCTCCTACGGGCGCATCGACCCGGAGCTGCTCTTCGACCGCAAGCCGCGCGAGGAGGACACCGCGGCCGTGCGGCAGCTGTCCTTCGAGGACCTGCACGCCGACGGCGAGGACGACGGCCACGACTGCCACGACGGCTGCGACCACAGCGGGCACCTGCACGCCGCCTACGAGAGCATCGAGTTCGTCTCCGCGGAGCCCGTCGACCCGCGGCGGCTGATGGAGTTCCTCGACAGCCGGCCGGAGGGCCTCTACCGCATCAAGGGCTTCGTGTACTTCGGCATAGCCGGGCACAAGCACAAGTTCGCCGTGCACGCCGTGGGCGACTTCCTGCGCTTCTACCGCTCCTCCTGGGCCCGCGCCGAGGAACGGCTCACCCAGCTCGTGCTGATCGGCAGGGGAGTCGACGTCGGGGCACTGCGGGCCGGTCTGGAGCGCTGCCGCGTCACCGAGGGAGAGCCCCTCGCCGAGGAGCACACCATGTGGGGCGTCCTTCGGTACGCACAGGCCTGACGGTACGCACAGGCCTTGCGGGGGCGCCCTTCGCGCCCCCGCCCGCTCACCTTCCGCGCTCGGGTTACACCGGGCCCGCGATCGCGCTCACCGGCTTCGCCAGGGGCGTGCCCGAGCCGTCACGGCGCGGGTCGGCCTCCGGCAGCTCCACCGGAGCGCCCTTCGCATCCGCGGCCCGCGCCGGGGCCGCTCCCGCCCAGGCCATGACCAGGCAGTCCTCGCCCTTGAGGAAGCGCTGGCAGCGCACGCCGCCCGTCGCCCGCCCCTTGCGCGGGTACTGGTCGAACGGCGTCAGCTTCGCCGAACCCTCCGTGGCACCGCCCATGCCGCCCCGCGCCCCGGCCCGGGTGAAGACCACCGCGTCGGCCGCGGGGTCGATGGCCGTGAAGGAGATCACCTTCGCGCCCGCGGACAGCTTGATGCCCGCCATACCGCCCGCCGGGCGGCCCTGCGGACGCACCTGCGAGGCCTGGTAGCGCAGCAGCTGGGCGTCGTCCGTGAGGAAGACCAGGTCCTCCTCGCCCGTCCGCAGCTCGGCCGCGCCGACGATCCGGTCGCCGTCCTTGAGGGAGATGACCTCCAGCTCGTCCTTGTTGGCCGGATAGTCCGGGACCACGCGCTTGACGACGCCCTGCTCCGTGCCGATCGCGAGACCCGGCGAGGACTCGTCCAGCGTGGTGAGGCAGACGACCGTCTCGCCGTCCGCCAGGGACAGGAACTCCGGCACCGGCGCGCCGCCCGACAGGCTGGGAGCCGCCGCCGTCTCCGGCAGCTGCGGGAGGTCGATCACCCGCAGCCGCAGCAGCCGCCCGGCCGAGGTCACCGCCCCTACCTCGCCCAGGGCCGTCGCCGGCACCGCCGAGACGATCACGTCGTGCTTGACGCGCTTGGCCTCGCCCGCGGCCGGCGGGAACGGCTCGCCCGTGGCCGTACGGGCCAGCAGGCCGGTGGAGGACATCAGGACGCGGCACGGGTCGTCGGCGACCTGCAGCGGCACCGCCGACGCCGGGGCGCCCGCCGACTCCAGCAGGACCGTACGGCGGTCGGTGCCGAACTTCTTCGCCACGTCGGCCAGTTCGCCCGAGACCAGCTTGCGCAGCTCCGCGTCGGACTCCAGGATCCGCGTCAGCTGCTCGATCTCCTCGTTCAGCCGGTCGCGCTCGGACTCCAGCTCGATGCGGTCGAACTTCGTCAGCCGGCGCAGCGGGGTGTCCAGGATGTACTGCGTCTGTACCTCGGAGAGGGAGAAGCGGGCGATCAGGGCCTCCTTGGCCTGCGCCGCGTTCTCACTCGATCGAATGATCCTGATGACCTCGTCGATGTCGAGCAGCGCCACCAGCAGGCCCTCGACCAGGTGCAGCCGGTCGCGCCGCTTGCCGCGCCGGAACTCGCTGCGCCGCCGCACCACCTCGAAGCGGTGGTCGACGTAGACCTCCAGGAGCTCCTTGAGGCCCAGGGTCAGCGGCTGGCCGTCGACCAGCGCCACGTTGTTGATGCCGAAGGACTCCTCCATCGGCGTGAGCTTGTAGAGCTGCTCCAGGACGGCCTCGGGGTTGAAGCCGTTCTTCACCTCGATGACCAGGCGCAGGCCGTGGGCGCGGTCGGTGAGGTCCTTGACGTCGGCGATGCCCTGGAGCTTCTTCGAGCCGACCAGGTCCTTGATCTTGGAGACGACCTTCTCGGGGCCGACGGTGAAGGGCAGCTCGGTGACCACCAGGCCCTTGCGGCGGGCCGTCACGTTCTCCACGGAGACGGTGGCGCGGATCTTGAAGGTGCCGCGGCCGGTCTCGTACGCGTCGCGGACGCCGCTCAGGCCGACGATCCGGCCGCCCGTGGGCAGGTCCGGGCCGGGGATGAACTTCATCAGCGTCTCGAGGTCGGCGCCCGGGTGCTTGATCAGGTGCCGGGCGGCGGCGACGACCTCGCCGAGGTTGTGCGGCGGCATGTTCGTCGCCATGCCGACGGCGATCCCGGACGAGCCGTTGACCAGCAGGTTCGGATAGGCGGCGGGCAGGCTGACGGGTTCCCGCTCGCTGCCGTCGTAGTTCGGCGCGAAATCGACCGTGTCCTCGTCGATGGACTCCGTCATCAGCGACGTCGGCGCCGCCATCCGGGCCTCGGTGTAGCGCATGGCCGCGGGCGGGTCGTCATTGCCGAGCGAGCCGAAGTTGCCGTGGCCGTCCACCAGGGGCAGCCGCATGGAGAACGGCTGCGCCATGCGCACCAGGGCGTCGTAGATCGAGGCGTCGCCGTGCGGGTGCAGCTTTCCCATCACCTCGCCGACGACGCGGGCGCACTTCACGTGGCCCCGGTCGGGCCGCAGGCCCATCTCGTTCATCTGGAAGAGGATGCGGCGCTGGACCGGCTTGAGACCGTCGCGCGCGTCGGGCAGGGCCCGGGAGTAGATGACGGAGTAGGCGTACTCGAGGAAGGAACCCTGCATCTCGTCGACGACGTCGATGTCGAGGATGCGCTCCTCGAAGTTCTCCGGCGGCGGGGTCTTCGTGCTGCGGCGGGCCATCGCGGCTGCGGCTCCTTCGATCGATTGCCGAGGCAGGGTGCTGACGCGGACCATTGTGGACCGCGCCACTGACAACACCGGACACGACCCGTCCGTAAGGGGGCACCGCGCCGGGAACTTCGCCGGATGTCAGCGCGCTTGCATACAGTGACAGCACTGTTCATCACGCGAGCCAACGCGCACGAGCTCGTCGCGCACGGGCGCGAGATCTCAAGCGATCGAAGGGACGTACATGCCCATGGGTCACACGGCCACGCAACAGGCCGGTACCGGCGGCCTCACAGCGACCGAGCACCGCCTGGCCAACGGCCTGCGGGTGGTGCTCTCCGAAGACCACCTGACCCCGGTCGCCGCCGTCTGCCTCTGGTACGACGTCGGCTCGCGCCATGAGGTCAAGGGCCGCACGGGCCTCGCCCACCTCTTCGAGCACCTTATGTTCCAGGGCTCGGCCCAGGTCAAGGGGAACGGCCATTTCGAGCTGGTGCAGGGCGCCGGCGGCTCCCTCAACGGCACCACCAGCTTCGAGCGCACCAACTACTTCGAGACCATGCCGGCCCACCAGCTGGAGCTGGCCCTGTGGCTCGAGGCCGACCGGATGGGCTCGCTGCTCACCGCCCTCGACGACGAGTCGATGGAGAACCAGCGCGACGTCGTCAAGAACGAGCGCCGCCAGCGCTACGACAACGTCCCCTACGGCACCGCCTTCGAGCGGCTGACGGCCATGGTCTTCCCCGACGGCCACCCGTACCACCACACGCCGATCGGCTCCATGGCCGACCTGGACGCGGCCTCCCTGGAGGACGCCCGCG
The DNA here is from genome assembly GCF_049725035.1 of Streptomyces sp. XH2. NCBI lineage: Bacteria > Bacillati > Actinomycetota > Actinomycetes > Kitasatosporales > Streptomycetaceae > Streptomyces > Streptomyces sp. XH2. The sequence goes on along the minus strand of NZ_JBMMMZ010000010.1, from coordinate 270,927 downwards.
CCTTCTTCCGCACGTACTACGCGCCGGGCAACGCCGTCCTGTCGGTCGTCGGCGACATCGACCCCGAGCAGACGCTCGCCTGGATCGAGAAGTACTTCGGCTCCATCCCCGCGCACGACGGCAAGCAGCCCCCGCGCGACGGCAGCCTCCCCGACACGATCGGCGAGCAGCTCCGCCAGGTCGTCCGCGAAGAGGTCCCGGCGCGCGCCATGATGGCCGCCTACCGCCTCCCGCAGGACGGCTCCCGCGAGGCCGACGCCGCCGACCTGGCCGTCACCGTCCTCGGCGGCGGCGAGTCCTCCCGGCTCCACAACCGCCTCGTCCGCCACGACCGCACCGCCGTCGCCGCCGGTTTCGGCCTGCTGCGGCTCGCGGGCGCCCCCTCGCTGGGCTGGCTGGACGTCAAGGCCTCCGGCGGCGCCGAGATCCCCGACATCGAGGCCGCGGTCGACGAGGAGCTGGCCCGCTTCGCCGCCGAGGGCCCGACCCCCGCGGAGATGGAGCGCGCCCAGGCCCAGCTGGAGCGCGAGTGGCTGGACCGGCTCGCCACGGTCAGCGGCCGCGCCGACGAACTGTGCCGCTTCGCGGTGCTGTTCGGCGACCCCCAGCTCGCCCTCACCGCCGTGCAGCGCGTCCTGGACATCACCCCCGAGGAGGTGCGGCGGGTCGCCCAGGCCCGCCTGCGCCCCGACAACCGCGCCGTGCTGGTGTACGAGCCCACCGAGAGCGCAGCCCCCGCCGCCGACGAGAACGCCGACGCAGAAGAGGAGACGGCCAAGTGAGCGACGCCGTGGCCGCTGACCCCGCCCAGCCCTCCATGAAGTTCCACCCGCAGCCCCAGGCCGGGCCCGCGGCCCCCTGGGCCTTCCCCGCCCCCGAGCGCGGCACGCTCCCCAACGGCCTGACGGTGCTGCGCTGCCACCGCCCCGGCCAGCAGGTCGTCGCCGTGGACATCAACGTCGTGGCCCCCCTGGCCGCCGAGCCCGAGGGCCTCGACGGCGTCGCCACCATCATGGCGCGCGCCCTGTCCGAGGGCACCGACAAGCACACCGCCGAGGAGTTCACGGCCGAGCTGGAGCGCTGCGGCGCCACCCTCGACGCCCACGCCGACCACCCGGGCGTGCGCCTCTCCCTGGAGGTGCCGGCCTCCCGGCTCACCAAGGCCCTCGGCCTCGTCGCCGACGCCCTGCGCGCCCCGGCCTTCCCGGACAACGAGGTCGAGCGCCTCGTGGGCAACCGCCTGGACGAGATCCCGCACGAGCTGGCCAACCCCTCCCGCCGGGCCGCCATGGCGCTCTCCAAGGAGCTCTTCCCGGCCGGCTCGCGGATGTCCCGGCCCCGCCAGGGCACGGAGGAGACCGTCGCCCGCATCGACGCCGCCTCCGTCCGCGCCTTCTACGAGGCCCACGTCCGGCCCGCCACCACGACCGCCGTGGTCGTCGGCGACTTCACCGGCATCGACCTCGACGCGGCCCTCGCCGACTCGCTCGGCGCCTGGACGGGCTCCCCGGCCGAGCCGCACCCGCTCCCGGCGGTCACCGCCGACGACACCGGCCGCGTCGTCATCGTGGACCGCCCCGGCGCGGTCCAGACCCAGCTCCTCATCGGCCGCACCGGCGCCGACCGGCACGACGCGGTGTGGCCCGCCCAGTCCGTCGGCACGTACTGCCTCGGCGGCACCCTCACCTCCCGCCTGGACCGCGTCCTGCGCGAGGAGAAGGGCTACACCTACGGCGTCCGGGCCTTCGGCCAGGTGCTGCTGTCCTCCCCGGAGGGCACCGGCGCGGCCATGCTGGCCATCAGCGGCTCGGTGGACACCGCCTCCACCGGCCCCGCGCTGCAGGACCTGTGGACGGTGCTGCGCACCCTCGCCGCCGAGGGCCTGACCGACGAGGAGCGCGACTCCGCCGTGCAGAACCTCGTCGGCGTCGCCCCGCTCAAGTACGAGACGGCGTCGGCCGTCGCCGGGACGCTGGCCGACCAGGTCGAGCAGCACCTCCCGGACGACTTCCAGGCGCGGCTGTACGAGCGCCTCGCCGCGACGGGCACGGTGGAGGCCACGGCCGCCGTCGTCAACGCCTTCCCGGTCGACCGGCTGGTGACGGTGCTCGTCGGCGACGCCGCGCAGATCGAGGAGCCGGTCCGGGCCCTCGGCATCGGCGACGTGACGGTGATCACGGGCTGAGCCCCGGCGGCGGGCCGCTCCGCCGACCCGCCGTCAACCGGCAGGCACGCGCGCACGAGAGGCGCGCGTGCCTGCCAAATGTCCGGTTTAGCGGAGTGGTTGCACGTCTGCGCTGTGGCGTGGGACACAAAACAGTGCTTCTGTTTGCCGATCGAAAGTGACGGCGTCTAGCGTCGAAGCGTCTGTCCGTCAGATGTGCGTCGCATCCGCGGCCCGGGCAGACATCGCCGAGTCCCCGTACGGCGCGAGCCAGGGGAGCCGGGGACCCAAGTGTCCCTGGGGTGAATCGGGCCCCTTTCCGGAGGGATCCGTAGGAGACCTTCCTGCTCCGAACCCGTCAGCTAACCCGGTAGGCGAGAGGGAAGGAAAGGACCAGCCTCACCCATGGCGTTTACTCGTGCCACCGGGAAGCACCGCAAGCCGAGCCGCGCCGTTCGCGTCAGCGCGAACGCGGCGGGCATAGCCACCCTCGCCGCCACCGGTGTCGTCGCGGGCTTCGCCGCACCGGCGCTGGCCGCCACCCCCGACGACGTCCACCGTCCCACCGAGGACACCGGCCTGACCCAGGCCGTCGTCATCGGCGAGGACACCGCCGGCCGCATCGGCGAGCAGGCCCAGGTCCAGACCAGCGCCGCGGCCGAGAACACCGCCGTCCACGCCGCCGAGACCGCCGCCAAGCAGCAGGCCGCCGACGTCAAGAAGGCCGACGACGAGGCCAAGCGCAAGGCCGAGGCCGAGCGCAAGGAGCAGGAGCGCATCGCCCGCGAGCAGGAGCGCAAGCGCCTCAACACCTTCGTCTCGCCGATCGCCGGCTCGTACGTCTCCACGTCCTACAAGGCCTCCAGCGGCCTCTGGTCCTCCGGCAGCCACACCGGCGTCGACTTCCACGCCGAGACCGGCACCTCGGTCCAGGCCGTGGGCGCCGGCACCATCGTCGAGGCCGGCTGGGGCGGCGCGTACGGCAACAACGTCGTCATCAAGCACAACGACGGCACGTACACGCAGTACGGCCACCTGTCGTCCATCGACGTCTCCGTCGGCCAGAGCGTCACCGCCGGCCAGCAGATCGGCCTCTCCGGCGCCACGGGCAACGTCACCGGCCCGCACCTGCACTTCGAGGCCCGCACGGGCGCCGTCTACGGCACCGACATCGACCCGGTCGCGTACCTGGCCGAGCACGGCGTCTCCGTCTGACGCACCGCGGACTCCGGCGCCCAGCGCGCCCCATCGCCTGACGAAGGCCCCGGCCCACCGGCCGGGGCCTTCGCCGTGCCCGGACCGCCCCGCGCCGTGGCCGCCGCCCGCCTCGTGTTGGCCAAAACATATCGATGACTTCCCGTGCGCCGTCGGAAATCGCGGGCCACTGCAATAGAGTCGCTGAACAAACGTCAATCGGCCGCGTTTCGCGGGGGTTATCCGGAGGTTCACCCATGCGGGGCCGTACGTGAACGGTGAGGGGACAGCGGCTCAGGAGAGCCGTCGCATTTCCGCGCATGCCGTGTGCACGGCGATTCGTGACGACATTGTTTCCGGTACGTTTCCGCCCGGCAGCCGGCTCACCGAGGAAGTCCTCGCGCGCCGCTACGGGGTCTCCCGCGTGCCCGTGCGCGAGGCGCTGCGCACCCTCGCCTCGGAGGGGTTCGTGACCACCCGGCGGCACGCCGGCGCGTGCGTCGCCGAGCCCACCGAGCAGGAGGCCGCGGATCTGCTGGAGGTGCGCGCCCTGCTGGAGCCGCTGGGCGCCGCGCGCGCCGCTCAGCGCCGCACGGAGGCGCACCTGAAGGTGCTGCGCGGGCTGGTCAGGCTGGGCCAGGAGCGGGCCCGCGGCGGCCGTACGGGCGAGCTGCGGCCGCTGGGCGACTGGTTCGACGAGACGCTCGCCCAGGCGTCCGGCAGCCCGAGCATCGCGGGGCTGCTCACCCAGCTGCGGCTGAAGATCGCCTGGGTGTACGCGGCGGAGCCGCCGGTGCGGCCCGTCGACACGTGGGAGCTGCTCGGCGCCCTCGTGGACGCCGTGGCCCGCGGCGACGCCGAGCGGGCCCGGGCGATCGCCGCGGCCCGCGCGGACCGGGCGCCGGGGGAATTCCGGCTGCGGCGCTCCGTGCCGGCGGCGCGGCCGGGGACCGCCCGGAATAGGGAGCCCGCCGCGAGAACGGTGATCTCCGGTTCTTGAAGTGCGCCCGCGCATATTTACGCCCGGAGTTCCGGAGTTACCGAGGGAAATGTTCTTCAGGCGAACTTGCGCCTATGGAATGTGATGCCTGTGCGGCGGTAATGCCATGGATTTCGCTCGGGCGCGACGCTCGGGAACGACAACGGGGCCGCGGCGGCCTCCCTCGGCCGCCGCGGCCCCGGCGTCGCCGAGGCCGGTGGTCGGGCCGGGTCTAGGCCCA
>NZ_JBMMMZ010000010.1:123904-266339 GCF_049725035.1 Streptomyces sp. XH2 | reverse complement strand
GGGCCGCCCCCCCCCGGGCGCCCCCCCCCCGCGCCGCGCGGCGCCCCCCCCCCCCCCCCCCCCCCCCCCCGCCGCGTGGGGTTCCGTCGAATCAGACGGTCTCCGGGAGCTCCTCGAGACCCTCGGCGACCAGCTTCGCCAGGCGGTCCAGAGCGGCCTCGGCACCCTCGGCGTCGCTCGCCAGGACGATCTCCTCGCCACCCTGGGCGCCCAGGCCCAGCACGGCCAGCATGGAGCCGGCGTTGACCGGGGTGCCGTCGGCCTTGGCGATCGTCATGGGGACGCCGGCGGCGGTCGCCGCACGGACGAAGATCGACGCGGGACGGGCGTGCAGGCCCTCGGCCCAGCCGACGGTGACGCGGCGCTCAGCCATGGTGTTGCCCTTCAGGTCGTAGGGGTTGTCTAGACCAGTGTCGCACGGTGCCGGGAGTGCTCCGGCGCCGCGCCCTCGTTGTCGGTGCCCGGCCTTACTCTGGCCCCATGCAGACGACGCCGGCGCAGCCCGGGCACGAGCACGCGTACCCCGCCCACTGGGAAGCCGACGTCGTCCTGCGCGACGGCGGCACCGCCCACCTGCGCCCCATCACGCCGGACGACGCGCAGCGGCTGGTGAGCTTCTACGAGCAGGTGTCGGACGAGTCGAAGTACTACCGCTTCTTCGCCCCGTACCCCCGCCTCTCCGACCGGGACGTGCACCGCTTCACCCATCACGACTACGTGGACCGGGTCGGCCTCGCCGCCACCGTCGGCGGCGACTTCATCGCCACCGTCCGCTACGACCGCGTCGACGGCCGCGGCATGCCGGCCTCCGGGCCCGCCGAGGAGGCCGAGGTCGCCTTCCTCGTGCAGGACGCCCACCAGGGCCGCGGCGTCGCCTCCGCCCTCCTGGAGCACATCGCGGCCGTGGCCCGGGAGCGCGGCATCCGGCGCTTCACCGCGGAGGTGCTGCCCGCCAACACCAAGATGATCAAGGTGTTCACGGACGCGGGCTACACCCAGAAGCGCAGCTTCGAGGACGGCGTCGTCCGCCTCCAGCTGGACCTGGAGCCCACCGACCGCTCCCTCGCCGTCCAGCGGGCCCGCGAGCAGCGCGCCGAGGCCCGTTCGGTCCAGCGGCTGATCGCGCCCGGCTCCGTCGCCGTCATCGGCACCGGCCGGGCGTCCGGCGGCATGGGGCGCACCGTCCTGCGCAACCTCCTCGCCGGCGGCTTCACCGGGCGGGTGCACGCGGTCAACCACGCCTTCCCCGAGGACGCCGCCCGGCTCGAACCCGAGGGCGTGCCCGCCCACCGCTCCGTCCTCGGCATCCCCGAGCCCGTCGACCTCGCCGTCGTCGCCGTCCCCGCCGAGCAGGTGCCGTCCGTCGTCGCCGAGTGCGGCGAGCACGGCGTCCAGGGGCTCGTCGTCCTCTCCGCCGGGTACGGCGAGAGCGGCGCCGACGGGCGCCACCGGCAGCGCGAGCTGGTGCGCCAGGCCCGCTCGTACGGGATGCGCATCATCGGGCCCAACGCCTTCGGGCTCATCAACACCGCCGCCGGCGTCCGCCTGAACGCCTCCCTGTCGCCCGAGCTGCCCGCAGCCGGTCGCATAGGACTCTTCAGCCAGTCCGGGGCGATCGGCATCGCCCTGCTGTCCGGGCTGCACCGGCGCGCCGCCGGGCTCGTCGGCATCTCCTCCTTCGTCTCCGCCGGCAACCGCGCGGACGTCTCCGGCAACGACTTCCTGCAGTACTGGCACGACGACCCCGACACCGACCTCGTGCTCATGTACCTGGAGTCCATCGGCAACCCCCGCAAGTTCACGCGGCTCGCGCGGCGCACCGCCGCCCGCAAGCCGGTCGTCGTCGTCAAGGGCGCCCGGCACGGCGGTGCCGCGCCCACCGGGCACGCCGTGCCGAGCACCCGGATCCCCGACGCCACCGTCTCCGACCTGCTCCGGCAGGCCGGCGTCATCCGCGTCGACACGGTCACCGAGCTCGCCGACACGGGGCTGCTCCTCGCCTCCCAGCCGCTGCCCGCGGGCCCGCGCGTCGCCATCCTCGGCAACTCCGAGTCCCTCGCCCTGCTCACCTACGACGCCTGCCTCACGGACGGGCTGCGGCCCCAGCCGCCGTACGACCTGACCACCGGCGCCCAGCCCGCCGACTTCCGCCGGGCGCTGGCCGGAGCCCTCGCGGACGAGGAGTGCGACGCCGTCGTCGTCACCGCCATCCCATGGGTCGGGGACGCCTCCGCGGCGGACCTCGCCGGGGCGCTCCGGGAGGCCGTCGCGGCCTCGCCCGCCGCGAAGCCGGTCACCGTCGTGCACCTGGAGATCCCCGGGCTCGCGGAGGCCCTCGCGGAGCCGCCGGGCGTGGGCGTGGGCGTGGGCGCGGGTGCGGGCGCCGGGGGAGCGGCGGTGCGGATCCCCGCCTACCCCGCCGCCGAGCGGGCCGTGCGGGCCCTCGCCGAGGCCGCGCGGTACGCACGCTGGCGGCGGCTGGCGGCCGAGCCGGGGCGGGTGCCGGAGTACGACGACATCGACGAGGCGGGCGCCGCCGCGGACATCGAGGTCCTCCTGGAGGCCCACGGGGCCGTCCTGGCGCCGCCGCCCGAGGGGCCCCGCGCGGTCACCCTCTCCGCGCCCGACACGCAGCGGCTCCTCGCCCGGTACGGGATCGCCGTCCTGCCCGCCCTGCCGGCGCCCGACCCCGACTGCGCGGTCCGTGCGGCCGGGCGGCTCGGCTTCCCCGTCACCCTCAAGCCCACGGCCCCGCACCTGCGCCACCGCGCCGACCTCGGAGGCGTCCGGCTCGACCTCGGCGGCGAGCCGGAACTGCGCCGCGCGTACGCCGAGTTGACCGAGCTCCTCGGCAAGCCCGAGGAGACCCGGCTCGTCGTCCAGTCCATGGCGCCGCGCGGGGTCGACACCGTCGTCCGGGCGGCGATCGATCCGGCGGCGGGCGCGGTCCTGTCCTTCGGGCTCGCGGGGGCGCCGTCGCTGCTGCTCGGCGACACCGCGCACCGGCTCGTGCCCGTGACCGACCGGGACGCCGCCGAGCAGATCCGCTCGATCCGCACCGCGCCGCTGCTGTTCGGCTGGCGCGGAGCGACGCCGGTGGACACGCGGGCGCTGGAGGAGCTCCTGCTACGGGTCTCCCGGCTGGTCGACGACCACCCCGAGGTCGTCGGCGCGGACCTGGAGCCGGTGATCGTCGCGCCCCACGGCGTCCACGTCCTCGGCGCCACGATCCGCCTCGCGCCGGCCCCGGCACGCACGGACCTGGGGCCTCGCAGCCTGCCGGTGGTCTGACAGCAACAGACCACCGGGTTGCACCCGGTGTGCGGGTGCTCGGCACCGCCGGGGTTTCCCGCCGTGGCGGCGGGAGGGGCCCCGTCTGCGGTGGCCCCGGCGCTCGTGCCCGCCCGCGGTGGTGTTCAGCGATGACGGTGCGGTTGCTCGGCCCGGTCGGGGTTGGTTCGGCGCCGCCGGTCTGCGTCGTGGGGGTTTCTCGCCGTGGCGGCGGGAGTAATGGGGCGTGCCCGGTCCGCAGAGGCCCCGGCGCCCATCTCCGCCGCGGCGGTGCCCGGCCACGATGGCGCGGTCCGGCGGTGCCGTTCCACCTCCGGTGTGGTTGCTGGGTGCCCCGCTTGCGGTTGGTTCGGCGCCGCCGGTCCGCGCCGTGGGGGTTTCTCGCCGTGGCGGCGGAGGGCGACGCGGGGCGGGCCCTGTCTGTAGAGGTCCGGCGTTCGTCCCCGCCGCGGTGGTGCTCAGCCACGACGGCGCGGTCCGGCGGTGCCGTCCCTCAGCGGGAGACGCAGGGCTCTCAGATGACCGGCTCGGGCGGAACGGGGGGCTCCGTGTGATGCCTGTCCCATCGGGGGGCGGCGGCCGGGGCCGGGGCGGGCGCATCGGGCGGCCGGGGCCCGTGGGCCCCTTAGGATGGGCTTATGGCGAAGACCGGTACGACGACCCAAGGGCTGCGCGCGGCGATCGAGCGCAGCGGCTACTACCCGGCCCTCGTGGCCGAGGCGGTGGAGGCCGCAGTGGGCGGGGAGCCGGTCGTGTCGTACCTGGTGCACCAGGAGACGACGTTCGACTCCAACGAGGTGCGCCGCCACGTCACGGTCCTCGTCCTCACCGGCACCCGCTTCATCGTCAGTCACACCGACGAGCAGGCCGCCGACGGCACGTCGCCGTCCCCGTACGCCACCACCTCCACGGAGTCCGTGAAGCTGGAGCGGATCTCCTCGGTCGTGCTGAGCCGCGTCGTCGCCAACCCCGAGTCGTACACGCCGGGCACCCTGCCCCGCGAGGTCGTGCTGAACATCGGCTGGGGCGCGGTGTCCCGGATCGACCTGGAGCCCGCGGCCTGCGGCGACCCCAACTGCGACGCCGACCACGGCTACACCGGCTCCTCCACGGCCGACGACCTGAGCCTGCGCGTCAGCGAGGCCGGCGACGGCCCGGACACCGTCCGCCAGACCCTGGCCTTCGCCCAGGCGCTCTCCGAAGCCACAGCGGCGACCGCCCGCTGATGTCCCATCCGATGACGGCGGGCTCCGCCTGGCACGAGCCCGCCCCTCTCGACCCCCGCACGGCCCCGCTGCCCCGCTACGGCACGGGCTCGCTGGCCGACCTGCTGCCGGCCGCCGTGGCGGGCATGGGGGTCCCGGGCTTCTCCACGGGCCTGGAGCTCACCCCGGCCGACCGCGTGTGCGTGTTCCTGATCGACGGCCTCGGCTGGGAGCTGCTGCGCGCCCACCCCGCCGAGGCGCCGTTCCTGCACGCGCTGACGACCGGCTCGAACCCGCTGACCGCGGGCTTCCCGTCCACCACGGCCACCTCCCTGGCCTCGGTGGGCACGGGCCTGCCGCCGGGCGCCCACGGCCTGCCCGGCTACACGGTGGCCGACCCGGCCACGGGGCAGCTGATGAACCAGCTGCGCTGGCGCCCCTGGACCGATCCGCACGCCTGGCAGCCGTACCCCACGGTCTTCCAGCTCGCGGACGCGGCGGGCGTGCACACGTGCCAGGTCTCCGCCCCGGACTTCCAGCACACCCCGCTGACGAAGATCGCGCTGAGCGGCGGCACCTTCCACGGCCGGCTCTCCGGCGAGGAGCGGATGGACTTCGCCGCCGACCGGCTCGGCGCCGCGGACCGCTCGCTCGTCTACACGTACTACAGCGACGTCGACGGCAAGGGGCACCGCTTCGGCGTCGACTCCGACGAGTGGCGCGGCCAGTTGATGTACGTCGACCGCCTCGCCCAGCGCCTCGCCGAGCAGCTGCCGCCCCGCTCCGCCCTGTACGTCACCGCCGACCACGGCATGATCGACATCCCGTTCGACCCGGAGTCGCGCATCGACTTCGACGAGGACTGGGAGCTCCGCGCGGGCGTCGCCCTGCTCGGCGGCGAGGCCCGCGCCCGCCACGTCTACGCGGTGCCCGGCGCCGCCGCCGACGTCCTCGCCGTGTGGCGGGAGGTGCTGGGCGAGCAGATGTGGATCGCGAGCCGCGACGAGGCGATCGAGGCCGGCTGGTTCGGCCGGCCCGGCGAGGGCGTCGACGACCGCGTCTACGGCCGGATCGGCGACGTGGTCGCCGCCGCCCGCGACGACATCGCGATCGTCGCCACGGAGACCGAGCCGAACGAATCCGCGATGGTGGGGCTGCACGGCTCCATGACGCCCGTGGAGCAGCTCGTGCCGCTCCTCGAAGTGCGACCCTGAACGCACGTACGCAGCACCGCATCCCCCCACAACGCCCCGACCTATGAAAGGCATTGGCTTCCCCATGCCCGAGCTGGTGTTCTTCTCCGGAACGATGGACTGCGGAAAGAGCACCCTCGCTCTGCAGATCGAGCACAACCGCTCGGCCCGCGGCCTGCAAGGGATGATCTACACCCGCAACGACCGCGCCGGCACGGGCAAGCTGTCCTCGCGGCTCGGCCTGGTCACCGACTCCGTCGAGGCGGGCGAGGGGTTCGACTTCTACGCGCACATCGTCGCCCACCTCTCCGCGGGTGGTCGCGCCGACTACGTCATAGCCGACGAGGCGCAGTTCCTCGACCCCGGCCAGGTCGACCAGCTCGCCAGGATCGTCGACGACCTCGAACTCGACGTCTTCGCCTTCGGCATCACCACCGACTTCCGCACCAAGCTCTTCCCCGGCTCCCAGCGCCTGGTCGAACTCGCCGACCGCATCGAGGTGCTGCAGGTCGAGGCGCTGTGCTGGTGCGGCGCGCGGGCCACGCACAATGCCCGCACGGTGGGCGGGCAGATGGTCGTCGAGGGCGCGCAGGTGGTCGTCGGCGACGTCAACCAGCCCGAGACCGTGGTCGGTTACGAGGTGCTGTGCCGGCGCCACCACCGCCGCAGGCTGACGGCCGCCGCGGCCCGCGCCGCGGCGCTCTCGCCCGACGTGCTGCCCGTGGACCCCGACTCCGCGGGCGCCCCGGTCAGCGGACTGTCCGCAGCAGAGTGAAGACCGCCCCCTCCGGGTCGGCGACCGTGGCCACCCGCCCGGCCGGCCCCTCGTGCGGCGGCCGCAGCACCTGACCCCCCAGCTCCACCACCCGCAGCGCCGCGGCGTCGGTGTCCGCGACCTCGAAGTACGTCATCCAGTGCGGGCCCTGCAGGCGGGGCCCGGCCCCGCGGATCGCCGCGACCGGCCGGTCGCCGAGCTGCAGCGTCAGGTAGTCGCTGGTCTCCGCGTCGGCCGGCTTGACGTCGTACCCGAACAGGGACCGGTAGAAGCCGACGACGGCGGACGCCCGGCGGGTCACCAGCTCGTGCCACGCGGGCGTGCCCGGCACGCCCGTCAGCTGCGCGCCGGTCAGCTCCTGCCCCTGCCACACGCCGAACGGCGCCCCCTCCGGGTCGCTGGCGAGCACCAGCCGCCCCGCGTCCTCCGCGGACAGCGGGCCCACCCCGACCGTGCCGCCGAGACAGCGGATCCACTCCGCGGCCTCGTCCGCGTCGTCGCTGGCGAGGTACGTGGTCCAGGCGGTCGCCAGCCGCACGCCCGGCGTGAGCTCCCCGAGGCCGGCCACGTCCCGCCCGTCGACCGTGGCGCGGACGTAGGGCCCCAGCTGACGCGGTCCGGGGCTGTAGAAGGCCCAGCCGAACAGACCGCCGTAGAAGTCCTGGATCGACTCCAGGTCGTGCGCCAGGAGACTCGTCCAGCACGGGGTGCCCGGCGCGCGCCGGCCCTCACGTGCTCCTGGCCGGGGGGAGCCCCAAACCTCGGTCATGTCACTCTCTCCTCGGACCATCGTGGTGGCCGCGCGTCCCGCGCCGGGCCGCGGCGCGCGGGGGTGGTACGGGACGGGGCACGACCAGATGGTTGCACCACCGGCCGTCACGCGCCCCCCGGCCGCGCCGGGATTCCCGGGTTCCCGCAGGAGAATGCCCGCAATCGCGGGGCAGTACCGTTCCGGCGCCCGCGCGGGCCGCGGCGGGCAGGCGCGCCCAGTATCGATCAGGTGTGCGCGGCCTCGCCAGAGGCCCGTTGACCGCACGTCCGACTACGTCAGGATGGGGTCCATGAATGCCATCATCAGCGCAGTCGAACTCATGGACGCCTCGGCGAGCGGGCAGCCGCCGGTCCTGCTGGACGTCCGCTACCAGCTCGGGGGACCGCCCGGGCGGCCGGAGTACGAGGCGGGGCACATCCCCGGCGCGGTCTACGTCGACCTGGAGGGCGAGCTCGCCGGGCCCGCGGGGAAGGAGGGCCGGCACCCGCTGCCGGACGTCGCGGCCTTCGGCGCGGCGATGCGCGCGGCCGGCGTCGGCTCCGGCGGCGACGTCGTCGTCTACGACGGGGGCCAGGGCTGGGCGGCCGCGCGGGCGTGGTGGATGCTGCGCTGGGCCGGGCACCCGTCCGTACGGGTCCTCGACGGCGGGCTCGCCGCCTGGCGGGCGCAGGGCGGGCCGGTCACGGACGAGCGGACGGCCGTCCGCGAGGGCGACTTCGTCCCGGCGCCGGGGGCGCTGCCGCTGCTCGACGCGGACGGCGCGGCGGCGCTGGCCCGCCGCGGGCTGCTGCTGGACGCCCGGGCGGGGGAGCGGTACCGGGGCGAGGTGGAGCCGATCGACGCCGTCGCGGGCCACATTCCGGGCGCGGTCTCCGCTCCCACCACGGAGAACGTGGCCGCGGACGGGCGGCTGCGCCCCGCCGCCGAACTGGCGGCCCGCTTCGCCGCGCTGGGGGCCGTGGAGGGCACCGAGGTGGGCGTCTACTGCGGCTCGGGCGTCTCCGCGGCGCAGGAGCTGCTGGCGCTGGCCGTGGCGGGCGTTCCGGCGGCGCTGTACGTCGGCTCGTGGAGCGAGTGGTCGTCCGATCCGTCGCGTCCTGTCGCCACGGGGCCTCAGCCGGGCTGACCCGTCGGCCCGGCGGCCCGGCGCGTGATCCCGCACCAGAGGTACGACGGCACCGCCGGGCACGGCCACTGTGGCTGAGCGCCGCTGCGGCGGGGAGGGGGTGCCGGGCGTCGACACCCGGCCGGACAGTCGACCGGCGGTGCCGAGCTGACGGTGCGTGCGGTCTGCCGACCGGTCCGGTGCGTGATTCCGTGCCGGGGGCGGGTCGGCGCCGTCGGGCGGGGCTGTCGTGGCTGAGCGCCGCTGCGGCGGGGAGAGGGCGCCGGGCGCCGTCATCCGCTTTGTGCCGTGGCTCCGAGGGCCTGCCGCTGTAGGCGACGTCGTGGGAGGGTGCCGCTGCGGCGGAGAAGGGGTGCCGGGCGGCCGCGTCTTCTTCCGCCGCGACGGTGGGAAACCCCCGCGGCGCGGTCCGGCGGTGCCGAGCCGGCCGGGCGTACGGTCTTGCGGCCGGGCTCCGGGCCGGGCGCGCTGCCGTCGGTGCCCCCGGGCGGGGCCGGGGGCCTGGCGGGGAGTTGCTGCCGTAGCGTTTACTCCTGTTTCTTGCGGCGGGTGCCGAAGACGATCTCGTCCCAGCTGGGGACCGCCGCGCGCCGGCCCGGCCGGACCCCGTCCGCCTCGGCCTGACGGTCCGTCGTGCCGATCAGCCGGTCGCGGTGGCCGGCCACGGACCGCGGCATGAGGACGTCCGCGTACGCGGCACCCGCACTCGCGGCCGGTGCCGGCGGCTCGACGGCCTCCGGCACCTCGGACGGTTCGTCAGCGGCCTGCGCGGACGAGGCCGTTTCGGGCACGACCATGTCACCGCGGAAACTGGGGACCGCTTCGAGCAGGCTCGTCAGCGAATCCCGCTCTTTGCCGGGCTCCTCTGCGGGCTCGGCCTCCGGCTCCGGCGGGTCCGGCGGGCCGGAGGACGCCTGCTGCCGGTCCAGCGACCGGTCGAGGGGCCGGTCCCGGGGCAGCCGCGCGATCCGGGGCACGAACGGGAAGCTCGGCTCGGGCGTGTCGTCGGTCTCGCCGATGAGCGCGCGGGCCTCGTCGTCCATCGCTTGAACGATCCGCCTCGGCGGGTCGTAGGACCAGCTCGCCGCATGGGGCTCACCTGCCGCCCGGTAGACGAGCAGGACCTCCCACGTGCCGTCGTCCCGGCGCCAGGAGTCCCACTGCGCGGTGTCCTTCTCGGCCCCGCGCAGCATGAGCCGCTCGGCCACCGTCTCGCCGAGGAGCGGACCGGTGTTCTCGCCGGGGCGGCGCACGGCCGTCTTGCGGGCGCGCTCGGCCATGAACGCGCGCTCGGCCAGCACCGGGCCCTCGAACCTGCGCACCCGCTCGACGGGGATCCCCGCGAGCTGCGCCACTTCCTCCGCGGAGGCTCCCGCACGTATCCGCGCCTGGATGTCGCGGGGGCGGAGATGGCTCTCCACCTCGATCTCGATCTGCCCCAGGCGAGCACGGTCGTTGCGCACGGCGGCGCGCAGCCGTTCGTCGATGGGAAGGGTGTACTCCGTGCTGTCCGCAGCCTTGAGCACCAGCCGTGTGCCGTCGTTGGAGACGGCCACGACACGCAGTTCGGGCATGGGGACCTCCCGGGTGGTGCCTGCCGACGTCACGTGCGTCGCTGCTTCCGCTAGTCGAGTGTGGCCTGCCCGGGTGCAGCCTGCCACAACATTGCCGAGTTGACGGGGGTGAGAGCCGCTCGGGCCCCGCCCGTTGGGTCCGGGCAGCCGGACGGGACACCGGGGCCAGGGCTCGCCACAGTACTCCATTCGGGCCACTGGGGGTGGAATGGCGCGCCATCGAAGTTCACGCGGGAGAAGGGAGTTGATCGTACCTATCGGGCACGAAGCCGGTCGCACGGGTGTCGAGGTTCACACAATCGCCGGAATCGGAACTGTTCGTTACGCTCGAATGTCTCTTCTACCTGCAAGACGGACCCAAGGGCTACACAGAGGCAGGAGATGGACGACAAAGGCGAAAGTGAGGCAAAAGCGAAGAGCAAGCGTCTGGACCTGAGCCTCGCGCAGGTCGCCGGCAGCGCCCTCGCGGCGGTGATGGCCGCACTGCTCGCGGGCAAGCTCGGGGTGTACGGCACGGTCATCGGCGCCGGCGTCGTGAGCGTCGTGGCCACCTCCGGTGGCACGATCTTCCAGCACGTGTTCAAGCGGACCGGGGAGCAGCTCCGCGAGGCGACCGCGCAGTCGGCGAAACCGAGGATGCGCCAGGTGCCCGTGCAGGACGCGGGCCGGGCGGTCAGCCGTGCGGCTGTGGCCGCGGCCGCGCAGGGCGCCGGGCCCGCCAGCCGGGACGCCGCGGACGACGACGCGACCCGCGCGCTCCCCCAGGCCGACGCGACGCAGTTGCTGCCCGCCGCGGACGGCGACGCGGAGACACGGCTGGTGCACACGGTGCGGCAGACGCCGGAGTCCGGCAGCGCGCACGCGGGCGCGCATCCTGAGGCGCGCGCCGGCGAACACTCCTTTGCGTACGGCGACACGTACACCCCGGCCACGACCCACGGCACCCGCATGCGCGGCTGGAAGCGCCCCCTGATCGCGGCCGGCGCGGTCTTCGTGCTCGCCATGGGCACGGTCACCGCGGTCGAACTGGTCAAGGGTTCGAGCGCGGACGGCGGCGGCTCGACCACGGTCGGCCAGATCTTCGACGGCGGGAAGTCGCAGAAGAAGCAGGACCCGACGCCCGAGCGGAACCCGGGACCCGGCCGTTCCCACGACGGCGACAGCGGCGAGCGGCACCGGCCCGGCGGGGACACCGGCTCCACGCCAGACCCGGACGCGTCCCGCGGGGGTGGCGGCGATACGGGCAAGCAGTCGCCGGCCCCGTCGACGTCCCCGTCCTCGGGCGGCTCCACCCCGTCCACCAAGCCGGATCCCTCGCCGAATCCGTCCACGTCCCCGGACAGCGGCACGGGGGGCGACGGCAAGGGCGGCAGCACGAGCGGCCAGGGCACCACCGGTGGCCAGACGACGCCCAAGCCGGCGGCGGGGGGCACCGTCTCGTAGGCGCAGCCCCGTACGGCGGCCGGGCCCGGGTGCTTCCTCGGCTACGGGCCGTCTCCGGCTGGTCGCGCAGTTCCCCGCGCCCCTTACGGGGCGCGGGGCGGCCGCCGGCAGCCGCACCGGCCGCAGGCCCTACGCCCCCAGCACCCGCCGCAGATAGTCGTTGCCGAACACGCGCCGCGGGTCCAGCCGGTCCCGTACCGCGGTGAATTCCCCGAACCTCGGATACGCCGCCGCGAGGTGCCCCGCGTCGCGGCTGTGCAGCTTGCCCCAGTGGGGGCGTCCGCCGTGGGCCGTCATGATCTGCTCGGCGGCCCGGAAGTACGCCTGATAGGGGACGCCCCTGTACATGTGTACGGCGATGTAGGCGGTGTCCCGGCCGTAGGCCGTGGACAGGGGTATGTCGTCGCCCGGGGCCGTGCGGACCTCGACCGGGAAGGCCACGCGCAGCCGTGAGCGCTCGATCGCGGCCCGGAGCTCGCGCAGCGCCGGGATCGCGGCCTCCCGCGGCACCGCGTACTCCATCTCCAGGAAGCGGACCCGGCGCGGGCTGGTGAAGACCTTGTACGGGACGTCCGTGTAGGTGCGGGCGGAGAGGGCGCGGCCGGCGACGCGGGCGATGCCCGGTATGGCGGCGGGGACCGCGCTGCCCACGGCGCACAGGGCGCCGAAGAGGCCGTTCGACAGCAGCTCGTCCTCGACGAAGGCGCCGATCCGGCCGGGCGGGGCGGCGGGGCCCGCGCTGCGGTTGTTGCGCTTGGTGACGCAGCTGCTGGTGTGCGGGAACCAGTAGAACTCGAAGTGCTCGTTCTCGGCGACCAGCTGGTCGAACTCGGCCGTGACCCGGTCGAGCGGCATCGGCTCCTCGCGGGCCCGGAGCAGGAACTCCGGTTCGACGGCGAAGGTGAGGGCGGTGATCACGCCCAGCGCGCCGAGCCCGAGCCGGGCGGCGGCGAAGACCTCCGGGTTCTCGTCCGCGGAGCAGGACAGCACCGAGCCGTCCGCGGTGACCAGCTCCAGGCCGCGGACCTGGGCCGAGAGGGAGGCCGAGGCGCGGCCGGTGCCGTGGGTGCCGGTGCTGACGGCGCCGGAGACGGTCTGCTCCATGATGTCGCCCATGTTGGCCAGCGACAGGCCGTGCGCGGACAGCGTCTCGTTCAGCTGCCGCAGCGTGGTGCCGGCCCCCACCGTCACGGTGCCGGTCGCGCGGTCGATCGCGCGCAGGCCGGCCAGGCGCTCGGGGCGCAGCAGCAGGCCGTCGGTGGCGGCCGCGGCGGTGAAGGAGTGGCCGGTGCCGGCCGCCTTCACCTTGAGGCCGTCCGACGCGGCCCGGGCGACCGCCGCCGCGACCTCTCCCGCCGTCGCCGGGGCCACGGTGCGCGCGGGGCGGGCGGTGACGTTCCCCGCCCAGTTGCGCCACGCGGGCGATCCGGCCGCCCTAGGCGATGACGCCCTTGCTGTGCCCGTCCCGCTCTTCGTTCCGGTCGTCTCCGTCATACGCGTCAGACCCTCCCCTTGCCTGCGGCACAGGTGCCCCCGGCCGCTGCTCCGCCTGCGTGCGCAGCCGGCGGTAGCCCAGGAACGCGACCGCCGCCGCGATCGCCCCCGCCACCCCGGACACCGCGTACCCCGCTGCGGCGCCGTGGGCGTCGACCACCCAGCCGGCGGCCGACGACCCCAGCGCCACGCCGACCGCGAGCCCCGTGCTCGTCCAGGTCATGCCCTCGGTCAGCTGTGCGCGCGGCACGTGCTGTTCGACCAGGGCCATCGTCGTCACCATGGTCGGTGCGATCGACAGCCCCGAGACGAAGAGCGCCACGGCCAGGAACGGCAGGTTCCCGACCAGTTGGAGGGGGATCATACTCACGGCCATCGCACACACGCCCACGAGCCAGCGGCGGGCCATCTCCCCCTTGAGCGGCAGGAGTCCGAAAACCACCCCCGCCGCGCAGGAGCCCAGCGCGTACGTCGCGAGCACCAGGCTCGCCATGCTCTTGTGGCCCTGCTCCTCGGCGAAGGCGACGGTCACCACGTCGCAGGTGCCGAAGATCATGCCCGTCGCGACGAACGTGGCCACGAGGACCTGCAGGCCGCGCGAGCGCAGCGCCCCGCCGCGCGCCCGCTGCTCCTGCGGGTGCGGCTCGGGCTCGGTGCCGCGCTGCGCGGTCAGCCAGAACACCCCGACCGCCAGGAAGCAGGCGGCCAGCAGCGGACCCGCCTCGGGGAACCACTGCGTGCAGAGCCCGATCGACAGGATCGGGCCGAAGATGAAGCACACCTCGTCGACGACGGACTCGAAGGCGTACGCGGTGTGGAGCTGCGGGCTGCCGCCGTAGATGGCCGCCCAGCGGGCCCGCACCATGGAGCCCACGTTCGGCACGCACCCGGCGCACGCCGAGAAGAGGAACAGCGTCCAGTCCGGCCAGCGCTGCTGCGCGCTCAGCAGCAGCCCCGCGGCGGCGACCAGGGTCAGGAGGGTCGCCGGGCGCAGCACCCGGCGCTGCCCGTGCCGGTCGACGAGCCGGGATATCTGCGGCCCGAGCACGGCGGCCGAGATGGCCAGGGTCGCCGAGAGGGCGCCCGCCAGGCCGTAGCGACCGGTGATCTGGGAGACCATCGTGACCACGCCGATGCCGAACATGGACAGCGGCATCCGGCCCAGCAGGCCGGCGGCGGAGAAGGCCCTGGTGCCGGGGGCGGCGAAGATCGCGCGGTACGGACTGGACAACGACGGCTCCCAGGGAGGTCGGGGGCGGGACGGATCGAGGGTGCCGTAAGGGACGTAGGTGGCTGATACAGCTTACGTGGGCACGTTCGTGCGACGCACCGCCATTTCCTGCCTGTCCGTGACGAGTGGCAGGATCGGACCCATGTCGGATCAGCCAGCGCACGCCCCCTACGACGCCCTGCTGTTGCTCTCCTTCGGCGGCCCCGAGGGCCCGGACGACGTCGTCCCCTTCCTGGAGAACGTCACGCGCGGGCGCGGCATCCCCCGCGAGCGCCTCAAGGAGGTCGGGCGGCACTACTTCCTCTTCGGCGGCGTCAGCCCGATCAATGACCAGAACAGGGCGCTGCTCGGCGCCCTGCGCAAGGAGTTCGCCGAGCACGGCCTCGACCTCCCGGTCTACTGGGGCAACCGCAACTGGGCGCCGTACCTGACCGACACCCTGCGCGAGATCGCCGCCGACGGCCGGCGCCGCGTGCTCACCCTCGCCACCAGCGCCTACGCCTCGTACTCGGGCTGCCGCCAGTACCGGGAGAACCTGGCCGGCGCGCTCGCCGCCCTGGAGGCCGAGGGCGTCACCCCGCCCCGCGTCGACAAGCTGCGGCACTACTTCAACCACCCCGGCTTCGTCCGCCCCATGGCCGACGCCGTCCTCGCGGCCCTCGCCGGGCTGCCCGAGGCCGTCCGCGACGGCGCCCACCTCGCCTTCACCACCCACTCCATCCCCACGGCCGCCGCGGACACCTCCGGCCCGGCGGACGGCCACGGCGACGGCGGCGCCTACGTCGCCCAGCACCTCGACGTGGCGCGCACGATCGCGGAGGCGGTCCGCGAGGAGACCGGCCGGGAGCACCCCTGGCAGCTCGTCTACCAGTCCCGCAGCGGCGCCCCGCACATCCCCTGGCTCGAACCCGACATCTGCGACCACCTGGAGGCCGCCCACGCCGCCGGCGTCCCCGCCGTCGTGATGGTCCCCATCGGCTTCGTCTCGGACCACATGGAGGTCAAGTACGACCTCGACACCGAGGCCGCCGCCAAGGCCGCGGAGCTCGGCCTGCCGGTCGCCCGCGCGGCGACCGTCGGCGCCGACCCCCGCTTCGCCGCCGCCGTCCGCGAGCTCGTCCTGGAGCGTGCCGCGACCGAGCGCGGCGAGCACCCCGAGCGGTGCGCCCTGGGCGCCCTCGGCCCCTCGCACGACCTCTGCCCCGTCGGCTGCTGCCCGGCCAGGGCACCGCGCCCCGCCGCCGCCGGAGCCGACAGCCCGTACGCCTGACCCTTCCGCCCTGATCCCGGTCATTTCCGCTGATTCAGGCCCATTCCGTCCAAGGAGCACCAGCACCGTGAGCGACACTCTGAAGGCAGAACTCCTGGCCGTGGCCCTCGAGGCCGCCGACCGCGCCGGGGCGCTGCTCCGCGACGGGCGCCCGGCGGACCTGGGGGTCGCCGCGACGAAGACGAGCCCGATCGACGTCGTCACCGAGATGGACATCGCCGCCGAGAAGCTGATCACCGGCTTCCTCGCCGAGCGCCGCCCCGGCGACGGCCTGCTGGGGGAGGAGGGCGCCAGCAGCGAGGGCAGCACCGGCGTCCGCTGGGTCATCGACCCGGTCGACGGCACCGTGAACTACCTCTACGGCCTGCCGTCCTGGTGCGTGTCGATAGCGGCCGAGCTCGACGGCGAGGCCGTCGTCGGCGTCGTGGCCGCCCCGATGCGCGGCGAGACCTACCACGCCGTGCTCGGCGAGGGGGCGTACCTGGGCGAGCGGCGTCTGGCCGTACGGTCCGCGCCCGGCCTCGACCAGGCCCTGATCGGCACCGGCTTCGGCTACCTCGCCTCGCGCCGCGCCGCCCAGGCGGAGGTCCTGCGCTCCCTGCTGCCGCAGGTGCGCGACATCCGGCGCGGCGGGTCGGCCGCGATCGACCTGTGCGACGTGGCCTGCGGCCGGCTCGACGGCTACTACGAGCGCGGCCTCAACCCCTGGGACTACGCGGCGGGCGCGCTGATCGCCCGCGAGGCCGGGGCGCTGACGGGCGGCCGCCCGGGCGAGCCCGCCTCCACGGAGCTCACGGTGGCGGCCCCGCCCGCCCTCTTCGAGCAGCTGCAGGGGCGCCTGGAGGAGCTGGGGGCCTGGCAGGGCTGAGCACCGCCCCGGCGGCCCTCAGCGGCCCTCCTGCGGGCATGACGACGCCCCGGCCCCTCACGGGTGCCGGGGCGTCGCCGCCGGGTCCGGATCAGGCAGCGGAGACCTTGACGCCGTGCTCGGCGGCCAGGCGGTGGAGATCGTCCAGGGCGGACTGCTCCACCTCGGCCGTGTACTCGTCGCCCAGCCTGCGGGCCTGGTCCCGGTCGCTGCGGGTGGTCTCTATGCGCTGCAGAATGCCAGCGGTGAACGCGTCCATGGTGCTGCGCCCCCTCGTCGTGGGTCGATGGCACGGGGGTGTGCCGACGGCGAATCGATCGCGCCCCTGCCCTGGCGCGGGCGGGCGTGCCGTAGTGGCGTGCCGCCACTGGGCGTGATCGCGGGTGTGCAGACGTCTTCCCCAGCCCCGTCCGCGGGGAAACCTCCCGTCCGGAACCAATCCCCGACCGGACCGGAAACCGCTCGGGGCCGCCGCCCGGTAGCGATCCGGAACGACCGGCCGGCCAGTCGGCCCCGGCGCCCCTTACAGCCGGTTTACCGAGGTTCGAGGCAACATGGAGGCACCCACAGGGGTATCTCCAGCCTGCCCGCCCGGGCCCAAAGGGAAGGATCAACGCCGTGCGCGTACTCGTCGTCGAGGACGAGCAGCTGCTCGCCGATGCCGTCGCCACCGGACTGCGCCGGGAGGCCATGGCGGTCGACGTCGTGTACGACGGTGCCGCCGCCCTGGAACGCATCGCCGTCAACGACTACGACGTGATCGTCCTCGACCGCGACCTGCCCCTCGTCCACGGCGACGACGTGTGCCGCAAGGTCGTCGAGCTCGGCATCCCCACCCGCGTCCTGATGCTCACCGCCTCCGGCGACGTCAGCGACCGCGTGGAGGGCCTGGAGATCGGTGCCGACGACTACCTGCCCAAGCCCTTCGCCTTCAGCGAGCTCACCGCCCGCGTGCGGGCCCTCGGCCGCCGCACGACCGTGGCCCTGCCGCCCGTCCTGGAGCGCGCCGGCATCAAGCTCGACCCCAACCGCCGCGAGGTCTTCCGCGACGGCCGGGAGGTCCAGCTCGCCCCCAAGGAGTTCGCCGTCCTGGAGGTCCTCATGCGCAGCGAGGGCGCGGTCGTCTCGGCCGAGCAGCTCCTGGAGAAGGCCTGGGACGAGAACACCGACCCCTTCACCAACGTCGTCCGGGTCACCGTGATGACCCTGCGCCGCAAGCTCGGCGAGCCCCCGGTGATCGTCACCGTGCCGGGCTCCGGATACCGGATCTGACCCTGATGTCCCCCACCCCCACCCCCGCGCCCGCACCCCCCGCAGCGCCCCCCAAGCCCACCTGGGACCCGCGGCAGCCCGTCGTGCGGCCGTTCCCCTGGCTGCGCCCCACCATCCGGATACGGCTCACCCTGCTGTACGGCGGGATGTTCCTGATGGCGGGCGTGCTGCTGCTGACGATCATCTACCTGCTGGCCGCCCAGGCGCTGGAGCTCGGCAGCGAGCCGATCGTCCGGCTCCTCAACGGCAGCCAGGTCCAGGTGACCGGCGGCCGCTGCCCGGCCCTGGAGAACGTCAACCTCCCCGCGGACGAGGCGAACCGCATCCTCCGCAGCTGTACGGACCACCAGCGGGCGCTGGCCCTCGACGGCCTCCTCAAGCGCTCCCTGCTCGCCCTCCTCGGCCTCGCCGTGATCGCCTTCGCCTTCGGCTACGCCATGGCGGGCCGGGTCCTCTCGCCGCTGGGCAGGATGACGCGGACCGCCCGCCGGGTGGCCGCGACCGACCTCTCCCGGCGCATCGAACTGGGCGGTCCGGAGGACGAGTTGAAGGAGCTCTCCGACACCTTCGACGAGATGCTGGACCGGCTGGAGCGGGCCTTCACCGCGCAGCAGCGGTTCGTGGCCAACGCCTCGCACGAGCTGCGCACGCCGCTCGCGATCAACCGCACGCTGCTGGAGGTCACCCTCTCCGACCCCGGCGCGCCGCCGGAGCTCCAGCAGCTCGGCAAGACGCTGCTGGCCACGAACGAGCGCAGCGAGCAGCTGGTGGAGGGCCTGCTGCTGCTCGCCCGCAGCGACAACGAGATCGTCGACCGCAAGCCCGTGGACCTCGCCGAGGTGGCGTCCCGGGCGCTGGACCAGACGCGCTCGGAGGCCCAGGACAAGGGCGTGGAGCTGCGCGGCACGCGGCAGCCCGCGGTGGTCCAGGGCAACGGCGTGCTGCTGGAGCGGATCGCGCTGAACCTCGTGCAGAACGCCGTGCGCTACAACGCGCCGGACGGCTGGGTCGAGGTCACCACCGAGGCGCAGCCGGGCCAGGCCGTGCTGGTGGTGGAGAACACCGGTCCCGTGGTCCCGGCGTACGAGCTGGACAACATCTTCGAGCCGTTCCGCAGGCTCCGCACGGAGCGCACGGGCAGCGACAAGGGCGTCGGCCTGGGGCTCTCCATCGTGCGCTCGGTGGCCCGCGCGCACGGCGGGCGGATCACCGCGGAGCCGCGCGAAGGAGGCGGGTTGATCATGAGAGTGGTCCTGCCCACCTGAAAATTTCTGCGAGAATAGGGCGGCCGTAGGTTCGCTTTGGGCGGAATTTTCATGTTCCGCCCCTTGCTGTGGATGTGTGGAATCGCTCACACACGCAAACTTCCGGCCATCCACTCTCCGTGATCAATGGACTCGCCGGAACGCCGGAAAAATGGGGGTTTCTGCTGGTCCTGATCACGGGAAGTACACGTGATGGCGCATCTGCACGCGGCATCCGGACCGTGTACGGTCCGGTTCGCCATCCATCCCCATCACCTCTTCAGGTGTGCGGTTGGGTGTCGATTGAGTAACAGACCTTGATGTGAGGCAAAATCTCCGCCTCGGGTCGGGCACAAGTCCGGCCTCTCACGCGTTACGTGCGCTGGAGACACCGCAGACACCCAGAGGGGGAGAGCGACATGGCAACGGACTACGACACCCCACGCAAGACCGACGACGACGTCGACTCGGACAGCCTTGAAGAGCTCAAGGCCCGCCGGAACGACAAGTCGGCGTCGACCGTCGACGTGGACGACTTCGAGGCCGCCGAGGGCATGGAGCTGCCCGGCGCGGACCTCTCCAACGAGGAGCTGGCCGTCCGGGTCCTGCCCAAGCAGGCCGACGAGTTCACCTGCATGAGCTGCTTCCTCGTGCACCACCGCAGCCAGCTGGCTCGCGAGAAGAACGGCCAGCCGATCTGCCGCGACTGCGACTGAGGACCGGGTCTGCGATGGCAGGCTCGACCCCGCTGTGGAAGCGGCGCTCCGGACGGCCCGAGCTGACCACCGGGCCCGGCCGGGACGCCGCACGGCAGGACGCACCAGCCTCTGGTGACACGGCCGGCACTCAGGTCGAGCGGGGCCGCACGGCCTCGCTCGCCGCTGCGGTCGGCCGTGGCGCCGCCAAGGGCGGCCGGGGGGCGCGGGCGGGTCTCACCGCCCTTGCCGACCGGCTCATCGCGAACGCCCCGCGCATCCCCGTGCGCGACCTCGCGACGCTGCGGGCCCAGTTCCCGGGCCTCGGCCCGGAGGAGCTCGCCGACAAACTGGTGGCCGGCGCGGCCCACGCCACGTCCACCGTGGGCGCCGGAGTCGGCGCCGCGGCGATGCTGCCGGTGCCGCCCGCGATGCCCGCCGAGCTGGCGACCGAGATCGCCGGCGTGGCCGCCGTGGAGTTCAAGCTGATCGCCGAGCTCCACGAGGTGTACGGCCTGCGGGCCCCCGGCACCCTCCGCCAGCGCTCCCTGGCCTATCTGGCCGCCTGGGCCGACGAGCGCGGCATCGACGTCACGGCACCCACCACCGTCAACGCGGCCCTCGGCGGCCAGCTCAAGCGCGAACTGCGCCAGCAGATCCTCAAGCGCACGTTCCGCAATCTCCCCAACCTCGCGCCCTTCATGATCGGCGCGACCGTGGGTGCGGTGATGAACCGCCGCGACACCAGAAGGCTCGCGGCCAAGGTCCGCAAGGACCTGCGCGCCCGGCAGGTGCCGTGGGAAGCGCTCCCCGGGGGCCCGGAAGGCCCCCTCCCGCTCGCGTAGCGGCCTGTGGGCCGGGCCCGGCCGCCCGGCCCACAGGCCGCCGTCAGGAAGCCCGCACCGCCGTCAGCGCGGCGGCCAGCCGCTCGGGAGAGCGGGTGGAGAGGTAGGCGTAGGGCGTCGGGTCGGACGGATCGGTGATCTCGACCCGGAGCGCCGTGGGCACGTAGCCCCGCAGCAGCATGAAGGCCCGGGTGTCGGCCTTGTACGTGCGCCAGGCGCGGGCCTCCTCGGCGTCCAGCACCTCCGGCGTCCCCAGCGCCTCCAGCGGAATGCGGGCGTCGCCCGCGATCAGCGTGCCGCCCACCACGCGGATGCGCACCGAGCCGTAGGAGCTGACGGCGACCGCGGCGAGCGCGCCGCCGCCCACGAGACCGCCGAGCATCGGCACCGTTCCCAGGGGCAGCAGGATCAGCGCCATCGCCACCCCGGCCAGAAGCGCGATGAACCACCAGGAACGGGGCGCGGTGAGACGTTCTTCGTAAGCCTGCATGGGCCCAAGCTTGACACGAGCGGGACCGGGCCCGGCCCTCGCGGGTAAGGTCAGCCCCTGTGAGTGGACGAACGACAGCGCTGACGCCGCCGGAGGGGGCCGTGCCCCCGGTGCGGCACCCCGACGCGCCCGCGCCCGGCGAGACCATCGGGTCGCACTACGAGTACTGCTTCGGCTGCGGCCCCGGCGTGCCGCACGGGCTGCACGTCGAGGTGCGGGCCGGCGACGGGGTGTGCGTCTCCGCGGAGTTCCGGGTGAAGGACGCCCACCAGGGCGCCCCCGGCCTCGCTCACGGCGGGGTGCTGGCGACGGCGCTGGACGAGACGCTGAGCGCGCTGGGCTGGATGCTGCGCGTGATCGCGGTGACCGGCCGGCTGGAGACCGACTACCTGCTGCCCGTGCCGGTGGACACCGTGCTGCACCTGCGGGCCGAGGTGAAGGCCGTGCACGGCCGTAAGATCTACGCCGCGGCCACCGGCCGGATCGGCGGGCCCGAGGGCCCGGTCGCGCTCCGTGCCGAGGCGGTGTTCGTCGAGGTCAAGGTCGACCACTTCATCGAGCACGGCCGTCCCGCAGAGATCCAGGCCACGCTGGCCAACCCCGACCAGGTGAAGGTCGCGCGAGCTTTCGAGGTGAACCCGTGACGCGTCAACCCTTGGACGTCCTCATCCGCCGAGTGGACCCCGAGGTGCCCCTCCCCTCCTACGGCCACCCCGGCGACGCCGGCTGCGACCTCGTGACCACCGAGGCCGCCGAGCTGGCCCCGGGGGAGCGGATGGTGCTGCCGACGGGCGTCTCCATCGCGCTGCCGGACGGCTACGCCGCCTTCGTGCACCCGCGTTCGGGCCTCGCCGCCCGGTGCGGAGTCTCCATGGTGAATGCCCCAGGGACCATCGATGCCGGGTACCGTGGAGAGATCAAGGTGATTGTGGTCAATCTGGACCCGCGGGAGACCGTCAGGTTCGAGAGGTTCGACCGCATTGCCCAGTTGGTCGTCCAGCAGGTAGAGAAGGTCCGCTTCCACGAGGTGGCGGAGCTTCCGGGCTCGGCACGGGCCGAAGGGGGCTTCGGGTCCACCGGTGGCCACGCTGCCGTGGGGTATGGATTCGCTTCGGTCGCCAGCGACCGGGAAGGACAGTGACGTGTTCGGTCGTCGCCGCAAGCGCAGTGAGGACGTGGTCGAGGACTCCCGTCCCGACGACGTGACCTCCGAGGAGTTGGCCGAGGAGTCGGCCGCACCGGACTCCGCGGCCGAGAGCCGTGTCCGGCTGGAGCCGGAGCCGCGCCCCGACGGGCCGTGGGACCTCTCCGAGGTCCGCGACCCCGCCGAGGGCCGGGTCGACCTGGGCGGTCTGTTCGTGCCGGGTGTCGAGGGCATGGAGCTGCGCGTGGAGGTCGCCGGTGACGCGATCGTCGCCGCCACCGTCGTGCTCCGCGACAGCGCCGTGCAGCTGCAGGGCTTCGCCGCCCCCAAGCGCGAGGGCATCTGGGGCGAGGTCCGCGAGGAGATCGCCTCCGGCATCACCCAGCAGGGCGGTGTCGTGGACGAGGTCCAGGGGCCGCTCGGCTGGGAGCTGCGGGCCCAGGTGCCCGTGGCGCTGCCGGACGGCACGCAGGGCGTGCAGATGGTGCGCTTCGTCGGGTGCGACGGGCCGCGCTGGTTCCTGCGCGGCGTGATCTCGGGCCAGGGCGCGGTGCAGCCGCAGACCGCGGGCCTGCTGGAGCAGATCTTCCGGGACACCGTCGTCGTCCGCGGCGAGTCCCCGATGGCTCCGCGCGACCCGATCGTCCTGAAGCTGCCCGAGGACGCCCAGATGGTCGCCGAGGGCCTGCAGCAGCAGGACGACGACCGCTCGCGCTTCGCGGGCGGCGTGGACCGCCTGGAGCGCGGTCCGGAGATCACCGAAGTGCGCTGACGGACGCTCGCAGCCACCGGCGAAACACCCTCGCGGGCGGGTGGATTCCGGCCTTCCGCTGGGCCGCAACCCCTGACCGGGGTTGCGGCCCAGCGGCGTTTTTGCAGGTCAAAGGCGTACCCGTATGGATCCCGTCAAGGGGGCGCTAATGGCCGTATAGAGCGCGTCAACGAGGTGCCCGAGAACGTTCGGGAACGGTTTCCTGTGATGGTCCGTTCATATCCGAACCCTCTCTAGGAGCACACGATGGCCGACGTGGCCTTCGTCGTCACCACGATCGCGGTCTTCGCGCTGGTGGCTCTCGTCGCCAAGGGGGTGACGAAGCTGTGACCGCCGAGAACATCGTCGGCCTGGTCGTGGCCGTCGCCCTCCTGGGCTACCTGATCCTCGCCCTCGTCTTCCCGGAGAGGTTCTGAGCACAGATATGAGCCCCGTACTCTCCGGAGCCCTCCAGCTCCTCGCGCTCGTCGCGGCGCTGGCGCTGTCCTACCGCCCCCTGGGCGACTACATGGCCCGCGCCTACAGCTCCGACAAGCACCTGCGTGCCGAGAAGCTGATCTACCGCACCATCGGCGCCGACCCGGACGCCGGAATGCGCTGGCCCGCGTACCTGCGCGGCGTCCTCGCGTTCTCCGCCGTCAGCGTCCTCTTCCTGTACCTCCTGCAGCGGATCCAGGGCATACTCCCCGACTCGCTGTCGCTCGGCTTCACCGCGATCAGCCCGGACCAGGCGTTCAACACCGCCGCCTCGTTCGTCGCCAACACCAACTGGCAGTCGTACTCGGGCGAGCAGGCCATGGGCCACGCCGTCCAGACGCTCGGCCTCGCCGTGCAGAACTTCGTCTCCGCGGCCGTGGGCATGGCCGTGGCCGTCGCCCTCGTCCGGGGCTTCGCCCGCTCCCGCACCGGTGAGCTCGGCAACTTCTGGGCCGACCTCGTGCGCGGCACCGTCCGCATCCTGATCCCGCTCTCGGTGATCGGCGCGATCGTCCTCGTCGCCTGCGGCGCGATCCAGAACTTCTCGGGCATCCACGAGATCGGCCGGCTCACGGGCGGCACCCAGCAGGTCAACGGCGGCGCCGTGGCCTCGCAGGAGGTCATCAAGGAGCTCGGCACCAACGGCGGCGGCTACTTCAACGCCAACTCCGCCCACCCGTTCGAGAACCCCAACGCCTTCTCGAACCTCTTCGAGATCTTCCTGATCCTCGTCATCCCCTTCGCGCTGACCCGGACCTTCGGCAAGCTCGTCGGCAACGTCAAGCAGGGCTACGCCATCCTGGCCGCGATGGGCGTCATCTGGCTCGGCTTCACCGTGCTGATGATGTGGACCGAGTACGCGCACCACGGCGCCGCGCTCCAGGAGGCGGGCGGCGCGTGGGAGGGCAAGGAACAGCGCTTCGGCGTCGGCGCCTCGGCCATCTTCGCCACCACCACGACGCTCACCTCGACCGGTGCGGTGGACTCCTTCCACTCCTCCTTCACCGGCCTCGGCGGCGGCATCGCGCTGCTGAGCATGATGCTCGGCGAGATCGCCCCCGGCGGCGTCGGCTCCGGCCTCTACGGCATGCTCGTCATGGCGATCATCGCGGTCTTCATCGCGGGCCTGATGGTCGGCCGGACGCCCGAGTACCTCGGCAAGAAGATCGGCACCCGCGAGATCAAGCTCGCCGCGTGCTACATCCTCATCACGCCCACCCTGGTGCTGGGCTTCACCGCCCTGTCCATGGCGCTGTCCTCGCCGCCCGAGTCGATCCTGAACGTCAAGGGCAACTCGGTGGACGGCAGCGGCGCCCACGGCTTCTCCGAGGTCCTGTACGCGTTCACCTCCGGCGCCAACAACAACGGCTCCGCCTTCGCCGGCCTGAACGCCAACACGCCCTGGTACAACACCACGATCGGCCTCGCCATGCTGCTCGGCCGCTTCCTGCCGATGGTCTTCGTCCTGGCGCTGGCCGGCTCGCTCGCCGAGCAGACGCCCGTCCCCGAGACCGCCGGCACCCTGCGCACGGAGAAGCCGCTCTTCGCGGGCCTGCTCGTCGGCGCGATCCTGATCATCACCGGCTTGACCTACTTCCCGGCCCTGGCCCTTGGCCCGATGGCGGAGGGACTCTCATGAGCACGACCACCCCTGTCCGTACGCCGTCCGAGGAGGACGTCCAGCCGCAGGGCTCTGCGGAGTCCGGCCGGGTCTCCGGCGGCCTCTTCGACCCGGCGCAGCTGCTGAAGTCGCTGCCGGACGCCTTCCGCAAGCTCGACCCCCGGGTGATGGTCAAGTCCCCGGTGATGTTCGTGGTCCTGATCGGCTCGGTGGTCACCACCGTGCTGGCGCTGAAGGACCCCGGCTCCTGGTTCGGCTGGGCGATCACCGTCTGGCTGTGGCTGACCGTCCTCTTCGCCAACCTGGCGGAGGCGGTGGCCGAGGGCCGCGGCAAGGCCCAGGCCGACACCCTGCGCAAGGCCAAGACCGACACGGTGGCGCGCCGCCTGAACGGCGACACCGAGGAGTCGGTGCCCGGCACCGAGCTGCGCGTGGGCGACCTGGTCGTCTGCGAGGCCGGCGACATCATCCCGGGCGACGGCGACGTCGTCGAGGGCGTCGCCTCGGTCGACGAGTCGGCCATCACCGGCGAGTCGGCCCCGGTCATCCGCGAGTCCGGCGGCGACCGCTCGGCGGTCACCGGCGGCACCAAGGTCCTCTCCGACCGCATCGTCATCAAGATCATGACGAAGCCCGGCGAGACCTTCATCGACCGGATGATCAACCTGGTCGAGGGTGCCGCGCGGCAGAAGACGCCCAACGAGATCGCGCTGAACATCCTGCTCGCCTCGCTGACGATCGTCTTCCTGCTGGCCGTCATCACGCTCCAGCCGTTCGCGATCTACGCGGGCGCCGAGCAGTCGATGATCATCCTCGCGGCGCTGCTCGTCTGCCTCATCCCGACCACCATCGGCGCGCTGCTGTCCGCAATCGGCATCGCGGGCATGGACCGGCTGGTGCAGCGCAACGTCCTGGCGATGTCCGGGCGCGCGGTGGAGGCCGCGGGCGACGTCTCGACGCTGCTGCTCGACAAGACCGGCACCATCACCTACGGCAACCGCCAGGCCGCCGAGTTCGTGCCCGTCAAGGGCACCATGGCTGCCGAGGTCGCCGACGCCGCCCAGCTCTCCTCGCTCGCCGACGAGACGCCCGAGGGCCGCTCGATCGTCGTCCTCGCGAAGGAGAAGTACGGCCTGCGCGAGCGCCACGAGGGCGAGCTCGTGGGCGCCGAGTGGATCCCGTTCACGGCCCAGACCCGGATGTCCGGCGTCGACGTGGAAGGCCGCAAGGTCCGCAAGGGCGCGACCGGTTCGGTCATCGCCTGGGTCGAGGAGCAGGGCGGCCGCGTAGCCGAGGACGCCCGCAAGCTCACCGACGACATCTCCCAGGCCGGCGGCACCCCGCTGCTCGTCGCCCTGGAGGACGACAAGGGGGCGCGCGTCCTGGGCGTCATCCACCTCAAGGACGTCGTCAAGGAGGGCATGCGCGAGCGGTTCGACGAGCTGCGCGCCATGGGCATCAAGACCGTCATGATCACGGGCGACAACCCGCTGACGGCCAAGGCCATCGCGGAGGAGGCCGGCGTCGACGACTTCCTCGCCGAGGCCACGCCCGAGGACAAGATGGCGCTCATCAAGCGCGAGCAGGCCGGCGGCAAGCTCGTGGCGATGACGGGAGACGGCACGAACGACGCCCCCGCGCTGGCGCAGGCGGACGTGGGCGTGGCCATGAACACCGGCACCTCGGCCGCCAAGGAGGCCGGGAACATGGTGGACCTGGACTCCAACCCCACCAAGCTCATCGAGATCGTCGAGATCGGCAAGCAGCTGCTCATCACCCGCGGCGCCCTGACGACCTTCTCGATCGCCAACGACGTCGCCAAGTACTTCGCCATCATCCCGGCGATGTTCGCGGTGGCCTACCCCGGCCTGGACAAGCTCAACATCATGAGCCTGACCTCGCCCGAGTCGGCCATCCTCTCGGCGGTCATCTTCAACGCGCTGATCATCGTGGCCCTGGTGCCGCTCGCCCTCAAGGGCGTGCGCTACCGCCCGATGAGCGCGGACGCCATGCTCCGCCGCAACCTCTTGATCTACGGACTGGGCGGTCTGATCTCCCCGTTCATCGGCATCAAGATCATCGACATGCTCATCTCCCTCATCCCTGGCATCGGGTGACGACACCATGAACAACTCCGTACGCAGCACGGCCCGCCTGGTCGGCGCGGGGCTCCGCGCCCTGCTCGTCCTCACGGTGGTCTGCGGGGTGATCTACCCGCTGGTCGTCACCGGCATCGCCCAGGCGGCCTTCCACAACAAGGCCAACGGTTCCGAGGTCACGGTGGACGGCAAGTCCGCCGGCTCCGAGCGGCTCGGCCAGAGCTACACCCTCGACAAGAAGGACAAGGACGGCAACCCGCTGCCGGACCCGAAGTTCTTCCAGCCGCGCCCGTCGGCCGCCGGCCCGAACGCCGAGAACACGCAGTACAAGCTGATCGTCTCCGGCGCCTCGAACCTCGCCGCCGACAGCAAGACCCTGCTCGACGCCGTCAAGCAGCGGCGGACGGACGTCGCCGAGTTCAACCACGTGGACCCGAAGTCCGTGCCGGTGGACGCGCTGACGGCCTCCGCCTCCGGTCTCGACCCGGACATCTCGCCGGCCTACGCGCGCCTGCAGGCCAAGCGCGTCGCCGAGGCCAACGGCCTGCCTGCCGGCAAGGTCGAGAAGCTGGTCGAGGACCATGTGGACGGCCGCGTCCTCGGCTTCATGGGCGAGGAGCGCGTCAACGTCCTGAAGCTCAACATCGCGCTGCGGGAGCTCGCCGGCGGGAAGTGACACCCGCACGGCAGGCGTGACAGCGGAGGCCGCGGCCCGGTCCCTCGTCAGGAGGGGCCGGGCCGCGGTGCGTCCGCGGCGCCCGCCGCCGGGCAGCGGGGGAGGGGCTGCTTCCGGTGAGCGGCGGCGCGCGTTCCGGCTCCGCCGCGTTGAATGTCCTGGATGTCCATGGCAATTCCGGTGAATGTTCGACCAGCGCAGGGCAGTCTGACAGTGTGGCCACACTGAACCAGCAGCCCCAAGTCACGCCAGCCGCACCGCACATGGTGGTGTGCGGCGACGACGGGCTCGTGCACCGGCTCGCCGCCGAGCTCTCCGGCGTGTACGGCGAGCGCGTCACCGTCGTCCTGCCGCCGGCGCGCGAGGCCAGGCGGCGCCCCGCGCCCATGGTCGGCCGCGCCGCGGCCCTCTTCGGGCGCGTCACCGGGGTCGTCGGCCGCGCCGGCGCCCCCGACCGCAACGGCACCGCGGCGGCCGGCGGCGGACTCGTCCGCGTCGTGGAGGCGACCGAGCCCGACGAGGACGCCTTCACCGAGGCGCAGGTGGCCCGGGCCACGGCCCTCGCCCTCGTCTACGACGACGACGAGACCAACGTCCAGGCGGCCCTCCTCGCCCGCCGCCTCAACCCGCGCGTCCGGCTCGTCATCCGCCTCTACAACCGGCGGCTCGGCCAGCACCTGGAGGAAGTCCTCGACCAGGCCGCCCTGCTGGCCGCCGCCACGCAGGACGCCGAGCCCGTCACCGACGCCACCACCACCGTCCTGTCGGACGCCGACACCGCCGCCCCCGTCCTCGTCACCGCCGCCGTCTCCGGGCACAGCAGGGTCTTCGACGTCGGCGGCAGACTGCTCAGAGCCGCCGAGCGGCCGTCCGCGGCGGAGGCCGCCGCCCGGCCCCAGGAGCTGTGCACCGTCGCCCTCCTCTCCCCGGCCCAGCGGCCCGCCGGCGCCTACGGGCTCGAAGCCGACGGGCCCCTGCTGCTGCCCGGCGCCGTGCCGCCGCCGGGCGCGGAGGGGCGCTCCCGGGTCGTCCTGGAAGCCGTCCCCTTCGACGTGCCCTCCGGGCCGCCCGCCCGGCCCACCGTCCGCGGCCTGCCGCTCGGCTCGTTCTTCTCCCGGCGCCTGCGATGGGCCCTGGCGCTGCTGACCGCCGCCGTGTGCGGGCTGGCCGTCGCGTCCTGGAGCGTCAGCAGCAACAACCCGACGCACGCCGTCTACCTCTCGCTCCTCGACCTCTTCGCGATCAACGAGCCCGCGATCCGCGAGGGCCACGGCCGGCAGATCCTCCAGCTCCTCTCCGGCTTCACCGGCCTGCTGCTGCTCCCCCTGCTCGTGGCCGCCGCCCTGGAAGGGCTCGGGACCTTCCGCTCCGCCTCCGCGCTGCGGCGTCCGCGGCGCGGCCTCTCCGGCCACGTGGTGCTGCTCGGACTCGGCAAGATCGGCACCCGCGTGCTGGCCCGGCTCCGCGAGCTCGGCATCCCCGTCGT
Source organism: Streptomyces sp. XH2 (assembly GCF_049725035.1). NCBI lineage: Bacteria > Bacillati > Actinomycetota > Actinomycetes > Kitasatosporales > Streptomycetaceae > Streptomyces > Streptomyces sp. XH2. The sequence continues at coordinate 237,276 of NZ_JBMMMZ010000010.1, read as the reverse complement.
CTGCGTCGAGCGCGACCCGCAGGCCCGCGGCGTCGCGCTCGCCCGCGCGCTGCGTGTGCCCACGATCATCGGCGACGTCACCGAGGAAGGCGTGCTGGAGACCGCCAAGATCGGCCAGAGCGGCACGCTCATGGCGCTGACCAGCAGCGACATCACCAACCTGGAGGCCGCGCTGTACGCGCGGGCCGTCAAGCCCGACGTCCGCGTGGTCATGCGGCTCTACGACGACCGCTTCGCCAAGGCCGTCTACCGCACGCTGCGCGACACGTATCCGCAGGCGTGGACCCGCAGCCGCAGCGTGTCGTTCCTCGTCGCCCCGGCCTTCGCCAGCGCGATGGTGGGGCGTCAGATCCTGGGGGCGGTGCCCGTGGAGCGGAGCGTCGTCCTCATCGCGGCCGTCGAGGTCGTCGGCCACGCCGGCCTGGAGGGGCGCGCCGCCGCCGACGCGTTCGCGCCGGGGGCGTGGCGGGTGCTCGGGCTGACGATGGTCCGCCCGGACGCGTCCGGGCGGCAGACCGTCCTGCTGCGGGACCTTCCCGGCGACTACGTGCTGTGCGGCCAGGACCGCGTCCTCGTCGCCGCGACCCGCCAGGGCCTGGCCGACCTCCTGGGCCGCCGCCCGGTTCCGCGTCCTCGTTAATGCACCGGCCGCGCCGACACGCCCTCCGCCGCGGCGGTGCTCGGCCCCTGTGGTGGTGTCCGGCGGTGCCGTACGGCCTGAGGCCGGTCCGGCGCCGCCGGGTCGCGTTCGTGTGGCCGGCCGCCGTTGCGGCGGGGGGAAGGGCCCTGGGCTCCAGTGACTGGCCCTCCGCCGCGGCGGTGCTCAGCCCCCATGGCGATGTTCGGCGGTGCCGTACGGCCTGAGGCCCGTCCGGCGGTGCCGGGGCGCGCTCGTGTGGCCGGCCGCCGTTGCGGCGGGAGAAGGGGCCGGCGCCCCGGCGGCGCGCCCGTCGGCGCGGGACGTGCCGTCTACCACACGTCCCCGGGACGCCAGTCGCACGCCAGCGCGCCGTCCAGGTCCAGCGCCGCGCCGAGCGGGAAGACGTAGATGCAGCCGTCCTCCTCCTCCGTGCGCTGCAAACCCGCCGGTGAGACCACCGACGACGGGCCGCGCCACAGCTGCCAGCCACGGCCCGCGTACAGCGGCACCGCCTCGTCCGCCGCGCCCAGCGCGCCCACCTCGTACCCCCCGTCCCGCAGGATCCGCTCCAGCGCGTCCATGACGGCCGAGGCCACGCCCCGCCGGCGCCGGTCCGCGCGGACGGCGACCGCCTCCACGTAGCCGGCCCGCAGCGCCCGCCCGCCGTGCAGGAGCCGCCGCTGCACGAGCGAGCCGTGGCCTATGAGCTCGCCGTCCTCCCACGCGAGGGCGTGCATGCCGCCGATGGTGTGGTCCCAGTCGTCGTCGGAGAAGTCCCCTTCGAACGCGTCGTCCATGAGGGCGCGGACCGCGGCGAGTTCCGCGCCGGTCAGATCCGAGGTGTGGGCGGTGCGCATGTCGGTCATGCAGGCCATCATGCCGCCGTACAGGGCCTGCGAAGGACACGGCGTGCAGCGTCAGAGCTGCGTCAATACCGCGGCCCGCACCCCCGCGCGCCCCATATGTCCGAAAGTTTGGTCGTAAGGTCGGCCGTACGCGGCAGTGCGGGCACATCGGCACTGCCGGCCGTCACGGACCGGCCGGACACCACCGCGTGGCGTGAAAGACAATAGGGGCCATGGGACGCGGCAAGCTTCGGATCTACCTCGGCGCGGCACCGGGCGTCGGCAAGACGTACGCGATGCTCTCGGAGGCCCACCGCCGCGTGGAGCGCGGCACGGACGCCGTGGTCGGCTTCGTCGAGCACCACAACCGGCCGCGCACCGAGGTGATGCTGCACGGCCTGGAGGAGGTGCCCCGCAGGGAGATCGCCTACCGCGGGACGACCTTCACCGAGATGGACATCGACGCCGTCCTCGCCCGCCGCCCCGCCGTCGTCCTCGTCGACGAGCTCGCCCACACCAACGTGCCGGGCTCGCGCAACACCAAGCGCTGGCAGGACGTCGAGGAGCTGCTCCAGGCGGGCATCGACGTCGTCTCCACGGTCAACATCCAGCACCTGGAGTCGCTCGGCGACGTCGTCGAGTCGATCACCGGCGTCCGGCAGCAGGAGACCGTGCCCGACGAGGTGGTGCGCCGCGCCGACCAGATAGAGCTGGTCGACATGTCGCCGCAGGCGCTGCGCCGCCGCATGGCCCACGGGAACATCTACAAGCCCGACAAGGTCGACGCGGCCCTCTCCAACTACTTCCGGCCCGGCAACCTGACCGCGCTGCGCGAGCTCGCGCTGCTGTGGACGGCCGACCGCGTCGACGAGTACCTGCGCCAGTACCGCACCGAGCACAGCGTCTCCACCATCTGGCACGCCCGCGAGCGCATCGTCGTGGGCCTCACCGGCGGCCCCGAGGGCCGCACGCTGATCCGCCGCGCGGCGCGCATGGCGGCCAAGGGCTCCGGCAGCGAGATCCTCGCCGTCTACATCGCCCGCAGCGACGGGCTGACCTCGGCGTCGCCGAAGGAGCTGGCCGTCCAGCGCACCCTGGTCGAGGACCTCGGCGGCACCTTCCACCACGTGATCGGGGACGACGTGCCCGCTTCGCTGCTGGAGTTCGCCCGCGGAGTCAACGCCACCCAGATCGTGCTCGGCTCCAGCCGGCGCAAGACCTGGCAGTACATCTTCGGCCCGGGCGTGGGCCAGACCGTGGCCCGCGACTCCGGGCCCGACCTCGACGTGCACATCGTCACCCACGAGGAGGTCGCCAAGGGCCGCGGCCTGCCGGTCTCGCGCGGCGCCCGCCTGGGCCGCGGCCGCATCGCGGCGGGCTGGCTCGTGGGCGTCGTCGGCCCCGCCCTGCTGAGCCTGCTGCTCACGCAGATCGGCCCGGACCTCGGCCTCGCCAACGACATGCTGCTGTTCCTGTGCATGACGGTGGCCGCGGCCCTCCTCGGCGGCCTGCTGCCCGCCCTCGCCTCGGCGGCCTTCGGCTCGCTGCTGCTGAACTACTACTTCGTCGAGCCCCTCCACCAGTGGACGATCACCGACCCGAAGAACATCGTCGCCATCGCGATCTTCGTCTTCGTCGCGGTCTCCGTGGCGTCCACGGTGGACCTGGCCGCACGCCGCACCCACCAGGCGGCCCGGCTGCGCGCCGAGTCGGAGATCCTGTCCTTCCTGGCCGGCAGCGTCCTGCGCGGTGACACCAGCCTGGAGGCGCTGCTGGAGCGGGTCCGGGAGACCTTCGCCATGGAGTCCGTGGCCCTGCTGGAGCGCGCCAGCGAGGTCGACCCGTGGACCTGCGCGGCCAGCGTCGTGACGAACTCGGGCAAGCCCCTGCTGCGGCCCGAGGACGCCGACGTCGACATGCCCGTCGGCGACAACATGGCGCTCGCCCTCTCCGGCCGCGTCCTGCCCGCCGAGGACCGCCGCGTGCTCGCCGCCTTCGCCGCGCAGGCCGCGGTCGTCCTGGACCGGCAGCGGCTGGTCGGCGAGGCCGAGCGGGCCCGCCGCCTGGACGAGGGCAACCGCATCCGCGTGGCCCTGCTCGCCGCCGTCAGCCACGACCTGCGCACCCCGCTCGCCGCGATCAAGGCCGCGGTGACGTCCTTGCGCTCGGACGACGTCGCCTGGTCCGAGGAGGACGAGGCCGAGCTGCTGGCGAGCATCGAGGACGGCGCGGACCGCCTCGACCACCTCGTCGGCAACCTCCTCGACATGTCGCGGCTGCAGACCGGCACCGTCACCCCGCTGATCCGCGAGATCGACCTGGACGAGGTCGTGCCCATGGCCCTGGGCGGCGTCCCCGAGGGCAGCGTCACGCTCGACATCCCCGAGTCGCTGCCGATGGTCGCCGTCGACCCGGGCCTGCTGGAGCGCAGCGTCGCCAACGTCGTCGAGAACGCCGTCAAGTACAGTCCCGACGGGACGCCGGTCCACGTGGCCGCCAGCGCCCTGGGCGACCGGGTGGAGGTCCGGGTGGCCGACCGCGGCCCCGGCGTCCCCGACAGCGCCAAGGACCGCATCTTCGAGCCCTTCCAGCGCTACGGGGACGCGCCGCGCGGGGCCGGCGTGGGCCTCGGCCTGGCCGTCGCCCGGGGCTTCGCCGAGGCCATGGGCGGCACCCTCGCCGCCGAGGACACGCCCGGCGGCGGCATGACGATGGTGCTCACCCTGCGGGCCGCCGCGGGGGTCGCCCCCGTCCGAGCGGACCTCCCGGCGCAGGCCACCTCGTGAGGCGTTCCCCGCGCACCGACCGACCAGCAGTCCCCGACCCCGGGCCCCGCGGAGGGGCCCGCACGACCAGCAGAGGTGGTTACCGATGAACCGGGTGCTCGTGGTGGATGACGAGCCGCAGATCGTCCGCGCCCTCGTGATCAACCTCAAGGCGCGGAAGTACGAGGTCGACGCCGCGCCCGACGGCGCGACCGCGCTCCAGCTCGCCGCCGCCCGCCACCCCGACGTGGTCATCCTCGACCTCGGCCTGCCCGACATGGACGGCGTCGAGGTGATCAAGGGCCTGCGGGGCTGGACCCGGGTCCCGATCCTGGTCCTCTCCGCCCGCCACACCTCCGACGAGAAGGTCGAGGCGCTGGACGCCGGCGCCGACGACTACGTCACCAAGCCGTTCGGCATGGACGAGCTGCTGGCCCGGCTGCGGGCCGCGGTGCGGCGCGCCGAGCCGACGGGGCCCGCGGCCGCGGGCGACGACGCGATCGTCGAGACGGAGGTCTTCACCGTCGACCTCGCGGCGAAGAAGGTCAACCGCGAGGGGCGGGACGTCCGGCTGACGCCGACGGAGTGGCACCTGCTGGAGGTCCTGGTCCGCAATACGGGACGTCTCGTGAGCCAGAAGCAGCTGCTCCAGGAGGTCTGGGGCCCCTCGTACGGCACGGAGACGAACTACCTGCGGGTGTACATGGCGCAGCTGCGGCGGAAGCTGGAGCGTGACCCGTCGCATCCGAAGCACTTCATTACAGAGCCGGGGATGGGGTACCGGTTCGAGATGTGACGGGCGGTTCCGGGCGGTCGGCCGGGGGTCCGGGGGTTGCCCCCGGGAGTTGCGGCATCACGGAGCCGGGGATGGGGTACCGGTTCGAGATGTAACGCATTGTCCTCAATCGCCGGACGGGCTCAAAAAATTTTGAGCCCGTCCGGCGATTGAGGACAAAGGGGCAGCCCCCTCGTGGGGCAGGAACCCGCCCGGAGGGCTGCCGGTACGCTGGGTTCATGAGTGCCGTACCCCGTTCCGAGAAGCCGACCGGCCGTTTCCGCCGGATGCTCGACCGGCTGTCCACCTCGCAGGAGGAGCTGCACCACGCGGAGCTGCAGCAGGACACGGAGGCCGCGGGCTGCACGCGGATATGCGACTGCGACGACCGCCAGATAGTCAAGGTCACCGGTACGCTGCGGACCGTCACTCTGCGTCCGCGCGCCGGTGTTCCCGCTCTGGAGGCCGAGCTGTTCGACGGCTCGGCCGCGCTCGACGTCGTGTGGCTCGGCCGTCGTTCCATCGTCGGCATAGAGCCCGGCCGTAAGCTGATCGCCTCCGGCCGGATCTCGATGAGCCGCGGCCGCCGGGTGCTGTTCAATCCCAAGTACGAACTCCGACCGCTCGGACAGGAGTAGCGGGTGACGTCTCTCGACAAGCCGATCGTTGACCAGCAGGGGACGGGCGGTGACGCCGACGCGTCGGCAGCCACCAAGGCCGCCCTGTTCGAGGCCTTCGGCGGGGTGCGGGGCATGGTCGAGACGACCGTGCCGGGACTGGTCTTCGTGGCGATCTTCACCGCCCAGCGGGACATCCACACCGCGGCCATCGCCGCGCTGGGCCTCTCGCTGCTGATGGGCGTGGCCCGGCTGCTGCGCAAGGACACCGTCAAGCACGCCTTCAGCGGCGTCTTCGGGGTGGCCATCGGCGCGGTCTTCGCGATGATGACCGGTGACGCCAAGAACTTCCACCTGCCGGGCATGCTCTACACCCTGGGCCTGGCCGTGGCGTACATCGTCACGTCGCTGGCGGGCTATCCGCTGCTCGGGCTGATCCTCGGGCCGGTGTTCAAGGAGAACCTCTCCTGGCGCACCCGCAACCCCGGCCGCAAGGTGGCCTACACCAAGGCGAGCTGGGCCTGGGGCCTGATCCTGCTGGCCAAGTCGGCGATCCTCTTCCCGCTGTACTGGTGGGGCGACGCCACGGAGCTCGGCTGGGTGAAGGTGGCCCTCGGCATTCCGCCGATGCTGCTGTCCGTCTACCTGACCTGGATCTTCCTGGCCAAGGCGCCGCCGCCGATCGACGTGATCGCGGAGATGGAGGAGGCGGAGCGCGCCGAGGAGGCGGAGGGCAGTAAGGCCCTGAGCTGAGCGCCCCCCCCCCCCCACGACCACCGCGGGGCGGCGCGACCGCGCCGCCCGGCGTTCTTCGTGCGTGCGCGTGCCGGCGGGTGCTAGCCGGCGTCCCGCGTGGCCGACAGCAGGTCCTCCAGCTGTTCCTCGCGCGCCGGCGCCGCCACGAACAGGAGTTCGTCGCCGGCCTCCAGCGCGTCCTCGCGGCTGGGCGTGAGCACGCGGTTGCCGCGGATGATCGTGACGAGCGAGGTGTCGTCCGGCCAGTCCACGTCGCCGACCCGCGTGCCGGCCAGCGCCGACTCGGGCGGCAGCGTCAGCTCGACCAGGTTCGCGTCGCCCTGGCTGAAGCGCATCAGCCGCACCAGGTCGCCGACGCTCACGGCCTCCTCGACGAGCGCCGACATCAGGCGCGGCGTGGACACGGCCACGTCGACGCCCCAGGACTCGTTGAACAGCCACTCGTTCTTGGGGTTGTTCACCCGGGCCACGACCCGGGGCACCCCGTACTCGGTCTTGGCCAGCAGGGAGACGACCAGGTTGACCTTGTCGTCACCCGTGGCCGCGATGACCACGTTGCAGCGCTGCAGCGCCGCCTCGTCCAGCGAGGTGATCTCGCACGCGTCGGCCAGCAGCCACTCCGCGAGCGGCACCCGCTCGACCGAGATGGCGGTCGGGGCCTTGTCGACGAGCAGCACCTCGTGGCCGTTCTCCAGCAGCTCGCCCGCGATGGAGCGGCCGACGGCACCGGCACCGGCAATGGCGACCCTCATCAGTGCGCCTCCTCGGGGCCGTGCGCGAACGACGCCTCGACCTTCTCGACCTCGTCGGTGCGCATCATCACGTGCACCAGATCGCCTTCCTGCAACACCGTCGAGGACGTCGGCAGCATCGCCTCACCCAGCCGGGTGAGGAACGCCACCCGCACGCCGGTCTCCTCCTGGAGCTTGCTGATCTTGTGGCCGACCCAGGTGTCGGAGGCCGGCACCTCGGCCAGCTGCACGCCGCCGCTCGGGTCGCGCCACAGCGGCTCCGCGCCGGACGGCAGCAGCCGCCGCAGCATCTGGTCGGCCGTCCACCGGACGGTGGCGACGGTCGGGATGCCGAGCCGCTGGTAGACCTCGGCGCGCCGCGGGTCGTAGATCCGCGCGGCCACGTTCTCGACGCCGAACATCTCGCGGGCCACCCGGGCCGCGATGATGTTGGAGTTGTCGCCGCTGCTGACGGCCGCGAAGGCGCCCGCCTCCTCGATGCCCGCCTCGCGCAGGGTGTCCTGGTCGAAGCCGACACCGGTGACGCGGCGGCCGCCGAAACCGGAGCCCAGGCGGCGGAAGGCCGTCGGGTCCTGGTCGATCACGGCCACCGTGTGACCCTGCTGCTCAAGGGTCTGGGCGAGGGCCGAGCCCACGCGCCCGCAGCCCATGATCACAATGTGCACGACGCTTACCCCACGCTCCGGACTACCGCGCTGACCTGCACCAACAACCTGCTCACGTGTTCCCTTCCGGTGTGCTGCGCCCGCGTGGCCGAATGCTGCCCGCGGTATCGGCGCGGAACCTCCCCCGAGGGGACGTCCGCGCCGGTGCATGGGACCACCGTATCCGCAACGCCCCGCGCGGCTTCGACCCCGTCCTCCGAGTGGCCCCCCGCGCCGCTGCCGGGGTGGTGGTCCGGGCACACCCCACGGGCCCTCCGGGGTGCCGTCCGGCGCCTCACGGACCGCCGGGTGGTGGTGGGGCCACCATCGCGAGGGGCACGCGGGTGGCCTTGACACCTGGGCGCCGGGGGGTGCGCGGCAGCACCGTGGAGAGAGCCACCCAGCTGCCGAGATGGGGGATTGACGATGAGTGGTGCTGCTCTCTACCCGCGGACCGTACGGCCCGCCGTTCCCGCCCCGGCCCGCCCCGAGCCCCAGGGCCCCGGATCCCAGGACGACGTGCTGGCCGAGCTGTGCGCCGCCCTCTTCGCCTCCCTGCCGCGCAGCGACCAGCGGCGCCGGGGCGAGGCCTACGTGCGCGGCCTGCTGGGCACCCAGGGCCGCAAGTCCATCCGCAACATCGCGGCGCTCATCGGCGGCCAGGCCGCCGAACAGAGCCTGCACCACTTCATCTCCAGCTCCACCTGGGACTGGATCCCCGTGCGCCGCGCGCTCGCCCATTACCTCGCCCGGGTCTCGCCCCCGCACGCGTGGGTCGTGCGCCCGATGGTCATCCCGAAGGCCGGCGACAACTCGGTGGGCGTCGACCGGCGCTTCTGCCCCGCCGTCGGCCAGGTGCTCAACGCGCAGGAGGCCGTCGGGGTCTGGGCCGCCTCCGCCGAGCACAGCACCCCCGTCAACTGGCGGCTGCACCTCTCCGACGCCTGGCTGCAGGACGGGCTCCGGCGTAGCCAGGCCTCCATCCCCGACTCGGTCCGCCCGGAGACGCTGGGGGAGTGCACCGTCGAGGCGTACACGGGGATGATGCGGGACTGGGGGCTGCCGCTGCGCCCCCTGGTGCTGGACGCCCGCGACATGGACGCTCCCGCGGCCCTGCTGCGGCTGCGCGCCTGCGGCGTGCCGGCCATGGCCCGCATCAGCCACTCGCTGCGGCTCACCGTTTCCGGCCCGGCCGTGCCGGGCCGCGGCGCGGAGGCGCTGCCGGCCCACCAGATCCTCGGGGCGGCCCGCGACCTGCGGCGCCCGGTGATGTGGCGCGACCACGGCCCCGCGCGGGTCGTCCGGACCGCGCTCACCGCGGCCGTGCGCGTGGGGCTGCCGGCGCTGCGGACGGCGGCCGTGCCGGGGCCGGCGCGGCGCCGGGAGTTACTCCTGCTGGGCGTGGGGGAGAACGGCCGGCGCTGGCCGGCCGAGCTGTGGCTGACGGACATGGTCAACGTCCCGCCCGCCGCCCTCGTCCGGCTGGGCAAGCTCCTGGACCGGGTCGACCGGGACTTCACCGAGATCTCCGACGAGGTCGGCCTCCGGGACTTCGCGGGCCGCTCGTTCAGCGGCTGGCACCGGCACGTCACGCTCGCCTCCGCCGCCCACGCCGTGGCCGCGCTGACCGGCCGCCCGGAGGAGGGCCTGCGGCTCGGCTACGTCTCCTGAGCCTCCGGGGGGCCGCCGCCCTCGCCGGGCGCGGCCCGCTCGCCCAGCCGCAGGCTGTGCCGCACCCGGAAGACCCGCAGGGCCAGCTGCACCTCCAGGGCGCGCTCGGGCTGCTGCCACTGCGGCCCCAGCAGCTCACTGATCCGCTCCAGGCGCCGGGCCACCGTATTGGGGTGCACATGAAGCTTCTTGGCCGCGTTCGTCGGGCTGCCGCCCGCCTCGAAGTACGTCTCCAGCGTGCGCGTCAGGTCCGTGAACCGCTGCTGGTCGTAGTCGATGACCGGTCCGATGGCCGAGTCGACGAACCCCTCGACGTCGTGGTTGTCGGAGAGCAGCACCCCGAGGAAGCCCAGCTCGCGCACCGACGCCGAGCGGCCGATCACCCCGAGCGAGGTCATCGCGTCCAGGCAGCGCAGCGCCTCCTGGAAGGAGTGGTGGACGGAGGCCGGCCCCGCGACCGGGCCGGCCGAGCTCACCGTCACCGGATGGCCGAGCAGCGGGGACAGCTCCGCGGAGACGGCGCGGCCCGCGCCGCCCGCGTCCGATCCGGGCAGCAGCAGCACCGCGCAGCCGTTGTGCATGCTCTTGAGCCCGCTGAGCCGGTGCGCGTACGACGACGCCCAGATCGCCGTCTTGCCGCGGGCGTCGCCCTCGGGGCGCGCCACGACCACGACGTGCGGCTTGCTCAGGTCGATGCCGAGCCGCCGCGCGTGCGCCTCCAGCTGGTGGGGCGGGCGCTGCGGGCTCGCCAGCAGGTCGGCGAGGAAGTCGTCGCGGACCTGCCCCTCGGCGATCGCCGTGCGGCTGCTCTCCACCAGCAGCTGTACGGCCATGACCTGCGCGACCAGCCGCAGCAGCCGCTCGTCCTGCACCGCGCCGGGGCGGTCGGGGCGCAGCAGCAGGGTGCCGAGGTTGCTGCCGGTGCCCGCGGAGATCGGCACGGCCCACAGCCCGTCGTCGAGGGCGACGGGCTCGCGCGCGGCGTGGGCGTCCATGGCGGCGGGCACGAGCAGCGACTCGGGGTCCGCGCCCTCGTCCCGCACGTGCCCGGAGGAGCAGAGGACGGTGCCGTTGGCGGCACACACCTGGACGGCGGCCGCGCCCAGCTCGGCGGCCGACGCCCGGGCCAGGGCGTCCAGATCGCAGTCGCCCAGCACCAGCTGGATCAGCCGGTGCTGGGTGTCGCTGAGCTCCTGCGCGCTGCGCAGCCCCGCCTCGACCCGCGTGGAGTGCTGTTCCAGCTCGGCCACCAGGGCGGTGGTCCGGTCCAGCAGCTCGGCCTTCTCTATGGCCACGCCCGCGAGGTCGCCCAGCGAGCTGAGCAGTGCTATCTCGTCCGTGGTGAACTGCCGGACCTTGCGCTCGGCCACGTACAGGGTGCCGAAGGGGCGCGCCCCGCGGTTCAGCGGGACGGCGAGGACGGCCTGCAGCCCCTCGGCCTTCACCACGTAGTCGATGTCGCCGCTGTGCTGGATGCGCTCGTCGGCGAGGTAGTCCGGCGTCCAGAACGGGGAGGGGTTGGACATGACGGCGGAGCCCAGCCCGCTGCCGCCGGGCAGCCGCAGGCCCACGTTGAACGCGGTCGTGTGGCCGTCGGAGGCGCGGATGGTGACGTACCGCTCCCCCTCGTCGTACATTCCGATGTACGACATGTCGACGGCGAGCAGCAGCCGGGCGCGCCGCAGGATGACCTTCAGCAGCGTGTCGAGGTCGTGCGGGGTGGCCAGGTCGCGCGCGGTGTCGACGAGGGCGGACAGCCCGGCCTCCCGCTGTTGCTGACGCTCCGTCCAGGTCCGTATGGTCAGACCGAGCTGGACCGCGCGGTCGAGCCGGGCGACGGCCGCGGCGCTCGCACCGGAAGCGCGGATCCGTTCGGCGAGGGCATCGTATTCCTGGGCCGGCGCCCCGGCGGCCAATAGCTCCAGCACGGCGAATATGCCGTCCTCGGACATGCCTTGCGACACGATGCCCCCCGGGTCCGGTGCGCTCTGCCGCACGGATAGAGCCGCGGCACGGTATGCGGGGAAGCTATGCACACCGGCAGTGGCGCGTCAACCGCTGCCGATCAAGCGGGGGCAGTGGCGGGCGGCGGGCCCCGCGCGGTGGTGTCCGGACCACCGCCGAAACTCGCGGGTGTGTTACTGGATCACCTTCCTCTTTAGCGTCCCTATAGGTGAAGGTTGATGAACACCCGGCGCGCGGCCGGGAGTTGTCGCCGATTCAGGGGGCTCGGTATGACGGGGGTACGCGACTACAGACTCTCTCTCGAACGCAGCCGCCGGGCGCTCGTGCGCGAGGACCGGCCGGCCGTTTTCACGATGTGCGGCCGCGAGTGGGACCTCTTACCGGAAGTATTTGCTCCGATTTACTCGCCGGCGACGGAAATCACGCTGGACTTCCTGGACCTGACGGAAAAGGCCGCCGAATCCGCCGTCCTCCGCGGGGGGTCACTCCTGGAGATCGGGTGCGGCACCGGCGTCGTGGCGGTGGCGGCCGCCCTGGCGGGCTGCACCCGGGTCCTCGCGACCGACATCAATCCCGCCGCGGTGCTGAACACCGAGCGGAACGCGGCCCGGCACGGAGTGCCGGACAGGGTGTCCGGCCTGCACAGCGACCTCTTCGAAAGCCTCACCGGACAAGAGGGGTTCGACACGGTTTTCTGGCACTCGAATTTCGTCCTGGCGCCGCAGGACTACCGGCCCAGGACCATGCACGAGAGGGCATACGTCGACCCCGGCTACGCCGCGCACCGCCGCTTCCTCCAGGAGGCGCCGGACCGGCTCGCACCGGGCGGCAGGGTCCTGCTGCACTTCAGCACCAGGGGGGACGTGCCCGCCCTGCGCCGGATCGCCGACGCGTGCGGCCGCCGGCTGGACGTGGTCCGCCGCACCGTCGTACGGGAAGGCCGGCACGAGGTCGAGCACATGCTGATGGAAGTGACGCCGGCGGCGGATTCCGTCCGCCGCCCGGAAGTCGTCCGATAACGCCGAAACGGGGGAAACGTGCGTACGTTATTAGTCGACAACTACGACTCCTTCACCTACAACCTGTTCCACTATCTGGCCGAGGTGAACGGCCGCGAACCCGAAGTGGTCGCCAACGACGACCGGTCCTGGCGGATGAAACACCTCGCCGAATTCGGCAACGTCGTCATATCGCCCGGCCCCGGAACCCCGGAGCGGGAAGCGGACTTCGGCATCTGCGCGGAAATCCTGCGCAGCGGCGGGCTGCCGACGCTCGGGGTCTGCCTCGGCCACCAGGGCATCGCCCTGCTGTACGGGGGCGAAGTCGGCCGGGCCCCGGAGCCGTACCACGGCCGGGTCTCGCCCGTCGTCCACGAGGGCACCGGCCTGTTCGAGGGGCTGCCGTCCCCTTTTCCGGCCGTGCGCTACCACTCGCTGGCCGCCCGCGGACTGCCCGCCGGCCTGGAGGTGACGGCCCGGACGCCCGACGGCATCGTGATGGGGCTGCGGCACCGTGTACGCCCCCTGTGGGGCGTGCAGTTCCATCCCGAGTCCATCGGGAGCGAGCACGGGCACCGCATTCTGGACAACTTCCGAAGGCTGAGCGAACGCCACAGGAAGGTGGCCCCCGCGCCCGTGCCGCCCGCACCGCCGCAGAGGAAGAAGGAAGATCCGTCCCGCAGCCTGCGGATCCTGACCGCGGCCCTGCCGACGAGCTGGGACGACGAGGTGGTGTTCGACCGCCTGTTCCGCAGGGGCGCGCACCCGTACTGGCTGGACAGCAGCAGCCGGGACGAGCGGACGGGCAGGTTCTCCATCATGGGGGACGCCTCCGGCCCGCTCGCCCGCACCGCCACCGCCGACGTCCACAGCAGCACGGTGACGGTCCGATCGCGCCGCACCACCGAGGTCGTCACAGGACGGTTCCTCGACTGGCTCGACCGCGACCTGCGGGCCGCCCGCACCGAAGTGCCGCCGCTGCCCTTCGACTTCGCCCTCGGCTGGGTGGGCTACCTCGGCTACGGCCTGAAGGCCGAGTGCGGCGGCGAGCCCGGCCACCGGTCCGGCGAGCCCGACGCCACCATGGTCTTCGCCGACCGGGCCGTCGTCCTCGACCACGCGACCGGCACCACCCACCTCCTCGCCCTCACCGAGGACGGCAACGAGTCCGCGGCCCGCACCTGGCTCGACACCACCGCCCGCAGGCTCGCCGCGCTCACCGGGCTGCGCCCCTTTCCGGCCCGCCGCCCCGGCACCCTCGGCGCCCTGCGGCTGCGCCACGACCGCGACGCGTACCTCCGGCTGATCGACACGTGCCAGGAACAGATCGCGGCGGGGGAGTCGTACGAGATCTGCCTGACCAACATGGCCGAGGCCGCGGGCACGCTCGACCCCTGGGACGGCTACCGCTACCTGCGCCGCACCAGCCCCGCCCCCTTCGGCGCCCTGCTCTCCTTCGGCGGGCTGTCGGTGCTGAGCACCTCGCCCGAACGGTTCCTGCGCATCGACCGCGAGGGCCGGGCGGAGTCCCGCCCGATCAAGGGCACGCGCCCGCGCGGCGCGACGCCCCAGGAGGACGCCCGGCTCGCCGAGGACCTCGCGACCGACGAGAAGGACCGCGCGGAGAACCTGATGATCGTGGACCTGGTCCGCAACGACCTGGGCCGCTGCGCGCGGATCGGCTCGGTCGAGGCGAAGGACGTCTTCCGCGTGGAGAGCTACGCGAAGGCCCACCAGCTGGTCAGCACGGTGCGGGCGACGCTGCGCGAGGACCGCTCCGCGGTCGACTGCGTGAGGGCGGCCTTCCCGCCGGGCTCGATGACGGGGGCGCCCAAGGTCCGCACGATGCAGATCATCGACGCCCTCGAAGAGGGCCCCCGGGGCGTGTACTCGGGAGCGATCGGCTACTTCTCCCTCACGGGAGCAGCGGACTTGAGCGTGGTGATCCGCACCGCCGTGGTCACGCCGGACCGGGTCCGCTACGGGGTGGGGGGCGCGATCATCGCCCTCTCCGACCCGGAGGAGGAGTACGAGGAAACGGCGGTGAAGGCGGCACCGCTCACCGCGCTGACGGGCAAGGAATTCCCGGACCGCAGGCCGGCGCGGGACGCGGTGGGAATCTGACGAGGACCGCCTGCCGGCGGTCAGTGGAGGACGAGACGGGAGGGGCCGGGGCCGCGACACCCCCGGCCCCGCACCCTCACGCACCCGGACCGCCCCGCAGCCGCTCCGCCACCGCCCCCCGCAACGCCCGCCAGGAGGACACCCCGTGCGCCACGCTGTCCGCCTCCAGTTTCTTGGCGACCTCGCCGAACGACAGCCCGCACCGTTCCAGCCGCGCCACCGCCGCCCGGGCCGCCCCGTCCTGCCCGGTCAGGGTGTCGCCCCGCAACCGGCCCCGCTCCACGACGGCCTCCAGCGCGGCCGGGGACATGGCGCTGACGGTGCCCCAGGCGACGAGCGATTCCACGTACGGGACACCGGAGCCGACGGCCCACATGAGCCGCTGCGGCCGGGCCCCGGCCGAGGCCAGGACCCGCCACCGCGCACTCCCGAGCCCTTCCTCGTACCGCTGGTACACGAGCCGGGCGACGGCGAGGGCGGCCGTCCCGCGCAGCTCGGGGGCGCCTTGCGCCCCGCGCAACCGCCCGTCGACCTCGGCGTCGAGCCGGGCGACGGGCAGGCCGGCGACCGAGGGGATGACGGACAGGTCCAGGCCGGCGTCCCGGGCCCGCTCCAGCCCCGCGAACCACACCTCCACGACCTGCTCGTACCGCTGGACGGAGAAGATCCCGGTGACGTGCACGCCGATGCCCCGGGCGAGGCATTCGCCGGCCGCGGCGAGCCCTTCGTCCGTGGCGGGGAGCTTCACCAGGGCATTGGGCCGGCAGGCGGCCCGGTGCAGGGCGACCGCGGAGTCGGCGAGGGCCCCGGCACACCCGCCGGGGTAGCAGACCGGGTCCATGGAGACGTGCCCGTCGAGCCCTTGCGTCGCGGTGAAAACCGGCCGCAGCTCGTCGCACGCGGTCCGCAGGTCGTACGCGCACAGCGCCTGCACGGCCGTCGTCAAAGGGACGGACCGGCAGGCCAGATGGCACAGCTGCTGGGCGTAGGGCGTGCCTCCGGAGACCTCGGCCGCGAGCGCCGCGGGATCGGCCGTGGCCCCCCGCACGCGGCCGGCGGCGACGAGCCGGGTCAGCGTGCCGGAGGTGAGGAGCGACCGGCGGAGGCCGTCGAGCCAGGGGGAGACGCCTTCGGCGAGCAGTTCCCGCAGGACCTCGCCTCCCGACGTCACCGTGCGCTCTCCCATGACAGGGTCGCCCCCTCTCCGGACGGTCCGCGGAAAACACCTAGGGCAGAGGGCACGACAGTAAATCCGAAGGAGGGCCGGGCAGAACAGCCCGCTCGTACTCCGTCAACTTGGCAAGAACGGGGACTTGACAGCCATGTGAGGGAGCCGTGGCCCATCTGACGGAGTGAGCGGAGGGGCGTTGGCGGAACGGGGACGACGCCGGACGATCGAGTTCGCGCGCAGGAGAACACCCCGCCCAGGAAGGGAGCCGCTCCTGGCAAACCCCCGCACCACCTTGCTTGCTTTGCCTCAAGAGCAGTCACTTAAGCGTTTTTGGAGAAACCCATGACCGACGCTCTGCTCGACGTCCAGCACAAGCCCGCCCTCCAGCAGCCGGACTGGGGCGACGCCCCCCAGGTGCGCCGGGTCCGTGAGGAACTCTCCCAGCGGCCGGCACTCGTCCGCGCCGACGACGTGCGGACGCTGCGCCACCACCTCGCCGAGGTGGCGCGCGGCGCGGCCCAGGTGGTCCAGGCGGGTGACTGCGCGGAGGACCCCGCGGAGTGCACCTCGGGCTACGTGGCCCGCAAGGCCGGCCTGCTGGACGTGCTGGCCGGCGTGATGAAGATGGTCGCCCACAAGCCCGTGATCCGGGCGGGCCGCATGGCGGGCCAGTTCGCGAAGCCCCGCTCCAGCGCCACGGAGCGCGTCGCCGAGGGCCTCGAACTGCCCGTCTACCGCGGTCACATGGTGAACAACCCGGAGCCGCACCCGGAGCGCCGACGCCCCGATCCGCAGCGCATGCTGTCCGGCTACCTCGCGGCCGGCGAGGCCATGACCCACCTCGGCTGGCGGGACCCGGCGCGCCGCTCGGGCGTCTGCCCGCCCGTGTGGACGAGCCACGAGGCGCTCCTGCTGGACTACGAACTGCCCATGGTCCGCACCGGCGAGGACGGCCGCCCCCTGCTGACGTCCACGCACTGGCCGTGGATCGGCGAGCGCACGCGGCAGGCGGACGGCGCCCACGTGGCGCTGCTCGCGGCCGTGGCGAACCCGGTCGCGTGCAAGGTCGGCCCGAAGACGACGACGGACGAACTCCTCGCCCTGTGCGAGCTCCTCGACCCGGACCGGGAGCACGGCCGGCTCACGCTGATCGCCCGCATGGGCGCGGACGCGGTGTCCGGGAAGCTGCCGCCGCTCGTGGCGGCGGTCCGCGACGCCGGGCACCCCGTGATCTGGCTCAGCGACCCGATGCACGGCAACACGGTCACCGCGCCGGACGGGCTGAAGACGCGGCTGCTGGACACGGTGATCCGCGAGGTCCACGGCTTCCAGTGCTCGGTGCGGACGGCCGGCGGCATCGCGGGCGGCCTGCACCTGGAGACGACGCCCGAGAACGTCACCGAGTGCGTGCGCAACGAGGCGGGGCTCGCGCACGTGGGCGACAAGTACACGAGCTTCTGCGACCCGCGCCTCAACCCGCAGCAGGCCATCTCCGTAGTCTCCGCCTGGGAGGGCTGATCCGTCATGGCAGTCACTGCAGGAATCCCCCGCATAGAGCCCTACCCCATGCCCACCCCGGACGACCTCCCGGAGAACACCGCCCGCTGGGACGCCGACCCGGCCCGCGCCGTGCTGCTCGTCCACGACATGCAGCGCTACTTCCTCGGGCCCCTGCCGCAGGGCCTGCGCGACGAGCTCGTCGCCAACGCGGCGCTGCTGCGCCGGGCCGCGGCGGCGCTCGGCATCCCCGTGGCCTACACGGCCCAGCCGGGCGGCATGAGCGACGAACAGCGCGGCCTGCTCAAGGACTTCTGGGGGCCGGGCATGCGGGTCGACCCCGCGGACCGGCGCGTCGTCGAGCCGCTCGCGCCGGCGCCGGGGGACTGGGTCTTCACCAAGTGGCGCTACAGCGCCTTCTTCCGCTCCGACCTGCTGGGGCGGATGCGGGCCAACGGCCGCGACCAGCTGATCGTCTGCGGGGTGTACGCGCACGTCGGCGTGCTGATGAGCGCCGTCGACGCGTTCACCAACGACATCCGCCCGTTCCTGGTCGCGGACGCCGTCGCGGACTTCTCGCCCGCGCACCACCGGCTGGCCGTGGAGTACGCGGCGGCGCGGTGCGCGGTCGTCACGACGACGAAGGACATGCTGTGCCGCCTGCAGGGCCCGGCCCGCCGGGCGGAGACGCTCACGGTCGAGGGAGCGGCGCTGTGACCGGGAACACCGGAGCCCGCGGAGAGGAACCGGAGATGACCGATGACCTGCTGGCGCGGATCCTCTCGCCCGAGCCGCCGGCCTTCGCGCTCCTCCACCGCCCCGAGACCACGGGACCGGGCGCGGTGGAGCTGCTCCTGGGGGAGGTGTCGGCACCGAGGACGCTGGGGGAGATCCGGCTGAGGGAGTCCCCGGGCGCACCGGGCGCCGCACCAGGAGTACCAGACGCCGCCCCCGGTACCGACCCGGCCGATGTCCTGGCGATCGTCCCCTACCGCCAGATCGCCGAGCGGGGCTTCCGCGGCGCGGA
The DNA here is from genome assembly GCF_049725035.1 of Streptomyces sp. XH2. Taxonomy (NCBI): domain Bacteria; kingdom Bacillati; phylum Actinomycetota; class Actinomycetes; order Kitasatosporales; family Streptomycetaceae; genus Streptomyces; species Streptomyces sp. XH2. Next base: position 219,029 of record NZ_JBMMMZ010000010.1, on the reverse strand, counting down.
CGACGGCGCGCCGCTGCTCGCCATGACCGTCACCCACCAGGCCGTCCTGCCGCTGGCCGAGGTGCTGGCCCGCATCCCCGAGACGCCGATCGCCCTCTCCGGCGGGCACTTCGACATGGACGACGCCACGTACGCGGACACCGTCCGCCGCGTCGTCGCCGACGAGATCGGCGAGGGCGAGGGCGCGAACTTCGTCATCAAGCGCTCCTTCCGCGCAGGGATCGACGGCTACACGCCCGCCCACGCGCTCACGTTCTTCCGCCGGCTCCTGGAGCGCGAGTCCGGCGCGTACTGGACGTTCGCCGTGCACACCGGCGAGCGCACGTTCGTCGGGGCCACGCCGGAGCGGCACATCAGCGTCCGCGGCGGCACCGCCGTGATGAACCCCATCAGCGGCACCTACCGCTATCCGGCCGCGGGCCCGAGCCTGCCCGAGGTGATGGACTTCCTCGCCGACCGCAAGGAGGCCGACGAGCTGTACATGGTCGTCGACGAGGAGCTGAAGATGATGGCCCGCATCTGCGCGGGCGGCGGGCGCGTGGTCGGCCCGTACCTGAAGGAGATGGCGCGCCTCGCCCACACCGAGTACTTCATCGAGGGCACGACCGACCGCGACCCGCGCGAGATCCTGCGCGAGACGATGTTCGCGCCGACCGTCACCGGCAGCCCGCTGGAGAGCGCCTGCCGGGTCATCGACCGCTACGAGCCCCAGGGCCGCGGCTACTACAGCGGCGTCCTCGCCCTCATCGGCCGCGACGCCGGCGGCGAGCGCACCCTGGACTCCTCCATCCTCATCCGCACCGCGGACATCGACCGCACGGGGCAGGTGCGCATCGGGGTGGGCGCGACCCTCGTGCGCCACTCCGACCCCGCCTCCGAGGTCGCCGAGACCCGTGCCAAGGCCGCCGGGCTGATCTCCGCCCTGGAGTCCGGCGGCGCGGCCCGCTTCGGCGGTCACCCGCGCGTACGGGCCGCCCTGGAGCAGCGCAACGACACCATCGCGGGCTTCTGGCTCGCCCAGGAGGCGGAACGGGCCCACCCCGCGCCCGGGCTGGCCGGGCGGCGCGTCCTGGTCGTGGACGCCGAGGACACCTTCACCTCGATGATCGGCCACCAGCTGCGCGCCATGGGGCTGACGGTGACCGTCCGGCGCTTCGACGAGCCGTACGCCTTCGACGGGCACGACCTCGTCGTGATGGGGCCCGGCCCCGGCGACCCCCGCGACGGCCGCCACCCCAAGATCGCCCACCTGCGGGGCGCCGTCCGCGCGCTCCTGGACGAGCGGCGGCCCTTCCTCGCCGTCTGCCTCAGCCACCAGGTGCTGTCCCTCGCCCTCGGCTTCGAACTCGTCCGCCGGGAGGTCCCCAACCAGGGCGTCCAGCGCGAGATCGACCTGTTCGGCGTACGGGAACGCGTGGGCTTCTACAACACGTTCGCCGCCCGCAGCGGCCGCGACAGCGTGGACGTCGACGGGATCGGCCCGGTCGGCGTCAGCCGCGACCCGTACACCGGGGAGGTGCACGCCCTGCGCGGGCCGCACTTCGCCTCCATGCAGTTCCACGCGGAATCGGTCCTCACGCAAGGGGGGCCGCGCATCGTGGGCAACCTGCTCGCCGCGCTCGCTCCGGAGGTGCCGGTCGCATGAACCTCGCAGGACTGTGCGCACCTCCCGCCGCCGCGGCGGGCGACGGGGCCGCGCGGGGCGGCTACATCCTCGCCGAGGCCCTGGACGCCGACCCCGGCGCCGCGGCCCCCGACGTCGTCCTCGTCGCCGCCGGCGGCGAGGTGCCCGCGGCCCTGGACGCCCGCCGCATCCTGCAGCGCGAGGGCATCGCCACGCGCGTGGTGTCGATGCCCTGCGCCACGTGGTTCCGGCAGCAGAGCCGCGCCTACCGTGACGCCGTCCTGCCGCCCGGCGCGCCCGCCACGGTCTCGGTCGGCGCGGGTGCCGAAGTGGGCCGGTACCAGCTCCTGGGCGAGGCCTGCGGGACCGCCGGTACGGGCGGGACCGCGGAGAACACCGTGCTCGCCCCCTGCGGCTACGGCTTGTCCGGCTCGCTCGACCACGACGGCCTCACTGCGGAACGCGTGGCGGCCACGGCCCGTGCCACCCTGGCCCGCGGCACGGGGGCCGCGCGCGCGGGGGAACGGGGATGGCCGTGAGGCGCGACGGCGGGGGAGCGGGAGCAGGGCCCGGGGCTGCGGAGGCGGGCGGTGGCCGGGTACCGGAGAACCCCGTCGCCGGCACCAGCAGGCACGGCCCCGGAGCGGGGTCCGCGCCCATGAGACCGGCCGGGCCCGGGCCGGCGTGGCAGGCCCGTGGCCCGGACGGAGCCGGCGGCCCGGGGAGCCCGGGCACCGTCGGCGGCCGGCGGGGCCGGGGGACGGGATCCGGCCTTGTCGGACCCGCCGGGATGCCGGCACCGGGCGGGCCGGCGGGCCCCACAGGGCCCGCGGGGCGGCCGTTCACCCCGGCCGCGTCGGCCGCGGCTCCCCATCCGCGGGTCACGGCCGGCGTATCCGTCTGGCTCGACGGCCTCAGCCGGCAGCGGCTCGCGAGCGGCAGGCTCGCGGCCCTGGCCCGTCAAGGCCGCATCACCGGCGTCGTCTCCGACCCGGCCTTCCTCGCCCGCTCACTGGCCGACGGCCCCTGCTACACCGGCCGGCTCGGCGACCTCGCCGAGAGCGGCGTCCCCGCCGAACGGGCCCTGAAGGCCCTCGCGGTCCACGACATCCGGTGGGCCTGCGACATCCTGCGGCCCGTCCACGAAGCGACCGCCGGCGTCGACGGGCTCGTCTGCGTGACCCTCGACCCGCGGCTCGCCCACGACGCCGGGGCCACCCTCGCCGAGGCCCGCGCGCTGTGGCGGGCCGTCGACCGCCGCAACGCCGTGCTCGGCATCCCGGCCACGGCGGCCGGCCTCACGGCCCTCAGCGCGTGCCTGGCCGAGGGCATCAACGTGAGCGCGACGCTCGTCCTGTCCGCGGCGCGCCACCGCCAGGCCTGGGGCGCCTACGTGGAAGGGCTGGAGCGGGCCCGCGCCGCGGGCCGGCACCTCGCCTCCCTCGCGTCGGTCGCCTCGTTCCCCGTCAGCCGCATCGACACCGCCGTCGACGCCCTCCTCGACCGCGAGGGCACCCTGGAGGCCCGGGCCATGCGGGGCGCCGTCGCCGTCGCCGCCGCCCGGCACGTCCACGAGCAGTACGGGCGGATGCTCGGCGAAGCGCGGTGGCACGCGCTGGCGGCCCGCGGCGCCCGCCCCCAGCGGCTGCTGTGGACCGCGACCACCGTGCCGGAACCCGGCGCCTCCGGGCTCCTGCCCACGCGGTACGCCGCGCCGCTGCTGACCCGGGGCACGGTCACGGCGGTGACGGAGGAGACGCTGGACGAACTGGACGAGACAGAGGGGAGAGGGGAGGCGCCCGCCGGCCCCTGCGCGTACGCCACCGCGCGGCGCCTGCTCGGACACCTGCAGTGGTTCGGCATCGACCACGGCGAACTGGCCTCGCGCCTGGAGACCGAGGCGCTCAAGGAGCTGAACGACGCCTGGCATCAGCTCCTGGACAGGGTGACCCTGGTCCTCGACCAGGGGCCCGCGGCCGGCGGCGGGACCGGCGGGGCCGACGGGACCGGCTGGACCGCCTGAGGCGTCCGGGGCGGCTCGGCCGTCCCGGACGCCGACCGGCGCTGCTCGGCCATGATGGCCACCGCCTCGAACGTGGCGTCCACCAGCTCCCGCAGCGCCGTGACCGCCTCCGGATCGGTCATCTCGCCCGCCCCGTCCAGCCGTTGGTGCGCCCTGCGGATGGCCACGGGCGGGTGTTCCACGGTGATCGCCTCGCAGCTGTCCAGCAGGTCCAGCAGCGCCGGCTGGGCGTCGATCCCGCCCCGGCCGCCCGGCGAGGCGCTCAGGACGGCGGCGACCCGCCCGGTGAGCGGGCTCGCTCCGTCCGGGCGGGAGAGCCAGTCGAGGGCGTTCTTCAGCACGCCGGGCACCGCGCCGTTGTAACAGGGCGTACTGATCACCAGGGCGTCGGCGTCCGCGACGAGGGCGCGGGCGACGGCCACGGCCGGGGTCGTCCCCGCGGACTCGACGTCGCCGTTGTAGAACGGCAGCCGGCCGATCGGCAGGAAGACCGCCGAAGCGGCCGGACGGGTCTGCGCGATGACGCGGCGGACGGCCCTGAGCGCCGCCGAGTTCACCGAGGCGGCGCGCAGGCTGCCCGAGATCAGTACCACCTTGGTCATAATCGGTCCCCGCTTCCGTCGGAGGTCCCGGTACGGGGCGGGGGCCGCGGCGATCGGCGCCGGCCCTCCGGCCCTGCCGGACGGTCCGAGGGTAGATCGGCCCTTGCGCACGCGCCCTGGGTGGAGGGCCGCTGTGTCAGGTACCCGGCCGAACGTGACGGAGCGGCCGGCGGGCTGACGGATTGCCGGGCGGGCGGTGGCTACGGGTGCGCTGGGCGACGCAGCATAGGCCGAAGCCGGAACCTCGCGGTGCGGCGGGTCCGGGCCGGTCGGTCAGGGCGCGTGTGCCGGCCGCGGTGGCCCGGTGCTCAGCCCGCAATCGCCGGGCGGTACCGGGCCGTTGCGGCGAAGCGAATCCATCCGCCGCAACGGCGGGCACCACGATGCCGCTGACCGGCGGTGCCGTACGGCGGGAGCTCACCGGCCGTGGCGGCCGTGCCGCCGTGCAGCGGGCCCGTGCCGTACGACCGGACCGTCACGCGGTGAAGCGTCCGCCGCGTGCGGCGCAGCCGGAGCGCCGTGCCGCGACACCCGCACGTACGACCCGTACGAAAAACGAACGCGTATAGCCCGCACAACCCGCACAACCCGCACAACCCGCACAACCCGCACAACCCGTACGACACGTACGAAAGGAAGGAGCGTACGGCCCATGCCGAACACCGCCGTCGTCCACGGCCTTGCCGGGCCGTCCGCACCAGCGGCAGCCGTAGCCGCGCCCGTATCCGTAGCCGCACCCGGAGCCGTACCCCCGTCCCCCGCCGGAGGCGCCACCGCGTCCGCGTGGGACATCACCCCCCTCGACCTCGACGCCTACCTCGCCCGCGTCCGCCTCCCCGGGCGGCGGCCCCTCCCGCCCACCGCCGCGACCCTGCGCACCCTGCAGCGCGCCCACACCGCAGCCGTCAGCTTCGAGAACCTCGACGTCCTGCTCGGCCGGGACATGCCCCTCGACACCGCCGCGCTCCAGCGGAAGATCGTCCACGCCGGCCGCGGCGGCTACTGCTTCGAGCAGAACCTCCTCTTCGCCGCCGTCCTCGAACGCCTCGGCTTCCCCGTCGTCCGCCACCTCGCCCGCGTCCGCCGCGGCAGCGCCCGCGTCCGCCGCCGCTCGCACACGACCCTGGTCGTCGAGGCGGACGGCCGGCCCTGGCTGTGCGACGCCGGCTTCGGCGACGAAGGCCCCCTCGAACCCGTCCCCCTGGCCCCCGGCGCCACCGTGACCACCGGTGACTGGACCTGGCGCCTGGACCTCGAACCGTCGGCCGGCCCCGCCCCCGAGCAGTGGGCCCTGCGCTCCCTGCACCCGGACGGCTGGTTCGACGTCTACGCCTTCCGCCCGGAGCACCACGCCCCCGACGACTTCGAGTCCGCCCACTACTGGACCTCCCACCACCCCCGGTCGCCCTTCACGGACCGGGTGGTCGTCCAGCGCGGCGACGACCACGTCCGCCACACGCTCACCGACCGCACCCTCACCGCCCGCTACGCCGACGGCCGCCTCCTGCGCACCGAACTCGCCCCCGACGAGGTCGTCCACGTCCTGCGCGGCACGTTCGGCATCAGGCTCGGCGCGCGGGACGCGGTCCTGCTGCAGCAGCGCATCGCGGAGCTCCCGTGAACGCCCGCCCCGGCTCCCGCGACAACGCTCTCCACCTCGGCCTCGTCCCCGAGCGGGCCGCCGCCCGGCACGGCGACGTCACCATCACCCTCGACCACGACCTCGACGCCCTGCCCGGCACCGGCCGCCGCCTGACCTACGCCGGGCTCGCCGCCCACGTGGACGACCTCGCCGCCCGGCTGCGGGCGGCCGGCGTGCGCCCCACCGAGCACCTCGCCGTCCACAAGGCCGCCAACTTCGACACGTACCTGCTGGCCTGCGCGGCCGCCCGCATCGGCGCCGTCCCCGTCCTGCTCTCCCCGGAGCTCGACGGGGTCACGGCCGGCGCGCTCCTGCGCCGCCTGGACCGCCCGCACCTGCTCACCGACGACGACAAACTGCGCACCTGCCTCGCGCCCCTCGCCCTGGCGGACGTCGCCGCCACCGTCCTCACCACCGGCCCCGCCCGCCCCGGCTGCACACCCCTCGCGGCACTGGCCGGGGCGCCGCGCCGCGCCCCCGTGCTCCTGCACCCGGACCGCCCCGCCCTGATGACCCACACCTCCGGCACCACCGGCCTCCCCAAACTGGTGGAGCACACGGCGGCGAGCCTGTACGGGCGCTACGCGCCGCAGCGCAGGCTCGCCGCCCTGATCCGTACGCCCGAGACGTACGCGGCCCACCTCAGCCCCGTCCACTCGCGGATGTACCTGGCGCTCGCCGTCGCCCTGCCCAAGGGCATGCCGCTCGTCATCGTCGGCGACCCGGAACCGGCGCACGTGGCGGACCTCTTCGCCCGTACGCGCCCCGGCTTCGTCGAGACCCACCCCAACTCGTTCATGGCGTGGGAGGAACTGGCGGACGACCCGCGCCGGCCCCTCGCCTCCGTCCGGTACTTCAGCTCCACCTTCGACGCCCTCCACCCGCCGACCATGCGCAGGCTGCTGCTCGCCTCCCGCCGCCGGGCGCCCCTGTTCTTCCAGTTCTACGGGCAGAGCGAGTGCGGCCCCCTGACCGGCCGCTGGTACACGCGGCGCACCGCCCACCGCGCCGACGGCCGCTGCCTGGGCCGCCCGCTGCCCGGCGTCCGCGTGCGCCTCGCCGCGCCCGGCGGGCGGCGCGCGACGCGGGAGCGGCCCGGCGCCATCGAGGTGCGGGCCGCGGGCCGGGCCACCGGCTACCACGCCGAACCCGGGCGCTTCGCACGCCAGCTGAACGACGGGTGGTGGCGCACCGGCGACGTCGGCTACCGCACCCGGTCCGGCTGCCTGCACCTCCTCGACCGCGAGGCCGACGTCATCCCGCAGATCGGCTCCACCCTCGACGTCGAGGACCGGCTGATGGACCGGCTGCCCGAACTCGCCGAGGTCGTCCTCGTGCCGGGCCCGTGCCGGGAGCCCGTTCCCGTGGTCTGCACCCGCGGCGACACCCCTCTCGACCACGCCCGCTGGACGGCCGCCGCCGCCGACTGGCCCCAGCTCGCCCGCCCCGTACAACTGCCGCTGTCCGCGCTGCCCCGCACCGCCACGATGAAGGTCCGCCGCCTCGAACTCGCCCGGAGCCTGGGCAGTGCCGGGGCCTGACGCAGGGCCCCCGGTCCTCGTCACCGGCGCCGGCCCCACCGGGCTCCTGGCCGCCTGCGAACTCCTGCGCCGCGGCGTCCCCGTACGCCTCGTCGACCAGGCCACCGACCCCGCGCCGACCCCGCGGGCCCTGTCCCTCTGGCCCCGCGCCCTCGCCATCCTCGACGACCTCGGCATCGGCGACGACGTCCGGGCCGCGTCCGTACGCATCGACGGCTACCGCTACTTCACCGGCGGGCGGCCGCTCGCGTCCTTCGCCTTCCCGGCGTGGTGCGCGGCACGGAACCTGCCGCAGTACGAGACGGAGGCGCTCCTGACGCGTCGGCTGCACGAGCTCGGCGGAACGGTCGAACGCGGCGTGCGGCTCGTGGACCTCGCACCGGAGGACGGCGGAGTCGCGGTGGCGCTGCGCCACGCCGGCGGGCGCACGGAACGGGCCCGCACGCCGTACCTCCTGGGCGCGGACGGGGCGCGGAGCACGGTGCGGGAACGGCTGGGGACGGGCTTCGCGGGGAGCACGTATCCGATGACGTTCGCGGTGCTGGACACGCGGGTGGGCGGCTCCGGTCTGCCGCCGGGAGAGATCCTCTACTACCAGGCGCCGTCCGGGACACTGGTGATCGTGCCGATGCCGGGAGGCGTCTTCCGGATCCTGACGGCGCTCCCCGAGGGCGAGCCGGTGCCGGGCGCCGCGGGCATGCAGGGACTGCTCGACGCGCGCGGGCCGCGGGGCGTGCGCATCACGGAACCGGTTCACCACGCCGTCTTCCGCGTCCACGCGCGGCGTGCGGCCGTGCTGCGGCGCGGCCGCGTCTTCCTGCTCGGCGACGCCGCCCACGTGCACAGCCCCGCCGGCGGCCAGGGCATGAACAACGGCCTCCAGGACGCGCACAACCTCGCCTGGAAACTCGCCGCGGTCCTCCACGGCGACTCCCCGGCCTCCCTGCTGGACGGCTACGAAGCCGAACGCGAAGAAGCCACGCGGCGGATCGTGCGCGACACGGACCTGCAGACGAGGGCGTGGATGGCGGACGGACGGCTCCGCGTCGCGGCCCGCGACGCCGCCTTCCGGCTCCTGGACCGCACGGGCGCGGTCACCCGCTTCTACGCCCCCGTGATGGCCGGCCACCGCCTCGCCTACCGCTCGCAACGCCGTACGCAGGGGCCGGCCCGGCCGTGCGGCGGGGTGCGGGCGGGGGAGCTGTTCCCGCGGGGCCTGGTGGAGGGGGCGGGGTGGGGGCTGCTCCTGGCCGTACGCCCCGGGGCGGGGGAGGCATGGGCGGATGAGGCGACCGCGATGGCCAAGGGGCGGCGCGGGGTCCACCCCGCACGCGTGGCCCTACCGACTGCCGCCCCCGGTTGCCGCCGCCCCGGCTACTACCTCATCCGCCCGGACGGCCACGTAGCCGCCCACGGCCACGCCCGGGACCTGCCCCGCCTCCACGACGAACTGCGCCACGCCACGACGGCACGTCCCGGCGGCGCCGAACGGGCTTGAGCGCGCGCCGCTCCGGCCGCGGGGGCGGCGCCCGATTCCCTTCCGCCGCGGCGGTGCTCAGCCGCGACGGTGTGGTCCGGCGGTGCCGTACCGGCCCAGGTGCGCGGGGCGCCGCCGGTCTCCGCCGCGGTGGTTCCTCGCCGTGGCGGCGGCTTCAAGGCAGGGGAGCTTCCTTGACCTTCGGGGCCGGGGCCGGCCGGCGCTGCCGGACTGGGGCATGGGCGCCTCGCGCCCTTGAATCCGCCGCGGCGGTGCTCAGCCGCGACGGTGTGGCCGGGCGGTGCCCAGCCGGCCCGAGCGCAGCGCGTGGCGCCGTCCCCGTTCCCCGTTCACCTCAGCCCGTACGGGGTGACCGCCCGCGGCCCCCCGCCCCGGGCCGGGGCTCTGCGGACGTACGCCGCCCAAGTGGCGAACGCACACGCGCCGTAGAAGACCAGGAGCCCCCAGAGCGCGGGCAGGGGGCCCAGCGCGGTGGCGCTCAGCGCGGCCGCCGCGCCGCCGAGCCCCGCAATCCGCGTAACCCCCGTGGAGCGGCCCCGCGCCGTGGCGAAGGCCGTCGCCGCGTCCCGTCCGGCCAGGATGGACGCGCCCGCCCGCGCGGCGAACACCGCCGGGACGAGCACCCCGACGGCACCCGCGCCGAGTCCCGCCAGGACGACCACCGCCGTGAACACGGCAGCGAACACCTCCACCGCACCCCGCGCCGCCGCCGCGGCCAGGACCGCCGTTCCCGCCGCCATGCCCACGAGGCTCACGAGGGTGACCCGCGCCCCGCCCCACCGTCCGGCGAGGAGCCCGCCGCAGGGCCGGGCGGCCGCGCCCAGCAGCGTGGCGAGCAGCGCACACGCGAGGGCCGCCGGCACGGAGGAGCCGAAGCCGCCCCGCAGCACCAGTCCGAAGGCGAGCCCGTACCCCGTGAACGATCCGGCCGTGGCCAGGGACAGCAGCGACAGCCCCCACACGTGCGGGTCCCGGGAGGCCCCGCGCGGCCCACGGGCCGCGCTGCCCCGCGCCACCGGCAGGTTGTCCATCCGCAGCGCCGCGCCGCCCGCGGCCAGTGCCACCAACGGCGCGTGCGCCGCGGCGATCCACACGAACGAAGATCCCCCGGCCGTGGCGGCGGCCACCACTCCGGCCGTCTGGACGACGGCCGCACCGAGATCGGCCGCGGCCGTCGCGGCGGCAGCGGCCCGGTCCTGCGCGCGCCGCGGGAAGAACGCGGCCGCCCCGGCCGACGAGGCCGCGGCGACATCCCCCGCACCGGCGGTCGCAGCGACGGCCACCAGCAGCCACAGCGGCGCGCCGGGCTGCTGCAGCACGTACACCGCGGCGAGCACCGGCAGGGCCAGCGCGGCCGTGGTGACGACCGTACGGTCCCGGCCGCCCAGCCGGCCCAGCGCCCGCTCCGCGACCGGCCGCAGCACGGCCCCCGCGACGAGCGGCGTGACGAGCAGCAGGGAGGTACCGCCCGGGCCGGGCGCGGGCCCGTCACCGGCCGGCAGGAACAGCACCAGTACGGCCCACATGCTGCGGACGGACGTCCCGACGTGCCCGCCGAGCGCCGCCAGCAGAAGGTTCCGGCGGGCGACGTGCCGGCCACCCCGCTCCCAGAAGCCGGGGTCCTCCGCGTCCCACCGCTCGGCCTTCGGCCGTAGCGGCGCCGCCGGGTTCGTCATCCCAGTCCGCCCGGCCCGCCCTGCCCGGCCCGCCCGGCCCCGCGCCCGCTCCCGAGGCCGACGCCGGACTCGACGCCGGGCCCGACGCCGGACTCGATCACGCGCTTGATGCGCGACAGCGACGCGGCCACGTCGTCGGCGAGCTTCTCGTTCCACGCGGCGGTGAACCGCCGCCGCCCGTCCTCCCCCAGCTGCTCGAAGATCTTCGCGAGCCCTTCCGTGGGCCGCCCGAGCCGGTAGTGGTGGACGAGCAGACAGCCTTCGGCGGCGGCTTCGAGCTCGTACGTCCACGTGCTGTCCTGCCGCCGGCCGGCACTGTCGCGCACCACCCACTGGAACAGGCGCCACGGCTCGGCGGCCACGACCTCGGACTCGGTGGTCCAGGGCCCGCGGACGACCGGCGCCCAGGGCACGACGTCCGCCCCGCGGTAGTTCTCGCCGCGGAAGACGGCGCCGACCGTGCGCGGTGTGCCGGACACCCAGCGCCCGCCGGTGCATTCGCGGCTCCACTCGCCGCTGCGGGTGAGGTCGCTGACCGTGTCGTAGACGGTGTCCGGCGGGGCGGCGATCAGAACGCGGGCTCGCACCCGGAGGATCGCGGGGGTGCCGGTGGTCGCTGGGGGAGTCATACGGTCCAGGGTGCGCAGCGGGGGAGGACCGCGGCAACGGGCCCGGCGACGATGCGTCAGATCCGCGGTGCGGCAACCGCGGCGCGCGGCAGCACTGCCGGCCAGGCCCGGCGACCCGGACAGATCCGCGGTCCGGACAGACCCGCCGTCCGGACAGGCCCGGGATCCGGACAGGCCCGGGATCCGGATCCCGTCCCCGGCCTCAGACCCTCAGAACAATCCGCCGCCCCCGCAGCTCCCCCCGCTCCATGCGCCGGTGCGCCTCGGCCGCGTCCGCGAGCGGCATCTCCTCGACGGCCCGCGGCCGGAGCCGCCCCGCGCCGAGCAACTGCCCCACGGCACCGGCCGCTCGCGCGAGCTCGGCGACGGTCGCGCGGGAGATCACGAAGCCGACGAGGGCCCCGTCCTTCTGGTACAGCTGCCCCACCGGCAGGACGGGCCGCGCGGTGGTTCCCGCGAACACCACGATCCGGCCGCGCCGGGCGAGCAGCGGCACGGCGACCTCGAAGTCGTGCCCGCCGTGGGTCGCGACGTGCACGTCGACGCCGTGGGGCGCGGCGTCCGCGAGCTGCCCGGCGAGCCCGGGGGACGCGTAGTCGAGGACCTCGGCGGCGCCGAGGGAGCGCACGTACTCCGCGTCGTGCGCCGCGGCCGTGGCCACGACCCGGGCGCCGGCCCAAACGGCCAGCGTCACGAGGGCGCTGCCCACGTTCCCGGCGGCGCCGGCGACGAGCACGGTCTCGCCGGGCCGCAGCCGGCCGTGGGTGAACAGCGCCAGGTACGCCGTGGCGGCGGGGTGGGCGACGGCGACGGCGTCCTCCGCGCGCACTCCGGCGGGCAGCGGGTAGAGCCGCTCGGCGGGCACGACGGCCCGCTCGGCGGCGGGGCCCTGGCGCCCGCCGTGCCCGAGGCTGTTGCACCACACGGGGTCGCCGGGCGCGAACCCGGGCGCACCGGGCCCGGCCTCGGCGACCGTGCCGACCATGTCCCGGCCGATCACGAAGGGGAAGCGCAGCGGGGTCCGGTAGCTCCCGGAGCGGATGAGCGTGTCGACGGGGTTGACGGTCGTGGCGGCGACGTCGACGAGGACGTCGGTGGGGCCCGGGCGCGGCACGGGGAGCCCGCCGACCACGATCTCCTCCGGCGGGCCGAACCGTTCGATGTAGGCGGCGCGCATGTCACCCGTGTCACCCATGCCACCCACTGTGGCACGGCCGGGCGGCGGGACCGCGAAAGCGCCACTGACGGTATGTCACGTCCGTCCCGGGGACCTGACGGACCCGGCGGCCGCGCGTTGACCCGGCCCTTCCGTCAGCGGCGAGATGGAACGGGTGAGACGGCACAGCGTGCGCAGCGGAAGCCCCCTCAGAACAGCGGCAACTCAGAACAGCGGCAGTCCCCTCAGAGCGGCGGAAGTCCCCTCAGAACGGAGGAGCAGACGCATGAACAGCAGTCGTACAGAGGTCGGCATCGTCGGCGTCGGCCCGCGGGGGCTGTCCGTGCTGGAGCGGCTGTGCGCCAACGAGCGCGCCCGGCCCTCGCACTCCGCGGTGACCGTGCACGTCGTCGACCCGTCCGCCCCGGGCGCGGGCACCGTGTGGCGCACCGACCAGTCGCCGCACCTGCTGATGAACACCGTGGCCTCGCAGATCACCGTGTACACGGACGACAGCGCCCGCATCGAGGGCCCGGTCGAGCCGGGGCCCAGCCTGTACGAGTGGGCGCGGGGCGTCGCGGGCCTCCCGGCAGCGGAGAACGCGGACGCCGGCCAAGGGCACGACGCCGCCACCGTCGCCGAAGCACGGGCGCTCGGCCCGGACGACTATCCCACCCGCGCCTTCTACGGCCGCTACCTCCACGACAGCTTCCGGCGCATCGCCTCCCGCGCCCCCGCGCACATGACCATCGAAGTGCACCGCTCGCGCGCGGTGGCCATGGCCGACACCGAGGGCATCACCGGCGGGCCGCAGGGCATCCGCCTGGAGGACGGCACGCGCCTCAACCAGCTCGACGCGATCGTCATGGCGCTCGGCCACGTGCCCGCGCAGCTGTCCGCCCGGGAAGCCCGTACGGCGTCGCTGGCCCGCATCCACCACCTCGACTACGTCACGCCCGTCAACCCCGCCGACCTCGACCTCGCGCACATCGCGCCCGGCACGCCGGTGCTGCTGCGCGGGCTCGGGCTGAACTTCTTCGACTACATGGCGCTGTTCACCGCCGGGCGCGGCGGCGAGTTCACCCGCGAGGGGGACCGCACCGTCTACCGGCCCTCCGGCGCGGAGCCCCGGCTGTACGCCTTCTCCCGGCGCGGCGTGCCCTACCACGCGCGCGGCGAGAACGAGAAGGGCGCGCACGGCCGCCACCTGCCCCGGCTGCTCACCGCCGGCTACATCGCCGGCCTGCGCGAGCGCGCCGCCCGCGGCGGGCCCGTGCGCTTCGGCACCGACCTGTGGCCCCTGATCTCCGGTGAGGTGGAGAGCGTCTACTACGGCACGCTGCTGGAGCGGCTGGGCCGGGCGGGGGAGCGGGAGGAGTTCACCGGGCGGTTCCTGGCCCTGGAGAAGGACGACGACCGCGCGGACCTCCTCGACGCGTTCGGCATCGCTCCCGCCGACCGCTGGGACTGGCAGCGGCTCGCCAGACCGTACGTCGACCGCGTCTTCGCCGATCGCGCCGAGTTCCGCGGCTGGCTCCTGGACTACCTGCGCGCGGACGTCCGGGCCGCGCGCGCCGGCAACGTCAGCGGACCCCTGAAGGCCGCGCTCGACGTCCTGCGCGACCTGCGCAACGAGATCCGGCTCGCCGTCGACCACGGCGGCCTGGAGGGCGACTCCCACCGCGACGACCTCGAAGGCTGGTACACCCCCCTCAACGCCTTCCTCTCCATCGGCCCGCCCGCCTCCCGCATCGAGGAGATGACCGCCCTCATCGAGGCGGGGGTCCTGGAGGTCACCGGGCCCGGCACCGTCGTCCGCCTGGACGTCGCCGGCCCCGGCGGGCCCTCCTTCGTCGCCGACTGCCGCGCCGTGCCGGGGCCGCCGGTCCGGTCCCGCGTGCTCATCGAGGCACGGCTGCCGGAACCGGATCTGCGGCGCACGGCCGATCCCCTGCTGCGGCACCTCCTGAACACCGATCAGATCACCACGTACCGCATCCCGACGGCCACGGGCACCGGCTACGAGACGGGCGGACTGGCCGTCACCGAGCGCCCGTACCACGTCGTCGACGGCCGCGGCCGCCCCCACCCGCGCCGCTTCGCCTACGGGGTGCCCACGGAGTCCGTCCACTGGGTCACGGCGGCGGGCATCCGCCCGGGCGTGGACTCGGTGACCCTGTCCGACTCGGACGCGATAGCCCGGGCGGTCCTCTCCCTCCCCCCGGTAGCCCACGTTCCCCCGTCCCTCCGCCCGACGACTCCGGACACGGACGAACAGGGCGTGATCGTATGACCACCCCCGAGACCACCCCCGGAACACCCGCCCCCTCGAATCCGCCGCCGCGGCGCGCAACCCCCGGGGCGGGGCCCGGCGGTGCCGTAGGAACTGAGGCCGGTTGGGCACCGCCGGAGGCCGCCGCGATGGCTGATCGCGGTGGCGGCGGTGGGTCGGCGGCCGCCGACGGCCCGCCCGGGGCCGCTGTTCAGGGTCAGGGCGAGGTGGCGGGTGCCGACAGCCCGCCCGGGGCCGCCGGGCCGGGTCAGGGGGCGTCCGCCCCCTCGAATCCGCCGCCGCGGCGCGCAACCCCCGGGGCGGGGCCCGGCGGTGCCGTACGTACTCAGCCCGGTTCGGCGCCGCCGGCCGGCGGGGTGGCGGGCGCCGACGGCCCGTCCGGGGCCGCCGCGCCGAACCCGCAGGCACCCCCCGCCCCGGCCGGCAACGCCCCCGTCGCCGATGTCGGGCTGCTCTCCCCCGTCCGGGTCGGCGCGTGCGCCGAGGCGGCCACCGCCGATGCCGCCTGGCTGCAGGCCATGCTCGATGCCGAGGCCGCGCTCGCCCGGGCGCAGGCCCGGGTCGGGGCCGTGCCGAAGGAGGCCGCGGAGGCCATCACCCGCGCCGCCCGCGCGGAGCGGTTCGACGTGCGGGCGCTCGCGCTGGCCGCGCGGGAGACCGCGAACCCCGTCGTAGGCCTCGTACAGGCGCTCACCGAGGCCGTCGCGGCGGAGGACCCGCAGGCCGCCGAGTACGTGCACCGCGGTTCCACCAGCCAGGACATCCTCGACACGGGCGCGATGCTGGTCGCGGACCGCACGCTGCGCACGGTCCGCGCGGACCTGACCCGTACCGCCGAGGCGCTGGCCGCGCTCGCCGCCCGCCACCGGGACACCCTCATGGCGGGCCGCACGCTCGCCCTGCACGCCGTGCCGACGACCTTCGGGCTGAAGGCGGCGGGCTGGCGGCAGCTCGTCCTCGACGCGGAGCAGCGGCTCGCGCACGTGCACACCGGCCTGCCGGTCTCGCTCGGCGGCGCGGCCGGCACGCTCGCCGGCTACCTGGAGTACGCACGGCTCGCCGGCCTCCAGGGCACGGAGGACGGCGGCTACGCGGCGCGTCTAGCCGAAGCCTTCGCCGCCGAGACGGGCCTGGCCCGCCCGCCGCTGCCCTGGCACGCCCTGCGCACCCCGGTCGCGGACCTGGCCGCGGCGCTCGCGTTCACCGCCGGCGCCCTCGGCAAGATCGCGGCGGACGTGCAGTCGCTGGCGCGCACGGAGGTCGGGGAGGTCGCCGAGCCGGGCGCCGGCCGCGCCGGCCGCGGCGCGTCCTCGGCCATGCCGCACAAGCGCAACCCGGTACTGGCCACCCTGATCCGCAGCGCGGCGCTCCAGGTGCCGGTCCTGGCCGCCGGCCTGACGCAGTGCCTGGCGGCGGAGGACGAGCGCTCGGCCGGCGCGTGGCACGCGGAGTGGCAGCTGCTGCGCGAGTGCCTGCGCCTGGCCGGCGGCGCGGCCCGTACCGCCGCCGAGCTCGCGGAGGGCCTGGAGGTGCGCCCGGACCGGATGCGCGAGAACCTCCGTCTGACGGGCGCCCAGGTCGTCTCGGAGCGGCTCGCGGCCGTCCTGGCGCCCCGCGTCGGCAGGGCGGCCGCCAAGCGGCTGCTCACCGCGGCGTCGGCCGAAGCGGCCGCGGATGGCCGGGAACTGCACATGATCCTCGCCGAGCAGCCGTTACTGGACGGTCACTTCACCGCGGCCGAGCTGGCCGCCCTCTGCGACCCCGCCGACTACACCGGCGCCGCGGGCCCGCTGGTCGACCACGCGCTCCCGCTGGTCGACCGCGCACTGTGGTCCTGACAACACTTCACCCGCACTGCCTGCAACCGCCATCCGCCTTCCGTACCCTCGTCCGAGGCCCTGCGGAAGGCGGATGCGTGTTCGGTCATCCGCAGGCGAAGATCGGCCACGCGGCCACGGCCGTGGTTAGGATGATCCGCGTATTCCGCTTCTGGACGGGACGTCAGGGACAACGGCCTCGTCCAGCCGTCCGCATGCCCCCTGCGTCCACGAGGAATTGATGTCACATCACATACCGGACGTAGTGACCTGGTGCCTGGCTGTCGCGCTGATCGCCGTCGCGGTCCTGCTGGTGCGCCAGCGCGGCATCACCGCGGCCCTGCGGCTGCGCGCGGCGACGCTGGAGGAGGGCCAGCGGGCGCGCGACACCGAGCTCGGCCACCTGACCGCCGTCCGGCTCCCCGCCGTGACGGCCTCCATGAACCATCCCGTGCCCCTGCCGGGCCTGCTCGACGAGCAGCTCGCCGGCACCGTCTTCGCGCACGGCCTGCAGTCCGTGATGGACACCTTCACCCAGGCCGTCGACAAGGCGCAGGCCCGCGCCGACCAGTCCGCCAAGGCCGCCCTCAAGGCCTCCATGCGCGCTCTCCAGGGCCTCGCCCACGAGCAGCAGCTGGCCATCTCCGACATGCAGGACCGGCACGACAACCCCGACGTGCTGCGCGACCTGCTGCAGATCGACCACGCCAACTCCCAGTTCGGCCGCCGCGCCCAGGCCATCGCCGTCCTGTGCGGCTCCTGGCCCGGCCGCCAGCGCGCCGCCTCGCCCCTGACCGACGTCGTACGGGGCGCCACGTCCCGCATCCGCGACTACCGGCGCGTGCAGGTCCACAGCCAGGCCGACCTCGCCGTCGTCAGCCGCGCCGTGGAGCCGGTCGTGCTGGCCGTCGCCGAGCTCCTCGACAACGCCGCGCGCCACTCCCAGCCCAACACCACCGTCGAGGTCGGCCTGCAGCCCGTGCACAACGGCGCCTGCATCGTCATCGACGACGCGGGCGTCGGCATGGACGGCCAGGAGATCCAGCGGGCCGGCGCCCTGCTCACCGGTCGCGCCGCCGTCGACGTCTCCCGCCTCGGCGACCCGCCCCAGTTCGGCTTCCCCGTCATCGGCGTGCTCGCCGCCCGCTACGGGTTCAGTGTCTCGGTCGACACGCGCTCGCCGTACGGCGGCGTCCGGGCCGTGCTGTTCCTCCCCAGCACCCTGCTCACCCAGATCGACATCGACGGGCCCGACACCACACCGCTCCGGCCCCGGGCCGAGCAGGAGCGCGGGCGCGAGCAGGGACACGGGCAAGGGCGCGGGCGGGAGACGGACCGCCCGGCGGCGCGTCCCCCGGGCCGGGCGCCGGTGCCGGACTTCCCGGACTTTCCCGACGCACGGAACTTCCCGGCCGCCCCGGACTTCCCGGCCGCTTCCGATTTCCCGGCCGCATCCGACTTCCCCGCGGCGCAGGCCGGCCCGGCCGCGTCCTCCGGCGGCGCCGCCGCGCCCTCCGGCAGCCCTGGCATCTCCGGAACCGCCGGTCCCGTCCCCGGCTCCGTCGGCTCCACCGCGGGCGGCCTGCCCAAGCGCCGCCGCCGGCAGCCCGCCGCCGGCGGCAGCCACCGGGGCCGGCCCGCACCCCTGCCCGCGGAGACGCCCGCCGCGGGCGCCGCCGGCACCGGCACGGGCACCGGCGAGCGCACCGCCGAGGAGACCGCCCGCCGCATGGGCGCCTTCGCCCGCGGCACCCGCGCGGGCCGCACCCCGGCCGCCGGCACCCCGGTCGGCCCGCTGCCCGGGACACCGGCGCACGGCGCGGCGCCGCATGAGGCACCCCCCTACGGGGCGCCGGCGTTCGGGACCCCCGCGCACGAGGCGCCCGCACACCAGACCCCCGCGCCCGACGCCCCCGCGCACGGGAGCGCGCCGCACGGCGAACCCGCCCCCGCCCCCGTAGACGACGAAGGGAACCCCCACGCGTGAACGACCACCTCAACAACGATCTCGGCTGGATGCTGGACGAGGTCGTCAAGATGCCCGAAGCCCGGCACGCGATCCTCCTCTCCTCCGACGGCATGCTCCGCGCCCGCTCCCAGGGCATCGAGCGCGACGAGGCCGAGCGCCAGGCCGCGGCCCTCTCGGGCCTGCAGTCCATCAGCCGCTCCACCTCCGAGTTCTGCAACCAGACGCAGCAGGAGAACCCCTGGCGGCAGACGCTCGTGGAGTTCGCCCACGGCTACGTCTTCCTCATCGCGGCCGGCCCGGGCGCGTACCTCGCGGTGTCCGCGACCGAGCACGTCGACATGGAGGCGGTCACGTACCGCATGCAGAAGCTCGTCGACCGGCTCGGCAAGGAGCTCACCAGCCCGCCCCGCGCGGGCACCTGGCAGGGCTCGGGCGCCCCGGCATGAACCCGCCCGCGCCGAGGCACGAGAGAGGGTTAGTGCGCCCGTACGTCGTCACCGACGGCCGCGCCCACCCGACCCGCAACACCTTCGACCTGGTCACCCTGGTCCTGGCCCAGTACGACCGGCCGCTCACCGGGCTCAGCCCCGAGAAGCGCCGGCTCATGGAACTCTGCCTCGGCGGCCCCCTGTCGGTCGCCGAGATCGCCGGGCACCTGATGCTGCCCGTGAGCGTCACCAAGGTGCTGCTCGGCGACCTGGTCGACAGCGGCCACCTCATCACCCGGGCCCCCATTCCCTCGGCACAACTCCCCGAGGCCCAGATCCTGCAGGAGGTGCTGGATGGACTTCGCGCTCGCCTCTGAGCCCGCAGGTCCCGTCGAGCCCGTTCCCGGCGCCGGCGGCGAGCAGCTGTACCTGCGGCGCACCGTGCAGACCGCGGCGAAGCTCCTCGTCGTCGGTCACTTCGCCGTCGGCAAGACCACGTTCGTCGGCTCGCTGTCGGAGATCCGGCCGCTGCGCACCGAGGAGACCATGACCCAGGCCGGTGCGGGGGTCGACGACCTCGCCGGCATCGAGGGCAAGACCACCACCACGGTCGCCATGGACTTCGGCCGCCTCACCCTCAGCGACAGCCTGGTGCTCTACCTCTTCGGCGCCCCCGGCCAGCAGCGCTTCACCCGCCTCTGGCAGGACATGACGCAGGGCGCGCTCGGCGCGCTCGTCCTCGCCGACACCCGCCGCCTGGAGCAGTCCTTCGACGTGATGGGCCTGCTGGAGGAGCTCGGCCTGCCCTACGGGGTGGCCGTCAACCACTTCGACGGCGCGCCCGTGCACCCGGAGGAGGAGATCCGCGAGGCGCTCGACCTGCTCCCCGAGACCCCCCTGGTCACCTGCGACGCCCGCGACCGGGTCTCGTCCACCCGCGCGCTCATCGCCCTCGTCGAGTACCTGCAGCGGCGCACCGTACGGGAGCACGCGTGAACCACCCCCGCCCCGACGGGGGCGCCGTGCCACCGCCCGGCTGCCCGGCGCACCAGGACTACCAGGACTACCAGGGGTATCAGGAGTACCAGGAGTACCAGGAGCACGCCGACGGGGCCTGGGCCCCTGGGCCCCCCACCCCCATGTACGGGCCCGACTTCGCCGCCGACCCGCACGCCGTCTACGCCCGGCTGCGCACCCTGGGCCCGGCCGCCCCCGTGGAGCTGGCCCCCGGCGCCCGCGCGACCCTCGTCACCGACTACCGGGCCGCGCTCGAAGTGCTCCGCACCCCCGAGATCTTCGGCAAGGACGCCCGCCGCTGGCGCGCCCTGGCCGACGGCCGCGTCGCCCCGGACAACCCCGTCGTGCCGATGATGGCCTACCGCCCCAACTGCCTCTTCTCCGACGGAGAGGCCCACACGCGGCTGCGCCAGGCCGTCACCGACTCCCTCGCGCGCATCGACCCCAACGCCCTGCGCGGCTACGTCGAGCGCAGCGCCGACACCCTCATCGACCGCTTCGCGGGCCTGGGCGAGGCCGATCTGCTCGGCGCGTACGCCAAGGTGCTGCCGCTGCTGGTCTTCCAGCAGCTCTTCGGCTGCCCGCCGGAGCTCGGCGACCGCCTCGTGGAGGGCTTCTCCGGCATCTTCGACGGCGTCGACGCCGAGCGCGCCGACGCCCTCATCACCAGCAGCCTCGTCGAGCTCATCGCCCTCAAGCGCGAGCAGCCCGGCGCCGACATGACGTCCTGGCTGATGGCCCACCACGCCCGCCTGAGCGACGAGGAGCTGATCCACCAGCACGTCGTCCTCATCGGCGCCGGCACCGAGCCCCAGCAGAACCTCATCGCCAACGCCCTGCGGCTGCTGCTCTCCGACGACCGCTTCGCGGGCGACCTCGCGGGCGGCAGCATGCCGGTCGAGGACGCCCTGGACGAGGTGCTCTGGCTCGACCCGCCGATGGCCAACTACGGCGTCCACTACCCCGTGCAGGACGTCGACTTCGGCGGCGTGCCGCTGGCCGCGGGCGAGCCCGTCGTCGTCAGCTTCGCCGCCGCCAACACCGACCCCGCGCTGCTGACCACCCGGCGCACCGGCAACCGCGCCCACCTCGCCTGGAGCGCCGGCCCCCACCACTGCCCGGCCAAGGACGCGGCCCGCCTGATCGCCGCCGTCGCCGTCGAGAAGCTCCTCGACCGGCTGCCGGACCTCGAACTCGCGGTCCCCGCCGAGCGCCTCGTCTGGCGGCCCGGCCCGTTCCACCGCGCCCTGACGGCGCTGCCCGTACGCTTCCCCCCGGCCCCGCCGGCCGGCCCGCGGCCCGCACCCGTGCACGACCTCTCGGCCGTGCGCCGCCCCGGGCCCGGCCCCGTACCGCCGTACGAGCCGCACGAGCCGTCCCGTGCCCAGTCCGCCCCGTCCCCGCAGCAGGCCGACCTCCCTGGAGACAGCCGATGGAACGCAAGCCCAGCACGGACCGCCGGCCCGGTGCCGTCCCGGTTCAGCCCGCCCCCCTCCGGATCGACGCCACCGGCAGCGACATCCACGGGGAGGCCGCCCGGGTCCGCGCCCGCGGCGCGGCGACGCCCGTGGAGCTTCCTGGGGGAGTGGTGGCGTGGGCAGTGACCACCCAGCCGCTGCTGAAGGAGCTCCTGACCGACCCGCGCGTCTCGAAGGACCCCAACCAGCACTGGCCGGCCTGGATCAACGGCGACATCTCGCCCGAGTGGCCCCTGTTCACCTGGGTCGCGGTGCGGAACATGTTCACCGCCTACGGCACCGACCACAAGCGGCTGCGCTCCCTCGTCGCCAAGGCCTTCACCGCCCGCCGCACCGCCGCCCTGCGCCCCCGCATCGAGGCGCTGACCGCGGACCTCCTCGACGGCCTGGCCGCGACCGCCCCCGGCGAGACCGTCGACCTGCGCGAGCGCTACGCGTACCCGATCCCCATCCAGGTCATCTGCGAGCTGTTCGGCGTGACCGACCCGGAGCTCCGCGAGGGCCTGCGGGACTGCGTCGACAGCATCTTCCACACCTCCGCCGACCCCGCCGAGGTCACCGCCACGTACGCCCGGATCTACGAGCTGCTCGGCGCCCTCGTCGCCGCCAAGCGCACCGCCCCCGGCGACGACATGACCAGCGTGCTGATCTCCGCCCGCGAGGAGGACGGCTCCCGCCTCAGCGAGCAGGAGCTCCTCGACACCCTGCTGCTGGTGATCAGCGCCGGGCACGAGACCACCGTCAACCTCCTCGACAACGCCGTCCACGCCCTGCTCACCCACCCGGACCAGCTCGCCCTGGTCCGCTCGGGCGCGGCGAGCTGGGACGACGTGATCGAGGAGACCCTGCGCCACCGGTCCCCCGTCGCGAGCCTGCCGCTGCGCTACGCCACCGAGGACATCGAAACCAGTGCGGGCATCACCCTGCGCAAGGGCGACGCGATCCTCGCCGCGTACGCCGCCGCCGGCCGCGACCCTGAGCTGCACGGCGCGGACCCGGACCGCTTCGACGTCACCCGGGCCGTCAAGGACCACCTCGCCTTCGGGCACGGCGTCCACTTCTGCCTCGGCGCGCCCCTCGCCCGGCTGGAGGCGGCCGTCGCCCTGCCCGCCCTCTTCGACCGCTTCCCGAGGATGCGGCTCGCGGTCGGGGAGGGGGAGCTGCAGCCGGTCGAGTCGTTCATCTCGAACGGGCACCGGGCGCTGCCGGCCCTGCTGCACTGAGGGGAGCCTTCCCGCCGGGAGGGAGGGTGCGGTGTATGCCACATTTCCCTCCCGGCGGGGAGGGGGATGGGCCTGTTCCATACGGAGCCCTTACGATCCTCTGTTGTGTCCAAACTGACCGACCTGCCGAAACGGATCCTCATCGGCCGGGCGCTGCACAGCAGCAAGCTGGGAGAAACCCTTCTCCCCAAGCGCATCGCCCTGCCCGTCTTCGCCTCCGACCCGCTCTCCTCCGTGGCGTACGCGCCGGGCGAAGTGCTCCTCGTGCTCTCCGCGGCAGGCGTGTCGGCCTACCACTTCAGCCCCTGGATCGCCGTCGCGGTCGTCGTGCTGATGTTCACGGTGGTCGCCTCGTACCGCCAGAACGTCCACGCCTACCCCAGCGGCGGCGGCGACTACGAGGTCGCCAACGTCAACCTCGGCCCGAAGGCCGGCCTGACCGTCGCGAGCGCCCTGCTCGTCGACTACGTCCTGACCGTCGCGGTCTCCATCGCCTCCGGCATCGAGAACCTCGGCTCCGCCATCCCCTTCGTCATCGAGCACAAGACGGCCTGCGCCATCGGCGTGATCGTGCTGCTCACCCTGATGAACCTGCGCGGCGTCAAGGAGTCCGGCAAGCTCTTCGCGATCCCCACGTACGTCTTCGTGGGCGGCGTCTTCGTCATGATCGGCTGGGGCGCCGTCCGCGGCCTCTTCATGGGCGACACCATGAAGGCCCCCACCGCCGACTTCACGATCCACGCCGAGCACCAGGGCCTCGCGGGCGTCGCCCTCGTCTTCCTGCTGCTGCGCGCCTTCTCCTCCGGCTGCGCCGCCCTCACCGGCGTCGAGGCCATCAGCAACGGCGTGCCGGCCTTCCGCAAGCCGAAGAGCAAGAACGCCGCCACGACGCTGGCCCTGATGGGCGGCCTGGCCGTGACGATGTTCTGCGGCATCATCGGCCTGGCCATGGCGACCAACGTCCGGATGGCCGAGAACCCGGCCACCGACCTGCTGAAGAACGGCTCGCCGGTGGGCGAGGGCTACACCCAGAACCCGGTGATCTCCCAGGTCGCCGAGGCGGTCTTCGGCAGCGGCTCGTTCTTCTTCGTCGTGCTCGCCGCCGCCACCGCGCTGGTCCTCTTCCTCGCCGCCAACACCGCGTACAACGGCTTCCCGCTGCTCGGCTCGATCCTCGCCCAGGACCGCTACCTGCCGCGCCAGCTGCACACGCGCGGCGACCGGCTGGCGTTCTCGAACGGCATCGTGCTGCTGGCGGGCGCGGCGGCCGTCCTCACCTACCTCTACGGCGCGGACTCGACGAAGCTGATCCAGCTCTACATCGTCGGCGTCTTCGTCTCCTTCACCCTCAGCCAGACCGGCATGGTCCGGCACTGGAACCGCCACCTGTCCACCGAGACCGACCCGGCCAAGCGCCGCCACATGATCCGCTCCCGCGCGATCAACACCTTCGGCGCCTTCCTCACGGGTCTGGTCCTGGTCGTCGTCCTGCTGACGAAGTTCACCCACGGCGCGTGGGTCGCCCTGCTCGGCATGGTGATCTTCTACGCGACGATGACGGCGATCCGGAAGCACTACGACCGGGTGGCCGAGGAGATCGCCGCCGACGAGGGCCCGGGCGACGAGACCGTCCGCCCGTCCCGCGTCCACTCGATCGTCCTCGTCTCCAAGATCCACAAGCCGACGCTGCGGGCCGTCGCCTACGCCAAGCTCATGCGCTCCGACACCCTCGAAGCGCTCAGCATCAGCGTCGACGCGGCCGAGACCAAGCTGCTGCGCGACGAGTGGCAGCGCCGCGGCCTCGACGTCCCGCTGAAGATCCTCGACTCGCCGTACCGAGAGATCACCCGGCCGGTCATCGACTACGTCAAGAGCCTCCGCAAGGAGAGCCCGCGCGACGTCGTCAGCGTCTACATCCCCGAGTACGTGGTCGGCCACTGGTACGAGCACCTGCTGCACAACCAGAGCGCGCTGCGCCTGAAGGGCCGCCTGCTCTTCACGCCGGGCGTCATGGTCACCTCGGTGCCGTGGCAGCTCGACTCGTCGGAGGCGGCGAAGCTGCGGGCGCGCAAGCGGGCGGAGTGGAACGCGCCGGGGTCGGTGCGCCGCGGCCCGGTGAGCCAGCCGAAGAAGGAAAAGGCGTCGGCGAAGAAGTAGCACCGCTGACCCGGTGAATTCGCAGGTGGGGTGGGACGGCCCGTAGACTGGACGGCTGTCCCGCCCCACTTTTCTCTTTACCTCTCTGGAGCCGACCACCATGCAGAACGCCCCGCAGGAATCGCTGGTCGGCGAGGAGTACGAGGTCGAGGTCGGCCCGGTGGCCCACGGCGGCCACTGCGTCGCCCGTACGGAGTCGGGCCGGGTCCTCTTCGTCCGCCACGCACTGCCGGGCGAGCGCGTCATCGCAAAGATCACGGAGGGCGAGTCGACGTCCCGCTTCCTGCGCGCGGACGCGGTGCAGGTGCTGGAGGCGTCGAAGGACCGCGTGCCGGCCCCGTGCCCCTTCTCGGGGCCGGGCAAGTGCGGCGGCTGCGACTGGCAGCACGCGAAGCCGGGCGCGCAGCGCCGCCTCAAGGGTGAGGTGATCGCGGAGCAGCTGATGCGCCTCGCGGGCCTGACGCCGGAGGAGGCCGGCTGGGACGGCACGGTGATGCCGGCCGAAGGCGACAAGCTCCCGGCGGGTGAGGTCCCGGCCTGGCGCACGCGGGTCCAGTACGCGATCGACGCCGAGGGTCACGCGGGCCTGCGCAAGCACCGCTCGCACGAGGTCCAGGTGATCGACCACTGCATGATCGCCGCGCCGGGCGTGAGCGAGCTGGGCATCGAGAAGCGCGAGTGGCCGCAGATCGCGACGGTGGAGGCCATCGCCGCTTCGGGCTCCGCCGACCGCCAGGTCATCCTCACCCCCAAGCCGGGCGGCCGCCTCCCGATCGTGGAACTGGACAAGCCGGTCTCGGTCCTGCGCATCGGCGAGAAGGACAAGCAGGTCCACCGCGTCCACGGCCGCCCCTTCGTCCGCGAACGCGCCGACGAGCGCACCTACCGCGTCGGCGAGGGCGGCTTCTGGCAGGTCCACCCGCAGGCCGCCGACACCCTGGTCAAGGCCGTCATGCAGGGCCTCATGCCCCGCAAGGGCGACATGGCCCTCGACCTCTACTGCGGCGTCGGCCTCTTCGCCGGCGCCCTCGGCGAGCGCATCGGCGAGAAGGGCGCGGTCCTCGGCATCGAATCCGGCAAGCGCGCCGTGGAGGACGCCCGCCACAACCTCCAGGACCTCGACCGCGTCCGCATCGAACAGGGCAAGGTCGAACAGGTCCTCCCGCGCACGGGCATCAAGGAGGCCGACATCATCGTCCTCGACCCGCCCCGCGCCGGCGCCGGCAAGCAGACGGTCCGCCACCTGGCGTCGCTGGGAGCCCGCCGCATCGCCTACGTGGCCTGCGACCCGGCTGCCCTGGCCCGCGACCTGAAGTACTTCGCGGAGGAGGGCTACAAGCCGGCGACGCTGCGCGCGTTCGACCTCTTCCCGATGACGCACCATGTGGAGTGCGTGGCGATCCTTAAGCCTGCCGCAAAGGACCTCTGACCTGCGGTTTTACCTGGTGTGCATTATGTGCGCTATGGGGGCGTTAGGGGCGAAATTCTGACGCTGAAATGACGCTCTCCTGACGCTCGTCGGGAGGGTGGCCAGAGGGCACAAAACCGCCCGTCGACCGGGCTTTGAGTCCGGTCGGCGGGCGGTTGTGTTGGGCAGGGCGAAGGGCCTGCCCAGGGTGCACGACGCTGTTCCCGAAGTCCTTTGACGTGCGCTCACGCCTCCGGAAACAATCCTGTCCTCGCGGATCGTTGTGACCCGCGAGGGCAAGGGGGACGGGTGTCGAGTCTGAGGTTGTTCAACGTCGCGGGTGGCAGCGCGGCAGAGGTGGTATCGGCCACGGCGGTGCGTGAGCGGCATCTGCAGGAGCTGGTCGAGAGGAACATGGAGGCGCTGTTGGGCGTGCGCTTCCTGCCGTTACCTTGAGGTTGCTCAATGGGGAAGGCCCAGACCTGGGACGATGCGATGTGGACAGTGTCCTCGACGCCGCGAAACGAGAGGCTGTTCCAGGGACAGAGATTGCGTGCCCGGATGCTGCCGTATCGGCTCGCCGTCGTCGACCACGATGTCAGACGTGTAGCCGTGGCGAGGGCAACGCATGCCATACAACTCGGATCAAGGCGCCCGCCGGCCCGCGTAGAACGCTTCAATTGCCGGAGCGATTACGTCGGGGTTCTGATCGCCGGAAAAATCGGGAGCGGGGCCGTGACAGGCATCCAGGACGTGAAGAGCCAGGTGCACGGTGTGCTGGGTGGGCTCGGACTCCTCGTCGCGGCGCCCGTCGTAGGTACCGAAGCCGATGGCGGCTGCGGTCGTGAGCCAAATAGCCGACGGTGATGGTCGTCCGGCGCGCCCCTGGGGGACTGCCGATGAGCAGGGTGAACCAGGCCGCGAGGCCCCATATGACCATGGCTGACTCTGCCCCGCTGGGCCGCAGGGCACTGGCATGGCCGACGATCAGCTGCCTTCGACCCAGGCAGAGTGCGCAGCCAGTGCCGGTGCTGCGGTTGTTGCTGAGGACCGGCAGGCCGCGTGCCTGGTTGCTCAGGTGCCCCATTCCACCCGTACCGGCTCGCGGGCCACGGCGAGGGCACCGTCGAAGTCAGCGAGGCGTTCGGCGAGGGTGGTGGTGGCGATGCGGGGAGGGAGGGCCGCCGAGAACTTCAGGCCGCGGACGGCGCGCGGGTCGACGGTGGGCAGGGTGAGGGAGTCGGGGAGTTCGGCACGGGCCGTCTTCCAGTCGGTGGGGGAGAGATCCTGGCGGAGCCTGATATGGGTGTCGGTCGGGCGCTGCACCGGGTCGGCGAGGTTGCCGAGGGAGGCGGCGAGAGTGGCGTTGGCGCGATAGCCGGCCCAGGTCCACCAGCGGGCGGCGTCCGCGTCGTGGACCAGCAGAGTGCCTGCTGGGTGTACTTCGTGGGGTGCGCGGTCCATGCGGAGTTCGGCGAGGGCCGCGGTGGCGCGGCGGGTGAGGCGGACGTCGGGGTCGGTGCCGAGGAGGACGTCACGCATGGCACGAGTGAGGACGTACGACAGGCCACGGGCTTCGCTGCCCTGCCATTTGGCGATGCCGCCGTCCTCAACGGGCTCGACGAAGGCACGGCGTCGGGCCCAGTCAATGAAGGTGATCTGCCAGCTGCGGCCGGCCAGCAGCAGACGGCGCGGGCCCTGGCGTTCCTCCGTGAGGACGGTGGGATCGGTGGTGCCGATCTCGGTGCGGCCGGCGAGCACGGTGAACTCGGGAGGTGCGGTGAAGGAGGCGGTCAGCTCCATGAAGTGCCGGCGGCCGAAGTGCTTCTCGGCCTCGGGGCCGATGAACAGCATGCCGCCGTCGTTGTCGAGGAAGCCGCCTGCGACCAGGTGGGACAGGATGGGCGCGGCGGACCGGTCGAAGGGTGTGAGGCCGTTCCACTGCTCGGGCCACAGACGGTCTCCGATGCGGTGTTCCTGCAGGGTGACGGCGAGGAGTTGCTGTGCGACGAGGTGGCGGGGTGAGGGTGGCGGGGTGGCGGGTTCCACCCAGCCGCGGGACCACAGGGTGAGCAGGCCGGCGGCTTGGAGCAGGGTGTCGGGCCGGGTGGCGAGGAACAGGCAGTTGCGGGAGGTTCCGGTGCGGCGTCCGGTGCGGCCGATGCGCTGCAGGAAGGAGGCCACGGTGCTGGGTGAGTCGATCTGGATGACGCGGTCGAGGTCACCGACGTCGATGCCGAGTTCGAGAGTGGAGGTGGAGACGATGACGCAGTCGCGCGCTTCGGCGAATGCTTGCTCGGAGCGTGCGCGTTCATCAGTGGAGAGGGAGGCGTGGGAGAGGAACACGGTGACGTCACGGGCGCGTAGTGCCGCACCGA
The DNA here is from genome assembly GCF_049725035.1 of Streptomyces sp. XH2. Taxonomy (NCBI): domain Bacteria; kingdom Bacillati; phylum Actinomycetota; class Actinomycetes; order Kitasatosporales; family Streptomycetaceae; genus Streptomyces; species Streptomyces sp. XH2. The sequence goes on along the minus strand of NZ_JBMMMZ010000010.1, from coordinate 190,470 downwards.
GTTCTTCCACCTGCTTGCGGGAGTCGCAGAAGACGAGCCGTTTCTCGCCCCGGTGCAGGGCGGAGATCACCTTGGCGGCGTTGGCGAGTGATCCGACGTAGTCGATCTCCACCTCTCCTGCGGGACGCGGGGGTTCGGTGCCGCTGGTGGTGCCGTTAGCGGCGGGCAGAGTAACGCCGGGGGCGACGACCCGGCCGAGGCGGTCGGCAGGGCGCGCGCCCTGGAGCCACGTGAGCAGGGCGTCAGGGTTGCCGACCGTGGCGGACAGGCCGATGCGCTGGATGCGATGGCCGGCCAATCGCTCCAGACGCTCGAGTACGGCGAGCAGGTGCCAGCCACGGTCATCCCCGGCGAAGGCGTGCACCTCATCGACGACGACGGCACGCACCCGGCCCAGCATGTGCGCGTGGTCGGTCTTGACGCTGATGAGCATCGCTTCAAGGGACTCGGGTGTGGTGAGCAGGAAATCGGGGGAGTCGATGCGGATGCGACGGCGTACGGACTCGGGGGTGTCGCCGTGCCAGAGAGCAGCTCGGCGCCCCAGCCACTGGGCGTAGCTGTCGACCCGGTGCACCAGGTTGTTCAAGAGCGCCTTGAGCGGGGCCAGATAGAGGACGGAAGTTCCGGTCCAGCGTTTCTCTCGCATGGCGGACAGCAGCGGGAAGGTTGCGGCCTCCGTCTTCCCGCCCGCTGTCGGCGCGAGAAGGACCGCGTCCTCGCCGTCCATCAGTGGATGCACGGCGGCCTTCTGCAGAGGGCGCAGATCGGGCCACCCGAGCGTGTTGACGATGTGGTGCAGGACTACCGGGTCGAGGCGTTCCACCGGGTCGGCGTCGCACCGTTGCTCCTGCACGTCTGTGACTCCTGCGCTGGTCGTCAGAGTTCGGGACTTCGGAAAATGGATCTTCAGAGTTCGAGTTCGAGGTCGTCCGCCGAGGCGGCCGGTGCGGGCGCGGCGAAGTTCCGTTCGGTGGAGGTGAGGTCACCGCTGCCCACGGTCAGCTTGTAGTGAGTGCGCGGGTCGAAGTCGGGGAACTGGTCGATTCGGTCGAGTACGTCTCCTACCAGCTTCTTCAGGTACAGCCGCGGTGCCACTCCGACCTTTCCGCCGAGGGCTCCGCCCACGGCCCGCGCCAGGTCGGTGAGGTACGCGTCGTCGGCGAGCTGCCTGATCCGGTCGGGGGACTGGGAGCCTTCGGCATACAGGTCACGGATGGTGGCGCCCAGGCCGGTCAGTGATGCCTCGGTGAATCCGGGCAGCCGGATCTGGACGGCCCGGGGGTTGTCGAAGCGGGGGTCGGTGGTGAAGTCGGTGGCGAGACGCTGGGCGAGCGGCGCGAGTCGCTGTACTCCCTGCTGTCCGTCGTAGAAGGCGGGCGTGCCGGTGATGACGAGGTACAGGCCGGGGAAGCGGCCGGAGTGGACCTCGTCGATGAGCTGCCGCAGCGCGTTGAGGGCCTTGTCACGGGCGTCGGAGCGGACCCGTTGCAGGGTTTCCACCTCGTCCAGGACGAGGACGAGTCCGGCGTGCCCGGCGTCCCGGAGCACGGTGAGCAGGCCCTGCAGGAAGCCGAATGCGCCGAAGTGGTCGAGGTCGCCTCGGACGCCTGCGCCGCGCCGGGCGGCCGCGGCGACGTGCGGCTGGCCGCCGAGCCAGGACATCACCGCAGCGGCGGTGGCCTCGTCGCCTGAGTCCAGGGACTGCTTGTATCCGCGCAGGGCGGTGGCGAACGCGGGGGCTTGCCGGGACACCTCGGCCAGGCGGGCGGTGAGCAATCTGTCCACGGCCTCCGGCAGCTCGCTCTCGCCCGCGCCGTCGGCGAGCGCGTCCTCCTCCAGCGCATAGAACCAGGCGTCGGCGACCGGGCGCAGGGCGCTGGGCGGGAAGCTCGCGGTGGTCAGGCGCTCGGTGAGCCGCCGGTAGACAGTCTCCAGCTTGTGCAGTGGGGTCTCGGTCTCCGACACCTGCACCTCGGCCACGGCGAAGGTGCGCCTTTTGGCGCGCTCGCCGAGCCAGCGGGTGAAGAAGGTCTTGCCGGAGCCGTACTCGCCGCGCACGGCCTTGAACACCGAGCCGCCGGCGGCGACGGTGTCCAGTTCCTCGTCGACTGCCTGCTCGAAGCGCCCGAGTCCGGTGGCGAGCAGGTCGAGACCGCTCTCGGGGACAGCTCCGCGCCGCAGGGCGTCCACCACGGCCCGTCGTCGCACGGCGCCGACCGGGGCGGCGGTCCCGGATGCTGAAGATCCAAACGCGTTCACCCAAACAGTCTCCCATTCGGCCGCCGCATACGAATCGCAGCGCGAGGACGAACAGGGTCGGCTGCAGCACGCGAGCCACGGCGACGAGTCCGGTCGAGTACGGCTCCGGCCAGGCCACGCCTGACATGGCATCACCTAGGCTTTTCCTCGGCGTGGAACACCCGAGGGGGGACCTTGAGTATCGATTCGAGCACTGCGCGGCCGACCACTCGCCGACCGGCTTCACCGGGGCCGGAGTTCGGGCAGGCCCTGATCCCCGGAACAGAGACAGGTACCGAGGGCATGCGTCAGCGGCTGATGATCCTGCAGGGCAGGCTGGAACGCTGCGCCACGGTGCTGCACGCTCACAAGGAGATCGCCACCCGCGCCCCCCGGACCGATGCCCTTGCTCTCGGCCTGGTTCAGGATGATCAACGCCTCCTGCGCGACGTGCAGCAGTGTGACGACGAAGCTGGCGAAATCGATGACGCGCTCATCGAATTCTTCCAGGAGCTCATGGCGGCTGACCTGAAGTCGGTCCGGCGCCGGAAGGAAGCCGAGCGCCTTTCCGGCCGGATCGGGGTCTCGCCCCCGTACTCGCCCGGTTGGAACTCGACGGACGAGATCTCGGAGACCTTCGCTCACGCCTCGTCGCCGCTGCTGAGGGCGGAGGGTGGGAGCCTCTTCAAGCCGACCGCCTTGTTCGTCAAGCGCTACGCCGATCACGCGACGTTTACCCGCACCATGCGCAAGGACGTCACCTTGTGGTTGGCGGCGCTCTGGGAGGTGGTCATGGAGGCCCTCGACGGCCCCCTTCTCCAGGAGCCCACGTTGATGGACTTGGAGGGGATCGACGAGCTGCACCACAGCCAGTTCGAGCAGCTGATCGCCGACCTCCTAGACCGCGACGGATACCGCATCATCCGCTCGGGTGGGGGTGCCGGCGACATGGGCGCCGATGTCCTCGCGGCCGACCCCCTCGGGCGGTTCGTGATGGTGCAGGCGAAGCACTTCACCGGCGGTGGTGGTTCGGTGGGCCAGCCCGTCGTGCAGCACTTGTACGGTGGGGCCATGGCCACGCACCCCTCGACGTTGCCCGTCGTCGTGACGAATGGAAGGCTCACTGGCGGGGCGAAGGGGTGGGCGGCGGAGCACTTCCGGGCGCGGCTGATCGGCCGCGAGGAGTTGCGGCGGTGGGCGGAGAACGGGGAAGGCTTGGAGTCGGTCCTCAAAGGCACCGGGCCCGCATAGAGATTGCACCCGTCTCAACATGCGGGTGCCCCGCTCCCGATGGCCTCCTGTGTCAAGAAAGCAACGCTCCGATGAGGAGGCCGGCACCGGTGGTGACGACCGATGCGAGGCCCAGGGTCTGCCGGACACCCATGTGAAGACCGGACGGCCGGTGCGCTGACCGGGCGGGGTGGCGAACCGCTCCGCCCGTCGCAGCCGCGGAACTCCGGTTCACAGCCCGAACTGCTCGATCAGCTGGGCCCGGTGCAGGCGCAGGGTGCGGTTGTCGGGGAGGATCTCCAGGATCTGGGCGCCGTCGTAGTTGAGTAGCTGGGCCAGGGTCGCGGCGAAGCCAGGGGCACGGGTGGCGGGGTGGCCGGCGCGCTCGGCGAGGGCGGTCATCGGCAGGGTGCCCACTTCGACGAGCGCGGCCAGAGCCTTCGGGAGGACCGTCTTGTCGCGTGGCTTACGGGCGAGCAGGTCCAGCTGTGCCTGGTACAGCTCGGTGGCCATGAGGCGCTCCACCAGAGCGGCGGCTGGGCCCTTCGTTTGATCGGAGGCAGGCACGGCCACAGGTTCCACTGCAGGCTCCTGCGGCACGGGAGGTGCCACCTCGTCCTCGCCGAAGAGACTGATGGCTCCCGCGGTTGCCGGTGGGGCTACCTTCTTGGTCTGCTTGCGGTTTGGGCGTGCTGGGGCGGCGTCGGGCGTCGGGCCGGCACCGGCTCCGACCTTCGTCCCGGTCTCTGCTCCGGCAGCGGCCTCGTTGTCCTCCTTCCACCAAACGGGCGCTGGGTCGCCCAGTTCCCGCCACCCCGTGGGCGGCTCAGCGCCGAACGGCAGCAGGGCGAGAAGCGGGATGGTGAACTCGGCGAGGGTCGCCCCGCCGTGGTATCCGGCCTTCAGCGCGGTGTACCGGGTGTCATGGTCCCGCAGCGCGACGATCTGTGCCCCGGGCTCCGGCCAGACAACCCGCGGGCCGGACAGCTCGATCTCGGCCGGCGTGACGGGTCCGCCGGGGGTGCGGTGACGGGCTGAGCCGATGGTGGCACCGGTCACGTCGAGTTTGCTGCTGCGTCGCTCGATCACGTGGCCGTGGTCGGAGGTGAGGAGCACCGTCATGTCATTGGCGCGGGCGGCCCGCAGCAGCGGTTCCAGGCCGCCGATCTCCTTCGCTTCCCAGGCGCCGTCGCCGAGCTTCTGCTCCTTGGCGAGCCGGTCGTCCACGGTGTTGAGGACGACCGCGACATGGCTGTGCCCGTCGGCGAGCGCCTCGGTGAGAGGGGTGGAGAAGGGCGAACCGGTGTCGGGGCTGCGCAGGTCGTCCTTGTGGAAGACGGCTGCCGGGGCCCCGTTCCAGCAGGGGTGCTGGGGGAAGAGCCGCTTCTCATCGCTCTGGTCGCCCTTCATGAGGGTGCCTGCGAACAGCGAGGTGCGGGAGACGGCGGTCAGGGTGGGCAGCGCAGCGGCCACGGCACGCCGGGCCGGTGCACCGGCCGCGTCCTGCAGCGGATCGAACTCGGACCAGTGTCCGTGCAGTTCCTCACCCAGTTCGGCTGCGATCGCTGCGCTCATCCCGTCGACGAGGAGGAGCAGGACGCGTCGGCCGGGGCAGGCCACGACGGGCGCGACGACTCGGTCCAGGAAGCTTTCCACGGTGAGCATGGCCCGGGGGTCGGTGCCGTCCGCGGTCCACACTGCGAGCCGCTCGGAGAACGCGCGGTCCAGCTCACGGCGCTTGGCCTGCACCTGCGCGCCGATCTGGCTGTAGGCGTCGGCGAGTGCTTTGTCCGCGTCACCACCCGCGTCCAGGTGTTCCAATGCCCTGTCCACCCAGCCGAGTTCACGGATCTGGCGGGCGGTACCGTCGGCCACCGAGGCGATGTCGGAGTCAGGCTGGGACGCGAGCCACCGCCGCAGCCGCCCTGCCATGCGTACCCGTTCGATACGGGCGCGGGTGGCTCCGTCGGAGGCCAGGGCGTGCTCGGCCAGCGTGGTGACGGCGGCCGTGATCGTTTCGGTACTGCCCTCGGCGAGGGCGCGTCCCGCGGCGGTGAAGCGGGCGTCGAGCCCGGCCGCTAGCAGTGGACTGGCCGCGGCGGCGGTCTGCGCCCCGAACTGGGCGACGAGCTGTGCGGCCCTGCTCAGGACCGGGTCGGCGAGCCGGTGCTCGCCCCGGTCGACGAGGCCGCGGACGTATGCCTCGCCGTTGCGCCCGAAGGAAGTCAGGAGTCTGTCGAGTTCGTCGCCCTGGGCGGGCGGCTGGTCGCCGAGCCACCGCTCGGCGCGACCGCGTGCCCGGTACAGGTCGTGGTCGGCCTCCGCGTGCCCCCACAGGGCCGCGCAGACGACCGCGTAGGCGACCGCGTCCGCCCCGTGCTCGGCGTGCACCAGGGCGGTGACGATCCTGCCGGTGGAGCCTCCCTGCTCGGGTTCGGCGAGGAAGCGGGCCAGGCCGGCCCGTTCCGGTCCGCGCAGGTCACGCAGGAGGTCGGGGCCGCCGGAGGTGAGGGTCCACCGGAACAGTGCGACCGGGTCGATGCGGTCTCCGTCGTCGTGTGCGGCCGGCTCGCCCAACGCGTCCGTGTTGTGGCGGTCGAGCCTCAGCCGTCGCCTGGCCAGCCGCGTGAGGGCCTCGTCGCGGGAGAGCAGTCCCTTGCCGAGCGAGGGCCAGCCGCGGGTTGCCGCTGCGTCGAGGAGCGCTTCGGCCACCCAGGTCTCGCTGCGCAGCCGCCCGTCGAGACCGCGCGCGTCGAACGCCTCCTGTACGACCTCCCAGTTGTCGACGGACCGTATCCTTCCGCCGTAGACGCGGGCGAGCAGTCCCGGGTCGAGGTCGGTGTCCTCGCGGTCGGTGAGGACGACCAGGACCTTGGGGTCGGGAGGAGCCGCCGCATCGAGATGGCCCAGGATCTGCTCGTGCACGGCCAGCACCGACGGCGCGACGGCCACCCGCGCCTGCAGCCCGCCCGCCGTCCGCTGCACGGCGGGTCCGTCCCAGTTGGGAGCGGCCCGCAGCAGTAGTACGCGAACCGCACCGTCGCCGAGCCGGCTGCGGGCTGCGAGGTACTGGCGGACGGTTCCCGCGGACAGCCGGGCGGGGCCGGCGGTCGCGGAAGCAGTGGTGACGGTGTCGGACATCAGTCGACGACCTTCCAGATGACCTCGACGGTGGCATTCGGCTGCTCCGCCGCCAGCGCCGCGATCTCCGCCTGCAGTTCGGCGGCGGCCTGTGCGGCGGTGGTCCGCCCGCCGCCGGAGCGGGCCGCGGTCCGCGACGATGCGCGCGGGCCCGGACGCTGCGTCGACTCCGGCAGCACCAGCGGGTGGGCGGAACCGCCGTTCAAGTCCACGCTGTCGGAGCTTGGCGGCGGGGTGGGCGACGGCTGGGGGCGCTCGTCTGTGGTTTGGCGAGACCTCAGCAAAGACAGCACCTCCCGGCTGCTGGCGTTCAACACGCCAGGCAGGTCGGGGTAGTCACCCGGGTCGCCGGTGGCGGCATCCCGCACCCGCTCAAGGACGACTGAGCCGTCCACGCCGAGGGTGTCGGCCAGGCCCAGCTGGTCCCAGCTGGTGCTCTGCAGCGCGCCGGCAACCTTCCCGGCGCTCTTCAACGACATGCCGCACCGGTGGGCGGTGAAATCGCCGAGGTCGAAGCGGGCGAGCCGCTCCACGACGGTCTTCGCCTCGATGCCCGCTTCCGTCACCTCCTTGACCAGCTCCTGCGCCCGCCGAGCGAGGACGAGCCGGGGTGAACCGTCATTCAGCTGGAGGAAGTCGCGATGCTTCTCCAGCTCCCCGACGAGCCGTCCGGCGTCCTGGGCGAGCGCGGCGGCGGCCCGCTTGATCTGCCCGGCGAACTGGTTGACGATCCGCCCGCGCCGCAGCTGCGGCGCCCGTTCGCCGAGCACGGTCTCGAAGCGCTTGCGCGCCTCCGCCCAGTCGCTCTCGTCGGGCAGTTGCTGCTCGCGCAGGGCGTAGTCCGGCTTCAGCTCGTGCGGTGCCGGCGCGGGTTCGACGGGCACGCCGCCGCGCACCCACACCCGGTCGGTCATCTCCGCGTACGCAGCGGCGAGCAGCCGGCGCAGGGGCTCGGGCAGTCCGCGCGGCTCGGGAAGATCGCTCCAGTCGGAGAGCTTGACCAGGGTCGGCTCGGCGGTGCTGTTCCGGCGCGCCTGGGTGCTGAAGTGGTCGGGCCAGGCGGTGGACTGCCGGTAGTACGCCTCCCGCATGGCGCCGAGCCCGAGACCGCCCGCGATCCGCGCCATGGTCTTGCGGTCCTTGGAGTCGACCTCGACCTGTCCGTCGCGGTCCTCGGCGGCCTTGCGCACGTACTCGAAGACGGCCCTGACCTCGGCAGACTTGACAGGTTTGCCCGTGCCGTCGGGGTCCAGGTCGGGGTGGGCGGGGTACTGGTGGGCGAGCAGTTTGCCGGCCAAGTCGCGGGCGGCGGCATCCAGGGCTGCGCCGAGCGGAAGCCGCAGCTCGGGGACATCCTGCTGGGCGACCAGATGGGTATCGAAGCTGAGGTCGACGACCCCTTCCTGCTTCTGCGCGAGCCCGTACGCCTGCCGCAGTGCCTGGGTGACGCGCTCGGTAAGGATGGCCAGCTGAGACTGAAGCATGCCCTTGGCGCGTGCCTTGTCGTCGGCGTTGAGACTGCGCGCGAAGTCGGAGTCGAAGCGGACCTCGTCGGCGAGGGCCTTATCGATGACGACGAGGCGCTCGAAGTCGCCGCGGGAGGCATCGGTCAGATGGGTGGGCAGCCAGGCCAGGGTGCGGGAGTCGCCGCCGGGCTTCTCCCGCAGAGCGCGAAGGCGCTGCAGGTCGTCCATCGGACCGAACTCGCCCTCGTCGTACGGGAAGTCGACAACGAGCCGCCAAGCGTCGTCCTGGCTGGGCCGCAGGGTTGCCTCGGGCAGCGAGTCGACCTCGGCGACGTTACCGAAGACCACCTCAACCTGCCGTTCGGTCCCCTTCCACACCAGGCTGAGCACGTCGTACGCATCGAAGCCGCCAGGCCCGTCGCTGACGCCGAGTGCTTCCTTGAGCAGGCCGCGCATCTTGGCACGCCGGTTGCCCTGGTTGTTGTGGACCTGGGCGTTCGCGAGGACGGCGTCCAGGTCGACACCGGTGAGCTCCAGGCGCACCACCGCGCCCGGCCCGGTGCCGATGACCTTTATTTCAGGGAAGGTCGCCGCCCATTCCTTGGCCTTCTGCTCGAGCCGACCGACCTCGGTTCCCGCGATGCGGGTGGTGATGGAGCCGTGGTTGAGGGCGTGCAGCCGCGCCAGGGTGAGATCGGCGAGCGCGGGCACGCTGGGCGCGAGTGCGGAGAGCAGCAGGGTCTGAAGCAGCCGGCTGTCGCCGGTGAAGTCGCGGCAACGGGCTGCGAGCTGGGGGTCGTCGAGGCTATCGGGACGGCGCCGGTACGCCTCGACCTGGTCCTCGGTGATCTGGTTGGTCTTCAGCAGGTACGGGCGAAGCTTGTCCCGGTACAGCTTGTCTGCGGCTTCGAAGTGAACACTGGTCTCGCCGCTGAACGCCTTGTCACCGCCGCCCGCGATCGCCGGGTACAGATCGCCCAGCGGTACGAGCTGCCCGAGCCGCCAGTCCTCGCGGTGGTCGACGAGCAGCTGGCTCATCAGCTTCAGGCCGGTGCGGGAGCGCTGCAGAGCGGCGGAGATGTGCACCAGGGTGTCCATGAACGCCGGCGGGAACGGATACGTCCGCCGGAAGGCGTCCTCGTCCGCGCCGGTGGTGGACTTGTCGTGGCCGAGCAGGGTGTCCCACACGTCCGGACCGAGCCTCTTGGCCCCGGCGAACGCAGCCTCCACCTTTGCCTCGGCCTCCGGGCTGGTGGGCTTGAGCAGGCGGGCCTGCGCGATCTGCGGGAGGTTGCGGTCCTCCAGAACGATCTTGTCAAAACGCCCGCCGCTGAGCTTCAGACTGTCCTGGACGGCGGCCTCGGCGGCCCCCGACATCTCCTCACCGACCAGCTCACGCAGGTCGCGCTGACGGGCGATGAACGACACCACCGGGATGGAGCGCCGCTCGTCGCCGCCCTCCACGAAGTTCGTGATCTTGTCAGCTTCGCGTGAGACGAACCTCTGATCGTGGATGCGGGAGGCCAGCCACAGGATCAGCTCGTCCATGAAGAGGACAAGACCGTCGTAGCCCAGGGACTTGGCGTGCGCGGATATGATGCCGAGCCCCTTGTCCAGGGAGACGAACCCGTCAGCATCCTCCACGGCGTTACGAGAGAACGACGGGAACAGGGTCTGGGTGAGGTCCTGCACGAGACGCGCCCGCAGTTCCCGCGGCGTGGAGGGGTTCTCCAGGTCGAGGTCCTTGGTGTTCTCGTGCTCCTCCGGCGCGTTCACTGCCTGGTCGAGCAGTTCGGTGGTCCAGGCGAAGCAGTCGCCCCACTCGTCTTCCTGGCCGTCGCCGGCGTCGGCGAGCTGCTCGATCACCCGGTCGTCGCCGTTGCGGCGGCGCTGCTCGGCGAAGTCCTCGAAGAGTCCGTCGGTCCGGTAGACCTGCGGCAGCGGGCATCCGGGGTGCAACTTGCGTACGTGCTCCACGTACTTGCCGAGCACGCGCTGCTCCAGGGACTTGGAGCCCAGCATGTGGTACGGCACCAACAGGAACTTGCGGTCGTCCGTATCCAGCCAGGAGTGCCGGGCCCGCACCGGGTCGAGGTCACCGCGCGCCCGGGCGGCCTGGTTCCGCGACAGCAGCGCGTAGAGCACCGCCATGAAATGCGACTTACCGGAACCGAACGAGCCGTGCAGGTAAGCAGCCTTCGACGAGCGGCTGTCCAGCGCCGACTTGATCAAGTCGAGCGCCTCGTCGAAGTTGCCGAGCAGCCGGTCGGTGACGACGTAGTTCTTCAGCGCAGCCTCGGCCCCCTCGGGGGTGACCGCTTCGTTCAGCTTCAACACGAAGTCGGAGGTGGACACCGACTCCGGGATGTCGATCAACTCCCGCAGCAGCGGGCGGTCCTCGGGGCGAGGGTTGTTCCTGCTCATGAACGCCATGGTGTCTTAACTCCTCGCCTGTTCAGGCGGACTCTGTGCCGCTGACGGCATCGGTGACGGTGTTCGTGTCGGCGTCGGTGAAGGACGTCTGGACGGCGGCCTTCGTGCTCGTGCGCTGCTTCGGCACAGCGGCCTTTTTCGCGCCGCGTCCTCGCGTGGCCGCGGACGGACGCCAGGCCCGCAGTGCATCGTCGGTCAACCCGACCTCGCCCTGCTTCTGCTGCCGGAACGCCAGGATCTCGGCAGCCGGCGACGCCCCGAACTCCGGGTCGTACTCGCCGTACCACTGCTCCAGCCACGGCTGCAGCTCAAGCAGCCCTGCCAGGTAGGGCACGAGGTCGTCGTCACTGAGACCGGCCTGCTGAATGTACGAGGCGAGCGCGAGGGCCTGCTCCAGGTGATCCCAGCCGGCCCAGCCGTACAGCTCCGGCGACTGCGTGTTGACCGTGCCGTATGAAATGAACCGCTCCTTGGGTACATCCAGCTTGCCGCGTGCACGCCAGTAGCTCGGCTTCAGGAAGTCCGCCGAGGTGTACTTCGGCGGTACGGGCGTCCGGTCACGGATCTTCCGCTTGGCGGGCTCGTCGGGCGCGGCATCCTCCTCGCGCTGGAGGTCCCAGACGTGTTCCCAGTCGGTGCGCTTCTTCAGCCCGGCGGGCTTGTACCGCAGTGCGGACACGAACGGGACGTGCTCCTCGGACAGCAGTTCGCGTACGGTCTTCGCGAGGTCCTGCCGGGGCGCGTACAGCTCGGCGACGGACACGAAGTCCTCGTCGGTGGAAAGGTTTTCGGCGAGGCGGGCGAGGGTGGTGATGGTGGGATTGCCGCTGGCGTCGAACCAGTGCGCCCGGTCCTCGACCCGGTCGAGCAGCCAGGACTTCAGCGCCTTCTGCCGCATCGCATCCCAGCCCTCGGTGGCCCAGCGCCGTTTGTATTCGGGGCGCTCCACCATGCCGATGGCGCGGTTCGACTCGATGACCTCGATCCGCCTCTGCACGAGGGCGCGGTAGTCGGCGGGCCAGTGCGCGGGCACCTCCGTGATCGGCTTGGAATCGTGCCGCTTGAACCACTCGTCACTGGCCTCACCGGCCGAAACCCGACGCGCCAGCACGATCTCGAAGGCCCGTTCGCCGAGGGCGAGTTTGGGCACGGTAGAGACATTGGGCAGACGAAGATCCTCGGAGTGCAAGTTGTAGAGGGAGTAGACCTGCCAGTCCAACTCCTCCTGGAGAGCGATCATGCGGGCTCGGGTGGAGCTGTAGTGGGATTGGGCTTCGCGGAGGGCGGAGGGAGTAGGGACGGACTTGGCCGCGATAGCGGCGGGAGTCGCCAAGGAGAGTTGTTGAGCGAGGCAATCGAGCTCGATTGCAAGGGTAGTGGGATACGAGGCCGGAAGGGGGAGGTCTTCAAGGCTGGAACTTGTGAATACAAATCGTTCCTCCCATGCCTCATTCTGAACCCCGCGCCCGAGCCCGCTTCCACCCTTTGCGAAGCTGACCATCTTGAGCCAGCATCCGACAGTGGAACTGTTGAGAAGGCCGAGCAACTTCAAGTGCTCTTCTTCGGCTACCTCCTCGCGCAGCTTGATCATTGGAGCGGTGCGATTGAATACTTTACCGCCTCGATCTAGCGCAAAGTGATTGTGGGTAGAAATTTCCGCAAAGGAGATCGCCCACGTGTGACACTCTGGGTTGGGGGTCACCTGGTGCCACTCGTACCAAGGGCGTCCGTCCGAGAAGTAAGTCCCCTTCGAAAAAGTTGCCCGGTGTCCTAGAGTTGTACGTCCGGGCCACATCCATTTGTAGGCGTTCGACTGGTCATCCAGGGGGAGCAAGGTGAACTTCCCGGCCGATTCGGCGTAAGGGAAGAAGGCGTATGTATCCTCTCGGTAATCCCAGTCTCTGAGCTCACTCCCGCGCACCACGGGGCGCCCGAGTGCTTCCTCCCCGCCGCGCCGAACCCATGCGTCATGAGTAAACAGCATGATGCTGTCTGCATTCGTTTGTCCCGTGTAGCCGAATCGCTTTGCATGTCCACGGAGCTTATCGCCAAAAACCCCGAGCGTCTTGAGTAGTTCGAGCTCCCCGTCGCCAAGAATCCAAGGGTGTGTCCCGAAGTATTCTGTGCGATCGAGATCGTCGACGGATACCCACTTGCTCGCACTGCCAGGATTGTCGATTTGATTCAAAATCGCAGACCAGACGTATCCCTGTGCTGCGTCGTTCGGAACTCCAGGCTCAGCCTGAATGGATCGCACTGTCCTGATGCGGGATCCGTGGCGCGGGGCCCTCGTTTGGCCAATCAAGATTACTGTTGGGGTGCCATGCTCGGGGATGTGTGCGCCCGAAGTGTCGATAATTTCGGTGAGGGTTACCTTTTGGTTGAAGAAATCCTCGATGAGCTTTTGGCCGAAATCTCGTTTAGTGAATGAGTTTGAAGTGATTTGCCCAACTCGCCCAAACCCTTGATTGGATTCGCGAGGGCCGGTCTTAGCTAGCTCAAAAAACCGCTGGGCAAACGGGACGCTGAGGCCATACTCCTTATAGCAGGAGCTGTACATCTCGCGGTAGCGCTGATTGAGCTCCTTGTCCTCAACACTGATGTACGGCGGGTTTCCCACGACTACGTGGTACCTCCCCTGCTCCAGGATCCCTGGGTAGTCGTGCACGTCCTCCGTCGCGTACGAGAAAACGACGAGCGGGTCACTGGCCGTCCCGCCTTCCTCCTCCTCGAGCCCGAGCCCCAACTGCAGCTCCAGCTGCCGGTCCTTGATGAGGGAGTCACCGACCGCGAGCTGGATGGGCCACTCGTACCGCCGGGCTTCCTCGAACGTTCGCATGCCGCTCGCGGCCATCGCCGCGACCAGGAGCCGGAAGCGGGCCACTGCGACCGCGAATGGGTTGAGGTCCACCCCGTGCACCGAGTTCAGGGCCGCTCGCACCCGCTCGTAAGCGCCAACCTCGGGACGCTGCTCGGCCCACATCCGTACCAAGCGCCGGAACGCGCCAAGCACGAAGTGGCCGGACCCGCACGTCGGGTCGATCATCTTCAGCTCTTCGAAGCCGAACTCCCGCACCGCCGGGGTCATCGTCCGGTCGAGGATGAACTCCTCCACGAACTCCGGCGTCTGCAACAGCGCGTACGTCTTGCGGGCCGCCTCGCTCAGGTCCTGGTACAGGTCGCCCAGGAACCGGGTGTCCCAGCCGTCGGTGCCGTTCTCGCTCAGCGGGTCACTGAAGTCGTGCACGAGCACCGGACCGCTCGCCTCTTCGTCCCCGCTGCCCTCGCCGGCACGCTGCTCCCGCCAGAACGCGAGCAGCGCGCCCGCTCCATCGTGCGAGAGCGGGATCTGGTAGAGCGGGTTGTGGTTGCGGTCGAAGAGCAGCCGCCCGGCCTGCCCAGCACCGAGTTCAGCAAAGGCCGTCTCCAGCCATCCTCGGTACGTCGGGTCGGCGTCCTTCTCCAGGTACTCCTCGTACCGAGCCTGCGCGGTCTCCCGCCCCGCCACGTCGGGGGAGGTGATGTACGGCTCGGCGATCAGCCGGTTGTCCTCGCTGAATCGCACGAAGACCGTGCCGAGCACCCAGGCCACCGCGACCTGGGTGATCCGCTCGCCGAGCCAGGCATTCCATGTCGCCGCCGTACGGCCTAACTTCCGGGCCTGGTCGTACTCGCCGCGCAGCCGCGTTCCGACCTCCGAGACGGCTTTGACCTGCTGCTCAAGGTCGATCTCTGCCGCCTTGACCTGCTTCTGCAGATCGGCGAGGAGGCTCTTGCGGTCGATCACGAACGGCTCCTGTGGAGAAGTGGGAGAGAACGGAAGAAGGCAAGGTCAGCAGGGGGACACAAAGGGGACACAAATCAGGCGTTCGGCGCGAGGTGCTTGCGTGAGACCCAGGCGTCCGGCACGGCGATCCACTCGTCGAACCCCGCCTGGTACGGAACGCTCTGTCCGGCCAGCCGCGGCGCCCGCGCCGGATCGGACTGCGCGACGAGCAGCCACAGTGGGCTGCCGCCCTGCCGAGCCTCCTCCGCGAGCCGCCCGAGCAGGTCGAGCGCGTCGTACCGGGCCAGAACCGCTGTGTCGGTGAGGAGCAGCGGGCCAGACGCCTCCGCCAGCCGCTCCCTCAGCCTCGGCTCGATCCGCCCCCACGCCTTGTCGGTGCGGATGCGCAGTTGCTGGTGGGCCCGGCTGCCCGGCTCGGCGGCGTCCGCCTTGAGGACGGTCTCCCAGGTCGGGCGGGCCGCCTCGCTGACCACTCCGCGCAGTTCGTCCACGAACAGTCCGGTCAGCGACACCGGCCGAGCCCCGTACGGCTCGTCGGCCAGCCACCGCACCGCATCCTCGGCACGCCGCTGGGGCACGGTCAGGAGCCGGAAGCCGTCCTGCCGTGCCGAGTGCGCGAGCCGCTGCTCGGCCTTGACGGCGGCGGCGACGGCCGCGTCTGCGTCGTACTGGGTGGGAGCAGAGCGGCGCGCTGCCGAGGCGCCCCAGCTCGCCGAGGTGAGCCCGGCGGTGGTGTCTCCGTACGGGCGGTCCGGGACGAGCCGGAGTACCTTGTCGTAGCGGGTCGCCAGCTTCAGCTCGAAGCCGGCCTGCTTCAAGTCGCGGACCAGGGCGCTGCCCGTGGGCAGCTCGCGCGGCGCCAGCGGATCGGTGCCCAGGTCGGGGAAGCGGGTGGCGACCCGCTTGTGCAGGGCGTCCACCGTCAGGCCAGGCTGCCGCTCTTCCTCGACGCCCGGCTGCACGGCGACCACACCAGCCTGGGTGATCCGCAGCGCACGCACCAGGTCCAAGTCGCGCGGGTAGATCTCCAGGCGCGGGGTGAGCGCGGCCCGGGTGGATGCGGCAACCGCGATCTCGGCGGTGCGTCGCTCGTCCCAGCCCAGGCTGCCCGGCGGCCGTCGCACCGCGTCCAGCTCGGTGAGGACCGTGCTCGCCGTCGGCAGGGACTCGAGTGCCGCGAGCCGGTCGGCCCGCACGCCCAGGTTCAGCGCGTATTCCTGCAGGGCAGGCAGCGCCGGGGTGTCCGGGCCGTCCACCTCCTCCCGGACATCCAGGGCGAGCAGACCGAGTACCGGATCGGCGCCCTTAGGCATCCGAGCGTGGAAGTAGCGGAAGAGGGGCGGGGACTCATTGTTGTAACTCTCGCGCTCCACCACCGCACGCAGCAGCGACAAGGCGAGCGCGCGACGGTCGCGCCGCTCGACGTGCTGGGTGCCGCGCCGGGCGATGAGCGCGTCGGCGAGCTCGATCACTGGAGCCACCCGTCCGCGCTCGGCGAGGATCTCCACCACTTGCTCACGCAGCAGCGCGAGGGCGGGGTTCTTGTACCAGCGTTCGCGTGCATTCTTCACGATCTGCGGGATTCGGCCCGCGGTGAGACCCACTGCATCGGCGACGTCCCGTTGCCGGACCCATGCCAGGCCCCCGGGCAGCGTGCCCGCCTCGTCGGGCAGCCGCAGCAGCAGTCGGATTACCTCACGCTCCTTGACATTGGAGCGGGCGCTACCGGTGGACGGCTGCGCCACCAGTCGGGCGGCGAGCGCGTCCAGGCTCAGGCTGCGCAGCACCTGCGGGTCGGCGACATCCCCGTCGGCTGCGGCGATCGACTCCGCGACCGCCCGTTCCAGCTCAGAGAGCTCCTGGCCTGCCGCCTTGCGGGCCTCCGCACTGAGCGGCGCAGGAGCCGGCTTGCCCAGGCGTGCGTTCCACTCCTTCTGACGACGCTGGATCTCCTCCCGGGTGCGCGAACCCATGCCCGGCGCAGTGAGGAACTTTTTCGCCGAGTACTCGAGAACGTCTCCGACTGTGTTCAGTCCCATCGCGAACAGCTGCGACTGCGCCGCGACCGTCAGACCGGCCACCGACAGAGGCGTCTTCCGGTCGGCGCGCTCGGCCTGCTGGTCGCGGACCTGCTCGGCGGAGACGTCGTCATCTTCCCGACCGATCCGCGGGTCCGCCGTGGACTCGGCAACCGCGGCCGCGCCGCTCTTCGTACCGCGCCCCGACTTCTCACCGTGACCGGTGCTCGGTGCCGTCGTCTGCTGTGCGTCCAGGAAGATCTTCTGCCAGGCACGCTCCATTGGCTTCAGATCCGGGAAGCGATCCCTCACGTCCCGGGCCAGGGCCTTACGAAAGAAAGCCACCAGGCCGTCCCGTACGGCCGGTTCGAAGGCGTCGGCCGCAAGCTGCGGGTACGGCCACTCCTTCGCATCCGTCTGCCGGGCCGTGACTGAGCCGTCGCCCCAGCGGGGTAGCTCGTTCGACGCCATCTCGTGCAGCGTCACGGCCAGCGCGTACCGCTCGGCGTGCCCGTCGTACGAGCCGCGCGTGATGATCCCTACGAAGGGGTCGAGATAGCCCTCGGTGCCTGCCTCGATCTCCTTCGCCGGATATCCGGCGAGCGAGAAGTCGATCAGCACCAGCTGCCGGGTGCCGTTGGGGCGGATCCGGATCGCGATGTTGTCCGGTTTCAGGTCCCGGTGCCAGATCCCCTCCGCCTCCAGGTGCTCCACCGCGCCGAACAGGTACTTCCCGTACGCCTCCAGCTGGTCCATGCCAAGGCGGCCGTTGTCCCGCAGCTGGCGAGCGACGGTGTCCTCACGGCGGCGTGGCCCCTTGACCGTCCCACCGTCCTGGTCCTTCAGCTCCCGACTGTCGCCCACGTACTCCAGCACCAGGACCCGGCGCCCGGCCAGCGTGAGCGGCTCGGGCTCGTACAGCGAGATGATGCTGGAGTCCCGGTGGATACGGCCCAGGACCTCCGCCTCTCGGTCCAGGACTGCGTGCTTGGCCTCGCTCAGCGCAACCTTCAGCACCGCCATCGGCAGGGCGCCGCTACGCCGCGGCTCGCCCTCCAGGTCCCGCACCAGGAATGCCCGGGCAGTCGAGCCCGTACCAAGCCGGCGTACGACTTCCCAGCGCCCGGCCAGCACATCCCCTGCCACCGCCTCCAGCGGATCCTTCTCCGGCTCGGACCGCTCCTCGGCCCCGGCTGTGGCCGAACCGCCGTCCCCGCCTGCACCTGCAGCCGTATTCCTGCCTCCTGGGACCTCCTCGACGAACGCCTCCTCGACGTACTCCAGCATTTCCAGGAAATCGTCAACCGTGGACAGACGCCGACCGGGTTCGTAGGCAGTGGACGCTTCCACCAGATCGTCGACGTCCGGATGGAGACCGTCGACCAGCGCGCTCGGACGCAGACTCTCGCCGGCCTCCAGGCGTGCCATGACCTCGCTCTGGCTCGCGCCCGGTGCCTGCCCGGTGACCAACAGGTACGTGAGAACGCCGAGCCCGTACACATCGAGACGCACCGGATCGGCCTTCGGGATCTTCAGTTCCGGAGCCAGATACGGATCGGCCTGCTCCGCGATATGGAACCCCGACACGTTGGTGGGAGCCAAGGTCAGCGGCCGACCGAGGCTGGTGCTTTCCCCGGTGGCGATCTGCCAGTCCGCGATCTGCGGCCACGGGCGCAGCCAGCGCTGTTCTTCGCTGAGCTCCCGCCCGCGTGGGCCGCGGTCACGCGGAATCACATGCACCGCGTGCGCCGACAGCGTGCGGTGGTGGACCCGCCGGGAGTGCGCGGAGCGCACTGTCTCGGCAAGCTGCCGCACCAGAGCGAGGCGAGCCTTCAGGTCCAGGCCGTCCCCGTGCTGGACCAGGTAGTCGTCCAGGCGCAGTGTCTCCGGGTGGTAGTCGAAGAGGATCGCGGGCCCGGCGGGATGCCCCGAAGGCAGATAGTTCTTCAGCTGCACTGCGCCCGGATGACGAAACCGGCTCAGTACCGACGCTTCGCGGGCGGCGGCTCGCTCCACCGAGCGCCGCTCGTCGTCGGAGGCGCCACGCTCGCTGAGGAACACCCGCACCCGCGCCAGATCGTGCAGCTGGGAATGGCGGCCCAGATAGTCAGCCCAGGTGGGCCCTGAGTCGAACGCCTTCGCCTCCAGGAGGTAGGAGCCCACCTCGTACTGGCGGCGGATCGGCGCGATACGGAGCTTCTTCAGGGCCGTATCGACAAGGCGGGACGTCGCGGCTGTGGTCTGGTACCGGGCGTTTCCCGGCGGTACGGCCAGCATCTCCACGAGCTGTTTGACCGTGAACACGCCGTTCATATCGGCGGCCGGAAGGTTCACCCGAAGTGTGTCGTCGGTGAAGCAGACCGCTTCACCCACCCAGATCTTCGTTCGGTCCGCAGGCCGACCGGAGACACCGTTGACCAGCCCCGACAGCTCCTTGGCCTTCCGGTTCGACAGGTGCAGCGGGTTACCGTGCCGACGGCTGGTCCCACCCGGTGTGGTCTGCACCCAGTCGTTGCCGCCGCCCTGGACCGAGCCGTGCCAATCCTTGAGCTCGACCAGGAACACTCCGGCCGGCGCTACGACCAGAAGATCGACCTCACGGACGTGCCCGCTGTTCGCGGTGAACTGGAAGTTCGCCCAGGCGCGCCACGGCTCCTCGTCCGGTAGGCGCCTGCGGATCGCCTCAAGACCGCGGCGCTCGTGCTCATACTCGGACTCGGTGACCGTCGTCCACCGGCCTTCCAGCATGCGGCCCCCCGCCTGTGACTGTTTGTGCGCGTGTGTGTCTGCCGCATTCCTGTCAGTGCGTCAGGAAGCCCGGCTCAACGCTCGGATGAATCTTAAAGGGTGATACTGACGCCGAGGGCGGCCTGAGCTTGCTCCGGTAGAGGCTCTGCAGCCCAGACCGGGCGGCGAGGGGCCGGGGAGGAGTGCACGGCGAAAGGATTCAGCCAGGCGGGGCAGGGTGATTTTCAGCCGTGGCGGCGCCGAGTCGATGCATGTACGGATGAAGCGATGGGTTGCGGGTCGGTGATCGTATCGCCGTACACGGTGACGTTATGCCTTTGTGCCGCAGCGATGGCTGACGCGGCGATGTCGGAGCGGTGTTCATGCGCCACCGGCTGCCGGGGGGGGGGAGCGACCATGGCATTCCCCTCCGGCCAGTCGGCCCCTCCCGCACTGAAGGCCGATCTTCACACAGCCAATGGATCCTACGCGGAGGGCGTCACCGTGACGGCCCGCTTGCCGTGGACCGTGCTGCGACGTCTCGATTGCCTGCTCGCACCCACACGCCAGGAGGTGCTAGACGTCTCGCCTCTCCGAGCAACTCGGCATGTTGTTGCGTTGATATGTACACGACTTAATTTCAGAATGTCGGGGAAGTGTTCCGACGCTTCGAGCCCGATCGAACCATCGAACGATTGCACCACGCCGGGTTGTTGTGCGAGGTCGTCGACCGGTTCCTTTCACTGGAACTGGGGGCCACCCTCTCTGCTGACGACATGGGGTTCGTGTTCGAGTGCCTCGTGCGGCGCTCTGCCGAACAAAAAGGAGGCGCCGGCATCGACGAGCACGTTCCCCCCCCGTGACGTCGGCCGACTGAGTCCGCACTGCTGGTGCGGCCCGATCAGCATGAGCTCGCGCTGCCTGGAGTGCTACGCACGGTCCACGATCCGGCTTGCGGAACCGTGGACTGCTCGATGAGGTGGCCGAGCGCATTCATTGTGAGGCCATCAACGCCGAGGCGCACGTGTCCCTGCACGGCCAGGAGGTCAACGCCGAGACATTGGCAGCCTCACCGTACCCAGTCCGCTGGAGCCGAACCGAGTGGTCCGGACTGGCATCGGCGTCCTTCAAGAATTGCTGGAGTTGAGGATGCAGAGCGGCAGCGCACGTCGGAGGTCAAGTCACAGCTCCTGAGCGCGATCACCATCTACCGCATGAACGGAGCTGGGGTTCGTTCCTACCAGTCGCGATATGAGCCGAGCGCGCTGTGGAATCCGTAATTGGGCAGCGCGCTCGGCGCGTTGTGATGATCGCGGTTCACGCGGAGAAGGCTCTCTCCAGCCATTCGACTCTCTTCAGTCGGTTTACACGGGCTCCAGGAACTGGCTGGGTCGTCCTGAGCAGGTGACCGCAGCTGCTCAGGGGCGTGTGTGGCGGTACATTAACTGCTTTGGTCGACCTGATAGTTGACGCCGGACTCGGTTGGACGCGGGCCGGATGCCCGTGAGCAGCCGAGCTCAGGAGAGAAGGCCGTCATGATCCTCCTCATACCGGTGGCATTTCTTGCCGCCATCGCGTTGGTCATGTTCTTCCTGCTTCGATCCCTCAAAGTTGCCTTGCCGGGGAACAGGCACTGGGCCGGATGGCGCCGTGTGGTCGTTGCTGCAACCTTTGCCTGCGCAGCCACGACTACTGCTTCCTACTCGTTGGGGGCCATCGATCTGATGTCGACCGTGGCTGTGGCGCAGGACGGCGGGGCGGACTCGGCTCCGTTCCCCTACAACCACCCGTGCCGGGCTCAGTTGAAGGGGGCGGTGGGGTATGACGTCCAGTTCCTCACCCTGCGCACCGTATGTGTCATGGAAGACGGAGAGCGTAAAGCAGTAGATGACGTGCCGCAGGGGGTTCGAGTGACGGCAGCGGCATCGATGGCCTGCACTGCCGTGTTGGCGGGGATCGCGTTGGCCACTCGGCCCCATGTGCACGCTTCTGTGAGTGGACGCCGCTAGTGCTCCGAGACGGGGAAGAGGCTCACCGGCTGTTGTCCGGCCGCCACCGCAACCGGACCTCCGCCCTGTTGGTGATGCCTGAGGCGACCTCGCGGTGCCGGCCGCTGGCTTGCTCCCGGATATGCACCTTGTCGATCACCCGCCCCATGACCTGGGCAGCGAGTCAGCATGAGGCAGCCGCGTGATCCGCCGGACATGCCCCGCTAATCCCAGTTCGCCTACGGCAGGCGGCGATCGGTGCGATCGGAATGGAGACCTGCTCGCCATCCATGTCAACGTACAGGTGTCCGGAAATCCGCAGGCCAGAGAAGGGATTCACGGTGACGATCAGCGTCACCACAGCCCACGCCGGCTCGCCCGCCACGCTCTCGACTGCACCCCACGCCGAGCAGCAGGAATGGCTGACGGGGCATGGTTGCGCGGAGCCGGTCATCGGCTTTTTGTGGGGGCCAGGGCTGGTCGTTCTCTGATGATCTCGCCAACAGTCGCCGTGCTCGGCGCGAGCGGCATAGGGTGCCGTGACAGCGGAGCCACAAGGGGGGGCGGCAATGACCGAGGAGACGGCGCTGCCGTATCCGGTGAGGGAACTGCTCACGGCGGTGCGTCTGGAGATCGCCGCGGAGCTGCGCAGTAACGGCAAGGACGGCGCGAAGGTGTCCCTTTCCGCGGGACGCAGGATCTCAGCCGCGGAAGGCAGGCACGAGTACGTCTTCGACTGCAAAAAGTGGCTGGACGCGTTGGACGGCAAGCCGGCACTGCTCCGTCCGTCACGCTCCAGTGGCGAGTGGGCCCGAGCCGAGGTGTCACGTATGCCCGAAGGCAGGGTGCGGGTTGTCACTTCGGCGGACCTCGGCGGAGCACCGGCCCATGTTCAGGTCCGTGAGGATGAAGCCGCTTCATGGCGGACCCTTGCGGAGCGGCTGGAAAAGGTGGGACAGCCGCAGCACCCGGTTCGGGCGGAGAGTGCGAGCTGGATGCTCGGTCGGGGCAGGCCGAACCTTGGCGGATCGGGAAACGTCGCAGGGTGGGTGGCGAACTGGGACTCTCTCCAGCTGAATCCGCGTCAGCGTCAGGCGGTTGGGCAGGCACTCACCAGTGATGTGCTGTTCCTATGGGGGCCGCCGGGTACCGGCAAGACAGATGTTGTCGGGCACATCGTCGAAGGCAGCTACCGCCAGGACCTGTCCGTTCTTTTCCTCGCACCCACCAAGGTCGCCGTGGACCAGGCTCTTGAGCGGATCTGTGAACTGCTCCACGGGGAGGAGAGATTTGATGACGGGCTCGTCCAGCGCGCCGGCGAGATCACCGTTGCCTCGCTCCGGGACAAGTTCGGAGAACAGGTCGACACCGAGCGCATCACGGCGCGGCTGACAGCCCGTATCGATGACTCTCTCACCCAGCTGGCGGTTGCTCTGCGCACCGCACACGAGGGCATCGCCGTATATGACAAGGTAGAGGGTCTGCGAGCGGATCTCATTTCAGCGCAGCAGGCCCATACCGATGCCGCAAAGGCGAGGAGGGCACATGCCGACGCGCAGAGTGCGGCTCGCTCTCGAATATCCGTTCACGAGAATGTCATCGCGAAGGCCGGGATGCCACGCGGGATGTTCGCGGCCCGGAAGCAGGCCCAGCTCGACAAAGCGCGGGCGGCTCTCCACGAGGCCACGATCCAGGTCCAGCAGGCGACTACGGGTCTGGCCGCAGCCGACCGTGATCTGCGTCGTGCCACTGCCGGTATCACGCGCATCAGGGAGGCGCTGTCGATCGAGTTGCCAAAGCTCGCCGGCCTGCCCGACCGCCAGGCCCTTACCGCTCAAGCCGAGCACATTCAGCAACAGATCGGCGGACTCGAGGAGCAGCGCAAGCAGACAGAGACTGTCGTCCGTGCGAAGTGCCGGGTGCTCGGTGCGACGATCGCCAAGGCCGTGCAGTCGCGGAAGCTGCTCGACCGTGTGGACGTCGTCGTCATCGACGAGGCGGGGATGGCCGATCTGCCATCAGCCTGGTATGCGGCGGGCCTGGCCGGCAAGCGTATCGTGGTGGCAGGCGACTTTCGGCAACTGCCTGCCGTAACAAAGGGGGACAATGACCGCAAGGCAACTCCCGCTGAGCGGGAGCACGCCCGGCAGTGGACGGCGCAGGACGTGTTCCACACGGCCGGACTCGTCACTGCCGGCGGTTCCGTGGCCCGTGACGCCCGGCTCGTGGCGCTGGACACGCAGTACCGGATGCGCAGCGCGATCTGCGACCTTGTGAACACCGTCGCCTATCCCGACGCTCCCTTGCAGACCGGCCGTAAAGATGGCTCCCGGATCCCCTTCAACTCCCTGGTGGACGCGCCGTTGATCTTGATCGACACTTCGCGTCAGCGCATCCCCGGTCGGGATCACCTCACCAACACCGTGCACGAGGCAGCCGTTCATGAGCTGATCCGCGGTCTGCAATACGAAGGTGTATTGCCCGGTCGGAAGTGGGAGGAGGTGCCGGCGGGGGAGCGGGCCACTGACCGCCTTGCCGTCATCGCCCCGTATCGGGCACAAGTGAAGGCGCTCAAGGCCAGCCTCGCCTACCGGTTCGGCGAGCAGTTCGAGGGGCTGGTGGACACGGTGCACCGTTTCCAGGGAAGCCAGCGCCCCATCGTCATCCTCGATACCACGGCGGGTGCCGGTACGACGCCCGGATACTTCTTCCAAGGCACGGGCTTGTCCTCGCACACCTGTCGCCTGCTCAATGTCGCCCTCAGCCGTGCTCAGGACCACCTCATCGTTCTCGCGGACGTCGAGCACCTTCGTCGGCATCTGCCGGCAGGGAGTGAGGCGCGGCGCATGCTCGACCACCTCGAGGCACATGCCCAATGCCTGTCGGTCGACCAGCTCATCCCCGTCCGTGAAGCTGCCCAGCTCGCCTCCCTCACGGAGGAAGAGCTGGCCCGGCCCGCCTTCTTCCCAGCTGACGAGGTAGCCAGGGCGGTGGGTTGGGATATTGACAGGGCCGCTCGAAGCATCGAGATTTACTGTCCGTTCCTCGACCCGCGGCCTGTGCGCAGCTGGTCGGCACAGCTCGCCAAGCGGATCACCGATGGTGTTGACGTGATCGTCCGGACTCGGGCCCCTGAAGAACAGACCACGGATGCGGCAGCCCAACGAGTCCAAGGCCTGGTCAATGAACTGCGGGGAGTCGGCTGCCGGGTGGAGTTCCGTGAGCGCATGCACGAGAAGGTCCTCATCCTTGACGGTGCCGTGCTCTGGCACGGCTCCCTCAACCTGCTGGCGAATGCGGGTCCGACTGACCTGATGATGCGGCTCACGGACCCTGCTGCGTGTGAGCGTGTGGGCCGCGTTATTGAGCGTGCACGCAAGGAGCGGAAGGCGTGGAACCCCAGGCCCTCCAGGACAATGGGCGGAGAGGCAGCACACAACGAGAAGCGGCTGTACTTGAACGTCCCGTATGCAGAGAAGGATGAGGCCAAGCAGTCGATCGGCGCTCGTTGGGACAAGGAAAGGCGCCAGTGGTATGTCGACGCCGACCGGGTCAGCCGAGAGCAGGCGGCACGATGGCTGCCACCATCGTCCTGAACGGGTGATTGGCTCGCCGTGTACTTCACCACTGTTGGCAACCGTGGCTGGGTGCGCTTCCGGCCGCATCTCCAGGGCAGTAGCCGCAACGGCGTCGGTGCTTCGTGCACCGCGGTCTTCGGAGGCTCACCTCCTGCACGGTCTCCACGAGCCGACCGCCGACGACGGAGCGGTACGCAGCCAGTCGGGAACTGTGAGTTCCCCGGCATTTCCCGTCGAGGACGGCATTCGTCGGACAGAATGACCGGGCGATGACTCCCACGCCTGAGAATCCGGCCTTCACCTCCACCGGATACGCCCCGTTCACGCATCTCACCGTGCCCAACGCCGCCCTCTACCGGCGGACGATGCGGGCGTTCCTCGCCGCCAAGGAGCGGTTCGCGGTGCACCTGCGGCCCGAGGACGTGCACGCCGCTCTGCCGGCCGGGGAGCGTCCGGCCGAGCTCGAGACCGTGGTCAAGGCGCTCGACAGCCTCGTCGAGTGGGGGAACCTGCGAGCCGATCCCGATACCGCGCGGGTCACCGCCGTCGAGGACTTCTACCGCAAGAGGTTCGTGTATCAGCTCACCCGGGCGGGGGAGGCTGCGGAGGAGGCGTTGTCCGCGTACGACGAGGCGCTCGGCCGGCGCGGAGCGCTGCAGGCGGTCGCCCTGCACGACATCGTCACCCAGCTGCGTGCCCTGCTCGTCCTGGGAGCCGGGGACGAACTGGACCCGGCCAAGACGTACCTCGCGCTCGACGTGCTGACCAGCAGGTTCGCGGCCCTCGCCGAGAATGCTCGCGCTTTCATGGGCTCCCTGCAGCGCACCATCGACCTGCACGACGTCGAGGAGGAGGTGTTCCTCGCCTACAAGGACCGGCTCATCCAGTATCTGGAGCGGTTCATCCAGGACTTGATCACCCTCGGCGGGCGTATCGCCCAGCTGATCCTGGAGCTGGAGGACGCCGGCTTCGTCGTGCCGCTGCTCCGGACCGCCGCTGCCCGCGAGGCCGCCGACGCCTCTCCGGAGGACGCGGCGCACGCGGAGCGTGAGGCGTACACGCGGTGGTCGGGGCGTTGGGAGGGGCTTGCGGCGTGGTTCATCAGCCGGGACGGGCGCGAGTCGCAGGCCCGGCTGCTGCGAGGACGGGCCCTCGGGGCGATTCCTCAGCTCCTGGCGGTCGTACGGTCGCTCAACGAGCGCAGAGCCGGGCGCTCCGACCGTTCCGCCGACTTCCGGACGCTGGCTCGCTGGTTCGCCGAGGCGCCCGACGACGACGCCCGGCACGGTCTGTGGCGGACCGCTTTCGGGCTCCACCCCGCCCGCCATCTCACCGTCGACGCCGAAACCCTCGCCGCCCGCACGGCACGGCCGGTCCCCGCCGCCACGCCGTGGGCCGAATCCGAGCCCCTGCGCATCAGCCCGCAGTTACGCCGTACGGGCAGTTACGAACGGCGCGGCAAGCCCCGCAGGGTCGAGGACCGCTCCGAGGCGCGCCGCCACCTCGCCGAGCTGGCCGCCAAGCAGGGGGCCGAGATCGCCGCCGCCCGAGCCCGGCTCGCCACCGGCGGTGTCACCCGCCTCTCGGCGCTCGGCGAACTCGACCCGCTCGCCTTCGGCCTCTTCCTCCAGCTCCTCGGCGATGCCCTGGCCACGTGGCGGCCCGGCATGACCCGTACCTCGGCCACCAGCAATGACGGCTCGATGGAGATCCGCCTGTCGGCGCTCGGCGACGGCGCGGTCGCGGAGATCACCACTCCCGGCGGCACGTTCCGGGGCCCCGATCACGCTGTGGAGATCGTCGATCTGACGGAGGAGGACAGCAGGTCATGAGCACGCCACTCGCCGAGGTGCTGGACGGGCAGCACGCCGCCGATTTGCGCAAGGCCGCCCGGGCTCTGCTCAAGCAGCCTCTCCTGCTCGCGCACGGCCCGCACTCCGACGACTTCCGGCTCATCCGCCGTCACGCTTCGGAACTGCGGGAGTGGTTCGACCGCAACACCGGCTGGTCCCTCCAAGTGGGTGCCGAGGCGGCCCGGTTGCGGAAGGTACCCGGCACTCTCGCCGGCCCGGCGCACCCCGCCCGCGAGGCCGGCCGAGCCGGTGCCCCCTTCACCCGGCGCCGCTACGTCCTGCTCTGCCTCGCCCTGGCCGCCCTTGAACGAGGCGAGGCGCAGATCGCGCTGGGCCGTCTCGCCGACCACATCGTCCTGGACGCCGCCGACCCCCGGCTCACGGCCACCGGAATCCACTTCACCCTGGACCGGCGCGACGAGCGTCTCGACCTCGCCGCGGTCGTACGGTTCCTGCTGAAGCTCGGCGTTCTCCGGCGCGTCGCCGGAGACGAAGAGGCCTATGTCAGCGGAGCGGGCGATGTCCTGTACGACGTCGAGCGGCGCGTGCTGGCCGGCCTGCTCGTCACCCGCCGAGGCCCTTCGACGGTCCATGCCGGCACCTTTGGGGGCCGTCTCGCCGAACTGGTCGCCGAAACAGCCCTGGACAGCGACGAGCTGCGGTTCCGCGCGATGCGCCGCTCGCTGACCCGGCGCCTGCTCGACGACCCGGTGCTCTACTACGACGAGTTGACGGACGCAGAACTGGCCTATCTCACCCGGCAGCGCGGCTTCCTCATCGCCCGCATCACGGAACTGACCGGACTCGTCGCCGAGGTGCGGGCCGAGGGCATCGCCATGGTCGACCCCGAAGACGACCTGACCGATGTCCGCATGCCCGAACAGGGCACTCACGGCCACATCACCCTCCTGCTCGCCGAACACCTCGCGGCAGTCGGCTCTCCCGTCACCACCGGCGACCTCCAGCAGAAGGTCCGTGACCTCGCCGCCGAGCACGGCGGCTTCTGGGCCAAGGCCGCCAGGGAACCGGGCGCGGAGGGGGAACTGGTCGAGCAGGCGCTCACCAAACTCTCCGCCCTCGCGCTCATATCCCGCCGAGGCGGCACGGTCGTGCCACGCCCGGCCCTCGCCCGGTACGCCGTCGGCGAGACCGTCGTACGCGAATCCGGCACCCCCCGCACCACGCGTATGCCTCAGCAGAGAAAGGCGAACCAGAGTTGACCGCCCTGCCCGTCCCCCTGCGCACTCGCTGGCAGCCGTTGCGCATCGGACTCGTCGACCTCTTCCACTACGACGTGGAGGAATTCCACTTCCGGGACGGACGCCTCCTGCTGCGCGGCAACAACGGCACCGGAAAGTCCAAGGTCCTCGCCCTGACCCTGCCCTTCCTGCTGGACGGCGACCTCTCGCCGCGCCGTGTCGAGCCCGACGGCGACCCGGGAAAGCGCATGGAGTGGAATCTGCTCCTCGGCGGCGAGCACCCGCACTCCGAACGGCTCGGCTACACGTGGATCGAATTCGGCCGACGGGACGGGACGAGCGGTGAAGAGCACTTCCGTACCCTCGCCTGCGGCCTCAAGGCCGTCGCCGGGCGCGGCATCGCCCGTCACTGGTACGCCGTCACCGACCAGCGCGTCGGCCGGGAGCTCAGCCTGCTCGACCCCACGGGCACCGCCCTGTCCCGCGACCGGCTGAACGAGGCGATCGCCGGGCACGGCATGGTGTACGACCAGGCCAAGGCGTACCGAAGGGCCGTCGACGAGGCACTGTTCGGACTCGGCGAGCAGCGCTACGCGGCCCTCGTCGACCTGCTCATCCAGCTGCGCCAGCCCCAGCTGTCCAAGCGCCCCAACGAGGCCGCCCTCTCCAGGGCCCTCACCGAGGCGCTGCCGCCCATGGACCAGGCGGTCATCGCCGATGCGGCCGAGTCGTTCCGCTCCCTCGACGAGGAGAGGGAGGAACTGCGGGCCGCCACTGAGGCCGAGCAGGCCGCCTCGGCGTTCCTGGACCACTACCGGCGCTACGCCCGCATCGCCACCCGCCGCCGGGCGCGGCTGCCGCGCAGTGAGCACTCCCGCTACGAGCGCTTCCAGCGGGACCTCACGGAGGAACAGGCGCACAAGGCCCGTGCGGAGGAGGACAGGGCGGCGGCGGAAGAACGGATCGCCGCCCTGGAAGAGGCCGAGGCCCGTCTGCGGGCCCAGGACGCCGCCCTGCGCGAAGGCCCCGAGATGCGCAGTGCCCGCGAGCTGGAGCAGGCGGCCGCGGAGGCGGCCCGCTCGGCGCGGGCGCAGGAGCGGGCGGCAGCCGACCGCGAGCAGGCCGCGCAGCTCCACACGCGGGCACTCGAGCGGCGCGGCGCGGCCGAGAACCGGCTCGCCGCGGCGCGGCGCCGGGCCGGAGACGTCCTCGGCCGCGTCCAGGGGGCGGCCGGGGACGCCCGCGTCCCGCTGCCTGATGAACCCACCCGGGAAGAAGCGGAGGCGGCGGCGGACCGCCGGCGGCGCACCCTCGCTCATGTCGAGGGCTTGGCGAACGAGGCCGACAGGGCGAAGGCCGAGCGCCACGCGGCCGCCGGGCGGCTCGACGAGGCGGAAGCCGATCTCGCCCTCGCGGCCGCGGAGCACAACCGGGCGGAGGAGGCCGCGGCAGCCGCCGGCCACGAGCTCGTGGACGCGGTACGGGAGCACGCCCGCACGTGCCGGGAGCTGACGTACCCGGATCCGGCCGGCCTCCTCGACGAGGTCCAGGACTGGGTGCGTCATCTCGACGGGCCCTGCCCGGCCCGCACCCACGCCGCGCGAGCCCACAACCGCGCTTCGGCGGAGCTCGCCGACCAGGTGGCCGGCCTGGCGCACCGCAGGACCGGGCTCGCCACCCGCCGCCAGGACGTGGAACGGGAACTGGCCGCACTCGAAGCCGGAGGCCAGCGGGGTCCCGAGGCCCCGTACACCCGTACCCCGGGCCTGCGTGAGCGCACGCCGGGAGCCCCGCTGTGGCGGCTGGCCGACTTCCGCGAGGGGCTGGGGGACGCCGACCGCGCCGGCCTGGAAGCGGCGCTGGAGGCATCCGGACTGCTGGATGCCTGGGTGAGCCCTGACGGTTCCCTCCTCGGCGGTGACGCGCACGATGTGCTGCTCGCCCCGCAGGCCGGGCCTGTGCCGGGGCCGTCGCTGGCCGACGTGCTGCGCCCTGCCGTGGACCACGGCGACGAGCGGGTCGCAGCGATCGGCGAGGAGGCGGTGGAACGGCTGCTCGCGGCGATCGGGCTGGGTGGGGACAGTGCCCGCGCCGTCCGGGCGGCGGGAGAGGGCGCGGACACCTGGGCAGCACTTGACGGGCGGTTCCGCGTCGGCTCGCTCACCGGCCGGTGGGCCAAACCCGCAGCCGAATACCTCGGCGAAGGGGCCCGGGAACAAGCACGGCGATCCCGCATCACCGCCCTGCAGGCCGATCTCGCCCTGCTTCAGGAAGAGTCGGCGGCCGTGACCGCCCAGGCGGATGCCGCCGCCGTGCGCCGCCGCAAGCTCGACGCCGAACTGGCCGCCGTCCCTGACGAGGCCCCGCTCCGGCAGGCGTACGCCCGTGTGTCCGCGGC
This sequence comes from Streptomyces sp. XH2, assembly GCF_049725035.1. NCBI lineage: Bacteria > Bacillati > Actinomycetota > Actinomycetes > Kitasatosporales > Streptomycetaceae > Streptomyces > Streptomyces sp. XH2. Next base: position 160,414 of record NZ_JBMMMZ010000010.1, on the reverse strand, counting down.
CGCCGACACCGTCCGCCGGGACCGTGGCCGACGCGACGAACGGGCCTCCGGCTTCGCCGAGGCCGCCCGGACGGCCGAGCAGGCCGCGGCCGAACTGGACACGACCGCGACCGACCTGGGCCTGCCCGCCGACAGGGCCGGGCTCGCCGCCGTGCGCCAGGCCCTCACCGACCTCGACCTCGCCTTCGCCGCTCTGTGGCCCGCCCTGCGGGAGCGCACCGAGGCGGCCCGGCAGGCACAAGAGGAGCACGACGAGGCCGAACAGGTGGGGCAGCGGGCCGCGGAGCAGGCGATGCGCGCCGAGGAAGCCGCCCGCGAAGCCGCCGTGGCGGACGAGCGCCACACCACCCTCCGCTCCACCGTCGGCGCAGCCGTCGCCGAGCTGGAACGACGTCTCGCCGAGACCGCCCGCTCTCTCCGCGACTGCGGCACCGAGCAGCGCCGTGCCCGTGAGCTGCACACGGACGCCGACCGGCGGGCCAGCCGCGCCGAAGGCCGCATCGAGCAGCTGGAAAGGGGGCTCGCCGAGGCCACGGCCGCCCGAGCCGAAGCCGTCGCGGCCCTCCAGCGGTTCGCGACCACGGGTCTGATCACGGTCGCGCTGCCCGGCCTCGCCGTACCGCCGCTGAAGGAGGGCCCGTGGGCGGCCACCCCCGCCGTCGCCCTCGCCCGCTCCGTCGAGACCGAACTCTCCAGGACGGATGACTCCGACGGCGCTTGGGAACGCGTACAGCGGCATCTCAGCGAAGAGTTCAAGTCCCTTCAGGACGCCCTGTCCCGGCACGGGCACACCGTCTCCGCCCGCATGGTCGAGGACGGCATGGTCGTCGACATCGTGTACCAGGGCCGCGAACGCGCCGTGCCCGAACTCGCCGAGGCGCTCGCCGCAGAGGTCCGTGAGCTCACTCGCATCCTGTCCGCCCACGAGCGGGAGATCCTCGAAACCCACCTCATCACCGAGGTGGCGGGCACGCTGCAGGAGATGATCAGCACGGCCGAACGGCAGGTGCAGGCCATGAACGCCGAGCTGGAGGAACGCCCCACGTCGACGGGCATGAAGCTGCGCCTGGTCTGGCGGGCCTCGCGCAAGGCCCCGGCGGGTCTCGACCGCGCGCGCGAACGCCTGCGCCAGTCCGCGGACGCCTGGACCCCCGAGGACCGGATGGCGGTCGGCGAGTTCCTGCAGGCGCAGATCGCCCAGCAGCAGACCGGCGACGCCGCCGGCAGCTGGCTCGAACACCTCACCGCCGCCCTCGACTACCGCTCCTGGCACGAATTCGGCATCGAGCGTCACCAACAGGGCCGATGGGTCCCGGCCACCGGGCCCGCCTCGGGCGGTGAACGCGTCCTCGCCGTGTCCGTGCCCCTGTTCGCCGCCGCGTCCTCGCACTACGCGAGCGCGGGGAGCCCGTACGCCCCCCGACTGGTCACCCTCGACGAGGCGTTCGCAGGCGTCGACGACGACTCGCGCGCCAAGTGCCTGGGCCTGCTGCACGCCTTCGACCTGGACGTGGTGATGACCAGCGAGCGGGAGTGGGCCTGTTATCCACAAGTGCCCGGCATCGCCATCGCGCAGCTCTCGCGGGTCGACGGGGTGGCGGCGGTCCTGGTCACCCGCTGGGAGTGGAACGGCAGCGCACGGCGGCGAGGCGAGGACCCGGCACCGGCACCGGCACCGGCATCGGCACCGGCACCGGTCCACGGCCGGGAAGCGGCCGGGCCGCAGAGTCAGGAGACCTTGTGGGCGTGAACTCCTCGCCGCCCCGCGGTGTCGACGCCGAACGCCTGCACCGGCTCCTCGGCACTCCTGAGCTGGCCTGGCTGGTCGAGCGCATACGCCGGCGTCTCGAACGGGAGCAGCCGCTCACCGGGCCCGTCTCACTGGCCACCCCCACCCAAGCCCAGCGAGCTGCCGTCGAGCGATTGCTGGGCCGGCCCCCGAGCGGCGGCCGGTCCCTGTCCGTACGGCTCGACGCCGTGGACGCCGTCCTGCGTCGCTCCGGCATCAGCCCCGACGGCCTCGCCGTGGCCGTCACAGCCCTCACCGGGCCCGTCACCCCCCTCAGCCAGGCCCACCGCGACGAGTCCCGTGCCTGGAGGGAGGCCTACGCCCCGCTCGACGCCCTCGGCCACGACCGCCCCCACTTCGCGGCATGGGTCGCCCGGCTGCGCACCGAGGGCCTCGTACGACGTCTCGCCCGCACCCCCGGCGTCGCGCGGACACTGCTCGCCGACACTGCGCGAGTGCTCCGTGAACTCCCGGCCACTCCCGCGGTGTCCCTGCCCGCCTTCTCGGCCCGGGTGCTGGGCAGCGCACACGCGCTGGACGACGGAACACCCCTGGCCACCCTCACGCTGTCGGGCGTCCGCGCCCTCACCGGCCTTCCCGGTGGCAGCGGAGCCTCATGGCGGCGCGACGCGTGGGCGTCGGCAGGACTGCTGCGCGACGACTTGTCGTCGACGGTCCTCACCCTGAACCTGCGCGGTGACACCGCTCTCGACTGGATGGCCGACGCGGGAGAGCCCTGCGTGCTCACCCTCCGGCAACTCACCCGCCGGCCACCTGCAGAAGCACCGCCGACGGTACGGATCTGCGAGAACCCCGCCGTCCTGGCGGCCGCCGCCGACGTCCACGGCGCTGACTGCCCACCACTGGTCTGCCTCCAGGGCCAGCCGTCCGCCGCCGCCCACACGCTCCTGCGCCACCTCCGTGAAGGCGGCACGAGGCTGCTCTACCACGGCGACTTCGACTGGGGCGGGCTGCGCATCGCGACGGTGCTGCTGCGCGGCGTGCCCTGGCACCCTTGGAGGTACACGGCCGCCGACTACCGCGCCGCCGCCTCCGCCGCCCCGTCGCTGCCGCCCCTGACGGGCACACCCACCGAGGCCCCCTGGGACCCCGCCCTGGCACCTGCCCTCACCGAGCTCGGAGTCCGCGTCGAGGAGGAGACGGTCCTGGACCTGCTCCTCTCGGACCTCGCGTGATCACAAGCTGTCGACTCTGACCCGTCCAGCTGTCATCCGGCAGCGGGTCGTGCTGGACCGCACCGGCCGTGCCGCGGTCAGGCGTGTCATTGGTCCCGACGGGTGACGATTGTCCCTAGGATTGTGGGATGCATATAGCGAGCACGTTCCCCGGAGGGGTGAGCCGGTGAACAGGTCCGAGGCCACCGACGAGCAGTGGGAGGGGCTGGCCGAGGTCGTCCCGCTCCGTGGTCACCACGCATGGCCGTCCTGGCCCAACCACCGGGCCCTGCCCGAGGAGGAGCAGCAGCCCGATCCGAACCAGCGGCGCATGGTCGTGCTGCGGGTCCAGGTCTTCGCGGACGCCCGCGAGGTCGCCGAGCACCTGATGGCGCGGGTGCCGGTGCTGCTGGACCTCACCAGTGCCGACACGGACGTCGCCAAGCGCATCCTCGACTTCTCCAGCGGAGTCGTCTTCGGCCTGGGCAGCGGCATGCACCGGGTCGACACCAACGTCTTCCTGCTGGCTCCCGAAGGGACGGAGGTGGCATCGGGGTACCCCGATCGTAGGAAAAGTGATCAGCCGAAACGGTTTGGCTGATTATGTGACACATACGGTCCGGGCATGGACACTCGCTGTGCCCGACCGGACGTTCCTTCCGGCATTCCCTCCGGCATTCCTTCCGTAGTCTCCCCTGCGTCCTCCGGTACGCAGCGGCCCGTGGTGACCGAGTTACGGCTCTCCGCCTTCAAGTCGCACCGCAACGCCGCCTTCGCGCTCGGCCCGCTCACCCTCTTCCGGGGGCCGAGCGGATCCGGCAAGTCCAGTGCGCTCCAGGCGTACGAGGTGCTCGCGCGGCTGGCCGGCGGTGACGCCCTGGGGGAGGCCCTGTCCCTCGTCGACGGCGGCCCCGGCGCGTGCGTGCCCCAGCAGGCGCGGCCCGACGCCCAGGGGCGGCGCGGCTTCCGCATCGGCTGCACCGTCGAGGGGCCCGTGGGGCCCGTACGGGTCGACGTCGCCGTGCAGGCCGAGCCCGAACTCCGCATCGTCGGCGAACGGATGACGGGCTGCGGCCGCACGCTTCTCTCGACGGCACTTCGTGACCCCGGCCGCCGCGCCGTGGAGGCCGCCTGGCACACCGCCGGCGCCGTTCCCGTCACCCGGGCGCCCCTGCCGGACGACCGGCTCGGCACCGCGCTGCTGCCCCTGCGCGTCGCGGGCAAGACCGCCGGGCAGCGCCTCGTCCTCGACGCCGCCGAGCAGGTCGTCGTGGCCCTGCGCGCGGTCTTCGCCTGCGACCCGCGCCCGGAGCTCATGCGCCTGCCCGCCGCCGCGCACGACGGGCTGCTGCGCGGCGCCTGCGACAACGTCGCCGCGGTCCTGGACCGTACGCGTCACGAGTGCGCTACCCGCCACGCGGCGCTCGTGGCGGCGGTGGGGGCCGGCTGCCGCGTGCCGGTGGACGGGCTGGGCGTACGGGAGGCGGGCGGCGGCCGCCTGCAGGCCGTGCTGGAGCGGAGGCTCGGCGACGGGACGCCCCTGGAGCGGCTGGGCGATGGTGAGTTGCGCTACCTCGCGCTCTGCCTGGTGCTGATGACCGGACCCGGAGTCCTGGACATGGACCCCGTCGGCGAGGTGCTGCAGGCGCGGCAGGCGCTCACCGTCCTCGCGGACGACTTCGACCGCTGCCTGGACGCCCGGCAGGCGCGCGAGCTGACGGCCTTGGCGGTACGGATGGGGGAGCGCGGGCATGTGCGGCTGGTGGGGACGGTGCGGGGAACGGGCGACGGGGATGCTCCGGCCGAGGGGGTCTCGGTGGTAGATCTTGGGGGTGAATGCTGAACATCGAGAAGGCCGGGAAGAGCGCGGCGGGGCCGGCGAGAGCGCAAGCGAGCTGCGCGTCCTGCAGCGGCGCCTCGCCGACTTCGCGGCCGCGCGCCACTGGCAGCCGTACCACACGCCCAAGAACCTCGTCGCGGCGCTCAGCGTCGAGGCGTCGGAACTGGTCGAGATCTTCCAGTGGTTGACGCCGGAGGAGTCGGCGCGGGTGATGGACCGGCCGGGGACGGCCGAGCGGGTCGAGGACGAGGTCGCCGACGTGCTGGCGTACCTGCTGCAGTTCTGCGAGGTGCTGGGCATCGACGCGGCGGCCGCCCTCGCCGCGAAGATCGAGCGCAACGAGCGGCGGTTCCCGGTGCCGGACCGGGACACTCCGGATTCGCCGGATCGTCACTCTCCGGAGTGATTGAGTTATCCACACCCCATCTGGTATCCACAGATTTCTGAATTCCCCTGGCGTTTCCGGCGGTTAGTCATCACTCTGGGTAGTGAGAAGGTGTGGGCACGGCACAGTCGGGAAGTTGGGGGACCGGGTCATGGACGCAGTGCGGCTCATCGGAGCCACCCGGACGGCCCTGGCGCAGGCCAGGGCCGTCCACGACAACGTCACCGAGGCATGGCAGACCCAGGCGCTGGCGGGAGCGGTCGGCGGCCACCTCGCGGTCCACGGGCCCTTCGAGGCCCGCGCCGCCGCGGGGAGTCTGAGCGAGGCCGGGGCCCGCGCCTCCGGCGCGCTGCGTCAAACGCTGCGCGCCGGAGCGATACGGGCCGGGCAGCTCACCGAAGTCCGCGACCCCTGGAGCGCGTTGACCGGGCTCTGCGGGCTCCTCGGGGAAGTGGGCATCGCCCTGGTGGGGGTCGCCTGCTCCTCCGACGAGGACGCCATGTACTGGCAGTGCATAGAAGCGATAGACGCCGCCGACGAGACGAGCGACAGAGTGCGCTGGTTACAGAGACGGCTCGCGTCGCGCGAGCGGGAAGGCGGTGCCGCGTGAGGCGCGGGCGCTCAGCGGGCATCCCCTCCGTCGACGGACGCGTCGACGGGCACATGAGCGGGCACATCGATGGGCGCGTCGATGGGCGCATCGGCGGATGCGCCGGCGGGCGCTCCGGTGGTTGTGCCCGCGGTGGCGCCGGCGGGCGCCGGGTGCCCGTCACGCGGCTGCAGGTCCGCGTCGAGCTGCGACAGGTCGGCGTTGAGCGCGGCCATCAGCTCCTCCATCTGCTGCAGCAGGCCCTTCGGCGTGCCGGGCTGCCCGGCGGCGGGCTGGGCGGGCACCGTTTCGTCGGGCACGGCTTCCTGGGTCATCGCGGCCTCCTCGGCCCCGGCCCTCCCGGTGCGGGAGAGCGGTGTTGCGGTCGTCGCCTCCGGCAGGGTGCACCGGTGCGCGGGCCGGGCGGTCCGGCTCCGCCCGAGCCAACGACCACCGGCCGCGGCGGACACTGGCCGGAGCTCACCCGCCCGGCGGGGGCGGCGGAATTTCACCCGACCGGGGCGGGTGTACCGCCGCAGGGCGCAGTCGGTTGACGCCTGTTCGGCAGTGCAGGATGGAGGCATGGATCTGCGAATCTTCACCGAGCCCCAGCAAGGGGCCAGCTACGACACGCTGCTGACGGTCGCCAAGGCCACCGAGGACCTCGGCTTCGACGCCTTCTTCCGCTCCGACCACTACCTGGCCATGGGCTCCGCGGACGGCCTGCCCGGGCCGACCGACGCCTGGATCACCCTCGCGGGCCTCGCCCGTGAGACGCGCCGCATCCGGCTCGGCACCCTGATGACCGCGGGCACGTTCCGGCTGCCCGGCGTGCTGGCCATCCAGGTGGCGCAGGTGGACCAGATGTCCGGCGGGCGGATCGAGCTGGGCCTGGGCGCGGGCTGGTTCGAGGAGGAGCACAAGGCCTACGGCATCCCCTTCCCGAAGGAGAAGTTCGGGCGGCTGGAGGAGCAGCTCGCCATCGTGACGGGCCTGTGGGAGACGGAGACGGGCAAGACCTTCGACTTCGACGGCACGTACTACCGGCTCACCGACAGCCCGGCGCTGCCCAAGCCCGCGCAGCAGAAGCTGCCCGTGCTCATCGGCGGGCACGGCGCGAAGCGCACGCCGCGCCTCGCCGCGAAGTACGCGGACGAGTTCAACATCCCGTTCGCCTCGGTCGAGGACAGCGAGCGGCAGTTCGGCCGGGTGCGGGCGGCCGCGGAGGAGGCCGGCCGCAAGGGCGACGACCTCGTGTACTCCAACGTGCTCGTCGCCTGTGTCGGCAAGGACGACGCGGAGGTCGCGCGGCGGGCGGCGGTCATCGGGCGCGAGGTGGCCGAGCTCAAGGAGAACGGCCTGGCCGGCTCCCCGGCCGAGGTGGTCGACAAGATCGGCCGGTACGCGGCCGTCGGCTCGTCCCGGATCTACTTCCAGATCCTGGACCTGGACGACCTCGACCACCTGGAGCTGATCGCCTCAGAGGTCCAGTCCCAGCTGGCCTGACAGCGGCCCGCATCCGGCTTCCGGTCCCGGCAGCCGTCCCCACCGAGGAGCACCCCTGTGACGCCCGCCCCCACCGTCCCCTTCGCCGCCGCGCTGGCGCGCGGTCCGCTCGTCCTCGACGGCGGGCTGTCCAACCAGCTGGCGGCCCAGGGCTGCGATCTGTCCGACGCGCTGTGGTCGGCCCGGCTGCTCGCCGACGACCCCGGGCAGATCGAGCAGGCGCACGCCGCGTACGTACGGGCGGGCGCGCAGGTCCTCATCACCTCCAGCTACCAGGCCACGTTCGAGGGCTTCGCCCGCCGCGGTCTGGGCCGGGCGCAGGCGGCGGAGCTGCTGCGGCGCAGCGTGGAGCTGGCCCGCAGCGCCGCGGAGAAGGAAGCCCCGGGGAAGGACGTGTGGGTCGCCGCGTCCGTCGGCCCGTACGGGGCCTTCCTGGCCGACGGCAGCGAGTACCGCGGCCGGTACGGGCTGAGCGCGACGGAGCTGGAGCGCTTCCACCGGCCGCGGATCGAGGCGCTGGTGGAAGCGGAGCCGGACGTCCTCGCGCTGGAGACCGTGCCGGACGCGGCCGAGGCGGAGGCGCTGCTGCGGGCCGTGGCGGGCTGCGGCGTGCCCGTATGGCTCTCGTACAGCGTGGCGGGCGGGCGCACCCGCGCGGGACAGCCGCTGCGCGAGGCCTTCGCCCTGGCCGCGGGGAACGACCAGGTCGTCGCCGTGGGGGTGAACTGCTGCACCCCCGCCGACGCCGACGCGGCGGTCCGGACGGCCGCGGAGGCGGCTCGTAAGCCCGTCGTGGTCTACCCCAACAGCGGCGAGGAGTGGGATGCCGCCGCCCGCTCCTGGACGGGCGAGCCGACCTTCACCCCCGACCGCGTCACCGCGTGGCGCGCGGCGGGCGCCCGCCTCGTGGGCGGCTGCTGCCGCGTGGGCCCGGACGACATCGCGGCCCTGTCCCGGGCGCTCGGCGCGGGGCCTGTATAGACGGGTCCCCTTTGCCCGGCGCGTTCGGCAGGCGGAGGGCGGGCGGCCTGGCCGCTAACACCCATGCATACGAGGCAAGTTGATGCAACAGCGAGTGCGGGCCACCGGTTCACGGTTAGCGTGGATGCGGACGTGAACACAGCGTCACCGGGGAACGACGACCGGGGGTGTGGAGGGATGGCCCAGCAATCCACCGAGGCGGCAGTCAGGGTGAGACCGGCGGACCTCGCGCCGGGCGCGGTGATCGCGCAGTCCCTGGACAACCAGTGGGTGACGGCGGAGCTGACCAGGGACATGGTCGCGCGCGGGAAGTCGCTCCAGGACATCGGGAGCGCGCGGGACAAGGAGGTGCGCGCCGAGTACTTCCGCAGCCTGATCAACACCCGGCAGGTGGTGGCCAACCGGGTGTTCTTCTACAACAACGCGGCCGTGAGCCGCGACCTCCTGGAGGGCGGCGCGGCCCGCCGGGCGCATCAGAAGCTGCTGGCGCAGGAGGCCCTGGTGCCCTACCTGCTCAACGAGCGCGACCCCGCCGAGCCGCCGCGCCCCGGCCTGGACTACGACGCGCGGGCGTTCACGGCCTGGCAGGAGACCCTCGAAGGGATGCCCGCCGGGGAGCGCGTGAAGTGCGTCCGGTTCTCCTGGGAGGACCGGGAGAACCGGGACGCCACCCGGTCCGCGCTGTTCAACGCGTTCGCCGCGCGGGTGCAGGCGCTCACCGCGAAGGACATTCCCCTCCTCGCCCGCCAGGTCGGGGTCCCGGAGCCGCGGTACGGGGCGTTCGCGGTGCGGATCGGCGAGGTGGTCCGGTGGAGCAACGAGCACAGCGTCCGCGGCGACCTCGTCACGCGCAACCTGCTCTACGAGAAGTTCGTGACGGTGCCGGGCACTCCCGTCTCCGAAGGCCGCTACGACGGGACCAAGCCGTTCGCCGCGGAGATCAAACAGCTCCTCGACCTCATCTACAGCGTGAACCTCGCCGACGCCCTCGGCATGTACCCGCTCACCCCGGCCGGCAGCCTGCGGCGGGTCGCCCTCCAGGAGTGGCGGGACGTCCGCACGACCGCGGCCGGTACGGTCACCGACCCCGAGCAGCTGCTGCTGTTCCTGCAGCGCCAGGCGTTCTCCACGGTCCAGGACCGGCTCGCCCTGACCCCCTCCGCCGTCGACGCGCTCGCCCTGGAGGACATCTGCAGCCTGCGTCAGAGCGACGCCTGGAACGCGTACATCCGTGCCTTCGACGCGCTGACATCCGACCCGGCGGCCTTCCAGGAGCGGGTGGGTCCCGTCTTCGACCGCTACGTCCGGCTCAACTCCGAGATCGTCCGCCTCGCCGATGCCCGCGGCGACCGGCGGGCCGGGGCCAATAGGTGGCTGCCCGTCATCGAGGTCGTCGTCACTGTCGGCGGTGCCGTCTTCACGGCGATCACCGGCGACGAGTCCTGGAGCGTGGCCGGCAGCCTCGGCGGGATCTCGGCCAAGTACGGCGGCTCCGTGCAACTGGTGCTCCGCAACCGGGTGGAGGGGCGGCGCGAGCAGAAGTTCGCGCGGGAGCTGGCCGCGGTCCGGTTCGACAGCACCCGGGAGTGGGAAAGGTTCCACGGCATGGTGCGCAGGCTGCCCGGGTACCGGGAGGAGGGCGGCGCCCCGGCCGCCACCGGCTCCGCCACCGTGCAGGACGACATCCCGGAGTACTGAGACGACATCCCGGAGTGCTGAGCCGATGCCAGACGAGACCGCGGCCACCCCGTACGACCGGCTGCGCGCCACCCGCCCCGAGCTGTTCGGCAACGCCCCGGGCGGGATCGACATCCTCCTCGACCCGGCCGAGGTCGAGGAGGCCCGGCGCGCGGCGCACGGCGCGCCGGCGGCCGGAGCGCCGGAGGAGGGTGCGCCCCCCGCCGACGACCCGCCCCCCGTCGGCGTCGTCTACGCCGACCGCTTCGTCACCCTCGTACGGGACGCCGTCCGGTTCCCCGGCGGCGCCCTCGGGCTCTACATCCGCATGCTCTCCACGGACGCGAGCCCCGGTGCCGTCGTCCTCCCCCTCACCGCCACGGGCGATGTCGTCCTCGTCGAGCACTACCGCCACGCCACCCGCTCCTGGCACTGGGAAGTGCCCCGCGGCATGGGCGCACCGGGCGCCACCGGCGCGGAAAGCGCCGCCCGGGAACTCGCGGAGGAAATCGGAGCGGAAGCCACCGAATGGATTCCCCTGGGCCGGCTGCATCCCGACAGCGGCCTCCTCGGTGACCACGTCGAGCTGTTCGCCGCCCGTATCGGCGGGTTCGGCGTGCCGGAGACCTCCGAAGGCATCCGGCGGATCGTCACCCGCCCCTGGCCGGAGGTCTCGGGGATGGTGGCGGAAGGGGAGATCACCTGTGGGTTCACCATCGCGGTCCTCACCCGTGCCCTCCTGAACGGCCTCCTGGGAGGAAACGGCCTCCTGGGGTAGGGAAGGCCGGCCGCCGGCGAAAAGAGTTGGTCGAATATGGACGCTCCGGGCGATACTCGACCGCGTGTTCCTGACGATATCCACCACCGGCACGCCCGGATCCCCCGCGACCGATCTCGGATTCCTGCTGCACAAGCATCCTGACAAGGCGCAGCGTTTTTCGACTTCCCACGGCACCGCGCACGTCCTCTACCCCGAGGCCGGTGCGGAGCGCTGCACCGCCGCGCTCCTGCTGGAGATCGATCCGGTCGCGCTGGTGCGGCGGGCGAAGGGCAAGGGCCGCGGCGGGGCGCCCGACTCGGCTCTCGCCCAGTACGTCAACGACCGCCCGTACGCGGCGTCCTCGCTGCTCGCCGTCGCCATCGGCAGCGTCTTCTCCACCGCGCTGAAGGGCCAGTGCAACGCCCGGCCGGAGCTGCCGGGGGTCGCGCGCCCGCTGCGCGTCGAGGTGCCGGTGCTGCCCGCCCGCGGCGGCGCGGCGCTGGTGGAGCGGCTGTTCGCGCCGCTCGGCTGGACGGTGGCCGCCGAGCCGGTGGCGCTGGACGAGAAGTTCCCGCAGTGGGGCGACTCGCGCTACGTGCGCCTCGTGCTGGAGGGCGAGCAGCGGCTCGCGGACGCCCTGCGCCACCTCTACGTGCTCCTGCCGGTCCTCGACGACAGCAAGCACTACTGGGTGGCGCCCGACGAGGTCGAGAAGCTGCTGCGGGCCGGCGAGGGCTGGCTGGAGGACCACCCCGAGCAGCGCCTGATCGCCGGCCGCTACCTGGGCCGCCGCTGGTCGCTGACCCGCGACGCCCTGGAACGGCTGGCCCTCGCCCGCCTTGCGGAGGCCGACGACACCGAGGCCGAGGCGCTCGACAACGCCGTCGACGAGGAGACGGACACCGAGGAGCGGCCCGTGCCGCTGGCCGTGCAGCGCCGCGCGGCGATCCTCGACGCCCTGCGCGCCGCCGGTGCCGCGCGCGTCCTCGACCTCGGCTGCGGGCAGGGCCAGCTCGTGGGAGAGCTCCTCAAGGACCCGCGGTTCACCGAGGTGGCCGGCGTGGACGTGTCGACGCGCGCCCTGAAGGAGGCCGCGCGGCGGCTGCGTCCGGACCGGATGAGCGAGCGGCAGGCGGCGCGGGTCACGCTGTTCCAGGGCTCGCTCGCGTACACCGACCGCAGGCTCGCCGGCTATGACGCGGCCGTGCTCAGCGAGGTGATCGAGCACCTCGACCTGCCGCGGCTGCCCGCGCTGGAGCACGCGGTGTTCGGCGCGGCCCGCCCCGCGACGGTCGTCGTCACCACCCCGAACGCCGAGTACAACGTGCGCTGGGAGACCCTGCCCGCCGGGCACGTGCGCCACGCCGACCACCGCTTCGAGTGGACGCGCGAGGAGTTCCGCACGTGGGCGGCGCAGGTCGCGGAGCGCTACGGCTACGAGGTCGCCTTCGCGCCCGTGGGGACGGACGACCCGGAGGTCGGGCCGCCCACCCAGCTGGGTGTCTTCACCCGTACAGAGAAAGAGCCGGAGCAGGAGAAGGCCGCATGACCACCACAGCAACAGCCGCCGCGGCACGGGCGAAGCGCACCCTCGCCGTCACCGACCTCTCCCTCGTGGTCCTGATCGGCGCGACCGGCTCCGGCAAGTCCACCTTCGCCCGCAAGCACTTCAAGCCCACCGAGGTGATCTCCTCGGACTTCTGCCGCGGCCTCGTCGCCGACGACGAGAACGACCAGAGCGCCAGCGGCGACGCCTTCGACGTCCTGCACTACATCGCGGGCAAGCGCCTCGCTGCCGGCCGCCTCACCGTCGTCGACGCGACCAACGTCCAGCCGGAGGCACGCCGGCAGCTGGTCCGCGTCGCCCGGGAGCACGACGTGCTGCCCATCGCGATCGTCCTCGACCTGCCCGAGGAGGTGTGCGCCGCGCGCAACGCCGGCCGCGCCGACCGGGCCGGCCTGCCCCGCCACGTCATCCAGCGCCACCGCCGCGAGCTGCGCCGCTCGCTGCGCGGCCTGGAGCGCGAGGGCTTCCGCAAGGTGCACGTGCTGCGCAGCGTCGAGGAGGCCGAGGCGGCCGAGGTCGTCCTGGAGCGCCGCTACAACGACCTCCGGCACCTCACCGGGCCCTTCGACATCATCGGCGACATCCACGGCTGCAGCTCCGAGCTGGAGACCCTGCTCACCCGGCTCGGCTACACCGACGGCGTCCACCCCGAGGGCCGCACGGCCGTCTTCGTCGGCGACCTCGTCGACCGCGGCCCCGACAGCCCGGGCGTGCTGCGCCGCGTCATGGGCATGGTCGCCTCCGGCAACGCCCTGTGCGTGCCGGGCAACCACGAGAACAAGCTCGGCCGCTGGCTGCACGGCAAGAAGGTGCAGCACACCCACGGCCTGGCCGAGACGATCGAGCAGCTGGAGCGGGTGGACGCCGAGGACCCCGCCTTCCGCGAGCGGGTGCGGGAGTTCGTCGACGGGCTCGTCAGCCACTACGTCCTCGACGGGGGCAAGCTGGTGGTCTGCCACGCCGGCCTGCCGGAGAAGTACCACGGCCGCACCTCGGGCCGCGTGCGCTCGCACGCGCTGTACGGGGACACCACGGGCGAGACCGACGAGTTCGGCCTGCCCGTGCGCTACCCGTGGGCCGAGGACTACCGCGGCCGCGCCGCCGTGGTCTACGGCCACACCCCCAACCCGTCGGCCACCTGGCTGAACAACACCATCTGCCTGGACACCGGCGCCGTCTTCGGCGGGAAGATGACCGCGCTGCGCTGGCCCGAGCGCGAGCTGGTGGACGTACCGGCCGAGCGGGTCTGGTACGAGCCGGCCCGCCCGCTGGCGAGCGACGCGCCCGGCGGGGAGGACGGCCGCCCGCTCGACCTGGCCGACGTCACCGGCCGCCGCGTCGTCGAGACCCGGCACATGGGCCGGGTCGCCGTGAAGGAGGAGAACGCCGCGGCGGCGCTGGAGGTCATGAGCCGCTTCGCCGTCGACCCGCGGCTGCTGCCCTACCTCCCGCCGACCATGGCGCCGTGCGCGACCTCCCAGGAGGAGGGCTACCTGGAGCACCCGGCGGAGGCCTTCGCCGCCTACCGCGCCGACGGGGTGCGGCAGGTGGTGTGCGAGGAGAAGCACATGGGCTCGCGGGCCGTGGCCCTCGTGTGCCGTGACGCGGACGTGGCGCGGGAGCGCTTCGGCGCGACCGGCGGGGTCAGCGGCGCGCTGTACACCCGCACCGGCCGGCCGTTCTTCGACGACCCCGCGATGACCGAGCGCGTCCTGCGGCGGCTGAGCAGGACGGCCGGTTCGGCCGGGCTGTGGGAGGAGCTGGAGACCGACTGGCTGCTGCTCGACGCCGAGCTCATGCCCTGGTCGCTCAAGGCGCAGGGGCTGCTGCGCCACCAGTACGCGGCCGTGGGCGCCGCGTCCGGCGCCGTCTTCCCGCCGGCGCTCGCCGCGCTGGAGTCGGCGGCGGAGCGCGGCGTGGACGTGTCCGGGCTGCTGGACCGCCAGCGCGAGCGGGCCGCGGACGCGGCGGCGTTCACGGAGGCCTACCGGCGCTACTGCTGGACCACCGGCGACAGCGCGCAGGGCTGGCCGGGGGAGCAGGCGGAGACGCAGTCCCCGCGCCGGGTCGGCTCCAAGGGCACGGACGGCCTCGACGGCATCCGGATGGCACCGTTCCAGATCCTGGCGGTGCAGGGCCGCAGCCTGGCCGCGCTCCCGCACGACCAGCAGCTCGCCCTGATCGACCGGATGATCGAGGAGGAGATGTACGGCACGGAGGCGAACAACGGCCTCTGCGCGTACATCCCGGTCCACATGAACCGCCTGCTCGCCCCGACCCGCAGGCTCGTCGTCGACACCGAGGACGAGGCGTCCGTCGCCGCGGGCGTGCAGTGGTGGCTGGACCTGACCGGCGCCGGCGGCGAGGGCATGGTCGTCAAGCCGCTGCAGGCGCTCGTACGGACCGGGGGCGGGCGGCTGGTCCAGCCGGGCGTCAAGTGCCGCGGCCGGGAGTACCTGCGGATCATCTACGGCCCCGAGTACACCCGCCCGGACAACCTGTCCCGGCTGCGCGCACGCCACCTCGGCCACAAGCGCTCGCTCGCCCTGCGCGAGTACGCGCTCGGCCTGGAGGCGCTGGACCGGCTGGCGGAGGGCGAGCCGCTGTGGCGGGTGCACGAGGCGGTCTTCGGGGTGCTCGCCCTGGAGTCCGAGCCGGTCGACCCGCGGCTGTAGGAAGGCGGGCCGCCGCCCGTACGGGCCGCCTCCGGTCGCCGCCCCGCAGGGGCGGCGGCATGCTGGCCGCATGAGTACCCCGCATCCGGGTGGCGGCGGCCCCGGGCACGGCCAGTGGGTGCCGCCCCCTGCCCATGTCCGCAAGGGGCGCCGCAAGTGGCCGTGGGTGCTGCTCGCCGCGGTGCTCCTGCTGGCCGGCGGGTGCGCGGCGCTCGTCCTCGGGCTCGCCGAGGAGACCGACAAGACGGTCCGGGTGCGGTACGAGGTGACCGGCAGCGCGAAGGGCGTGGCCATCGCGTACACCACCTGGCAGGGCGGGGCCCTCGTCACGCAGAAGGAGGGCCCCCGGGACCTGCCCTGGCGCAAGGAGCTGGAGACGAAGGACTTCGTCAAGGGCGGCCTGCTGGCGGTCACGACCGGGAAGGGCGGCGGCACGGTGTCCTGCTCGGTGACGGTGAACGACAGACGGCCGTGGACCGCCACGGCCTCCGGCCCGGACGCGACGGCGACGTGCTCGGGCTTCTGACCCCGGCGCCGACCGGCCCCGCGGCGCCCGGCCGCTGCGACGTCCGCAAGCAGCCGCTGCGCCGGCGGCAAGAAGAATCCCGCCGCAACGGCGCCACGCCACAGACGTCAGGGTCCGGCGGCATGGCCGGCCGGTTCCACAGGAACGCCGACGGACAGCCCGCCGCACGGCGTCACGGCAGCATCGCGATCCCGTCCAGCTCCACCAGCGCCTCCTCGTCCCACAGCCGCACCACGCCGACGACGGCCATGGCCGGGTAGTCCCGCCCGGCCAGCCGCCGCCAGATGCGGCCCAGTTCCCGCGCGTGCTCCCGGTAGCCGGCGACGTCCGTGGCGTAGACGGTGACGCGCGCGAGGTGCCCGGGCCCGCCGCCCGCGGCGCGCAGGGCGTGGAGCAGGTTGCCCAGCGCCCGCTCGAACTGCTCGGGCAGGCCGCCCGGCACGATGCGCCCCGCGGTGTCGAGCGCGGTCTGGCCGGCCAGGAACACCAGCCGCCCGCCGGTGACGGTGACGGCGTGCGAGAAGCCCGCCGGCGGCGCGAGCCCGGGCGGGTTGACCCGGCGCACCTCCCCGCCCCGCTCGCCGTCCGCACTCACCGGTACAGCTCCTTCGCGATGATCGTGCGCTGGACCTCGCTCGCGCCCTCGTAGATCCGTGGCGCGCGCACCTCCCTGTACAGGTGTTCCAGCAGGTGCCCCCGGCGCAGGGCGCGGGCGCCGTGCAGCTGGACGGCCGCGTCCACGACGTACTGCGCGGTCTCCGTGGCGAAGAGCTTGGCCATGGCCGAGCGGGCCGCGATGCCCGGCTCGCCCGCGTCGTACGCCGCGGCCGCCGCGTACACCAGCAGCGCCGCCGCCTCCGTCCGGGTGGCCATCTCGGCGAGCTGGTGGGAGACGGCCTGCAGGTCCTTCAGGGGGCCGCCGAAGGCCCGCCGCTCCCCGGCGTGGGCGACGGCGGCGGCGAGCGCGGCCCGCGCCATGCCGACGGCGAACGCGCCCACGCTCGGCCGGAAGAGGTCGAGCGTGCGCATCGCGACGCGGAAGCCGCCGCCCGGCACGCCGAGCACGTCCCCGGCGCCGACCGGCACGCCGTCGAACGTCAGCGTGCCGATGGGGTGCGGGCTGAGCATGTCCAGGCGGCGGCCGGACAGGCCCGCGCTGTCGCCCGGCACGAGGAAGGCCGTGACGCCGCGCGAGCCCGGCGCCTGCCCGGTGCGGGCGAAGACGGTGTACACGTCGGCCTCGGGGGCGTTGGAGATCCACGTCTTCTCGCCCGTCAGGCGCCAGCCGTCCCCGGCGCCCGACGGGTCCGGCTCGGCGCACAGCTCCAGCGCGGCCGCGTCGGACCCGGCCGCCGGCTCGCTCAGCGCGAACGCGGCCACGGCCCGGCCCGCGACGACCTCCGGCATCCACCGGGCGCGCTGCCGTGCGCTGCCGGACTGCACGACGGGGTACGCGCCGAGGCCCTGGAGGGCGAGCGCGGTCTCGGCCTCCGTGCACTCGCGCGCGAGGGACTCCCGCAGCAGGCACAGGTCCGTGGCGCGCACCGGCCCGTCGGCGGGGAAGAGCCGGGCCAGCAGGCCGAGTTCGCCGAGGGCGGCGACGAGGGGCCGGTCGACGCGGCCCGGCTCTCCGGCGGCCGCGAGCGGGCGCAGCCGCTCCGCCGCGAGGGTGCGCAACTCCTGGCTCCAGGCGCGCTGTTGCGGGTCGAGGGCGAACGGGGTGACCATGGGCGGCCCCTTCTGGTCGCTGAGGTCGGCATATCGCGCTGTATTGACTGCCGTCACCAAGTCGCTACGCTGACAGCGGATCCGTACAGCTGGCAAGACCCCCGTTCACCTCCATGTCAACGGCGCGAGGGGGCGCACAGCGATGGCAGCGATGGAGCTTCAGCCCTCGGTCCATGCCGACACCTTCCCGCGCGACCACCTCCCGCCCCCCGGCCAGTGGCCCGACCTCCTCCTCGGCCCGCGGAACGGCGTCCTCCCGGCCTACCCGGACCGCCTCAACTGCGGCGCCGAGCTGCTCGATGCCACCATCGCCCGCCTGGGACCGGACCGCCCCGCCGTGCACGACGGCCACGGCGGCCTCTGGACCTACGGGGAGCTCGCCGCGCACGTCGCCCGGATCGCCCGCACCCTCACCGACGACCTCGGCGTCGTCCCCGGCAACCGCGTCCTGCTGCGCGGCCCCACCAGCCCCTGGCTCGCGGCCTGCTGGCTCGCCGTGATGAAGGCCGGAGCCGTGGCCGTCACCGTCCTGGCCGCCCAGCGCCCGCACGAACTCGCCACGATCTGCGAACTCGCCCGCATCCGCCACGCCCTGTGCGACGCCCGCTCCCTCGACGGCCTCCAGGCGCCCGGAGGGGGCCTCCGCGTCACCCCCTACGGCGGCGACACCCCCGGCGACCTGCTGCACCTGGCCGCGGACAAACCCCCATCGTATGCGGCCGCCGACACCGCCGCGGACGACGTCGCCCTCATCGCCTTCACCTCCGGCACCACCGGCCGCCCCAAAGGCTGCATGCACTTCCACCGCGACGTGCTCGCCATAGCCGACACCTTCTCCGCCCACGTCCTGCGGCCCGGCCCCGACGACGTCTTCGCCGGCAGCCCGCCGCTGGGCTTCACCTTCGGCCTCGGCGGCCTCGTCGTCTTCCCCCTCCGCGCGGGCGCCGCCACCCTCCTCACCGACTGGCACGGACCGGAACGGCTCCTCGCCGACATCCGGCGCCACCGCGTCTCCGTGCTCTTCACCGCCCCCACCGCCTACCGCTCCATGCTGGAGCTGCTGGACGAACGGCCCGGCGCGCACGACCTCTCCTCGCTGCGCCGCTGCGTCTCCGCCGGCGAACACCTGCCCGCCGCCCTCTGGCACGCCTGGCGCCGGGCCACCGGGCTGCGCGCCATCAACGGCATCGGCGCCACCGAAATGCTGCACATCTTCATCTCCGCCGCCGACGACGCGATCCGCCCCGGCACCACCGGCCTGCCCGTCCCCGGCTACGAGGCGCGCGTCGTCGGCCCCGACGGCCGCCCCCTCCCGGACGGCGAACCCGGGCTGCTCGCCGTGCGCGGCCCCACCGGCTGCCGCTACCTCGCCGACGAGCGGCAGCGCGACTACGTGCGCGACGGCTGGAACCTCACCGGCGACACGTACGTCCGCGAGACCACGGGCCACTACCGGTACGTCGCCCGCGCCGACGACATGATCATCTCGGCCGGCCACAACATCGCCGGGCCCGAGGTCGAGGAGGCCCTGCTGCGCCACCCCGACGTCGTGGAGGCGGCCGTCGTCGGGCGCCCCGACGAGCGGCGCGGCGAGATCGTCGTCGCCTGCGTGGTCCTGCGGGACGGCGTGCCGCCGGCCCCGGAAACCGCCGCGGCGCTGCGGGAGTTCACCAAAAAGGAGATCGTTCCCTACAAGTGCCCTCGCGAGATCGAGTTCCTGGCCGCCCTGCCCCGTACGCCCACCGGCAAGCTGCAGCGATTCCGGCTGCGTGACGGCTCTTGACGGAGCTTTACAGTTTCCCCGTGACTGACCAGCAACCACTCCCTCCTCTCCACACTCCCCGGTCCCTCATCGTCACGTTCTACGGCGCGTACGGCCGCGGCGGCGCCCGCCACTCGGCCGGCCGGCCCGTGCCGATCGCGGCCCTGATCCGGTTGCTGGGTGCCGTCGGCGTGGACTCGCCCTCGGTGCGGTCGGCCGTCTCGCGCCTCAAACGGCGCGGGCTGCTCGTCGCGGGCCGCACGGCCGGCGGCGCCGCGGGGTACGGGCTCTCCGACACCGCCCGGCAGCTGCTCGACGACGGCGACCGGCGCATCTACGGCCGCGCCCCCGCGCGGACGGCCGGCGGCTGGCTGCTGGCGGTCTTCTCGGTGCCGGAGGAGGAGCGGAACAAGCGGCACCTGCTGCGCTCCCGGCTCGCGCGGCTCGGCTTCGGCACGGCGGCGCCGGGGGTGTGGATCGCCCCGGCGCACGTGCACGACGAGACGCGGCACACGCTGCAGCGCCTCGGACTCGCCTCGTACGTCGACCTCTTCAAGGGCTCCCACCTCGGCTTCGAACCGACCGCGGAGGCGGTGGGCCGCTGGTGGGACCTCGACGCCCTGGCCGCCCAGCACCGGGCGTTCCTGGCCGCCCACGAGCCGGTGCTCCGGCGGTGGGCGCGGCGGCGGGTCGTCCCGCCGCGGGAGGCGTACCGGGACTACCTCCTCGCCCTGGACTCGTGGCGCCACCTGCCCTACGCGGACCCGGGCCTGCCGGGCGGCCTGCTGCCGGCGGACTGGCCCGGGATGCGCTCGGCACGGGTCTTCGGCGCGCTGCACGCGCGGCTGAGGGAGGCGGGGGCCAGGTTCGTGGCGGGGGAGCTGGCGTAAGGGGCGAGCGGATGGCGGGGCCTCGGCCGCACCGCCTTCCGCCGGACCCTCACCGCGGGGGCGGACCGTGCCGATCGCCGCGCGAGGGCCCGTCCCGGCCTCGGGTCCGTCCCGGCCGGGGGCAAGTTCTCCGCCGCGACGGCGAGGTACCACGACATGGCGGTCCGGCGGTGCCGGACTCCGCTCGCAGGGCGTCGGACGGGGTCCGGGCCCGGGTGTTCAGCCCCGGCCCGTCGGCGGCCGCCGGCTCCCCGCCCGGTACGGCGCGGGCCACGGCGCACCCGGCCCCGCGTACCCCTGTTCCGCCGCCGCGTGCAGGGTCCAGTGCGGGTCGTACAGGTGCGGCCGGCCGAGCGCGCAGAGGTCGGCGCGGCCCGCCAGGATCAGGGAGTTGACGTCGTCCCAGGACGAGATCGCGCCCACGGCGATCACGGGGACGCCCGCCTCGTGGCGGATGCGGTCCGCGAACGGCGTCTGGTACGAGCGGCCGAACGCGGGCCGCTCGTCGGCGACGACCTGGCCGGTGGAGACGTCGAGCGCGTCCGCCCCGTGCGCGGCGAAGGCGCGGGCGACGGCCACGGCGTCCTCGGCCGTCGTGCCGCCGTCGGCCCAGTCCGTGGCGGAGACGCGTACGGTCATGGGCCGGTCGGCGGGCCACACGGCCCGCACCGCGTCGAACACCTCCAGGGGGTAGCGCAGGCGGCCCTCCAGGCCGCCCCCGTACGCGTCGTCGCGGTGGTTCGTCAGCGGGGAGAGGAAGCCGGACAGCAGGTAGCCGTGGGCGCAGTGGAGTTCGAGGAGGTCGAACCCGGCCCGGGCGGCGGCCTCCGCCGACCGTACGAACTGATCCCGTATCGCGGCCATTCCGGCGGTCGTCAGCTCCCGCGGCGTCTGGTTGACGCCGGGCCGGTACGGGAGCGCCGAGGCGGCGACGACCGGCCAGTTGCCGTCCGGGAGGGGCTCGTCGATGCCTTCCCACATCCGGCGCGTGGAGCCCTTGCGGCCCGCGTGCCCCAGCTGGAGGCCGATCGCCGTGCCCGGCGCCTGTTCGTGGACGAAGCCGGTGATGCGGCGCCAGGCCCGCTCGTGCGCGGGCGCGTACATGCCCGAGCACCCGGGCGTGATCCGGCCCCGCTCGCTCACGCAGACCATCTCCGCCATGACGAGGCCCGCCCCGCCCAGGGCGCGCGCGCCGAGGTGGACGAGGTGGAAGTCGCCGGGGGTGCCGTCGGCGGCGGAGTACATGTCCATGGGGGAGACCACGACGCGGTTGCGCAGGGTCAGGCCGCGCAGCCGGAAGGGGGTGAACATCGGCGGCGTGCCGGGCGGCACGCCGGCCTCGTCCTCGACGGAGGCGACGAAGCCCGGGTCGCGCAGCCGCAGGTTGCCGTGGGTGACGCGGCGGCTGCGGGTGAGCAGGTTGAAGGCGAACCGGCGGGGCGGCTGGTCCGCGTGCACGGCGAGGTCCTCGAACCACTCCAGGCTCGCGCGGGCGGCGCGCTGCGTGGAGGCGACGGCCGGGCGCCGCTCGGCCTCGTAGGCGGCGAGCGCGCCGGGGACGTCCGGGTGCCGCTCCAGGGCCCGCGCGAGCGCGAGGGCGTCCTCGACGGCGAGCTTGGTGCCGGAGCCGATGGAGAAGTGCGCGGTGTGGGCGGCGTCGCCGAGCAGCACCGTACGGCCGTGGTGCCAGCGTTCGTTGACGACCGTGCGGAAGGCCGTCCAGGCGGAGCGGTTGGAGCGCAGGGGGCGCCCGCCGAGGGCGTCGGCGAAGTACTTGCCGCAGGCCGCGAGCGTGCCCTCCTCGTCGCAGCGGTCGAGGCCCGCGCGGCGCCAGACCTCCTCGCGCATCTCGACGATGACGGTGCTGGCGTCCTGCCGGTACGGGTAGCCGTGCAGCTGCATGATGCCGTGCTCGGTCTCGGCGATCTCGAAGCGGAAGGCGTCGAGGGCGAAGTCGGCGGAGAGCCAGATGTAGCGGCAGCGGTGCGTGGTGAGGACGGGACGGAAGTGGTCCGCGTGGGCCTCGCGGGTGCGGCTGTGGACGCCGTCGGCGGCGACGACGAGGTCGTGGGTGCGGGCCAGCTCGGCGGCGGGCGGCGCCTCCGTGCGGAGGCGGAGGCGGACGCCGAGGCCGTGGCAGCGCTCGTGGAGGATGCCGAGGAGCCGGCGGCGGCCGAGGGCGGCGAAGCCGTGGCCGCCGGAGCGCAGGGTGGTGCCGCGGTGGACGACGTCGATGTCGTCCCAGCGGACGAACTCGCGGCACAGGGCGGCGTGGACGTCCGCGTCGGCGCTCTCGATGCCGCCGAGGGTCTCGTCGGAGAGGACGACGCCGAAGCCGAAGGTGTCGTCGGGGGCGTTGCGCTCCCAGAGGGTGACCTCGCGCTCGGGGGCGAGCCGTTTCAGCAGGGCCGCGGCGTAGAGGCCGCCGGGGCCGCCGCCGATGACGGCTACGCGCGCGGCGGCCGTCATCGCCCCCGCCACTTCGGCGGCCGCTTCTCGGTGAAGGCGGCGTGGAACTCGGCGTAGTCGGCGCTGTTCATGAGCAGCGCCTGGGTCGCGGCGTCGAGCTCGACGGCGGCGGCGAGCGGCATGTCGAGCTCGGCGGTGAGCAGGGCCTTGGTCTGGGCGTGGGCGAGGGCGGGCCCGTCGGCGAGGCGGCGGGCGAGGGCCTGCGCCGCGTCGCCGGCCCGGCCTTCGTCGGTCAACTGGCTGATCAGGCCTATGCGTTCCGCTTCGGCGGCGCGCACGGGCTCGCCGAGCATCAGCAGCCGCGTGGCGTGGCCGAGGCCGACGACGCGGGGGAGGAGGTAGGCGGCGCCCATGTCGCCGCCGGAGAGGCCGACGCGGGTGAAGAGGAACGCGAAGCGGGCCGTGGGGTCGGCCACGCGGAAGTCGGCGGCGAGCGCGAGGACGGCACCGGCGCCCGCGGCGACCCCGTGGACGGCGGCGATCACCGGGAACGGGCACTCGCGCAGGGCCCGTACGGTCTGGCCGGTCATCCGGTTGAAGTCGAGGAGCTGCCCGGTGTCCATGGCCAGCGTCGCGCCGATGATCTCGTCGACGTCGCCGCCGGAGCAGAAGCCCCGGCCCTCGCCGCCGAGCACGAGGGCGCGCACGGAGCCGTCGCGGGCCAGCTCGGGCAGGAGGTCGCGCAGGTCGGCGTAGGCGCCGAAGGTGAGGGCGTTGAGCTTGCCGGGGCGGGCGAGGGTGACGGTCGCGACGCCGGCGTCGAGGCTCAGGCGCAGGTGCCGCCACTCCTCGGTACGGGACGCGGAGCCGGTGAACGGGCTCACGGAGCGGCCTCCTTCAGCCGGGGGCTGGTGTGTGCCTGCTCCGTGAAGCTATCACCGGACTGTGACTGTCGTCACGAGTGCGCGATACCCTCCGGCGGATCCGGGAACGCGTCGGCCGCGGTGACCGCGGAGTGCGCGGTCACCGCGGGGGGCGCGGGTACGGGGGGGGCCGGGGGCCCGGGGGTGGGGGGGCCCCCCGCGGCCCGGCACGTGCGGCGCCGTCCGCCGGTGCTAGCCGGCCAGCGTGGCGACCATCACCGCCTTGATCGTGTGCATCCGGTTCTCCGCCTGGTCGAAGACGATCGAGTGCGGTGACTCGAAGACCTCGTCGGTGACCTCCAGGGAGGTCAGCCCGTGCCGCTCGTGGATCTCGCGGGCGACGCTCGTCTCCAGGTCGTGGAAGGCCGGCAGGCAGTGCAGGAACTTCACCGCCGGATTGCCGGTGGCGCGCAGCACGTCCATGGTCACGGCGTACGGCCCGAGCAGGGCGATCCGGGCGTCCCACACCTCCTTGGGCTCGCCCATCGACACCCACACGTCGGTGGCGATGAAGTCGGCGCCCTTCACGCCCTCGGCGACGTCCTCCGTGAGCTTGACCCGCGCCCCGCTCGCCGCGGCGAGCCGCCGCGCGTCCGCGATGACCTCGGGGGCGGGCCACAGCTCCTCGGGCGCCACGATGCGCACGTCCATGCCGAGGAGGGCGCCCGTGATGAGGTAGGAGTTGCCCATGTTGTAGCGGGCGTCGCCGAGGTAGGCGAAGGTGACGTGGTCCAGGGACTTGGCCGTGTGCTCGGACATGGTGAGGACGTCGGCGAGCATCTGCGTGGGGTGCCACTCGTCCGACAGGCCGTTGTAGACCGGCACCCCCGCGTGCGCGGCGAGCTCCTCCACCACGTCCTGCCCGTGCCCCCGGTACTCGATGGCGTCGAACATCCGGCCGAGCACCCGGGCGGTGTCCTTCACCGACTCCTTGTGCCCGATCTGGGAGCTCGCGGGGTCGAGGAAGGTCGTGCGGGCCCCCTGGTCGCCCGCCGCCACCTCGAAGGCGCAGCGGGTCCGGGTCGAGGTCTTCTCGAAGACGAGCGCGATGTGGCGGCCGAGGAGCCGCTGCTCCTCGACGCCGGTCTGCCGGGCGGCCTTGAGCTCGGCGGCGAGCTCGACGAGGCTGTGGAACTCCTCGGCGGTGAAGTCCGTCTCCTTGAGGAAGTGACGGCCCTTGAGGTCTGTCGCCATGGGATTGGGACTCCTAGCTTGCTCACGGGATGCTCACGACTGCTGCAGAAGAGTGAAACTATACGAACATCCGTATTGCTATGCAATCAAGTGTGCGATGTGTCTCAGGTCCCGGGCGCTCAGACGGCGTCCCGCTCGATCGGGCAGCTCATGCACCGCGGCCCGCCCCGCCCGCGCCCCAGCTCGCTGCCCGGGATGGTGATCACCTCGATGCCGTTCTTCCGCAGGTGCGTGTTGGTCGTCGCGTTCCGCTCGTAGGCCACCACCACGCCCGGCTCGATGGCCAGCACGTTGCAGCCGTCGTCCCACTGCTCCCGCTCCGCCGCGTGCACGTCCTGCGTCGCGGTCAGCACCCGCACCGAGTCCAGGCCCAGCGCGGCGGCGATCGCGCGGTGCATGTGCTCCGGCGGATGGTCGGTGACCTTCAGCTCGCGCTCGCCCACACCCGGCTCGATCGTGTACGAGCGGAGCATCCCGAGCCCGGCGTACTGCGTGAACGTGTCCCCGTCCACCATCGTCATCACCGTGTCCAGGTGCATGAACGCGCGCCGCTTGGGCATGTCCAGCGCCACGATCGTCCGGGCCGAGCCGGCGGCGAAGAGCCGGTGGGCGAGCATTTCCACGGCCTGCGGAGTGGTCCGCTCGCTCATGCCGATCAGCACGGCGCCCTCGCCGATCACGAGCACGTCACCGCCCTCGATCGTCGACGGATAGGCCGCCTGTCCCTCGGACCAGACGTGGAAGCCGCCGCCCGAGAACAGCGGGTGGTAGCGGTACAGCGCCTCGTAGTGCACGGTCTCGTGCCAACGCGCGGGCCAGCGCATCGCGTTGACGCACACCCCGTCGTAGACCCAGGCCGAGGTGTCCCGGGTGAAGAGGTGGTTGGGCAGCGGGTTGATCAGGAAGTCGTCCAGCTCCATGGCGTGGAAGCGCACCGAGACCGGCTCGCTGTACCGCTCCAGGAATTCCCGCTTGGTCATCCCCCCGACCAGCCACTCGCCCAGCTCCGCCGCCGGCAGCCCCTCGAACGCCTCCCGCAGGTGGCCCGTCGCCAGCGGCCCGTACTCCTTCTCGTCGAAGACCCGGTCCAGCACCAGCTCCCGCGCCTCCGGGACCGTCAGGCTCTCCTCCAGCAGGTCCTGGAAGAAGTGCACCTCGACCCCGCGCTCGCGCAGCACGTCCGCGAACCCGTCGTGCTCGGCGCGCGCCCGGCGCACCCACAGCACGTCGTCGAAGAGCAGAGCGTCCTTGTTGGAGGGCGTGAGCCGCTTCAGCTCCAGGCCGGGGCGGTGCAGTATGACGCGGCGCAGCCGCCCGGCCTCGGAATCGACATGGAATCCCATGCCACCATCCTGGCGCGGATCACGCGCGATGGACCGGTTCACCACGACGAAACGCTCACCGGCTCCCCGCCGCGCACGCGCCGGGGAGCCGTCAGACGGCCGGGGCCGGCAGCCGGTCGGCGACGTCGTCGCCGAGCTCGTAGGGGTCGCGGAGCCGGCAGCCCGCCCCGCGAACACGTCGCGGGACGGGCTGGTGTGCCGTTCGTGTGCTGCTCCCCGGACGCCGTGTCGCTAGATGTCCCGGAAGATCTCGATCTGGGCGCCGATCGTGTTGAGGCGTTCGGCCAGGTCCTCGTAACCACGGTTGATGACGTACACGTTGCGGAGCACGGACGTGCCTTCGGCGGCCATCATGGCCAGGAGGACGACCACGGCGGGGCGCAGGGCCGGCGGGCACATCATCTCCGCCGAGCGCCAGCGCGTGGGGCCCTCGACGAGGACGCGGTGCGGGTCGAGGAGCTTGACGTCGGCGCCGAGGCGGTTGAGGTCGGTGAGGTAGATGGCGCGGTTGTCGTAGACCCAGTCGTGGATGAGGGTCTGGCCCTGGGCGGTCGCGGCGATGGCCGCGAAGAACGGCACGTTGTCGATGTTCAGGCCGGGGAACGGCATGGGGTGGATCTTGTCGATCGGCGCCCGGAGCTTGGAGGGGCGCACGGTCAGGTCGAGCAGGCGCGTGCGGCCGTTGTTCGCCGGGTACTCGGGGCTGCGCTCGTGGTCGAGGCCCATCTCCTCCAGGACGGCGAGCTCGATCTCCAGGAACTCCACCGGCACGCGCCGGATGGTCAGTTCGGACTCGGTGACGACGGCGGCGGCCAGCAGGCTCATGGCCTCGACCGGGTCCTCGGAGGGCGCGTAGTCCACGTCGCGGTCGATGGTGGCGACGCCGTGCACGGTGAGGGTGGTCGTGCCGATGCCCTCGACGCGGACGCCGAGCTCCTCCAGGAAGAAGCAGAGGTCCTGCACCATGTAGTTCGAACTGGCGTTCCGGATGACGGTGACGCCGTCGTGGCGGGCGGCCGCCAGGAGGGCGTTCTCGGTCACGGTGTCGCCGCGCTCGGTCAGCACAATCGCCCGGGTGGGTGCGACCGAACGGTCGACCTGCGCGTGGTACGTGCCGTCGGTCGCCGTGACCTCCAGGCCGAAGTGGCGCAGGGCCGTCATGTGCGGCTGGACGGTGCGGGTGCCGAGGTCGCAGCCGCCCGCGTACGGGATCTTGAAGTGGTCCATGCGGTGCAGGAGCGGGCCGAGGAACATGATGACGCTGCGCGTGCGGCGGGCGGCCTCGGTGTCCATCGCGGCCAGGTCGAGCTCCGCGGGCGGCACGATCTCCAGGTCGTTGCCGTCGTTGATCCAGCGGGTGCGGACGCCGATGCTGCCCAGCACTTCCAGGATCCGGTAGACCTCCTCGATCCGGGCGACCCGGCGCAGGGTGGTGCGGCCCGCGTTGAGGAGCGTCGCGCAGAGCAGGGCGACGCACGCGTTCTTGCTGGTCTTGACGTCGATCGAGCCGGAGAGCCGGCGGCCGCCGACCACCCTGAGATGCATGGGACCGGCGTAACCGAGGGAGACGATTTCGCTGTCCAGCGCCTCACCGATGCGGGCGATCATATCAAGGCTGATGTTCTGATTTCCTCGCTCAATGCGGTTCACGGCGCTCTGGCTGGTGCCGAGGGCTTCCGCGAGCTGCGACTGGGTCCAGCCTCGGTGCTGCCGGGCGTCACGGATCAGCTTGCCGATACGGGCGAGGTATGCGTCGGTCATGCCGTAGACGTTATCTCACATATGAGAT
Organism: Streptomyces sp. XH2; assembly: GCF_049725035.1. Classification (NCBI taxonomy): domain Bacteria; kingdom Bacillati; phylum Actinomycetota; class Actinomycetes; order Kitasatosporales; family Streptomycetaceae; genus Streptomyces; species Streptomyces sp. XH2. The sequence goes on along the minus strand of NZ_JBMMMZ010000010.1, from coordinate 132,906 downwards.
TTCATCCGCATGGCGGTTCTGGCCATTGGTTGTTCTATTACGATGCGTACAACTCGGAGGTGACATGACTGTGTCCCCGCGCCCGGTGAGCGGCCTGCGTGCGCCCCTCGTCGTGGCCGCTGCCCATCTGCTGGCCTGCGCCGCCTTCCTGACGGTCTTTCTCGCCCAACACGACCGCCTGCCCGACCCCGTCGCCACCCACTTCTCCGGTTCCGGCGGCGCCGACGACTTCACGACCCTCGACGCCTTCCCGTACGGGGCGCTGGGCATCCTGCTCATCATGGCGCTGCTCTGCACGGGGCTCGTGTACGCGACGCGCGGCCACCGCGTGCTCGTCGGCCTCGGCTGCGCCGTCGCGGGCCTCGTCGGCACCGTGGTCGTGGCGGTCGTCCTGAACAACGCCGGGGCGGAGACGGCCGACGCGGTGCGGCTCGGCCCGGGCACGCTGGGCGCCGCCCTCGCCGTGGCCGCCGCGGCCGCGGGCCTCGGCGTGCCGGCCGGCGGGCGCGGCCCCGCGGCGCCGGAGGCGAAGCCGGAGGACGCCGTGGAACCGGCGCCCCGCTTCGTGCTCCGCGAGGGCGAGAGCGTGCTCTGGACCCGCGGCGCCGGCTCGCGCCCCGTGCTCGTCGGCGGCGCGTCCCTCCTGGCGGCCGGCGCCCTCCTGGTCCCGCTCGCCGGCTGGGCCGCGGGCCTGGGGCCGGCGGCCGGGGGAGTGGCGCTGTGCGCCTGCTTCGCCGTCCGCGTCACCGTCGACCGGCACGGCCTCACCGTCCACGTGCTCGGCCTGCCCCGCCCGCGCGTCCGCATCCCCCTCGACCGGATCGCGGAGACCGGGCACCGCCACGTCGAGCCGCTGCGCGACCTCGGCGGCTGGGGCTACCGCGCCGTCCCCGGCCGCAGCGGCTTCGGCCTGCGCTCCGGCCCCGCCGTGGTGGTCCGCCTGACGACCGGCAGCGAGTTCGTCGTCACCGTCGACGACGCCGCCACGGCCGCCGCGCTCCTCGGCGCCCTGGCCGAGCGCGCCCGTACGACGACCGGAGGAGGCTGAGATGCTCGTCCGCCTCGATCACGGCTCGCCGGTCCCGCTCGGCGACCAGATCGCCGCCGCCGTGCGCGGCGCCATAGCCGACGCCACCGTCCGCCCGGGCGAACGCCTCCCCGCCGCCCGCGCCCTCGCCGACTCCCTCGGCGTCAACGTCCACACGGTCCTCCGCGGCTACCAGCGCCTGCGCGAGGAGGGTCTCATCGAACTCCGCCGCGGCCGCGGCGCGGTGGTCACGGCCGACCCGGCCGCCCCCGGCCGCGCCCGCCTGACGGACGGCGTCCGCGCCCTGGTCGCGGACGCGCGGGCGCTGGGCGTGTCCGACGAGGAACTCGTCAGCCTCGTACGGGGCGGGCTGGCGGGGCGGTAGGACTGCCGGGTCAGGACACGGCACTCCCCGCCGGCGGAGCGCCCGTTCGGCCCGGCTGCCGCTCGAACTGGTGACCCCCCGGCTGTCGGGCCGGACCGGCCCCCTGCGAAGATCGAATCGACGGTGGCCGCACCGGCCACCCGTAGGGGGGAGGCCGCCTCATGGGCACTCAGATCAGTTCCTTCGCCGGCGAAGCCGCCCGCGCGCGGATCCTCGGCGCCTACGACAAGGCCATGGCCTTCTGGCCGGAGCCGCGTGGGCAGAAGGACGTCGCGACGTCCTTCGGGACCACCCGCGTGCACACCTACGGAGGCGGCGCCGGCACCCCGGTCGTCCTACTGCACGGTCAGAGCGCCACGCCCGCGGAGTGGGCGCCGCACGTCGCCGCGTTCGCCGAAGGCGGCCGGCCCGTGCTGGCCGTCGACCGGGTGGGCGAGCCGGGCCACAGCACGCAGACGGCTCCCGTCCGCACCGCGGACGACACCGCCGACTGGCTGGAAGAGGTCCTTGCCGGCCTAGGACTGGAGCGGGCGCACCTCGTCGGTCACTCGTACGGCGGATGGGTCGCCCTCGGCCACGCCGCCCGCCGGCCCGGCCGGGTGGCCTCCGTGACCGCCTACGAGCCGCCCCGCGCCCTGGCCCCCCTGAAGCCGGGCTTCCTCCTCGGTGCCGCCGCCGCGTTCCTGAGCGGTTCCGAGAAGTTCCAGCGCCGCTGGTTCGCCCGGCTCATCGGCGACACGGGCGCGGACCCGGCGGAGGCCGAGGCCATGACGCGGCTCACCCTGGCGGCGATCCCCGGCTTCCGTATCCGTCTGCCGCAGCCGCAGCACATGACCGACGAGGAACTGCGCTCCGTCAGCACGCCCGTCCTGATCCTGCTCGGCGGCGCCGACAAGGCCATGGACGCGCGGCGCGCCGAGGAGCGGGCCCGGCGGCTGATCCCGGACGTGCGGACGGAGATCGTGCCCGGTGCCGGGCACGGCATGCCGGTGAAGGTGCTGAACGACCGCCTTCCGGCCTTCCTGCGCGAGGTGGACGCGGCCGCGGAGGCGGCGACGGGCGAGCGCGGCTGAGAGGGCCGCCGGAAACCCGAACGGCCCGGCAGGGCGGGTGACGCTCACCACGGGCCGTCCTCGCCGCCGCGCCACCGGAATGGCCGTACCGGCCCCGAGCTCTCCACCGGCCCCCCCGCGCCCTCGCACCAGGGCCCGGACCGCGCGGGCCGGTCCTGTCAGGGCATGGATCGGTCCCGTCAGGACATGACCGTTCCTCAGCGATGTATTAGAGTTATCTCGACATCGAGATATCTGCCGAGAGGCGTACCGCTGTCGCGCCAGTAAGGCATGCCTAACTAAGGCACACCTTATCGGATCGGCGGGACCGTGGGGCGGCAGGATGGCCGCAGTACGCGAATTCATGCATGAAGGAGACTGTCGTGTCGGCGAACAGCTTCGACGCCCGCAGCACGCTGCAGGTGGGCGACGAGTCGTACGAGATCTTCCGGCTGGACAAGGTCGAGGGCTCCGCGCGCCTTCCCTACAGCCTGAAGGTGCTGCTGGAGAACCTGCTCCGCACGGAGGACGGCGCGAACATCACCGCCGATCACATCCGCGCGCTGGGCAACTGGGACTCGCAGGCCCAGCCCAGCCAGGAGATCCAGTTCACGCCGGCCCGCGTGATCATGCAGGACTTCACCGGCGTCCCCTGCGTCGTCGACCTCGCCACCATGCGTGAGGCCGTCAAGGAGCTCGGCGGCGACCCGGCGAAGATCAACCCGCTGGCCCCGGCCGAGCTGGTCATCGACCACTCCGTCATCGCCGACAAGTTCGGCACGAAGGACGCCTTCGGCCAGAACGTCGAGCTGGAGTACGGCCGCAACAAGGAGCGCTACCAGTTCCTGCGCTGGGGCCAGACCGCCTTCGACGAGTTCAAGGTCGTCCCCCCGGGCACCGGCATCGTCCACCAGGTGAACATCGAGCACCTGGCCCGCACCGTCATGGTCCGGGGCGGCCAGGCGTACCCCGACACCCTCGTCGGCACCGACTCGCACACCACCATGGTCAACGGCCTCGGCGTGCTCGGCTGGGGCGTCGGCGGCATCGAGGCCGAGGCCGCGATGCTCGGCCAGCCGGTCTCCATGCTGATCCCGCGCGTCGTCGGCTTCAAGCTGACCGGTGAGCTCCCGGCCGGCACCACCGCCACCGACCTCGTCCTCACGATCACCGAGATGCTGCGCAAGCACGGCGTCGTCGGCAAGTTCGTCGAGTTCTACGGCGAGGGCGTCGCCGCCACCTCGCTGGCCAACCGCGCCACCATCGGCAACATGTCGCCGGAGTTCGGCTCCACCGCCGCGATCTTCCCGATCGACGGCGAGACCCTGAACTACCTCAAGCTCACCGGCCGCTCCGAGCAGCAGGTCGCGCTCGTCGAGGCGTACGCCAAGGAGCAGGGCCTCTGGCTGGACCCGGCCGCCGAGCCCGACTTCTCCGAGAAGCTGGAGCTCGACCTGTCGACGGTCGTCCCGTCGATCGCCGGCCCGAAGCGCCCGCAGGACCGCATCGTCCTCGCCGAGGCCAAGGCCCAGTTCGAGCGTGACGTCCTCAACTACGTCTCCACCGCCGACGAGGCCGGCGAGGAGTCCTTCCCGGCCTCCGACGCCCCGGCCGCGTCCAACGGCGTGCCGACCAACCCGGTCACCGTCACCGCCCCCGACGGCTCGACCTACGAGATCGACCACGGCGCCGTCACCGTCGCCGCGATCACCTCCTGCACCAACACCTCGAACCCGTACGTGATGGTGGCCGCGGCCCTCGTCGCGAAGAAGGCGGTCGAGAAGGGCCTGACCCGCAAGCCGTGGGTCAAGACCACCCTCGCCCCGGGCTCGAAGGTCGTCACCGACTACTTCGACAAGGCGGGCCTGACCCCGTACCTCGACAAGGTCGGCTTCAACCTCGTCGGCTACGGCTGCACCACCTGCATCGGCAACTCCGGCCCGCTGCCGGAGGAGGTCTCCAAGGCCGTCAACGACCACGACCTGGCCGTCACCTCGGTGCTCTCCGGCAACCGCAACTTCGAGGGCCGGATCAACCCCGACGTCAAGATGAACTACCTGGCCTCCCCGCCGCTGGTCGTCGCGTACGCCATCGCGGGCTCCATGAAGGTGGACATCACCAAGGACGCCCTGGGTACGGACACCGACGGCAACCCGGTCTTCCTCAAGGACATCTGGCCGTCCGAGGCCGAGGTCAACGACGTCGTGGCCAACGCCATCGGCGAGGACATGTTCAACAAGTCCTACCAGGACGTCTTCGCGGGCGACGCCCAGTGGCAGGCCCTGCCGATCCCGACCGGCAACACCTTCGAGTGGGACGCCGAGTCCACCTACGTCCGCAAGCCCCCGTACTTCGAGGGCATGACGATGGAGACCACCCCGGTCACCGACATCTCCGGCGCCCGCGTGCTGGCGAAGCTCGGCGACTCGGTCACCACCGACCACATCTCCCCGGCCGGTGCCATCAAGGCCGACACCCCGGCCGGCCAGTACCTCACCGAGCACGGTGTCGAGCGTCGTGACTTCAACAGCTACGGCTCCCGCCGCGGCAACCACGAGGTCATGATCCGCGGTACGTTCGCCAACATCCGCCTGCGCAACCAGATCGCGCCGGGCACCGAGGGCGGCTTCACCCGCGACTTCACGAAGGAAGGCGCCCCCGTCTCCTTCATCTACGACGCCTCGCAGAACTACCAGGCCGCCGGCATCCCGCTGGTCATCCTGGGCGGCAAGGAGTACGGCTCCGGCTCGTCCCGCGACTGGGCGGCCAAGGGCACGGCCCTCCTCGGCGTCAAGGCCGTCATCACCGAGTCGTACGAGCGCATCCACCGCTCGAACCTCATCGGCATGGGCGTCCTGCCGCTCCAGTTCCCGGCCGGCCAGTCGGCCGACTCGCTCGGCCTGACCGGCGAGGAGACCTTCTCCATCGCGGGCATCACCGAGCTGAACGAGGGCACCACCCCGAGCACGGTCAAGGTCACCACCGACACCGGTGTCGAGTTCGACGCGGTCGTCCGCATCGACACCCCCGGTGAGGCCGACTACTACCGCAACGGCGGCATCATGCAGTACGTGCTGCGCTCCCTGATCCGCAAGTAAGCGGTTCCGGCAGCACAGCCGAGCGGCACAGGGCCGCACCCCGTCTCGTACGGGGTGCGGCCCTTCCGCGTTTCCGGGGGCACGCGGGTTAACTCCTGCGCCGGGGACGCGCGTTCGCCCCTGCACCCCCTGGGGGCAAATCCCAACTCGTCCGGGTGATCGGGGCGTTGGCGAAGTGTTGGACATTCCGCTCCTGGTTAATCTCCGGCGGGGATCGACGCCGGGACGATGCGGTCCCCCAGGGAGGGAACAACCATGGAATCCGCCGTCACTTTCGGGGAACTCGAACGCCTCTCGGGCGAAGAACTCCCCCCTCGGCTCGCGCTGTCGAGCGTGCTGTCGGCGGGCACCGACCAGCCGGTCCACCCGGTGATGGTGAAGACCGACCACGGCACGACGGTCGCCTACGCCTGCCAGTACCGGCAGAACGCGGGAAGTCCTCCGCTCCTCGTCTTCCTGGGGCTCGCGTCCCAGGACCCCGGCTACACGACGACGTGCATTCCCGCGGCCATCTCCAGCCATTGAGCACTGACCCGTAATCAGAAAAGGGGAATGGAATGGACAACGCCATCAGCTTCGAGGAACTCGACGGCGTCGCGGGCGAGCTGCTGCCCGAGCGCACGGTCATGGGCATCCTGGCCACCCCGCTCGCGCTCGGCCACGGTGACGGCGACGGCGGCTCCGGCGCCGGTGCCGGCAGCTCCAGCAGCAGCTCCGCGGCGGCCACGGGCGGCGGCGTGTTCGCCCCGCAGCCGCACGACCACGGCACCGTGGCGCTGTCGGCCTGCCAGTCCACGAACCACCCGGGCACGCCGGGCCTGTTCGGCTCGCTCGGCCTGCCGTCCACGGCCCCGGCCTCCGACCTGACCTGCATCCCGGCGGCCGTCTCCAGCCACTGACGTCCGCACGCGTGCATCAGGGGCAGGGCCGGGTGCGTCCGGTCCTGCCCCGTACGCTGTCCCCCCTTACGGAGAGCGCAGAATGACACTGCCCGCGCTGGTGGCCGGTACCGAACTGGTCGGAGAGTTCGAGGACTCCGGCTACCGCGAACCGCCGCACCTGGTCTGCCGCCCCGACGGGCAGATCGTCCGCCTGCCCCCACTGCTCTACCAGGTCGCGCGGGCGCTGGACGACGGCCGGCCCGTGGCGGGCGTGGCCGAGCGGCTCAGCCGGGAGACCGGGCGGCGGTTCACGGCGGACCACGTCGTCTTCCTCCTCGACAAGAAGCTCGCCCCGCTCGGCATCACGACCTACAGCGACGGCTCACCGCCCCCGCAGGTGCGCAAGAACGATCCGTTCCTCGCCTTCCGGTTCCGGCTGGCGGTCGTCCCGGAGCACGTCACGTGGTTCCTCTCCGGCGTCTTCGCCTGGCTGTTCCGGCCGGCGCTCGTAGCGGGGACGCTCCTCGCGTTCGTGGCGGGCGAGGCGTGGCTGTGGGCGACGCAGGACACCGGCACGGCGCTGCGGTCCGTGCTGTCGTCGCCCGCCGACGTCCTCCTCGTGGTGGCCCTGGCCATCGCCTCGTGCGTCTTCCACGAGCTGGGCCACGGCGCGGCCTGCCGCTACGGAGGCGTACGGCCGGGGCGGATGGGCTGCGGCATCTACCTGGTGTGGCCCGCGTTCTACACCGACATCACCAACTCCTACCGGCTCGGCCGCGGCGGCCGCATCCGCGCCGACCTGGGCGGCGTCTACTTCAACGCGCTCTTCGTGCTGGTCCTGCTGGCGGCGTACGGGGCGACCGGGAGCCCGCTGCTGCTGGTGGCGGTCCTCTCCGTCCACCTGGAGATGGTCCAGCAGCTGCTGCCCACGCTCCGGTTCGACGGCTACTACATCGTCGCCGACCTGGTCGGCATCCCCGACCTGTTCAAGTACATCGCCCCGATCCTGAAGCGGGTCGTCCTGCGGCGCCCGGAGGACGAGCGGCTGCGCGCGCTCAAGCGGTGGCCGCAGATCGTGGTCGCGGCGTGGGTCCTGTTCCTGGTGCCGGCGCTCACGCTGCAGCTGGGCTGGGTGCTCGTCAACCTGCCGGACCTGCTGCGGGCCGACTGGCGGACCGTCGAGCTGCTCCTGCAGAACGCCCATTCCGGTTCGTCCGGGTACCAGGTCCTCGGCACGGTGACGGCGTGCCTGCAGGTGCTGCTGCTGACCCTCCCGGTCGCGGGGCTCGCCCTGGCCCTCTTCCGGCCGGTGCGTGCGCTGGCCCGTGCGATCCGGCGGTGGTGGCTTCCCGGTACGGGGAGCTGAGCGCGCGCGGGCGGGCCCGTCCGGGGCCCTGCCGTCCCGGACGGGCCCGCCTCGCGAGCCGTGTCAGAACATCAGGCCGTACTGGTTCCAGCCCGAGTTGCCGATCTTCACCTTGTAGTCGTACGGCTGGTCCGTGCGGCCCGTGCCGCGGTACAGCCACAGCGCGCCGTCCTTGTCGCGCGCGATGAGGTCGGCCTTGCCGTCCAGGTCGACGTCACCGGTGCCGACCAGCTTGCTGAACTGGTTCCAGCCGCCGCCGATCCGCTGCTTGTACTCGAACGGCTTGGTGTAGTCGCCGGTGCCCTTGTAGAGCCACAGGACGCCGTCCTTGTCGCGGGCGACGATGTCGGCCTTGCCGTCACCCGTGAGGTCGCCGCGGCCGGCGATCTCGGTGAACTGGTTCCAGCCGGGGCCGACCTTCTTGCGGCCGGTGAGCGTGCCGTCCGGGTAGGCGAGGTAGAGCCACAGGACGCCCTCGCGGTCGCGGACGAGGATGTCCGACTCCTTGCCGCCGCCGAGGTTGCCGGGGGACATGAACTGGTCGTACTGGCCCCAGTCGTCCGCCACGATGCTCGGGCTCTTGCCGGCCGGCGCGAAGATGATGTTCTGCGCGTTGTCGCGGACGTACAGGCCGTCGGCGATGCCGTCCCGGTCGTGGTCGACGCGGGCGGCGGAGTTGATCGCGCTCCAGCCGTTGGTGACGTACTCCTTGGGCGTGATGCCGCCCTTGCCGTCGGGCCAGTAGAAGTACAGGTCGTCGTTGTTGACGGCGCTGAGGGGGATGAAGGGGGCCTCGGCGATGGGGCCGTCGGCCTTGACGCCCTTGCGGGGGGCCGCGAGGCGCGGGGCCTGCGGGGCCACGGCGCCCGACGTGGGGTAGTCGCCGGACTTCGCCTCGCCGCGCAGCGCCTCGGAGCGGTGCGTGAACGACGTGTCGGCGGGCAGCTTCGTCGCCCGCTCGGCCGCGGCGGCGGCGCGCCCGGAAGAGGGGGTCTTGGGGCCGTCGGCCAGGGCCGTGCCGGCGGTGGTGCCGACCAGGGCGGCGGCTATCGCCGCGGTGGCGATGCGCTGCACCGCGCGCGTGCGCGGGCGGCCGGGAAGGTGAGCCACGTGGGTTCTCCAAGAGGGTCTCAGTGAAGAGTGGCGGGGCCCCCGGCACGGGGCCCCCCCAGGCCACACCCCACCGAGTCAAA